>CACXNL010000020.1 GCA_902769055.1 uncultured Pseudomonadota bacterium | reverse complement strand
ATTCAAAGCAAAGCTACTAAATTATGATCGTATATCCAAATTTTCAAAGAACATTATTCTTTGCACCTGGATATTCTTTATTCAGGTGCAAAGGTAAGAAATGGAGTATTATTGCTTACGCAAGAAATCTTTGAGGAAATCTTAAGAGGAAATAAAGCGTGGTCAAGCTTTTGTAGGGACAAACCACCATTTCCACACTAGATTTCCTCCAAGATTTCTATCCGAAGGATATAAACTTTCTAGAAGGAATGAAATCGATCAGACGGAGCTCGGCATTGTAGCGCTTCTCGCCCTCCTGGGCCTTCGTCTCACGCGAGTCGCACTGGAAATGCAGTTCACCTTCCTTATCCTTTTCGAAGTCGAAGTTATCCACCTCTTCGTTGAATAGCATGAAGGGGAAGGAATCCTTGCGAAAATCAAGGCTCTCGAACAACACCTGTCGGCGATAGCCTAACACGTCCTTGCCGTCGGCAGTCTTTACGATGTTACCATTCTCTTTCTTGGGGTAAGATATGATCTCACCAATCTCAGTCAGTTTCACTTTCTTTACTAACATAGCTTAATCAATTAACAATTAATAATTAACAAATAACAATTATATTTTGTCCGGACAATATTCATTATTGGAATTGCCTGCGGCAAGAAATCATTGTGGAAATCTTTTGAGGAAATGTTGTTCGGTCAAGTATTTGTAGGGACAAGCTGCAATTTCCACATTAGATTTCCTCCAAGATTTCTATCCGAAGGATATATAAGGATATAAAAATATCACTCGAAATAGTAGTCTAAAATGATTCGCTCATTGCTGGAAGAGAAACGATAGACAATGACGATGGGCACACCCAGACGGATGACGCCATTCGTAGCATCCTCACATGAACGACTTTTGGTTTCTGAACATTTGTTTCCATATCTATTTATGGATATAATAATCGCAGTCATCAAGCACATCGAGCATCACTTGCATCAGATTATCCTCCATCCTTTTGCGACGGATGTCGAATTGTGCTTCGCTTTCATTCGCCTTCTTAGTGGGCACCATGCACCAGAAGTAGCCGCCATCGTATTTGTCCTGGCAAGTCCAGTAGGTGGCAAGCAGGATGCTCAGCAGCTCATTGAGCTCGTCGTTGCGTCGGATGATCCGCAACTTCTCAACATCCTTCACTCTATGCTCCGCTGGTTTGTTGAACTTGTGCTCCTCGAATTTCTCAAGCAACTGGTTGAAGCTTGGCTTATCACAGTCGCGCAAGTCAGCAAGTAGCTTCAATGCTTCGCGGAAAGACTTGGGATCCATCGTCATGAACATGTCCTTGAGGCCCTCGTTCAGACGTCCCCGTTCACTTTTCAGTTTTTGTTTTTGTGCCATAAATAATTGGTTTTTGATTTTCGCCGCAAAGTTACGCAATAAGTTTCGCTTTTTGGGGAAAGTCCCTAAAATTCGCTATTTTCGGCCATTTTTAGGGACTCGCTCAAAAACGAGGGCGTAAATACTTTGAGCCTCCCTCTGTACTATTGGGGACATTTTAGTCAAACTACTGAAGTAATTTTTGATAGACTTGACAGACTTGACGCTTGTAAGCACGTTCTTTTCAATCAGCAGTTTGGCAATCGTGGTGCCGTAGCATCCTCCTTCAAATACCAGACCCTTGTCGTAGAGCCAGCCTATGAGAATTAACATCTGTTTCTCTCCGATGTCGCCCTTTGGGTTAGGCCATATCCAACTACGGATCCAGTCATTCATCCAGCAAAGCAAGATGAAGGACATCAATTGGTACACTTTACGTTCGGCGATGATACCTTTCTCAATCGCCTCGTCACTTGTAAGAACTAAAAGGATTTTTGAATAATGTTGATGTGGGTTTGTTTTTAAGCTTGTTGGCTTCATACTCGTTGTTAGCGAAGTAAAAAGCCGGGCCCGGCGCTGACGATACTTCTACGTCAGCTTTGAGTTTGACAATTATGCACGGGACGTCTCTCGCACACGGTTAAATAAAATGATATGGGGTTAAACAAAAAAATATCCTTGCTTCGCCGTCGGTTCCTTTCCGGCTCAGCAAGGATATTTTAGGTTTGGCCAGGATGTTGACCAATATAAAAAGCCTCGGCATCGGCCGAGGTAAATTTAGGGTTGTCTCCAATAATAACGACATGTATGTGTCGTATAAATGCAAAATGTGTGTGTAGGTGACAAAACATATGGTTAGTGGTGATTATGCTTTCCATCGTCGAAAAGTGAGCGCAAAGATACACGTTTAATTCGTTACTTCCAAATATTTTAGCTAATAAATTTTATCTCAGTAGCAAAAAGAAAGTGAAGGGCGTATGGTACGCCTATATTATCAGGCATATTAATGTCAAAAGAGCGGAGAGAGCAATTGTGAAATCGAGTAGGAGGTAAACACTAATCACAGGTGTTTATCTCCTGCTTTCATGTTTACCGACCTCTCACACCACCGTACGTGCCGTTCAGCATACGGCG
>CACXNL010000019.1 GCA_902769055.1 uncultured Pseudomonadota bacterium | reverse complement strand
TAAAACTATTCTCATAAACGCCACAAAAGATATGTTATCGTAGACAATCATATTTATGTACTTCACTGACAGGACAATCCATGCCACGAAAATCACGATTGGAGAAATTATGAGAAATGTCACCAATAGCCTTTTTAATATGTATTTAAAAGCTATTGTTAACATTTCTTTTTTAGCTCACCGCCGGCTCTTCATCAGCAGTCTCATTTATTTCGGATAACGACGTGATGATTTCACCTTCATTCAGCCTGAATAGAATTACTCCTTGTGTTATCCTTCTGGTTATTCTGATTTCCTCAACAGAGCATCGCATAATACGACCGGTATTGGTAACCATCATTATGTGAGAATCATATCTGACCGGGAATGACGCAACAACTTTTCCGTTTTTCGCAGTTATAGCTAAGTTAGTAAATCCCTGGGTGCCACGGCTCGTCGAACGGTAATCGTATGAGGAGGATATTTTCCCAAATCCATTCTCAGTAACCGTCAGTATCAATTTCTCATTCTGTGCTAGAGTTGTCATTCTGTCTTCGACAATCCCGCCGTTTTCCAGCTTGCCCTTTT
Source organism: uncultured Pseudomonadota bacterium (assembly GCA_902769055.1). GTDB lineage: Bacteria > Pseudomonadota > Alphaproteobacteria > RUG11792 > RUG11792 > RUG11420. The sequence continues at coordinate 5,754 of CACXNL010000019.1, read as the reverse complement.
TTACAAGTTTCCTCAATTTATCGGCGTTCTTTAGGTATTCCTCGCGCTCTTCCAAATTTTCGAGGTCGTACCTATCTAAATTCGCCATCGAAATAACTTCATCTCCTGGCTTTAGCTTTATACCCCGCACGCCGTTGGAACTTCTACCAGCGAAAATCCGTAGGTCGTCAACCGGGAACCTATTGCAAATACCATTCCTTGTACTCAAGAACACATCCTGGTCATTTCCACACAACCTAACATCGATGAGTTTCTCGCTGTCGTCAAGCATAATTGCGCGCTTACCATTCGATTGGATATTTTCGAAATCCTGGCACTTATTCCTGCGTACATTCCCAAACGACGTCGTGAATACCAAAGTCTTATCACTCAACACTTCATCTTTATTTATTGTCAATATCGTCGCTATGGTTTCATTTTCCTCAACCGGCAGCATATTGACGAGCGCCCGCCCCTTCGAAACTGGCGAACCAATCGGAAGTTTATACACCTTCATCTTGTATACTTTTCCGACATTTGTGAAGAACAAAACATCGTCATGAGTGTTCGCAATTATAACGCTTTTAACGATATCTTCTTCCTTCGTTTCCATACCATTCCTGCCGCGCCCACCACGTCTCTGTGAGCGATAAGTCGAAAGAGGTACTCGTTTTATATACCCTTCAAGAGTATATGTAACAACCATATCCTCTTTCTGTATTAAATCTTCATCCTCGACGCTCTCGAAAGTCTGTTCAATCTTGGTCAATCGCGGCGTATTATACTTTTCTTTAACCTCCAGCATTTCTGCTTTTATAATTTCTATCACCTTTTGCTTCGAGCCCAAAATCGAAAGCAACTCATTTATTTGCGCAATAACCTCATTTAAATCGCTTTGTATCTTATCTCTTTCCAGCCCCGTCAATTTATGCAATCTCAAATCCAAAATTGCATTTGCCTGCTCTTCAGTTAACTTATAGGTCTTCGCATTTTCCGAATACCCATCAACCAATTCCAAAAGCGACTTGATATTCTCAGCATCAAATGCTTCCACCATCAAGTTTTCTTTTGCCTCAGAACGGTCTACTGCTGATCTGATTATTTGAATTACTCTATCAATATTTGCGATAGCTAGTCCAAATCCGAGTAACACATGCGCTTTTTCACGACATTTCTTTAGGTTAAACTTGCTTCGCCTTATAACGACTTCCTGCCTAAATTCGATGAAATTATCAATAATTTCACGTAGCGACAATTTCACCGGACGGTTTTTAACCAAGGCGACCATATTGTAGCTCAGGTTTGTTTGGAGCTGCGTAAACTTAAATAGTTGGTTCAGTATTACTTCACCAACGACGTCTTTTTTCAATTCAATGACAATCCTGACGCCGTCTTTATTTGATTCGTCTCGAATGTCGCTAATCCCCTCGACGACCTTATCCTTAACCAACTCGGCAATTCTTTCGACCAATTTCGCTTTGTTGACCTGATACGGTATTTCGTGAATTATAATGCTTTCTTTTTCGCCACGATCTTTTACAATGCTAGTCTTTGCCCTAACAATTACCGACCCGCGTCCTGTATTAAACGCGCTTCGTATGCCACCGTTCCCCATTATAATTCCGCCTGTCGGGAAGTCCGGACCGGGAATATACTTTTGTATTAAATCGTCAGTTGTCAGTTCCGGATTGTCTAAAATGGCACAGCAAGCATCTATAACTTCTCCAAGATTATGTGTTGGCACATATGTTGCCATACCGACCGCGATACCATTCGAGCCGTTCACCAGCAGGTTCGGAAATTTCGCTGGGAGCACGACCGGTTCTGTTATAGTACCGTCGTAATTCGGAGCGAAATTCACTGTGTCTTCGTCGATATTCGCGACCAATTCGTGAGCTACCGGTGCCATCCTCGCTTCCGTATAACGAGGCGCTGCCGCCGAATCGCCATCCATCGAGCCGAAGTTTCCCTGCCCATCGACAAGCGGCACTCTGAGGCTGAAATCTTGCGCCAATCGCACCATGGTGTCATAAATCGCTGCGTCGCCGTGTGGGTGATATTTTCCCATAACCTCACCGACAACCCTCGCTGACTTGCGGTATGGCTTGTTATAGTGATTACTCGTCTCATTCATCGCGTGAATAATGCGCCTATGCACCGGCTTTAGCCCATCACGCACATCCGGAATTGCGCGCGACACAATCACGCTCATCGCATAATCCAAGTAAGAGTTTTTTACTTCGTCCTCTATGGGGACGGTTTGTATATCCGTCTCGGGGGTCATTGCCGCTTGCTTTTCAGTTTTATGCTTTCATTGTACCATATATATGAAGTATACGCACCCTATCTAGCCCCATCGCATTTTAGTAGCGGGTATAAAAAAGCGCCCGGACAACAAACCCGAGCGCATGTGTCTCTCGAGATTAGAACAGGTAGCCAACAGCTAAACGTATCGCATGATCATCTCTATCCATTTTATGTGTTACACCATCATCAGCTTTCTTGGATATCTTCGTTTTCCAGCCATATGTGTATGACAACTGTGTGAACACCTCAGGGGTTATGTTGTAATTTATACCAGCTCCAGCTTGTGGCACAACCTTCGTCTTAGATTTGCTCAAATCAACAACACCATCTTCGCTCTTCACTGTCATCTTATCTGAAGTTATCTTCGCACCAGCCGTCGCGAATATCCCTATCTCAGGAGTTACTAGATATTCTACAGCAGGCATGACAGAGAGATACACCTTGTTGGTCATCTTTACGTCGACCTTCTTGCTTGAATCATATTTGACACTCAGCGCAGCATCGGTATCCGTCTTTATCACCATTACAGATCCAACAGGATCAACAGCCGGGGTGAAATTTGCGTTTTGAATTTGGTTTGCAGCAGTGCCATCGGGCAACTTATCCACTGTAGAATATGCCGCAACAGATAACCCCTGCTCGGTCTTCTTAATTTTGCCAAAGTTCTTTCCAAGATTTACGCTCACACCGATCATCATATCGCCAACACGAAACTTATATCCGATGCCTAACTCACCAGCAAGACCGGTCTTTCTCTTCGAGAGACTAGCAGCGTCCACGTCCTTCTTGAGATTTTCTAAGTCGGACTTCTTGTAATAAACCATGTTATTGTTTCCAGAGTCTGTGTATGTTGCTATATTCGCATCCTTAAAATCCAACACGTCTTTCGTGTTTGCGTCGTTCTTATACTTCGCCTTGCTGAAAGACACGCCAAATGCCACCTGTCCATACCATCCGCCATCACTGCAGACGGACGCGGACGAAGCACCAACTGTCACTGAAGCTATCAACCCAGCAACCAAAAACTTTTTTGTATTCATTTTGTTCTCAACAAAAAACTATCTACTACGCTCAGTCTCCCTCATTATCGTGGCAAAGTCTATAAAATTTCATGATTTTTTACAGCGATTTACCCCCCCCCGTTGCATTTTTGCAACAGTTTTTTTGCTCCAACTTTGCATAAAAAATATGCGAATAAAACATAAAAAATCAATTCAATTTGTATTGCCTAACATATGGGTAATTTTCGGAAACTCGTTTTTTCATTTCGCCTTGCTTTGCAGAAGAAATAAGCGGTATCCTGTCAGCGTGGATATTGTTTTCCCTCGCTCTAAACATGAACGTTAAGTGCCCCTACTGTGGATGTTGTTATGAGCTAGGGGCAGATATACTGAAAAATCCGATTGGCAATGAAAAGCTGGGGTACGGCTGGTGGCTTCGTTGCTATCGCTGCAAGAGGAAGTGGTGGCTGAAGAATACCGCCGTCGAGGTAGCGATGAATACGTCGATAAAAGTTGATAAATCGGCGAAAATTCGACGAATTTCTGAGCTTTCGCGTAATTCAAGAAAAACGCACACGCGCGATGCGAAACGCTACGCTAGATTATGGAAATATGTTGTTTTATTGTTATTCATTGGTAGCATTGTGTTATGTTATCATAATCGCACAATTTTTTATGATTTTTTAATACGAAAAGCAAAATATCTATCTGAAAGTGTTGTTAACAAGGTCGCGTTGTCTAATGTCAAATATGAAATTACACTCGGAAATATGTTGACGGTTACTGGGGATATATTGAATTATGACGAAAGAGTAATAGCTAGAGTTAATGGCGTAAAAATTTCGGTTTACGACGATAAGTCACTTGTTTTGGCGTGGAATAATGAATTCGAAAATATGCAAATTTTGCCCCAACAGAAGGTGCCATTTTCGGTCAACAAGCAGTTGCCGGGTGATATAAAAGATATACGTGTTGAGGTTTCGATTTTTTGAGGTAATTTACATGAATGATAATTTCGGAATTGAAGATATAGAGTTTAATGAATTTTTGAAGTATTTAAGACCTGGGGAGAAAATAGAGATCTATACAGACGGCTCGTGCATTGGAAATCCTGGTCCTGGCGGCTGGGCGGGAGTATTTATTTATCGTGACAAAAGATCAAATATTTCAGGTTTTGAAAAGGACACGACAAACAACCGTATGGAATTAACCGCAGCTATAGAATCAGTAAATCACATCCCTGATGGTGTATTCGCGACAATATACACAGACAGCACGTATGTTAAAAATGGCATTACCTCTTGGATAAAGGGCTGGCAAAGCAATGATTGGAAATCGACATCTGGGAAACCGGTGAAAAACAAGGATTTGTGGATGGCTTTGGCTGAGGCAATAAAGTCGAAAAACATCGAGTGGGTTTGGGTCAAAGGGCACGCTGATTGCCTCAACAATAACAACGCCGATTTCGTCGCGCGCAGTGCCATCGTGACGTCGTATATGGAGGACGGCAAGTGTTCATAACATTCGAAGGTGGAGAGGGGACTGGGAAAAGTACTCAAGCGAAGTTGTTGCATGATTTTTTTGTAGAGGACGGGTTTGATGTTGTTTTGACGCGCGAGCCGGGAGGTACTCCTTTGGCTGAGGAAATACGTAAGGTTTTGCTTACTGGCGAGCCTGGGAAAATGGATGCGATGACCGAGGCATTGATGTACCTTACTGCGCGGGCAGACCATTGGGCGCGCAAAATAAAGCCGGCGTTGGACGCTGGAAAGATTGTGATTTGCGACAGATTTCACGACTCGAGCTTGGTTTATCAGGGCATATGCAAAGGTGTGGATATTGGGTTGCTGAATGTGATTTATAACGGCATCACGCACGGGCAGGTGCCCGATAGGACATACCTCATAGATCTGGCGTCAGAAATTGGGATTACCAGGTCGCTTTCGCGCGAAAATTCTGAAACGCGGTTCGAGAAAATGAACCTCGAATTCCACGAGAAAGTCCGCAACGCCTTCTTGGAACTTGCGCACCAATACCCCGATCGCTACCTCATTCTTGATGGTACTCTCTCTGTTAGAGAAATTCAGAAGAAGATCGAAGAAGACGCAAGGAAATTTGTTTAGATAGTAGAAACCGGCAAAGTTTTTGCGCCGTAGGGATCGTTGTTGAAAAACTCGATATGGTGTATCATAATTCCCATAGCAGCTGTCGTTAATGATGCTTTCAGAAGTATGAATTTGAGGTGTATTTCTTTTTTGTTCTTGTGCTCTTCTTGCTTGGCAGAAGGTGTGCATGGCAACTCTAAATTTTTGAAAAGTACGCCTAGTGAATCGTTTATTTACAAATCCAAAAAAGCTCAAGCGAGCATTGCCAGTCGAGATAAAAGTGGGCTTTCGTTTCTAAAGCTCAAAGATAAGGCTCACGTTGGTATCAAATCGTCTGATCAGCCGAATATAGGAATTTCCGA
>CACXNL010000018.1 GCA_902769055.1 uncultured Pseudomonadota bacterium | reverse complement strand
TATCCGTCCGTATTCTCTTGCCGGGTTGACCAGTTCCTCCTCTCGCGAATTCGGGAGTTCATTCCCAACTTTCAGTGCTGTTTTTGCAAAACCCAAGTCACACCGCCCTGTCCCTATTACCTGTGTGGGTTACAATTCGATTTGCCATCGGGGCAGAAAAACGTTACTATTGGAGCGTGGAGAGGTGACCGAGAGGCTGAAGGTAGCGGTTTGCTAAACCGTCGTACGGACGTAAATCCGTACCGGGGGTTCGAATCCCCCCCTCTCCGCCATTATTTGTTATTTTAGTTTTGTGTGCGTTCTTTGAGACATCGAGACGTATTGGGAAACGCAGGTTGGTTTCAACACGGTACGATATCCGCAACTTGATGCAGCGCCTTTGTCTGTTCGTTGTTTAGTTCATCAGCCAATCGACTACTTTCTGGAATTCTTCACGTGTTGGTTTTTGCATTCTTGTACAGGAGAGTTCGCACATTACTTTATCTAAATTCCACTTCTGTTTTTCGGCTTGCTCCTTTACTTTAAAAGCATGAAACAGCGCTTTTGTGTGATCGCTAAACTCGAAGCCAATATCGTTATTGTCCATTCTCACATCAAACTGTTCAAATATTCGCGTTAGTTTATTTGCCAGTTTTTTGTCTTCGGATTGATCATGCTCCTCATCCGTTTCTCCGAATTTGTGAAGAGCAATTTTTAGATCCAACTGATCGTACGTTCGCTTATAAGTTTCAAGCATTTCTTCACATAGCTCTTTATTTTTCGCGACGTATTCAATACGCTTTTTCTCGCTCAGACACTTTAAATTTAATATATTCTTTATATCTATGATATTATTGCATTCGTACAATTCGCCTACACTGATAATAGCGGCAAGATCGGCGTATAAAGAAAACAATCGATCTACTTTTACATAGTTAAAATCTTTATATTCCTTATCTCCATATAGCAATATTTCAAAATAAAGCGCGATAGCTTCCATGTTCTCGCATCTATACGATTTATTATTTTCCATAAGCGCATCTGCATCACCGATAGCGTGTCCGGTTTCATGAACTATCGTTGAAATTAGGTTTGCTTCCCCGCGATATTTGACAAAAATCCTATGCGTTCTATAAAAATTTTGTTTACACTCGCACCACATTTCATCGATTTTATCCTTGTGTTGTTTATGCAATGTGCAGTACTTGTCTTTAATTTCATTCAATATTTCACGATATAAATCATAAGAATAATTTTTTCGCATTTTGGGAAGAACTATGTTGTCAAAAAAATCAACGCTAATGTATTTCGAGGCAAAATCACTTAATTCTTTCTTGTATTGCTTAAATAGCTCCCATTCGTATTCATCCGGTTTATCTACTAGTTTTTTGTCTTCCGCCACTTCCATTCGATATACAAGATCGTTAATGTAATTTTGTAATATCTGATGTAATTTGTCCTTGGCATCCCCATACATTTTGTTTTTATTCGAATAACCTCCATTTACTTTGTATCGCATACCTTTGATAGTATCGAGATAATCGAAATCTAAAAACATTCTTGAATTATCCAGATCGTAGCTGTCAGTTCCTTCTTTATAAGTTCCCAAATCAATGGTTTTGTAAGCAATATCATAAAGTATGTTATTTCCTGCCAAGTATTTTTTAAAAAAGTTCTTAGCTTTGTCCTTAATTTTTGCCAGTTGAGCGTCCGCAATACGAGCAGAATTATCTATTTTAGTTTGATGTACCATCCATTTATCTTTGAATATCAAACTAGATGGTAAGTTCGAATATAGCACCCTATAATCCTGAGATAACCAAGTATATTTACCTAGATTACATTTGAAATGGTTCACAATATCAAACAACTCGGACTTTTCTTGTAAGCGGCCTTCCTCCATCGCTTCAACCCCAACCATACACGAAGTCAGTATTAGCCCTGCTGCGAATAGATTATGAAGTTTCATAATCCTCCCCGATTTATGAATTACCTTACAATCCTATTGTACCCACCCATTTCGGCTACACGCAAGAAAAAAATATTTTCTTAATTTTGTACATTCACGAATTTATATGCGCTCCTATGGCGTGAATATGCAACAAATTTGTACTGCCAGAAGCTCTAAATGGAATACCGGCAACTATTGCAACTTTTATACTGCCCTTAGTGCTAAAGTTTCTAGTTACCACATCCTGCGCCATCTCCACCATCTGAGTAACACTGAAGAGTTCACCTACCAAAAACGCCTTAACACCATTAACCAACGAAAGTTTATGCAATGTCTTGGTGTTTGGTGTGAGAGCCACGACCGGAATACCAGGTCGCCCATTTGATATGTCTATAGCACTGCGCCCAGTTTCGGTAAACACTACGACGAACTTCACATTGTCATTTATAACGGCATTTCTAACCCCCTCGGCAAGAGTAGAAATATTGGTAAAATCTTGACTAAAACTAAGCCCATCCGCTTCGGTCTTCAGCGCCACCTTCGCCATAGTTTTAACTGCATCTTCCGGAAAATTACCGCTAGCACTTTCCGCTGAAAGCATAACCGCATCTGCGCCTTCAGCTACAGCGCAAGCAACGTCGGAAACCTCAGCTCTGGTTGGCACATGACATGAAATCATCGATTCTAACATTTGTGTCGCAACCACAACCGGTTTTTTATGCCGTCTTGCCTTGTTTATCAGCATTTTCTGGATGCCAGGCACCGCCTCATATGGCATTTCCACGCCTAAATCGCCACGTGCCACCATAATCGCATCCGAAACCTCCAAAATCGAATCGATACCATCGACTGCTGAAGGCTTTTCGATTTTAGCCAAAATTCCGACGTCAGAGCTGACAAATTTCCTAGCGTACCTGACATCTTCAGCAGTTTGTACAAACGAAATCGCCACCCAATCGGCATCAATTTCGTTTGCAATTGCGACATCGCCTTTGTCCTTCTCAGTCAAGGCGGCAATAGGAAGTACCGCATTAGGAATATTCACACCTTTTTTATTTAAGAGAACCCCACCATCCACTACCTCAGTAATAATTTTCGAGCCATCATTATCTTCAATTCGCAATCTAATTTTTCCGTCATCCAAAAGTAGCTCCGTACCCTCCCTCAATGCCTCGAAAATTTCCGGATGCGGCAAAGCAACCCTCTTGGAATTTCCAAACTCTTTTTCCATATCGAGTATAAATTTTGCTCCCTGTTTCAACAAAATGCTTCCGTCTTCAAAAACGCCAATCCGTATCTTGGGACCTTGTAGATCCATCATAATGGCTAGCGGTTTCCCTATCTCCTTTTCAATTTTCCTGATTATTGAGGCATTTTGGCGATGAGTTTCATGCGCCCCATGAGAAAAATTCAACCGAAAAACATCAACACCAGCGATAGCTAACTTGCGTATCATCTCTTCCGAACTACTCGCCGGTCCCAACGTTGCCACTATCTTCGTCCTTCTGAATTGCTCCATTTTTTCTGTCCTGAAATTATCACGGAACGACACCAGATTTTACCAATTACACCAATCCCGCGCAAATGAAGGAGGAAGCAAGCATCCGTGAGCAGCTCTAAAATTGCCAACTTGAACAAATGGATTTCGAAAAACAATCTACATCTTACGTAAAAACAGAAAGATAAAATTGATGCGATACTTCACGGTAGGTTACGATTTATTGTATGGGGCTAGCTAAATTAAGAAAATATGAAGGTTCTGACGAAAAGGCTGACTTTGCTCAAACACAAATCGCAATTTTTGGTAATTTTTACCTTGCAGTTCTTAAATTCGAGTTTTGCTGTTGTGCCAAATTTGGAATTTCAAGTAAACCGAAATATTTCATTATTTCATCTGATTTATTTTGAGAAGGCGCAAGAGCCGGAGTATAAGGCACTGTTCGATGAAATAGAAAGTTCATTTGACAGTATTTCAGCAGACGATTACGACACAGCAGAATTTATGACAAATCTGGCAGAAATGGATAAAGCTAAATATCGGCACAAGTTCATGACACCGACATTTATGGAATTGTGGCGCAAGGCTGGTGAGAAATACGACAAACAATTTGATAGCGAAGTAGAAGTGCTAAATGATAGATGTGCAGAGTTAAAAACTTATACAAATAAAATCTTGTCGAAATCAGAGCTAGATTTTTCATCCGCTTTCGATTTTTATAGTAGTTCTTTAAAGAAAAACACTAAATTTAAGATTTTTGTATGCTCGACGCTAAAGAATGAAGGCAGTTTTGCAAAGGCGTTCGGTGAAAACATAATGTTGAAATTCAACTACGCAAATAAAGTTGCGGATACATGCGAATTATTGGAGCAAATATGTCATACGTTATTTAAAACAATGGTTCTTCCGAAGGCGCTGAGCAACTTCTTTTATGAACACAAGTCGAAAAATGCGTATCCAGCATACAATCTTCTGGATGACATCCTTGCTCATGCGATTGCGAAACTGTGGGCTATAGAAAATTTGCCAAAGCCGCACGATTCGATAATAACAAAGCCAAAAGATGAAAGAGTTGACTTTTTGGCAAAAAGGATTTTGCCTACCATCAATGATTACTTAAAAAGACACGCAAAGATTGATAAGGATTTTGTGGATAAATATATGGGGCTAGTAGATAAGCATTACCCAAATCTATACCGGGATTTCAAAGTCACAATGCACAGCATTTCGCTTATTGTTGAAAATGGAATAGATTACACAGAATGCGCAAAGATCGTAAAAAGGCAATTTGGAACGAAGGAGATAATCTCTGAACCCGGAAGTTATACTACTGTATTCATTGGGAAAAATTTAGGACACCCTGTGTTGCGAACATTACAGGATAAGTTGCCTAAGAAGAATAAAGATTACTTGTTTATAAAGTTGCATAAGGGAAAATTGTTTTTTGTTTATAACACAGATAACTTAAATAAAATTAAGCACGCTCGTGACCAGATACAAGAACAACCGCCACTTAGCAGGGGAATAACGTTTTACCTTGATTAGGGTGATACCCTTTTGAAAAAGCAGAGATTTGAAGATTGAGTGTCTTTTGAGTAAAATGAGAACCGTTGGAGAGATGACCGAGAGGCTGAAGGTGCCCGCCTGGAAAGCGAGTATACGTCAAAAGCGTATCGGGGGTTCGAATCCCCCTCTCTCCGCCATAAATACATCTGTTGGGTAAGCGGAAAGTGGTAGACATTAGTTCCTGTCGCAATGTGTTGGTTGTTGGATATGGCATTTCTGGGAAATCGTGCTTTGTCTTCCTAAGACATAAAGGCATGAATGTTTTTGCATACGATGATACGAACGGTAATATTCCGAATAGAGTGACTGAACTTCCTGGTAACGTCGATTTAGTGGTGAAAAGTCCGTCAATACCGATTATGGAGCATAATCGCCATCCGGTAATAAAGCAGGCGTATGACAAACATATTCCCGTTTTGTCTACATTTGATATTTTTAGGATTTACAACCCCAATGCAAAGATAATCGCTGTAACCGGAACTAATGGCAAGTCTACGACAACCGCTTTGATTTGCCATATACTTCAAAAATCCGGAATTTCTGCAGAAATGGGGGGAAACATTGGCGTGTCATACTTCGATATGCCCAAGGCGGATTGGTACGTTTTGGAAATGTCGTCGTATGAGTTGGCGAGTTCCCAGTACCTCGATTTTGAAATGGCTTGCATTTTGAATATTGAGCCAGACCATCTGGGGTTTCACGAAAATTTCGAAAATTATGTCGCAGCGAAGCACAGGGCGCTAGACAATGCGAAATTACGTTTTATTTCGCATGAAGACACGGCAACTTTGGATAAATACGCTTCGCAAAATAACGTAATCACAATATCGAACGAGAATATCCCGAGCGCCGATATATACGTACGCAAAAACGCCATTTTGAACAATTTAACCGAGAGAATTGCTATCGATTTATCTGGTTTTACGAATTTACCAGGCAAGCACAATCATCAAAATATCGAGTTTGCGTACGCCATTTGCAAGCAGTTTGGACTGCCGTCACGCGAAATAATAAATCATATACGCAGCTTTATGCCGCTTCCTCATCGGTTAAATATAACAAGACACATTAAAAATGTCACATTCGTTAATGATAGCAAGGCGACCAATCCTGGCTCGTCGGCTAGAGCTTTGGCTACATTTGCTGGACGAAATATATTTTGGCTTGTTGGCGGGCGAAGCAAAAAAGTTGATCCGATGATTTATATAAAAGATTATATTGCGGAGGTGCAGAAGGTATATCTGTTTGGTGAATCTATGGACGAGTTTGATGCGATATTTAAAGGTATAAAGACGACAGTGCGCTGTGAAACTATGGAAAAAGCGCTACAAATGGCGTATAGGGATGCAAAGCAGGCGCAACAAGGCGGTGTCGTACTGTTGTCGCCGATGTGTGCTAGCTTCGACCAATTCAAAAGTTTTGAGCAACGCGGCGATGAATTTGTGAGAATGGTTCGGGAGTTAGAATAATGGCAGTTAGTTTCTCGAAAGTATTGCGAAGGTGGTTCTTATCTATAGACCAGGTATTACTCTTCTCCGTCTTCGCTCTGATAGCAATAGGCATTTGGGTCAGCGTTGCATCGACCCCAGCACTTGCTATGAAACTCGGTTTTTTGCCATTTCACTTCGTTAAACTGCATCTACTCGTAGTTCCTATTGCGATATTCATATTATTATTTACGTCATTTCTGCAGCCCAAGCACATCCGACGACTTGCTCTCATCGGGTATTTTTTATGTTTGATATTGATTGCTTGTACTTTATTCTGGGGCGCAGAAATAAAAGGCGCACGTCGGTGGCTCAATATTTGTGGATTTTCTCTGCAACCATCGGAATTTTTAAAGCCTATAACTGCAGTTTTGACTGCATGGCTGATTACTGAGCAATATAACGACCGTAAATTTCCAGGCATAATACTTTCCATTGTGAGCCTTGCACTTGCTGTGCCATTATTATTGCTTCAGCCGGATATTGGTATGACAGCTATAATCACCTGTACTTTTTTTGCACAGCTTTTCATTTCGGGATTATCTATTCCTATGATAATCACTTTTCTAGCATCAATCATTTCAGCAATGTTCGTTTTATACATATCATTTCCGCATTTCACCGACCGCATAGATAAATTTTTTATGAAGAGCGAAGATGCGGATGTTTTTCAGATACAAAAATCTATAGAGGCGTTCAAAAGCGGTGGATTTTTCGGAAAAGGACCTGGAGAAGGCGTCGTAAAAATGCTGGTGCCGGATTCCCACTCGGACTTTGTATTTTCGGTAATCGGAGAAGAATTTGGATTTATGCTGTGCATAATTGTGATTGCAATTTTCGCATTATTCATAATACGAGCAATCTCGAAAATATTAGCGACATCGAATATGTTTAATTTTGTCGCCGTATTCGGACTGTTAGTACAAATACTAATGCAAGTCATAATAAATATCTGCACATCGTTGAACTTAATACCGACAAAAGGAATGACACTGCCATTCATCAGCTACGGTGGCAGCTCAATGCTGGCAATGGCAATTAGCTTTGGGATAATCATCACGCTTACAAAGAGAAGTGCACTACATGATGACGTATTTTAAAATGCAGCAAAGTAACGGAGTTCGCTCAACACAAATTTCAACCAATAGAAAAATTCTCCAGGGGAAACGCTTGGCAAAAATGACGCACTCCTAAATGAGACAAAAATATCACACCCTAAGAATGTGGCAATACGAAATATGGAACAAGGCATCTTAACCTCCTTATAACTAAGATAGAATGGAGAGTAGGAATTTGTATATTATGATGTGAAAACATGAACAAGATGATGAAACTGCTATTGGTAGCAGAAGGATGCACATTGGCAACAATGGCGTGCGAGCCAGGACACTGGTACGTAGGTGGTGGTGCTGGAATGGTGTATAGAACCGCGAAACCTCAGATAAGAAAAGTAGAAATCAGCGCAGGAGATAAGGTTGCTGGGGTACCTGTAGGCACGGGTGAGTACACTCTCGAAACAGTTCAACTGGAGCAGAAAGTCATCAACGATGCATTAAAGCTTTCACGCAATAAGAGTTGGGGATGCAGGGCTGAAGTGAGCGTAGGGTATTCCCTAGCTTTCAAAAAAATGGCATTAGCTTTTGAGGCTGGACTAGACTTGGGTTTTGCAAAAACAGCACTGAAAGTTGGGAATGAACTCCCGAATTCGCGAGAGGAGGAACTGGTCAACCCGGCAAGAGAATACGGACGGATA
>CACXNL010000017.1:20184-26203 GCA_902769055.1 uncultured Pseudomonadota bacterium | reverse complement strand
TGAGAAGACCCCAATTGCACAAAATTGGTACATAAAAGCTAAAAGTGCTCTGCAAAATGTAATACAGAAGGTTTTGAGTGGTATAAAGAGCGGATGGAGTAAGGTGAAGTCTTTCTTCGAGTGGAAGTGAACAACAAAAAGTTTTTAGCTGCAAGGGGCATCACCTCAACGGGTGATGCTCTTTTTATGCTTATGAAGCATAGATCTTGGCGCCCTGTCCCGGCAGCTGTACTAAGTTGCAAAATCCGCGAAGAATGAAACGTCGCGCCTCCCCACAGAAACATTTAACACGATCTACAAAACGAACGCCACGCGAGGAAGCGATTAAGTTAAACGAGCAATAATATATGCCAATAAAGATATAGTTTCTACCGAAAATTTTGTTTAAGTGGATTATTTGAATGAGTGCTAACATGTGAAGGCAATTCGCGTTTGTTTAATAACAAAGGGTTAACACAATGGACACGGAAATAAAAGTTAACAGGTTGCTCGCGATATTGGGCGCAGCGGCAGTAGCGTGGTTTTTCATAGAGCCGGTGCCTGGATTGTCTGAAAAAGCGCTTCATATGCTCATCATCTTCATCGCGTCAATGAGCGGCATAATGCTCGAAGTTTGCCCTCCCGTTGCGTTTTTGTTGATGACGATGCTTATTGCAAATTTGACTGGCACGATAGAGGTAAAAGAAGGTTTTTCGGGCTTCAGCAATATAGTCCCATGGCTACTATTCCTAGTTTTATCCCTGGCGACCGCGATAACGAAAACGACGCTCGGAATGCGCTTGGCATACATTTTTATGAAGTTTTTCGGCAAAGGCATTATGGGATTATCGTATAGCATCATAATGACTGAATTTTTCGTCGCACCAACATTGCCAAGCAACACAGCGCGAGCAGCAAGCGTGGGGTACCCGCTCGTAACATCATTGGCGAAGTATATATCCTCCGCAGTGAAGGGAGTTTCTGAAAAAACTATCGGTGCATATTTGACATTACTTTATTCAAACTCAAACGCGGTGTGTAGTTCCATATTTATAACAGCTATGATTTCAAATGCAATCGTTATAGAAACTATGGCGAATGCAGGAATTCACACAACTTGGATATTATGGACTAAGTATGTAATTATACCAGGAATTACGATTTTGTTAGCAATACCATTTGTCGTACGACTGGTTTGTAATCCAAAAACTAGTGAGTTGGGAGGTATCCAGGAACAAGCAAAAAAAAATTACAAAGAATTGGGAGCATTGACGAAAAATGAAAAGTTTATAACTGTAACATTTGCGCTTATGTTGCTTATGTGGGTTTTTGCGGAAGTAATACATATACCAGTGCTTGTGACGACTTTGCTCGGTGTATGCATTTTTTACTTTTTCGGAATTTTAGATATACGAGCTATACTAGCAAACCACAGCACATTTAGCTCAGTTATAATGCTGGGGATTTTAATATCGTATGTGAATTGCCTAAATTCATTCGGAGTAATCGAATGGTTCAATCAGGTAGTGTCAAGTGTAATCGGCGGATATTCGCCCAAAATCGCATTTGTTATTTTATCCACGATATACTTTTTTGCGCACTACTTTTTCTCAGGCGAAAGTTCGCGAATAATAGCACTATACGCTGCATTTCTCGGCATTGGAATATCATTGGGACTAGATAAGATTGCCATAGCTATGACATTGGGGGTTTTTAGTTCGATGTCATCAGTTCTGACAAATTACTCTGGTCCCGTAGCGATAATGATGTCCTCAACTGGGTACGTCTCGCCGAAGAAATGGTTCGCCTGCGGTCTATTTTCTGCGGTATCTATAATTACAATTTGGAGTGTTTATATTTTCCTGTTTAAGGTATAACGTCGCCCCTTCATTCATTAGCTAAGATCGCATCGTGTGGGATACAAAATAAAGTCATTCCATATTAAAATACTTCGATCTGCATTTATTTTATTTATGTGAGTTGTGTTGAGAAAAAACTTATTTATAGGCTCTTTAGTCGGTATGGGACTTTTTGCTACTTCTGAGAACAGTGGTGCATTATCAAGCATTGTTGTTGTAGAAGGTGATTCCATAGCTAAAGCAAATCCCCAAATCTATTTAGAATATCTTCGTAAGCATGTTCACTTCGAGAAGAATATACATCAAACCACAATTAATTCGGAGCGACACCAATCATTTCTTAAGTCAAAAGTGTTAAGTGGTTTCACTGCAAACAACTCTAAATCAAAACTGATTACGCGTCAGCTCGCATCTCTCTCGTATACTGGAAATATAAACACATTCCTCTCTCTACGGGGGGGGGGACACTCCTACTCAATCACAGATTGGTACGATCTGTGCAGCCTTTTTCACTTCCTGTATTGTTTAAAGAGTTTTAAATACTTCTCTGTATCAAAATCGCCATCTTTCATCGATTTCGTGGCATCTCATATGATCTATACTTCTTACAATTCAATAATCTTGTAAAAGGACGAACTACCAAGCTGCCCTACCCCGCGTAAAATGACGCTCTCAAGGTAGCATTAGCAACACGAGCCGTCAACATCTGTGTTGAGGTACTGTACAATTTTTAATTAAACGCCCTTTCCCACTCATTACAAAAAAAAAGAGAGCACTATCCATCCAAGATAGTGCCCCTTATATGTTGCCTCCGAGTATCGTTTACTTCCAGTTTAAGAAAGATTTCACTTTGCTCCATACAGTCTTGATACTACTCCAAGCATTTGTGACTACTTGTGTTACCTTATTCCATGCGTTGCCGTACCAGGTGCGAGGCTGTTCCTTGGCTATTTCAACTGCGTTCACTTTATTGACATTTTCATCGTCATGTAGGTTAATTTCGTTCGTCTTTATCGATGTTTCCTTTTTTATAACCAGCGTATCCCTTTGATTTTCCTGTGCGTTTTCAGGTGTTGAGATTATCGTCTCTTTGGTATTCGCATCAGGAGTTAAGTTAGCATTTGCGATAATCTCCTTCTTATTGTTCGCTTCCTCTTCATCCTTTAAGTCGTCTTTATTGTCATTATTGAGATACTCCTCGTCCTGTAGTTCTATTTTGTTCCCATCGTCTTTATCGTCGTTTTCTTGATCCAGTTCTTCTTTACCCAACTTAAATGTATTAAGCTGGTCGTCCTTGGTTTTATTGCCTTGATTTAGTTCATTATCTGCGTCCTTTTTATCTTTCTCCTCGTCTCCCATTTCCTTTTCATCGTCTAGAACTTGATTTATCTCTATGGTGAACTTTTCTTCTTTATCGTCTTCCTCCTCTTTGGGCTCGTCTCTTTGCTCGTCTTTTATTATCTGTGATAGATCTTCTTGTTTCTGTTCGTCTTCTTTGTCTTGATATTGGTCATCATTATTTTTGTGTACTTCTATGATCTCTTTCTCAATTTGCTCTGGTCCTTTTATTAGTTCGTCTATCGCTTCATCATCATCAAGCACTTCATTTAGCTCTTGATTGAGGGGTTTGAGTTGCGCTTTCCTCTCTTCATTAGAAATTTCCCCGTTGCTCAGAGCATCTGATTCTTTATTGATATCATTCCTGATTTCCTCTGCCGTTCTCGGAGCCTTTTTTTCCTTATAGTCAAGGAATAGCTCTTCTTTTCTTATTGGTTCATGATTGATGCAATCCTGCCCAAAACCACTCCCCTCAAGGATTCCGGGAAAAGCGATCATCCCGCTATTTAAATCTTCAGCGCTATTAGCTTTCTCGATACTGCCCATTACCGAGAACAACACCGTGCTACCCAATAATAGAGCTTTATTCTTCTTCATTTGCATTTTTTAACTTTTTTTACAGAAATCGTATAAAAAAATAAAAATCGCACCAAAAGCCTTGATTTTATAGCTTTAATCTGTAAAATTTGCGACAATTCTAGCGCAAATGACGACATAATTCCGATAATCTGGAGAAACAGTGCAATTGCAGGGAAAGGCATGATGTTTTACCCTGTACGTACGTAGGTTTTTCGATAGGCTTGCTTTGTTGATGACAAAAGTCTATTTTTCTAAATCGTTTGGTATTCCCTCGGAGAATGCTGATTCTCGGCTCGGAGATTTCATTTATGGTACAATTGCAGAGCGATTTTAGTTACTTTTGTGAGCATTTATGTGGTTGGAAAGTTTGATTTCGTTGATACCAACTTTGGTGCGATGGGGAGTAGGATTTGCGGTTATTATGAAGTTTTCGAAGCCCATTTCCGATCTGATTGATCGGATTAAATCTTTTCAGTATAAAGATACTTTGATTGTATGTGGGAAAAACGGCTCACCTGAACAAAATATACCTTCAGTTGATAAAGACGAGTTCCGGAACCTTCCGCCGATCAATGACGACGATATAGCCAAAGAGGAAATAGAAGCATGGGAAAAGTCGATATCAGAATGTGTTGACAAACAATCCAAAGAACAGAGATACTCGGAAAAAGACCTACTAATCCGAGAACTTGCTTTGAGGTGTTGTTACTATAACCTTGAATGCATTTATAACGTTATGTTCAGAAGCCAATATGAAGCATTGGATTATCTTGTTGCTTCAAAAGGTGGAATTGCAAAAACAGACCTCTATAGTTTCTACAAGGAAGCAAGCAACGCATATCCCAGCTTTTACAACTCTTTCCCTTATGATAATTGGCTGCAATTTTTGGCAAGTTGCGAATTTCTAGAGGAGAAAGAAAATAAATACTTGCCTACAAAAAAATCGCGCCTGTTTATTCAATACATCGCCTGTAGGGAATACAACAAGACCCTCAAATTGCTCTAGTTTCAATTTATCTTCTTGAAGGGGCAGCCCGCCTGCCCCCGTCGCGTCGTGTTTAGTACATTCCGCCCATGCCACCCATTCCTGGGTTTGCGTGGCTGCATGTCTCTTTCGGTTCCGGTTTCTCGGTTATGACGCACTCTGTTGTCAGCAGCAATCCCGCTATCGACGCAGCATCCTGCAGAGCTGTGCGGACGACCTTCGTCGGATCGACTATTCCAGCCTTTACCATATCCGTGTACTCGTCCTTGGAAGCATCGTACCCGAAGTTGTAGTCCTTGCTGTCCAGTATCTTCGAAATGACTACCGAGCCCTCGACACCCGCATTGTTCGAAATCTGGCGAGCCGGCGCAGTCAATGCGTGACGGATTATATTTATACCAATTTTTTGGTCTTCGTTACCTGCATTCAGCGTATCCAACTTAGCAATCGAGCGCAGTAACGCCACACCGCCACCAGGTACAACACCTTCTTCAATCGCAGCTTTCGTTGCGTGCATTGCATCGTCAACGCGGTCTTTCTTCTCTTTGACCTCGACTTCAGTCGCACCGCCAACCCTGATAACAGCGACACCACCAGCCAGTTTCGCCAAGCGCTCTTTCATCTTCTCTATGTCGTAATCCGATGTCGACGCCTCAATTTGCGCCTTTATCTGACCGCATCGCGCCTGTATGTCGTCTTTCCGACCAGCGCCTTCAACTATTGTCGTGTCATCCTTCGTTATCGTGACTTTCTTCGCGGATCCGAGCATCGTAATGTTCACGTTCTCCAGCTTAATTCCGACTTCGTCCGAAATCACGGTTCCGCCAGTCAAAATCGCGATATCCTCGAGCATCGCCTTCCTTCTGTCGCCAAACCCGGGCGCCTTTACAGCTGCTACTCTCAAACCACCGCGCAACTTGTTTACTACCAACGTTGCCAGAGCTTCACCCTCGATGTCCTCAGCGATTATCATCAACGGACGACCCGATTGCGCAACAGCTTCCAGAACTGGCAACATCGGCTGCAACCCGGATAGCTTTTTCTCGTGTATCAAGATGTACGGGTTCTCCAACTCAGCCGTCATTTTCTCTGAGTTCGTCACAAAGTATGGAGATATATATCCCTTGTCAAATTGCATACCTTCGACAACATCAAGCTCGGTTTGGAATGATTTCGCTTCCTCAATCGTTATAACGCCTTCTTTGCCGACCTTGGACACGGCATTCGCAAGCATCTCACCGATTTCTTTTTCGCCATTAGCAGAAATTGTTCCAACTTG
>CACXNL010000017.1:0-20164 GCA_902769055.1 uncultured Pseudomonadota bacterium | reverse complement strand
AGCCATATTGATACCGCGCAACAAATCCATTGGATTTGCACCTGCAACGACAGACTTGATACCTTCAGTCAAAATAGCTTGCGCTAAAACCGTAGCAGTCGTTGTTCCATCACCAGCCAAATCTGATGTTTTGTTTGCAACCTCTTTGACCATTTGAGCACCGACATTTTCAAACTTGTCGGAAACTTCAACCTCTTTCGCAATGGAAACACCGTCTTTCGTAATCCTCGGCGCTCCATACGACTTTTCTATCAAGACATTGCGACCTTTTGGTCCCATCGTTACTTTAACTGCATTTGCTAGAGTATTTACACCTTGCAGTATTTTTTCTCTAGCATCTGCACTAAATTTTAATTCTTTTGCGGACATATCTATTCTCCTTATTACTCAAATATTCCCATAATATCTGATTCTTTCATGACCAGATAATCTTTTCCTTCGAGTTTTATTTCAGTTCCAGACCACTTGCCAAACAAGATTTTATCGCCAGCCTTTACCTGAAGCGGTACAACATCCCCTTTTTCGGATTTCGTACCGTTTCCGACGGCGACAACCAAACCCTGCATCGGCTTTTCCTTAGCAGTATCCGGAATTATAATCCCGCCAGCAGTCTTTTCCTCAGACTCCAGGCGCTCTACCAAAACTCTGTCATATAAAGGTCTAAATTTCATATTCGCCATATTAGCAATCTCTCCTTTCGAGTGCTAGTGTACGCCACCCCGCTAGCTTAGTCAATGGGACTTTCAAATTTTTTTGCTTAATTGATGTCTGGGTTTGGCATGTCGTGAACCTCATTGAATTAGCAGACAACTTTTAGTAGCATGAAAAACGGGAAGGATTTTGACAAAGAGAAAAAAATATGAAGAATATACGAAATTTAGTTGCTGCTAGTGTTTTGCTAATGGGAGCTGTACAAGCATCCGAAACGCAACAGAGTATTAGCGAACAAATTTTTGTGACGATTGGAAAAAACAGATATTACAACTCTGAAATAGGATACATGACGCCGTGTGTATATGATGAGACACTAAAAAAATTCGTAGAATATCCGGCATGCAAATTACTGACATATGAAACCTGCAAGAGAACTCCGGCAAGAGATACCTTAGACGGAATTCCTTTCAAGCCAAAAGAGTTTTGGGAAAAGCCGATAGATGAGCAACTGGTTTATTTGAAAGATGCTATTTTAGAGTGTTCATTGCCTGAAATAGCTGATGTGTATCATGACAATCTTGCGGTAACGACTAGGCAAGATTACTATGCAGAGGTTCCATCGTATTCATATTCAT
Organism: uncultured Pseudomonadota bacterium; assembly: GCA_902769055.1. GTDB lineage: Bacteria > Pseudomonadota > Alphaproteobacteria > RUG11792 > RUG11792 > RUG11420. The sequence goes on along the minus strand of CACXNL010000017.1, from coordinate 18,875 downwards.
GGGAGCTTGAGGATAAATTCGAAGATGCTGTTTGGAAAATATTGAGCAAAGACTATAAAATTCCTTTAAGCGAATTTAAAATATCTTTACGCTCGATAATTTCTCCGGGAAATAAAATATATTCCGCCCCGCTTATAGTACATTTTACAAATAAGTTGGCTCCAAGGTACGAACTACACTATACGGACAAATCTTTCCCGACCAAAGTTGTAAAATTGCCATCAGAATTTGAGCTTTTGATAGGGAAACCCGATAAAGGCGAAGTTGTTTATGATTTTGAAAAGGATGAGGAGCTAAATAAAAAATTCTCAAAAAAGAATAACGACAACTGATTATCGCAGAAGCAACGTCGGCGAATTGTGACTCCGGTACGGTAAACGGAGTTATTTCGCCAGTTTATAAAATAAGTTATCACAATCAAGATGCTCTTCTTTCAAAGAATTTACCAAAATTCCTTTGACTTGCCTTAGCAAAGAAATAAAACTAATCTTGTCCTAGGGAAATCACTTGCCTTTTAGTGATTTGTGCTTGGTGTTTGTCATTTGTCGTTATGGAGAGATTTCTGTGAAGATTGTACGGATAGGATTGGTCGTTGTAATAGTAAGTCTTGTTATCGGATGTAGCTTCTTTGTTAGACTGCATGAGATAAACGAAGGTATTCCTGAATATTCGATAAAAGGCGATGGTTCGCTTCAGGTTTATTTCATAAATCTCGATAAATCTACAGATAGACTAGCCAATATGCAACCGCAACTTGACGCACTTGGGTGCTCGTATACCCGAATTCCCGCTGTTTATGGCAAAGAGTTGACAGAAGAATACCGTAACAGCGTAACAAATCCGTCTAAATACAAGTTACTTATGCACAACGAAGTCGGAGCCGGAACGATTGGGTGTTACTTAAGTCATGTCAACACTTGGAAGGAATTTTTAACCTCGAACCATTCGTACGCGCTAATCTTTGAAGATGACGTTGAATTTGAGCCAAAAAAGCTGAAAAAGCTCATAGATTTGCTGCTTGAAAATAGCAATGAATGGGATGTTGTCAATATCGATGTAAATCGTCATGGCTTCTCCAAGCCCGTAAAGCAACTATCGAGACTTTTCCGATTGGTTAAATTCAGAACCCGCGTTGCAAATGCAAGTTGCTATTTGATAAATCGAAAATCAGCTATAGAACTCGTAAGGCGAGCTTTCCCGATTTCGATGCCGGTGGATCACTATATGATGCGCCCCTGGGAATTCGGCATAAGAATACGAGGCGTTACTCCACAGATAGTGCATCAGTCATTTGGTAATTCCGAGATCAAAAAGCAAGAGCATAAAAACAGCGTCCCATCATTTTACAAAATAACATCTTTAATGTATCAAATCACTGCTGAAGTCATGAGTTATATATCTGCACTGAGAAAGTAGGAACTAACTGACTTTGTATGAGCTGTTATACACATCCATGACCTTCCGGTAGTACGATGTATTATATTTAGCTTTGCCATTATGATACTTCTTAATCGCATCTTCCCAAGTCCCATACTTGTCGTAAAGTGTTCGTAGAAGTGATGCAGCATACGTAATATTTAATTCGGGGATAAGCATATCATCAACTGATGCGAAATACTTTTTGTGCGTGGCATAGTGTAATTGAAAACATCCCACACTGATATTGTCATAGCCGGTACCCAAAGATTTCTTTATGAATTTAACCGCCTCCGCCCTTGTTTTAAAACTGTGAGCTTTCTTTCGCGCATTTACAGCATACGCATTGTGACGAGATTCTACCGTAGCTATAGAATTCAAAATCCCGCTGGGAATTCCATTTTTCCGTTCCTCATCCGCAATCATTTTGCGGATGGATGGCTGCTCGAAACTTTTTACCGTTTCCGAGCTAGTAAGCTCTTTCGCGGTATCTACACTTTTCAAGGAAGAACATCCCGACAAGCAAAGCGCAATGCAACACAAAAAGACAGCTCTAATCACCAAAAATCCCACCCAAATTCCAACTCGTACCACGCAAACAGTGTAGCAAAATTCCTCTACCCAGTTCAACGTTCCCTATCCGCTTTCCGCTTACAATAAGGTGGTTCTTCGAGCAGAAATTATTTATGCACCAAAAATAAGATATTTAATCGAGTCGTATATGCACTTGTACCATATTTTTTTATCTACGCTTTGTTTTGCATACATCTTTCTCGTTATTGGATTTTTAAATACGCCCGTGTAATACAAAACATACCCCATAGGAGCTCCCTTCATTATAGGTGCTTTTGTTATCGTGCGATACCGGTATACTTTTTCTATACGTTTCGAAACGTTATCTGATAGTATGACGAGCTGCTTTTCGTGTAACTGCACGTTGATGTGCTCAGCAGTTCCGTATAATACTGGTACTTTTATTTTTAGTGGTTTCTTGGGCGCTGCGTCATACAAATAAAATTGATCAAGCCATTTGTTTATCTTTTCGATATCGTTATTCGCATCCTCTTTCGATTGCTCTCCATATATCACGCAGGTAAAAATCGTGCCATGCACATTTTTATATTTATAAGCACATCCAGTCCCAGACATACCTGATTCAAAATAGTGTCGCTTTGAGTATATTATTCTTGCACTCATCTCATGTAGTGTCGTTCGTTCATCCCCGCCATATATCTCCTTAAAGGTTCCGCTCTCTATCATGTGCTGAGAATTATTTTCCGTTAAAACTACACCCGCTTCAGGAACTACCACGATATAGCACTTCGACTTTATTTTCGGGAACGTCTTCGCCACCTCATCCAAAAATATTGGTATCACCGATATCGCCTGCTCATAGCACCCAATGCCATAAACCCGCACGCCAGCCTCATTCAGTTCGCCTTTCCAGAAGAAATCGAGCAACGCGCCCAAAAACGGCTGGAAAATCGAGCCTATCAGCATTACGATGCAGTTCGTCATCGCCAATGTCGTTCCGGAAATCTCAGCAGATTCGCTTTCTTTCGCTATCGTGAACCCAATCGGCTGCGCTCCGGTTAAGAAACCAATCAGTAATACTATCCCGAACGCCACGTATATCCCGCAATTCGTGTATATCAATGGGAAAAACGCTGCCGCAGTCAATAGCGATGCTACTCGTATCGTTTTGAGGTAACTCCCGATTTTCCTTGCGAATACCGCCATAGCAACGCTTCCGATTGCGACGCCGATGAATATTATCGCCGATGCGAGTGACGCCTTTTCATTTCCGATATTGTATTTCGACATAAAAAACGGCACCGCCCACAATTCAGCAAAGGCATCTATTGGCAAATACATAAACCCAGCGACTACCCCGGACAGTACAACCTGCGAATTTTTCAGCAATTTCGCGATATTCCCGAAAATTGACTGATACTGAGGCGCCTTCACAACCGGCTTTTCACCCATCTCCTTCGGAACCAGGATGAAAATCAACGCGACGATTACAACACCAATAGCGGCAAGCATATATGTCGCATTTTGCCAGCCGAGTACGTTTACTGCGCGAGCGACAGGAGGACCGCCGAAAAGTCCGCCGAGCGTGCCCATCATATTGGTTACGCCAGCCAACACGACGAAGTATCTTTTCGGAAACAAATTCGCTGCGATTTGGAGGCAGCTGATAAAGGCACAAGCGGAACCGGAGCCCACGAGAAATCTGCCGATTTGCGCGACGAATATTTTGTCAGACACAGCGAACAAACCTGAGCCCAAAACGCAGAGAATTGCTGATACGCCCAGCAAATTTCGCGCGCCCATTTTGTCAAGAATTACGCCACAAGGAAGTTGGAGAACTGTATACGCGTAGTAGTAACACGACACCAAGACGCCGAGCATTGTCGAAGTGACGTTAAACGTGACCATCAAGTCGTTCGTCATAACGCTGGGGGATACCCGCAGCGCTAATTCGTACAGGTAAAATATCGCAGCAATTCCGAAAATCAACCACGACTTATAGCTAACTTTGCCTTCCATTTGCCGAAAATTTATATAAAACACCTAGGTTGATGGTACTATCTTCCATTTGCGATTTCAAATCTTGGCAAAAATATACTAAATGTATGTTGAATATGGCGTTTTCTATATATTTCTTGGCTTATTATAGTAAATTTTTCTAAAAATACCCTTATATAAGTACTTCTTGACGCTTCATAACCCAAATGTTACCTTAGAGGAAAGTTTTTGCACAAAAGCACGACATGTTTAGACCTATTCGTGGAATGAAGGATTTGTACGGTGTTTCTGCGAAAAAATATGAGTACATAACCGAAGTCGCGACAAAAATTGGAGCCAAATATGGCTACTCCTTAATAACAACACCTACTGTCGAGGCGACGGAAGTATTCCAACGTTCGATTGGCGATGAAACCGATGTTGTCTCGAAGGAAATGTATACATTCGTAGACAAAGGTGGCGATTCGATTACATTGCGTCCTGAGGGAACTGCCGGCGTTATGAGGGCTATTGTTAGCAACAATTTGGCGCAGAGCCTGCCGGTGAAGCTGATGTATCATGGTGAAATGTTTCGATACGATCGTCCGCAGAAAGGTCGGTATCGCCAATTTCATCAGGTCGGCGCCGAGTGTGTTGGCGACAAAAGTCCGTATACGGATGCAACACTCATTTGCATGGCAACCGAGATTTTGAGTGGAATAGGAATATTCGACTTTAAAGTGTTGCTCAATACTCTTGGAGATAAAGAAACCAGAGAAGCGTATACGAAAGGTCTAGTTAAGTATTTTTCACGGCACGAAGACAAGTTATCCGAAGACTCGAAACGGCGGCTGGGCAAAAACCCGATGCGGATACTCGATTCGAAGGACGAAGGTGATCGCGAAATATGCCAGATGGCGCCACTGATAACGGATTACCTAAGCAAGGAATCCGCGCAATATTTCCGAAAAGTGTGCGAGCTTTTGGAGGTTTGCGACATAAATTTCGAGGTCGACAATTTCCTAGTTCGAGGCTTGGATTACTATAGCGAAACGGCATTTGAGTTCAAATCGACGGCTGGAGATTATGACGATGCCATAGGTGGTGGCGGAAGGTATGATGATTTGCTGAAAGTTTTTGGTGGTGCTGACGTTTCTGGCATCGGATTTGCATTTGGCGTAGAGAGACTGATGCTTTTGCTGGACGACGAAAAATTTAAGGAGGACATAAGAAAAGTAGCGGTTATTCCTGTTACGGATGATGAAAATGATTACGCCTTTCAGCTATTAAAATCGCTATACGAAGCTGGTGTCCCATCTGAGTTTATACATCACGGTAATTTAGGCAAAAAGATGAAAGTCGCAGATAGGCAAAATTGTAAAATTGCTATAATCATTGGAGAAGATGAAGTCAAAAATGAGGTTTATACTGTTAAGTTTATGGATTGCACAGACGATCGCGAAAAGACTAAATCTGTTGCGGCAGCAAATATAGTAAGTTTTATAAAGCATAATCTTTGATGTTGATAACGGTACTTACGCTTTTCCCAGAAATGTTCCCCGGCGCTTTGGCGCACAGTCTGCCTGGCAAATCGCTCGGGAAGCTCTGGGAATTGCGTGTCATAAACATACGGGATTTCGCAACGGACAAGCACAAAACGGTGGACGATACGCCATACGGCGGGGGAGCGGGTATGGTCATGAAGCCCGACGTAGTGGATGAGGCACTGCGGTACGCTATATCGCTATACGCCGATGTTCCCGAAATAATATATATGACGCCGCGAGGAAAAACTTTTAAACAGAGCACTGCAAAGGAGCTTTCGGGAAATAAAGCGGGAATGATTATTTTATGTGGACGATATGAAGGTATCGATCAACGCGTTATAGATTATTGGAAAACCAACCACAGTATGCGAGAAATAAGTATTGGAGACTACGTATTATTCGGTGGCGAAGTACCTGCGATGGTGGTTATCGAGGCGTGTTTGCGCTTTAATTCGGGCATTATGAACAACGAGAATTCGGTGGAGGACGAAAGTTTCGCAAATGGGCTCTTGGAATACCCGCACTACACTCGCCCCGCACTCTGGAACAACATCGAAGTTCCGGAGGTTCTACTGTCAGGGAATCACAAGGACATCGCTAACTGGAGACTTGAGCAAGCGGAAAAAATTACTCAAGAGCTTCGTCCGGATTTATGGACAAAATATAATAGAACTTAGTATAAATTTTATTTATTGCCACCGTTATTTCTTTTGATTTGTTAATAGCTTTTTAATTGTTTTTAGTTAGCATATGGATAATTGAGCATGTTGGTGTTCAACGAGGTTTGTTTTTGAAAGGAAAAAAAATGATAAACGTGACAAAATTACTTTTATCGTCAGCAATTTTAGCAACAAGTGTACTTGCTGCTGAGAATATCGTATTTGATTCAGCGCAAGATATGGAGAACAAGGGAACCATAAATGTTGGCGCAGGTGTAACAATAAAAGTGGCAAAAGGAAAATGGATCAAAAACACAGGTACTATAAACTTTATTAAACCTCTCGAGGGTGAAGGTAACGATGGAACGTTCAAGATCTTGGGAACAGATGAAGCTGAAGATGTGAAAACCTCAGGTATCAAAAATATAGGAGCTTCGTTCGCTCAGATCGCGGGTGAATTGCAATATGAAGGAGAAGGAAATCCTATAAATGGCACATATTACAATTTCAGTGGCAAAAGCGGGATAATACAAGTAAAAGATCCGGCAACAGACGAGACAAAACCATTGACGGAAGCTGATTATGTCAGAGAGAAGGGAGGCGCCATCGTAAATGAGGGTGATTCTTTATATAGATTCTTAAGAGATGTTGATGAGGCAGGAAACAATGATGCGGGTAACGTTGTCGTACTGAGAGGCACAGACGATATGCCGGGAAATATGGTGATGCTCGATCATGGCGATGATGGAGAAGAAAATAAGACAGTTTCCGAAAATGCAATGGAAGTAAAAACGCCAATTGTCAATTCCATAAAATATAGAACGTTTCAGGAAGAAGGCAGGGAAGCCGTTAATTTTGATAAAGATTATGCGTTTGGGGTAAAGGGGTATTATAAATTCACGGGAGATAACAGCGATTTTAGTGCTCAAAAAATAGAATTTATGGAGGGATCTTCGGAATTTAATACCGAACAGTCGCTATTTGGGGTAAAAGATATCACGATTTCTGGTGGTGATATGAATATCAACATGGAAGAACCTTTAGACGGATTTGTTATGGAGAACACAACATTAAATGTTATCTCTCACAAAAATCAGGAAGAAGCTGATGAATATGGATGCTTTAAGATTACCAGCGGCGCCTGTGTTATAGACGAAGGTAGCGTTCTGAACCTTGGTGTTCCGAAAGCTGCGCCGGAAGAAGCCCCAAATCAAGGCAATAACAATCCTTAAATCTTGGTGAATATCTGACTTGTCACAAAGCTGGTTTTTCCAGCTTTGTGACAGAATTATTTATAACTTCAGAAGTAATTATCCTTATTTGTTGGCTTATGATGAAAATCATTCGCTTGTTGTAAAAAATTCCAGAACATTAGTTATACAACTAGCGATCTATATTCATTATGTTTAAGTGAAATTTTTGCCTTTGCAATCTATTGAATTTTTGGGTGTGCGATACGAGAGGTAATCCTCACTTATTCCTTTTGCATACCTGTATGCGGATCCGGTTTGCTTCCATAAGTTCATCTGTGTGGTCTTGGGTAAGAGCAACAGAACGGCTCCTCCTGCACCGCTTCAATTTGAATTTCTTTTTGCCGTTTCCCGTCGATTTGGGTGTATCTCTAGCGTTGCTTCGGTAATTACATTCCCAACTTCCTTTTCGTCCTTTTTTTAGCACACCAAAAAAGCGACACCCCCCTAGTGAGGCGCCGCTTTTTTCCGTTTCCGTGCTGCTTTGTCTTATGAATTTGCCCAGTTACATACTTGCTTCCCTAGCCACTTTAGACCTTTGCCTAGATAATGCACACCAGCGCCAGCAAATGCCATCTTTCCCGCGTTCTTTGTTCTTTCACTATATGGAACAGTGCCCATTACAAGATCCCCTATGTTTCTGTGTGCTATAAGGTCACCTTCTCTACTTAGCGCAGTCCACACACACTCAACTGCGAACACACCAGCACCAGCGAGCTCAAGACCAGCGCCCAGAATTTGTGTTGTCTTCCCAACACCGTAAACACCAAGGTTCGCATAGTACCCGAGCGTTTGCTTGCCTTTTTGCCACCATGACGTACGCTGCGTCTCCACCGCAGGAGCTGTGTATCCAAAGTCGTCGTCGTTCCAATCATCTTCATCAGACATTATTGCTTCAACTTCGGAATCCGTGAGTTCTGATTCCTTGTTTTCGATTAACGGCTGAGCCTCATCCTCCACGACTTCGGATACTATTGACTCTTGATCCCATATATTTGAAAAGTTCATAGAGTCTGACGCTCCACCAAAAACAGCAGATTGATACACAACATCTGAATCCTGCTTATCCATTAACTCAGTCGTAACAAACTGAACCGGCTTCGAGCAATTGCTCTCTTGCACTCCCGGTATGTCCAATACAGATGGAACATCCGCATTTACCATGGCTGTCAACAAACAACCTGTTAGTAACATCTTCTTCATTTTTCCCTCATTCAAAAATCTTTTTCCCACCACAAAGCTCTTCAACCTAAACAAGAGCTTTGTGAAACTTATACCTTTCAGCTATTACAGCGATTCGGCGTAATCGCAAACCTTACCGCCGAGCCAGCTGAATCCTTTCGACACAGCTGTAGTAATAGCACCAGCCCACATGGTTGTCCACATGATTTTTCCGATGTAGCTTGACTTCGTGCCGTGAGCCTCTACGGTATCCGCCAAGTCCTTCAACCCCAAGGAAACTGCCTTCGAGCTTGCGTTCCATGCGCCGTATTCACAAGCGCCTTGAACTCCAACCGATAATGCCGTTGACATTTCAGTTACAGCCGCCTTCTCAAACGCTGTCCAGAGAGTGCCAATTCCAGTCATTGCCCAACCAGCGTAGTTCAATACTGTACCAGTCGCCTCAATTGTGCGTCCAACTCCGTAAATCCCTTTTGCTGTGAGGGAATTCAAAGCCGAAATTCCCTTGCGGACTTTCGCTTCTACCATTTGAGTTGCATTCGAAGAACCACAATTTTGATCCTTCTCAACCATGGTCCATCCATCAATGGATGAAGCATTCGCGCTCACCGCTGATGCCAACAGACACCCTGCTAACAACATCTTTTTCATTTTTTTCTCTTTCTCTAAGATTACGTAGTAATTCTATTGCACTTTTATCAGACAGTCAAGTTTTTTTTTCGCTGAAAGTAAATTTTTTTCTTCAATCTTTAACAATGTTGTAAAATCAATAACATCAATATCTAAGTAGTTTTTCAAAAACATATACCTTCGTTCGTATCTGAGTAACAAAAATACGTTAATAACAAGCAACGAGTACAAAAAATATAACGATTTCTTTAAAATTTGCGATTTAGCATGATTCATCTTATAATTGACACGCACAATTCGGTATTTTCCAGGGACTATGAAGCAAATTAAATTGTCATCGGCGTATTTTGGCGATGAGGAGGTGGAGGCTGTTTCCAGGGTTTTGCGAACTCAAGTAGTCAATATGGGCGCAGAAGTCAAGCTGTTTGAGGAGGAGTTGCACGAATTTTTTTGGCGCGACGATGCAGACGTGACCTGCGTACATTCATGTACAGCAGCATTGCAATTGTCCATCCAGGCTTGCGATATAAGCGTTGGCGATGAGGTGTTGGTACCTACTTTGACATTTGTGTCGACATTTCAGGCGGTGCGCGCTAACGGTGCGACGCCGGTTCCGTGCGATGTCGATCCAAATGACGGGTTTATCGATTTGAACGATGCGGAATTGCGCTTGACCAACAAAACGAAGGCAATAATACCAGTGCTTTTTGCGGGATGTTCGCAGAAAATCAACGAGGTTTACCGATTTGCGCGAACCCACAATCTGAAGGTTATCGAGGATGCGGCGCACTGTTTTGGCGACGAAAATATATCGAAACGCGACGGGATTTTGTGCTTCAGTTTCGACCCGATAAAGAACATTTCCTGTGGCGATGGCGGCTGTATTTTGACGACGCAAAAAGATATTACAGAACGACTGAAGGATATGCGATTGCTTGGCGTTATGGGCGACACGGAGCGTAGATTTCAGGGCAAACGGAGCTGGAATTCCGATGTTACGGAGCTGGGGTGGCGTCTCCATATGAATAATATTTCGGCAGCGATTGGGCGGGCTCAGCTGGCAAAGTTTCCGGAGATACGCCGTCTGCGCCAAAGAAATGCGAAAATGTATCTGGAGAGCCTAGCCGATGTTCCTGGAATTCAACTGTTGCCGATAAACGCGACGACCGCGGTGCCGCACATTTTCCCGATAATGGTGAAGAATGGACGCCGAGATGAATTACAACAGCACCTTGCCGATGCCGGAATTGAAACGGGCGTGCAGTACAAACCGAACCACCTTCTGAGCTACTTCAATATGGGATACAGCCTCCCAAATGCGGAAAAACTATATTCAGAAATATTATCATTACCAGTGCATCCATTGATTTCAAAGGAAGATATTGAGTATATTATTGACCACATTAAGAACTTTTCTATAAATATTCGATAATTAGTTCAGTTTCACCATCGCACCCTGGATGGAGATGCCGGCGGTGCCCTGAAGTTGCAGCATCGCGGTAGATTTCACGGTAGCGACGGCATTTGCAGTCAGGTTCAGCGTCGTCTTTGCATTCGCCTTAATCGAAAGCCCGTCGATCTGTACGCTCGTTTTAGCATCACATTTGAAACTCAGAGCAATTATTTCAATTGCATTTTTTGCATTCGCTGAAAGTTTTGAGCAATCAATTTTTAAATCATTTGTAGCTCTTATATCAATTTCTTTTTCTGAATTTATCGAAGTATCCTTTGCCGATTTGATATTAAAGCCTCCTCCAGCTTCTATACTTATGTCTTTCGTCGCTTTTATAGAGATTTCGCCAGTAACGTCAATTTTCAAATTTCCTTTTGATAAAGTAATGCTTTGGTCACCTTCTTTTAAGGTTATCGTTTGATTTCCTTTATCCAAAGCGATGATATAGTCTCCTTCATTTAGAGTTATTGTATTTTTGCCCTTTTTTATAGTTAATGTGTGCTCTACCGGATCCTTTTGACTTTCCAGAGTAACTTTTTTAGAGCCTTCATTTAATACTTCTCGAACATCGTTTTCGATTAACAAATTCATATCCTTTTGCGCGTGGATAAAAATTTCTTCTTCATCTTTTTTGTCGTTAAAACTTAACTCATTAAAACCACTGTCACCTTGTGAAGTATTCGTACGAAAAGATGACACCGTATTATTGTCTTTCGCGTACTCAAGTGCCTTATTTACGCCGTTATACAGGCACCCGACGACTATCGGCTGGTCGGGATCGCCGTTGATGAATTGCACCAAAACCTCCATCCCGACCCGCGGAATGACGAGCGCGCCGAAGCCATTGCCAGCCCACGCCTGCGCCGTCCGGATCCAACACGAGCTGTTTTCGTCGGGCTGAGTTCGCGAATCCCAGTGAAATTTCACCTTAATCCTGGCATCGTCGTCGCAAAAAATTTCCTCGTCGGGGGCGCCGGTAACTACCGCCGTTTGACACCCGTAAATCCTATTTTTGAAATGTGTTTGTTTCGGTCGAAATGGAGTATCACTTGGTATTGCAACAAAAGAGTTGTAATAAAGTGGCGTATCTGCATCCTCCGGCATTTGGTTTATGTAATGTTTGACGGAAACCGCAAGAAACTCGCCATTATGTTTTTCTGTAGTCGAACCGGATATTGAGAAAATCGCCCCGGCGTAAATCTCCGGACAGTACGAATTGCCGGTAAGTTTCTGTGCAAGACTGTTCTCACTCTCCATTATATCTTTCGTTATATCATTTCCAGCATTTTTCTCACTAAACATCGGGTCGTATACTTCATGTGACGCAATCTTCGTTTTATCGTTTGCATCAGAATATGCAGCTGAAATGACTTCTGCTTTATTCTCATTATACGAGTACGCATCTACCTGCTTTACACCGATAGTATCTGAAAACGAAACGTTATACACTGAGTCCGGAGTAATCGTCGCATTCGTAGCGTATCTGCGGATTTTTAACTCAGTTTTTATTTTCTTACACGCCGAACTAATATCGGATATTTGCAAAGTATCCTTGTCTCTTTCATACTCGAAGTAATAAAACAGCCCCTCTTCTTCCATCAGACGCGACAAAAAGTGAAAATCGCTCTCGCCATACTGTACGCAAAATGTACGGCTATTTCGCTCCTGTTTCTGCAAACTAATTTGCGTATTCGTTATATTATTCTCCTTTAAAACATCGTATATTATATCAATTGCTGTGCTTTCCTGAAATGAACGATACTTCTTCGAGTATTGTGTCCGTGCAAAAGTCGAAACTATATGTACATACAAAATATTACCATTATTTACATTTTTAGTGCTTAAGATATTCTCAAATGACGCCTTTTCTATTATGCCGGAGAAATATCTTTGATTATTCTCATCAATATTTATAGTAAATGTCGCAACTGTATTGAGAATTTTCGCCGTATCTACTTGTTTATCCGTCTGTAAATACACATCGGCACTTAATAGTTGCGACATTCCCTCGGTTATTTCAGCGCTAAGCACCACCGCCTCTTCAAGAGAGGCGCAATTCACATGTGCCACTACACCATCTTGTGCCATTTTTTACTCGTTTTATATATTACCTAAATATGTATTTACCTCATCCACATATGCCTTTAATAATTGCAAATTCTTCTCTTTTATAGTTGCGTCAGGATCATTTATTAACACATTATCGCAAGCACGCAATACTGAATTGGATGCGTCCACAAACAAATTGAAGTTCTCCTTGTCTCCACTTCGTAGCCTCACAACATCAGAATGAAGTTTCTCCATATCCTCGTTAGCAAATTTCAAATTCTCCACAGTGCACTGAGCAACCACAGCATCTCCGACAACGCCGACTGCACGTTTATATGCCTCTTTTACAATTTGGTACCCCCCAAGTTGAAATAAATCATGTAATCTTTGCACCTTCTCGATTACTGAACGATAATCAAAATCGGTATCGCTTAAGGAAGATACAACGGCTTCGATTATCTGCATTTCTACTCCAAATTTGTCGGACATATAAATCTTTAAGCGGTCTACCAAGAATTTCTTGACTTCCTCGGGCGTGTTATCTTCCAACGCTACTCCCTGCTCTGAATACGAGTTCATTAACGTTTCTATATACCAGCTTAACTTCTCTCCATCCAACAAATTTCCCCCGAAGTCGCACAGAAGCCGAACTACGCACAAGGCAGAACGACGCAACGCAAACGGATCCTTTGAGCCAGTCGGATATATCCCAACTCCCAGAAAGCCAACGAGCGTATCCAATTTATCAAAAAATGCGACACGTGCCCCCGTCTTTGTTATGGGTAAGCTATCATTTGCTCCATTTGGCTTATAGTGCTCTCTAATCGCTTGGCAAACCTCCGGCTCTTCACCTTGCACCTGCGCGTATATTTCACCCATAACACCTTGCAATTCCGGGAATTCCCCAACCATTTGCGTCATCAAGTCAGCTTTACATAAAGCTATTGCACGATGTTCTTCACGAGAATCCGCGATGGACATCATTCTGTCTACCTTTTGAGCTATAGAGCCGAGTTTCTCGTGGAAAACGACATTAGACAATCTCTGCGCGAATGCTTCCAATGTAACGTCTGTATCCTCTTTGTAAAAGAACACCGCATCGCTTAATCGTGCTCGCAAAACACGCTCAAGCCCCTCGTACATTACTTCTGTCCCAGGAACATTTGTTACTGTCGCGAAAAACGGAGCTATAACAGAATCTGGATACGTTAATGTGAAGTATTTTTGATGTACTTTCATCGAGGTTGATAAAACAACTGGAGGTAACGACATAAACTCTTCTTTAATTGCCCCAATGTGAATAAATGGATACTCTACCAATCCAGCGACTTCATCAAGCAATCCTTGGTCAAGGTTTAAGCACAACCCCATTGCGCCAGCTTTTTGGGTTATTTCGCGGTCGATATACTCACGCTTCTTGAAAAAGTCTACAATGACGTGGCTTTCCTCCAACTTGCCCATATAGTCGTTGAAATTCGTCACGATTATCTTTCCGGGAGCTAAAAACCTGTGCCCAAACGTGTAATTTCCTGTAGTTATCCCTACTGATTTTATGTATGTCTCTATGACTTTTCCGCCAAACACACACAAGATCGAACGCAGCGGACGCACCCAAAATGCACTTAGTGATTTTTCTTCCTCGACATACCACCTCATAGACTTTTGCCAAGGCATTTGCGCGATAAAATCCTCAATAACATCGTTTATTATTTCGGATATGCTTTGTCCTTTTGTCTCTATATTGAGGTAATAGTAACCGCCTTTCTCTATTAAATCCGTTTTAACCTTATTATTTGAACGCAGAAAACCCTTTATCGCATTAGCAGGAGCGGATACCTTAGGTCCTCGCTTCTCCTCCGACATATCTTGTGTCTTTTCTTCAAGACTTAAAACCCTTACAGCGATACGTCTAGGAGATACGTATGTCTCTATGTCAGAAAATTTAGCACCATAATCTTTCAATATCTTTGCAAAAATCTTTTTTGAGTCTGATATAGCCTTTTTCTGAAATCTCGCTGGTATTTCTTCCGAAAAAAACTCCAATAATAATTCCTGACACATTACGCATTCTCCTCTAATGAATCGCACCAAGCCTGACAACATGCTTTCGCCAAAGCCCTTACTCTTGATATATATCCAGCTCTTTCTGTTACTGAAATAACGCCTCTGGCATCAAGAAGGTTAAAACAATGGTTAGCTTTTACACATTGTTCATATGCCGGCATAACTAGGTTGTGAGCCAATAATTTCTGGCACTCTTTTTCGTAATCCGAGAAATGGTCAAGCAAAATATCTACCGAAGCAACATCGAAGTTGTAAAATGAAAATTCACGTTCAAACCTCTTCAAAACGTCGCCATATGTCAGTTTTTTCTCATCTTCTCGACCATTCCAATTTATATCAAAATGGCTTTCCACTTTCTGTATAAATGTCGCAATTCTCTCTAAACCATACGTAATTTCAACCGGGGTTACAGAACAGTTAATTCCGCCGACCTGTTGAAAATACGTATATTGCGTGATTTCCATTCCGTCGCACCAAACTTCCCAGCCAAGTCCCGCCGCGCCAAGCGATGGGTTTTCCCAATCATCCTCAACAAATCTAATGTCGTGAATTGATAAATCAAAACCTATAGCTTGCAAACTTTCTAAATACAATTCTTGCGGATTTTTGGGCGCTGGTTTCAGTATTACCTGATATTGATAATAGTATTGTGTCCTATTCGGATTTTCTGCGTACCGCCCATCTTTCGGTCTCCGGCAAGGCTGTGCAAACGCAACATCCCAATAACCGTCGCCAAGAGCCTTTAGTATTGTCGCATGATGCGAAGTGCCAGCACCGACCTCAGTGTCATATGGTTGCAAAATGACGCAACCTTGCTTCGCCCAATATTTTTGTAAATCAAATATGATATCTTGAAACGACTTATTGCTCTCAGACATGTGAGACTCTCAATTTAGTTTTCTACATGTTACCTCAAAAGAGGTTAAGAACTGAAGCACATTTTTCAAGAGCGAGGTTGCGGAATGCCTCATATTTCAGTGTAGCGATTTTATTTTTTTGCATGAAATTTTATAAATACTTTATATGTTAAATATCTTTTTAAGGCATTAACGATTTTTTAACCATTTTTGAATACTCTAATAATAGTCAGAGAGTCGGTAAGAGTACTGAGGTTCTGACGGAGAAAAGTATGTTGTTTGAAAGGAGAATAAGATGAATAACATAACAAAATTACTACTAGCACCAGCCATTTTGGCAACAGGCGCACTAGCTTCTAATCCGACGGTCTTAGATGTCGAAAAAGGATTTGAAAGCAACGGAACGATTAACGTCGCGGCTGGTATGACGTTGAAAGTTAAACAAGGTGAATGGATAGTGAACAAAGGAGTATTCAACTTCTATAGAGCCAATGATAATGATAAATTCACAATCATGGGAACTGATTCAGAAGGAGCGGATAGCTCTGGAATTCAAAATGACGGGGCTACAATCAAGCAAATCGATGGTGCACCTGCAGCAGAAGATCTTCCTGTAAGCGGAAATGCCTACTACATGTATAAGGATGGAGATGGCAAAATGTTTGTGATTAACACTAGCACAAACGAAACAACAAAGTTGGCTCCCACAGACTATAACAAAGTTGCGGGTGGAACTATTACGGATGAATCTACAAGTTTATATGGTTTCTTGAAAACTAATGAATGGACAATTACGAATAACAATTCCAACGTAATTGTTTTGAGAGGCGCTAATGAGTTGTCTGAATCCAACAATATCATTTCTTTAGATCACACATATCCCGGGCTCGACCCAACATCTGCCGGTAGTCCACTTACCATTCAAACCCCATTTGTTAACTCAAGTAAGTACTCCACATTTACGAAGGACAGCGTCAATACATCGTACGCCAACGATTATGGACTAAGCGTAAAAGGGTATTACACTTTTATGGGAAATAACTCAGAATTTACAGGAAAAAGTGTAGAGTTCTTAGATGGAGCATCGAAGATTTTAAGTATTGCTTCGATGTTTCCTCAAGATGAAATCAAAGTTTCAGGCGGGGTATTAGACCTCGATTTACAAACTTACGGACAGCAGGGACAAAAACTTAACTTCGCGAAAACAATTAGTGTTACTTCGCATATGGAAAACGAAAACCCGGTATATGGATGCCTAAAAATCAGCGCGAGTAGTGACTTCAGCTTGGCAGAAGGCGGCGTACTGAACCTTGGAATAATCCCTACGGCTACGGAAGAACAAGAGGGAGAGGTAAACATCGAACCATAACGCCGATTGGCAATAATAACTCAACCATAACAAGTAGTGAGCTGATGCTTTCGGCTCACTATTTAAAGTTAATCCCTAATTTCGAAATGCTTTACAGCTTCATTCCCTATGAGAATACTGAGGCAATTCATTAGAGAAATTCATAGCTGGCAATGCCTCAAACACACCACTCCTTTTGCGCAATTTCCAAGGTATCCTTAGCTAAGTGCGCTCGTATGTCTTCCATCAGGCGGTTCATTGTTCGTATGTTGTGAATTGAAATTAAAGTCCCTGCCAAGATTTCCTTTGCTTTTATCAAATGGTGTATATAAGCTCTCGAAAAGTTCTTGCAAGTGTAACAATCGCAATCCGGACTAATCGCTGAAAAATCTTGTTCAAAAATCGATTTACTCAAGTTTAAATGTTTTTGTTTATTATCTGGCAGATGTTTTTTCTTAACAATGGCGACACCATGCCGAGCAATCCGAGTTGGCGAAACACAATCGAATGTATCCATCCCGCATTTTACTCCATTGAAAATATCCTCAATACCACCGATACCAAGCAAATGCACGTACCGTGTTCTATCGAGCATTTTGCCTATCATCTCAACAACTTCATACATTTGACTTCTAGTCGCCCCAAGCGAACCGCCTATAAAGTTATTCTCATTAGCAAATCGTACACTTTCTTCCCTTAAATCTTCGTAAATCCCTCCCTGGATGACTGCCAAAAGCATTTGTTTGCCGTCATCTTGCGATTTAAAAGTTTTTAAACATCTGTTAGCCCAACGCTTACTTCTTTCCATCGCACAAGCTGTGTATAACTTGCTAGTATGATATGGAGCACATTCGTCGAAACACACGATTATATCAGCCCCCAAGTCCATTTGGATTTTGATTGAGAGCTCAGGCGTTAACATAACAGTCTTGCCATCGATATATGACTTAAACTGCGCTCCATTCTCAGTTATCTTCAGCAGCGTTTTTTTGCTTTCAATTTGTCTTGCTCCTTTTATTTCAGATGCGACACTACTATGTCCAAGACTGAATACCTGAAAGCCTCCCGAATCTGTAAACATCGGTTTATTCCACCCCACAAACTTGTGAAGCCCGCCGGCATCCCTTATTAACTGGCTACCGGGTTGAAGCATCAGATGGTATGTGTTCGCCAAGACAATCTGAGAACCCGCCTCTTCAACCTGAGACATCGTCACGCCTTTGACGTTCGCCTTTGTGCCACAAAATATGAACGCTGGCGTCTCAACTATTCCATGTGGCGTGTGTATTCGCCCAAGCCTAGCTTCAGATTTTTTGCTTTGGAATAAAATTTCAAACTCCGGCATCTACCCAAACTCTAATGTTCAAATCGGCAATATTATATCAAAATTTCATAGCATTCTGGATAATGACATTGCCGCGCCGTTTACACGAAATAGTTTATGGCACAAAAAAAATATACTGATGAAAATGCGATTTATTTACGGACGTGATGCTATGGCACTTGACGTAATTCCGATTAAATCGACCATATCCCAGTAAAGCGGATTGGACGAAATAAGGAATATATGACATAATGTGTAGGTGTTTGTCATACTGATGAGAGTTGATTGGCGAGGTTAGACTTTGGTAAAAAGCCTACGGAGACCGATGTATTCAAGGATATTTCCAAGGTACGATTGATCGGAGCTAATGGGGAAGCGATTGGGATTGTTGCGATAAGTGAAGCAAAAAGGATTGCTGCGGATGAAGGCTTGGATTTGGTTGTCGTCGCAAAGGAGGCGAACCCTCCCGTTTGTAAAATCCTTGATTATGGTAAATATAAATACGAACAACAGAAGAAGAAGGTCGAGTCGAGAAAAAAGCAGAAAACGATTGAGCTAAAGGAAGTTCAAATTAGACCATTTATT
>CACXNL010000016.1 GCA_902769055.1 uncultured Pseudomonadota bacterium | reverse complement strand
AATATTATCATTTGGAATGAAAAGGTTGACTGCGCGGATGTTATGCCAGTCATAAACTCAGACGTTATGCAAAGACTTAAGGACATAGACCAATCCGGGGCAGCTAGGTATCTCGGCGTGAAATTACCGGCTTTTTCAAGGTTTGAGCATTCGGTCGGCGTTTACGCTTTGTTGAAAAAAGCTGGAGCACTGAAAAAAGAGCAAGTAGCTGGGCTTTTGCACGATGCGTCGCATACGGTGTTTTCGCATGTCGGGGATTATATTTGGGCAAAAAAGATAAACGATTATAATGAGGAAAGTTTCCAGGATACAATACATCTCGCTTATTTACGAAAAAATAAAATTGAGCCTGTTTTAAAATCGCTTGGGATGAAGCTGAGCGATGTTGATGTCGAAAAAAATGAGTATAAGGCATTGGAGCAAAGTTTACCTGATATGTGCGCCGATAGAATTCAGTATAATATCCATACTGGACTTATAATGAAGATGATAAACGAGAAGGATGTCAAAGAGATATTGGGCGATTTGAAATATAAAGATGGAAAGTGGTTCTTTAAAAATCTGGTTATAGCGAGGAAATTTGCGAATTTGTCGGTATATTTCACGCAAAACTTTTGGGGCTCAAAATGGAATACGACAATGAACATACATTTTGCGAATGCCTTGAAACGCGCTATTGAGCTGAAAATTATAAGTGAAAATGAGTTATTCTCAACTGATAGTGTTGTTTTGGATAAGTTATTGAAGAGTAAGGATGAGGTAATCAAGCTGAATTTGCAGCAGTGCGAAAAGCCTTTGGAGCGAATTTCTGGGCAAAATTACAAATCAGAAAAATTTTATCCAAAATTTAGAGGTATTGATCCTTTAATAAAGCAATCGTCTGGCAAATTCGTGAGATTGTCTGAAGTTGATGCGATGTTTAGAAGCAATTACGATGCCGTGAAAAAATGGTGCAGGGACGGATTTGAGGTGGATATACTGGTTCCAGAGTGCATGTTGGGAGTTGCCCTGTGAAATCGAAAAATATAGCATCGTCGATCAATAGCCTTTTGGATGATTTTTTATTTTTTTCTTGTGCAGAAGGACATAAACAGCGTTACTGGTATGTATGCTCTTGTGATAAAGGAGGTTGAATTTGCGATGATAAATAAGATTATGAAATTAACGCATGGAAACAAAACTCAGGTGGCAAAAATTCTTGGAATTAGTCGTAATACTTTAAATACAAAAATAAAAAATTTGGAAATAAAATGAGCAAGGGTAATCTGAATCCATTTTTGCTGTTACTCGAAAAATTTATTTCTCGGCAAAAGATAACTCGAGAACTTTTGATAGTGGGAGGATTGCTTGTTTGTGCTGTTTTGAGTTTTGTGGGGGGAAGACGTTTACGGCTCGCTTGGGAATGTTTGAGTGGATTGGGTGTCCCGGTAAAGGTTTTTGCGTATAAAGTAACACAATTTCCAAAGTATGTTGTGGGGTACTTTGATGTAAAACGTGAGAATGAAATCTTAAAAAAAGAATTGAATGAACTAAAAATAGATAAAGTAGTGTTGTCAGATGCGCTAGAAGAACTTGAAGGATTAAGGAGATTGCTAAATCTGAGATACAAATCTGAAAAGTTTAATGTAATCGAGAAAATTTTGGGACACAGCAAATCGATTTTTAGTTCAAACATCGTCATATCGAAAACGCATAGAATTACCCAGGAAAATTCGTTGGCGATGACCCCAGACGGACTTGTCGGACTTGTAATTTCCAGTGATGACAAGATTGCCGAAATTTTACCGGTTACTAGCTCTAAAATCGCCGTGCCGGTTAAGACGCTATCGGGGATACATCTTATAATTTCCGGAACCGATCAAGATAAAATGGTTTCACGAGAGATACTTGGGAATAAAATTGCAGGCTTGGTGGGGGGGGACATATTATATACATCCGGAGAGGGAGGAGTGTATCCCAAGGATATACCGGTTGCCAAAATAACGAAAATAGATATTCAACAAAATATGGTAATAGCAACTCCTTTAGTTGAGTTAGACTATGCAGATTTTGTGTATATAGTGAGATTTATTTCTTTCGATCAGTAGTGTGCTGTTTCTTTCTTTGTTGTTTTGTGTTTTTCTTCGGTGGATTGATGACGAATTCTTCCTCGGAGGGTAGGCATTCATCATCTTCTTTATACAGATCATCCAGCATCTTTTTAAACTTCAGATTAGCTTGTTCGTTTTTAATTAGTACTTCACTTTCAGCCTTCACGATTTCATCAAGCATTTCAGATTTGCCATTCCGCGCCTTTAGACTTTGTTGCGTTGTCGTCCCTTTTACATCCATATTGAATTTATCAAAATACTTATCCATTAGTTGACCGGCATATATATCTCTTGCCTTTGCAGTGTCGCCTCCCATAACGACTACGAACAAGCGCTTGCTTTTCCCGTCTTTACCGTACCTGTTTGCAGAGACTAGCAAGTTGTAACCTGACGCACAAATATATCCCGTCTTAGCGACATCTGCTCCCTTATACCAATGTAAAATTTTGCAATGCGTCTTATACTTTTTCTTCCCATACGAAAATTGTTTTATCGAAAAAAAGTGACGATACTTTGGAAAATCTCGGTATAGGGCTATGCCCAGCTTTACCATATCTCGGGCAGTACTGACTTGTTTCGTGTTTGGTAGCCCAGAAGGATTTTCAAAATGCGTGTTTGTCATTCCAAGTTCATTACATTTTTTATTCATCAATCTACAGAAATTTTTGACGTCCCCGGCAATTCCCTCGGCTACAACTACAGCGACATCATTTGCTGACTTGACCATTAGGGCTTTTATAGCATCAGAAACAGAAATCTTTTCCCCAACTTTTAGTCCCATTTTGCAAGGGGCTTGATTTACAGCATTCTTCGTCGCACAGAACTTTGTTGTCAATGCGAGTCGGTTTCTTTTGACCGAATCTAACAATATATACAGCGTCATCATCTTAGTTAAAGATGCGGGATATCGTCCCTTATCAGCATCAAACGTGTATAAAACTTTTTTATTAGAGCTGTAATCGACAACGATCGCTGCCTTCTTCTCCTCCGCATTTTGCGCTTCCACTACAGCCACTAATATCAGTATCGCGAAAAAAACTTTTAGTTTTATTGGCATATATTGATGCTATAACGTTCTTATGCTTCCTCATTTTATATGCATATTACCATTTATGCAACCTGCGTATTACTTTTTTGTATCGTTCTCAACACTATATTGCCTTTATCCGTGCTTCATCCCTGAGTCTTTATGTCCTTTACATCCCACCTCTTCTTGTCATTGTTAAACGTGTATAACCTTGCTTCAGCGAATTCAGGTGTGTGCTTAACAGTTACCTCTGATATTTGAGGATCACTGCAATTTCGTATGTACCTTACAGTAAATACTTTCTTCTTGCATACTTTTAATATGCTTTCCTCAAGATCGTCCAAATTGGAAATATCTTTGCCATCAATCGACACTATTTGGGCGCCAGCCGATATCATATCTGCCCCGCCGTTAGGATAGCAGACGTCACTAAACGCTGAGCCGGACTCACAATCTGACAGATACACCCCAGTGCTTGATTTGCCAAAGCAAATCTTATACTCATTCGGTGTTTCATAGAAAATGGCTCCGGCAAACGATAACATCTTCATCTTGCTCGAATTTGTTAACTCGAATGTTGGCATCTCAAGCTCTTTTTTCTTTCCTTTGCGATATACGGTTAGATTTATAGATTTTCCTTTTTTACTTTGTACTATCTCGTCTATTCGTCTTAAACGCGGACCAATCATCTCGCCCTCTATCTCCCATATAATGTCCCCAGCTTCCAACTTGTTGTCAGCGGCGCCATACGCACTTAGCTTCCGGGTTACATACAAAATCTTATCAGTGTCAGGAAACTTTTCTTCATACTGCTTTTGTGCTTCTTCAGTTAAACCTTCGTTCGCTATGAAATCCTGAACCGAACCGTAGTTTATCGTGAATCCGCAGAAATACCGATGAAATTTTTTCCCATCTATGAGTGTTTCTATTACCGGTTTTACGTACGATATCGGAAGGGCGGCTCCGGATACAAACTTTCCTCCATACAATAGTCCGACGACTTCTCCTTTTGTATTTAGAACAGGAGAACCGCTAGCGCCAGGGACAGTCAATCCTGAAAACTGAAATGATTGCTCTGCTATTGGCTTAAGCCAAAGAATGCTTTCAATATCAAAAATGTATCCTTTGTAGGTCGAAAATTCGTTGTTTGCTGAATTTCCCATGGAGTAAATTTCCGTGTTTATCGATAATTTTTCATCCGATATTTTTAAAGGCATCGCGTATTGTGGTATGTCTTTCGGGTTTACCGATAATATAGCAAAATCATAGCTCGGGTCTAAATATTCTAGCTTTGCTTCTACCTTTTTTCCGTTTCCAAACTTTACTTCATATGAACATACAGATAATTCGCCTGCGACGTGAGCGTTCGTAACTATCAATCCTTTCTCTTTGTCTGCTATAAACCCAGTTCCAGACCATTGTTTCGTGTAAGGATCTCTGCTTAGAACAACTGAAACCTTTATTGTTACAACCCCTCGCCTCGTCTTATCAAAGAGTGCTCGCTGATCCAAATGTGTCGCCTTTTTTTCTTCCAGCTTTTCTTTCTTAACTTCCGGAGCCTGAGTGCTCAATGACTCACTCACGCTGCTCACACCCACCAGCGCTACTAGCGACGTTAATCCGCAAATCACTCTGTTCATATTTTTTCCTTAAACTATTAGATCCTACTGCAACCAGTCTAGCATGCCTTTAAGTCTCGCTCAAAGTGAGGGGATCACTAAAAACTCCGGTGCTTTATGATTTTTGTTTTTTGCAGACTTTTTGTAATTATATTTTTTTTTATGTGAAAAGATAAGTGTTGCATATTACATGAAGTAGTTTAGGTATTAACAATACGACTAAATTTATTCAGACTTTCTTCGGCATATTTTTGAAATGCATGTGAATACATGAGTGTTTGTATTTCGTTATACACAATTTGTTCTAAAGATTTAAATTTGGATACGTCGAAATGAAGTTTATCACGAAGAATAATCAATGGAAGTGTAATGTTTTTTTGCATAAAATCTTCGGAATTGCGGCAGTCTGGAGACGAGTAGCTGTCAAGATCGTTTTGGAACTGAAATAAAACTCCAAAGCATAAGCCGAAAATCGCTGATTTTTTAGATAATTCAAAATCATTACTAGAAATGAGCGAGCTTAAAAAACAGCATAACTTAAATAGCGATGCTGTCTTCAGAGCTGAGGCGCGCAGGCAGTCCTGAAACGATGAGTTTAGTGTTAGGTTCCGTTCTAGTATCGCTCCATATGCAGTTGCTGAGCATTCCCTTATGCAAAAATTTTTTACGAGTTCATTATCATGGTGCAGTTTTAAAAGTTCATCGATAGCTTTTACGAGCAACAGATCCCCGTGTACTATGCTTTTTTCTGCTCCATACTCACTTAAGAACGACGCGGAATTACGGCGCACCATGTTGTTGTCGATGACATCATCGTGCAGTATAGAAGCAAAATGAATGAGCTCAATGAGGGCTATTGTCTTATATTTTACGTCTGGATGAATTATTGCGGAGTTGTCCCAGTGCATAAAATACAAAATAGAACGAATACGTTTTCCCCTGTTTAATATGAATGGGGTGGGTTCGCGAAATGTGCTATTCGATCCAAGAAAATCAGCTATTGCGTTTTCAAGACAATTCAAATCCTTTGCATATTTTGTTTGTTTATGTAATGCGTTGTTGATTAGATGTTTATACATGGGCTAATATTACGATTTATTGACTTAATTAAATGAGAAATATAAACGTTCTTGTGTTTCACAATGCTACGAAAAATCTCCAAAACATACTAATGATATTAGCGTGAATTTCATCTCAAAAGTAGAATTACGCCTTTTAATTTTAGGACTGCTTTTTGGCGTGCCCGATTGGATTCGAACCAACGACCTTTTCCTCCGGAGGGAAACGCTCTATCCAGCTGAGCTACGGGCACGTATTTTAGTAACTTTTCGCAAAAATCGCGTCAGTTGTCGTTTCGGCGCCAGTCAAGACGCACCTTCCCTTTGTACCAGATTGCGCGCTCGGTATGCAACGTATCGAGACGGCAAGCTCATCCAATCTCTCCAAATTTTCCGACGTGCCAGTCCATTTTGCCTGCACAAATCCGGTATTGCCTGACCTGAAAAAGTCACTTAGCTCTTCGTAAGAAGAAACCCGCACTATCTTAGAATTGCAAAAATCGCTATTCCGCTTTTGCAGAGTTTCATCATGCTCAATAAGCATTTTCTCAATACTCCCTGCGAATTCGGATAACGACATACCTTGTTTTTCCAGCGACAATCGCTTCGTTACACACACACTACCGCTCGTAACCTCATTATTTCCGATTTCCAGAATAAACGGCACGCCTTTCCTGACGTAATCCCACTGTTTGTTTTGCGGCGCATATTCCTTTGTGTCTATGTGATAACGTACATCTTTTGGTAGCATCGCGGTAATCTTACGGCAGTAGTCCAGAATATCTTGAGCATTTTCACCTCTAATCAACGGTATTATTACGACGTGGTATGGCGCAACGGCAGATGGCAAATTCAACCCGTCGTCATCGCTATGGCTCATAATCAATCCGCCGATAATCCGCGTCGATATGCCCCAAGACGTCGTGTGCGCGTACTGCAATTTTCCACCTCGCCCCTGAAATTCTATGCCGACTGCTTTCGCAAAATTCTGCCCCAAATGGTGGCTCGTCGCAGCTTGCAGTGCCTTTCCGTCCTGCATCATCGCCTCTACCGTATACGTATCCTGCGCCCCGGCAAACCTGTCATAGTCCGGCTTTTTCCCAGCAATTCCAAACATCTTCAGCACATCGCAGATGAACCACTTGTATACCTCGTGCATCCTGACTGCTTCGTCCCGCGCCTCAGCCTCGGTCTCGTGCGCGGTATGCCCCTCTTGCCACAGAAACTCAGTCGTCCGCAAAAACATCCGCGTCCGCATTTCCCACCTGACGACGTTGCACCACTGGTTAACCAAAATCGGCAAATCTCGGTACGACTTTGCCCACCGCGCCATCGATTCACCAATGATAAGCTCGGACGTCGGACGCACTGCCAGCGGCGCTTCAAGCTCGCCCGCCGGAACCAATTTTCCATCTCGCTGCTCCAGGCGGTGGTGAGTAACTATAGCCATTTCCTTTGCAAATCCAGCGACGTGCTCAGCCTCGCGCTCAAATAAATCAATCGGAATGAACATCGGGAAATAGGCATTTGTATGACCCAATTCCTTAAATTTATCATCGAGGATACGCTGCATACGCTCCCAGATTGCATACCCATACGGCTTTATGACCATACATCCACGTACGCTTGCATTTTCAGCCAAATCCGCGCCGGTTATTACTTCCTGATACCACGCCGAAAAATCTTCCTTACGGGTCACCTTCAGTGCATGCTTCATCGCCATATGTCGTTCTCTCAACTACTCGCAATGAACATAGTCTACCCGATACTTATGTACTCCGCAAAAGGAGAGACTTTGTCAGGATTAGTACCAGCCCAATCGAGTATCTTTTTATTAAAGTACCCGTGTTTGCCTAACTTAGACAATGATATTACGTGCCTTATAACATCTCGTTTTGTATCGTCCACGAGTTCACCCGAAATATTACTCGCCGAATAGTGCATTTGATACACCTTCACGATCGACGACTGCGGCTGTGCACTGTCATACCCAAAACTATGGAT
Organism: uncultured Pseudomonadota bacterium; assembly: GCA_902769055.1. Classification (GTDB taxonomy): domain Bacteria; phylum Pseudomonadota; class Alphaproteobacteria; order RUG11792; family RUG11792; genus RUG11420. Next base: position 10,032 of record CACXNL010000016.1, on the reverse strand, counting down.
AAACGACATATAATCATATTCGGTTATATTTGCGAAGTTAGCCATGTTTACCTGATGCGTCTCCGATGGGAAAAACCCGACTCCAAAATCATCATATGCCCGCTTATAGTTCCACATCGGACCTATGTCGGACTTTCTTTCGGGAGCTATATCCGCGTGCGTGACAACGTTAAATCCCGGGATTTTGAACTCATTCTGCAACGCCTTCGTCAATTCACAACTTGCCAAAAACTCTTTTTCCGGAAACTCATACCAGTAGTTATTGCTACCGGGAATGACACGCCCAGGCAGCGGTTTGCCAAATTCATCATTCTGTGCTTTAGAGGTACAGCCTAGCCCAGTATGATCGATGCCGATCGACCAGTAATTTAAGCGACTGTATCCAGCGAAAGATGAAGCCCCGGAATGATAAGCAATTCCTACATACGGATCCACGTAATTGATAACATCTCCGTTGTTATCAACCAAAAAGTGTGTACTGACACCTCGTTCTTTGTAAGTTGCGGGCACATTTTTTCTATCTTTCGATGCGGTGTAGAGCAGAACGATGAATTTCACGTTTTTCCCGTCATACTTCATTTCAGCTTTCTTAAATGCCTCTTCCCATGGGCGCCACATAACACCAGCCTTGCCGTGGGGTTTTGAATCCAAAAACTCATCTACGAAACTAACGTTAGGTATCGAGCTTTCTAACTCTTGCAGTTTACTGCTTCCGAAAGAACTGGTTGTCGCTCCTACGAGCAACAGGCATGTTCCTAAAAGATACGCTTTTTTCATAATTTTTCTTCCGAACTTAAGCAATACATACATAGATCACTGTAACATCTTTTTTTTGCTCATTCTGGTGTGTATGTCTAAAAACACTTAATATCCTTGCTATATGTTTTGGATGGGAAATTTATGATTGATTTTAGATCGTTCATGTGACATGCTTTGGTAGTGCGGTGGTTTACCGTTGTGGCGAGTTCATTCTGCATTGCATATAAGAGGGAGATTTTATATGAAATTTGAGAAATCTAAATTTGAAGGGTTGCACTTCGAATACAATGTTACTCTTCCGGCTGAAGATATTGAGGCGGCTGTTACTGAAAAGATTAAAGACAAGGCGAAGAATTTCAAAATGCAAGGGTTTCGCCCAGGACATGTTCCTTTCGAGATTGTGAGGAGAAATGTTGAAAATTCTGTCACGGCGGATGTCTTGAACTCTTTGATTTCTCAGGCTTGTAGTGAGGTTGTTGATGACGCGAAGGTCGAAGAATTGGCGACAAAGCCTACGTATAAATTCAATAAGTCATACGAGAAGGGTAAAGATGTTGTTCTTACGGTGTATTTTGATGCGGTACCGTCTTTTAAGTTAGAGCCTTACGATTTTGAGATAGAAAAGGTTGTTCCGGATGTGACCGATAAGGAGGTTGATGAAGCTCGAAAAAATCTGATGACGAATGCGCCAGTTCGCGAAGAGGCAAGTAAGGATTATGCTATCCAGCCTGGTGATGAGGTTTCGTACCATGCAACTTGCTACAACAATGGCGTCGAAAGCAAGAAAAAGAGTTTTTCGAATAAAGTTGCTATTCCAAGTAGTATTCCGGAGGGCGCTGAATTTTTAGTTGGTTTTGTTGGTAAAAAAATTGGGGATGCCTTCGATTTCGTGCCAGCGACAGAGAAGAATTTGAAATACAAGGTAGAGGTGAGGTCAGTCAATAAGGCTTTGTCAGATATTTTGCCTGAGGAGTATGCAAAGCGAGCTGGGTTTAAGGATCTGGCGACTCTGAATGGTGCTTTGAAAGAAAGGTTGGAGAAAGAAATAAACGACGCAGCTTTCGTATATCACAAGTATCAGGTGTTAGATAAATTGGCTAACGAGTATAAGTTTGAGTTGCCGGAATCGGTCTTAGAACAAGAGATGAGATTTACTTTAACGCGGGCAAAAAAAGAGCAGGAACGGAAACGGAAAGTTGATCCTAAGGTAGAGCTGGAAAGTGATGAGGAGTTGCGCAAGGGATTAGAGGAAATTGTACGTAAGCGTTGTATGCTGGGGTATGTTCTAAATAGAATTGCAAAGAGTGAGCACATATCGGTCAGTGATGATGAGACGACTAGGTGTATATACGAGGACATAAGGAGATCTCCAAACGGTGCAGATGCTTTGTTGAAGTTTTATAAAAACAATCCGGATGCTTATGCTTATCGGAAAGCTACTATTTTGGAGCAAAAGGTTGTTGAGTTTTTGATTGGAAAAATAAAGGGTAAAGAAGTGAAGAAGACTAGGGCGGAAATAGATAAAATAGTGAGCAAGTTATTGGAGGTGTAAGCATGGTTACGAAAATGTCCAATTTTGTCCCTATTGTCGTCGAACAAACAAGTAGGGGGGAGCGCTCTTACGATATATATTCGAGACTTCTCAAGGAAAGAATCGTTTTTCTTACTGGTGAGATATATGATGAAATGGCGGCTCTCATTTGTGCTCAGTTGCTTTTTTTGGAGTCGGAGGATTCGAAGAAAGACATAAGCATGTATATAAATTCTCCCGGTGGAGTGGTTACGGCGGCGTTGTCTATCTTGGATACGATGCGATACATAAAGTGTGATGTTTCTACGTTGTGTATAGGTCAGGCATGTTCGGCTGGATCGCTTTTGTTATGTTCTGGAGAGAAGGGTAAGCGTTTTATATTGCCGAATGCTCGCGTAATGATACATCAGCCATCTGGCGGGGCTCAAGGGCAGGCTACTGATATTGAAATACACGCAAGAGAGATCTTGAATATACGTGAAAAGTTAAATAAGATATACGCTGATAATACCGGCAAAAGCGTTACTGAGATAAATAAAGCGATGGAGCGCGATCGATTTATGTCGGCTGAAGATGCGGTAGATTTTGGATTGGTCGATCAGATCATAGTGAAGCGGTGATGTTAACAGTTTGTTTAAATGTTACTGTTATGCTGGTGTTGTTTGATGGGAGTTGTAGTTAAGCGGGAGACGCCATGAATGATGAGAAAGCAAAAAATGTGATGTATTGCTCGTTTTGTGGAAAGTCGGAAAATGATGTAAGGAAATTAATAGCGGGCGCGACTGCTTTTATATGCGATGAGTGTATTACCCTTTGCTCGGATGTTATTGATAAAGAGAAGAAAGAAGAGCTCAGCGGTGCTAATCACAGGATTTTAACTCCATCTCAGATATACGAGAAGTTGAATGACTACGTTATTGGGCAGGAGAGAGCAAAAAAAGTATTATCAGTTGCGGTATACAATCATTATAAGAAAATCAATTATAAGTCAGAGAAATACCCTGATGTAAATATATCAAAATCTAATATTTTGTTAATTGGTCCGACTGGCTCAGGAAAGACTTTGCTAGCGAAGACATTGGCGAAGATAATAGATGTTCCGTTCACTATCGCAGATGCGACAAGTTTAACTGAGGCTGGGTATGTAGGGGAGGATGTCGAAAGTATAATTTTGAAACTGTTGCAAGTTGCCGACTTTGATGTAGAGAAGGCACAGCGGGGGATAGTATACATAGACGAGATAGATAAAATAACAAAAAAGTCGGAAAATCCATCAATAACGCGGGATGTTTCAGGAGAGGGCGTGCAACAGGCATTGCTTAAGATAATGGAGGGAACTGAGGCTTCCGTTCCGCCACAGGGGGGGAGGAAGCATCCTCAGCAAGAGTTGTTGCAAGTGGATACGACGAACATACTTTTCATTTGCGGTGGCGCTTTTTGTGGGCTTGATAAGGTTATTGCGGCGCGTGGCAAAAAATCCGGAATTGGCTTTGGTGCCGATGTCGAAAAGCCAGAGGAAAAAAATACTGGGGAATTGTTCAAGAACGTTGAAACGGAAGATTTGTTGAAATTTGGTTTGATACCAGAATTTGTTGGCAGGCTTCCGGTTGTCGCTACATTAGAAGATCTGACCGAGAGCGACTTGATAAAAGTTCTGACCGAGCCAAAAGATGCCATCGTCAAACAATTCGCAAGTCTGTTTGACATGAACGGGGTCAAGCTAACATTCGAAGAGGATGCGCTCAAAGCAATCGTGCACCAAGCAATCGAGAAAAAGACGGGCGCACGCGGTCTACGAGCAATAATAGAGAAGGCGCTGCTAGATACAATGTTTCAATTACCCGACAACCAAGAAGCGGGCGAAGTTGTTATAAACAAAAATTTCGTCTCCGGCGAAAACTTACCAAAGACCCTCAAGCTCAACAACACACCACCGAAAACTGAATCTTAGAGTACAACCACCTAGCAAACGAAAAAAAAGAGAGCCCCGTTTAAGGAGCCCATGCGATATCCTTGTAGTCGACGAACAAAATATAATCTAAAACGCCGGGCAAAGGACCTCCCTCTATGTATTTTCCGAGCTGTGGGTAGTCACGCAACTTCAACTTAACCACTTCAGCCGAAATGGCGAAAAAATCAACACTGCCAGGTCTTATCTTCTCCCGCAACGCTATTACCATATTTTTGTACTCACGCCAACGCCAATCCGGTCCCTTTTTGAACCTCTTCCCCCCCCGCAACTTATCGATCTCCTCGCGGTTTCTCTTATTTGTACCAGCGGGATGAACAGTAGATACGTTGTCCAAAGAAGACCTATTCGATTGAGCCACCTTTCCCGTGGCAACTGCCAACTCCTCTCTCAGCTTCTTTATTTCACCCTTCGCCTCGCGAAGCTCACACGTAATGTTGCGGAGTTCAGCCAAGATAGCGTCATGCGAATCTTTCGCCCACAGAGTGTTAGCGCAAATCTGCCCAACCAACTCCGTGTGCTTGTTATCATTCTTGGCTGCCACCATTGCCTCTGGAGAATTCCACGTCATAGCGGGCACCGGCACAGCGGGCATCGTGTACGCACATGCGGAAGGCACACATACACCCAAACAACCCCACACAGATACCCCTACGGTGGCAAAACATTTATCAACCATTTTCATAATTACAAAAAAGACAAAACCGCGCCCAGTGTAGCGAGTGGATAGCAGTCGCTACAGTTGTGGTTTGTGCGAATGTTGTGAGTTAGTTCTCTTCAGAGTGGTGGTTTGTTTGGATGTCCTGCTAAGAGATGCGTGTTGTTATTTATTATGGTAATGAAATATAGATGGTTTGAATACATTTGCATATTTATGGCGTTATTTCAATCGCGTGTTAATACCAGCTTTGTTGAGCTTATAAGTCACAGGAAGGAAATGGGTGATGTTTTGTGATTGCATAACGAGTGTGTCGAGCGGTACGATGAGCTCGAAAAATTTTGAAAGAGCTGTTAACAGGGATAAAAACGCTGTAGCGGCGCTTGTAATGACAGGATTTAGAGGTGAAGTTGGACTGGGCAATTTGAACATTTTGAAACAAAGTGTGAATTTTTTACCCGAGCCTAGGAATGAAGATTGCCGGAAAAAAAGAGGATTAGTATAACGGCTCTCGTTTAGCGTATTCATAAATATGAAAAACGATACTGTGCAGGCATGCTGCTAAATTTGTTTTTTATGATTACGGATTTTCAAAAGGATTTTTGGCATTGTTTGCAATGTGAAGAACGTGATCCAATTGGCAAATACACGTGGGGTTTGAAAAAGATGTAAGAGAAGAGAGAATAATTGAAATAGAACGACTTATAGTCATGTAAAACAGTGAAATAATCCCTTTTTCTGGTTAGAATAGAAATCTTGATGAAAGAAAACATTTTGTACTTAAGACGTTTTTATTTTCAATAATCAATAAACAGTCAGAAGATATTTCATTTTGAACTGAAGGATTTATAAGACTTAGAATCCGAGAAGCAGAGAGTGTTGACTGACTTTTTCATCCTTGCGCGTTGCAAATCTGTATGTTATCCTGTTAGCAGATGGGGCGATGGAGTGCTAATAGGGGTGCTCAGAAGTTCCAGAGGAAATTTTTTGTGAAAAGGAGAAATAGATTATGTCAAAAGTTATAGGAATAGATTTGGGTACGACGAATTCGTGTGTTGCCATAATGGATGGGCAAAGTGGCAAGGTCATCGAGAACCTCGAGGGCGCGCGGACAACGCCGTCTATGGTCGCGTTTTTGGAAAATGGCGAGCGGTTGGTCGGACAGCCCGCGAAAAGGCAGGCGGTGACGAACCACGAGAACACCGTTTTTGCAGTGAAAAGGCTGATTGGGCGCAAGTTTGATGACCCGTTGACACAGAAGGACAAAGACCTTGTGCCGTACAATATCGTGCGCTCAGATAGCGGCGATGCGTGGGTGCGTTCGCGCGGCAAGGATTACAGCCCGAGCCAGGTTAGCGCATTTATTTTGATGAAGATGAAGGAAATAGCTGAGGCGCACCTCGGAGAGAAGGTAACGCAGGCAGTAATTACCGTGCCGGCGTATTTCAACGATTCGCAGCGCCAGGCGACGAAGGATGCAGGGCGGATTGCTGGGCTCGAGGTTTTGCGCATCATAAACGAGCCGACGGCTGCCGCGCTGGCGTATGGTATGGACAAAAAGAGCAATGGCGCGATTGCCGTCTACGACCTCGGGGGCGGCACGTTTGATGTCTCGATTTTGGAGATTGGTGACGGCGTTTTCGAGGTGAAGGCGACGAATGGCGATACCTTCCTGGGCGGTGAGGATTTCGACGCGCGCATAATCAACTACGTTGCGGATGAGTTCAAGAAAGAGAACGGCATAGACCTAACCAAGGACAATATGGCTTTGCAGAGGCTCAAAGAGGCAGCTGAGAAAGCCAAGATTGAATTGTCATCGTCGATGCAAACCGAGATAAATTTGCCATTCATAACGGCTGATGCGACTGGACCTAAGCATCTCAGCGTCAAATTGACGAGGGCGAAGTTCGAGGCGTTGGTCGATGATTTGATAGAGCGCACCATAGCCCCTTGTCGCACTGCACTGAAGGATGCTGGGCTTTCTGCGAGCGATATCAAGGACGTCATACTGGTTGGCGGAATGACCCGTATGCCGAAGGTTATCGAGAAGGTCAAGGAGTTTTTCGGCAAAGACCCGAACAGAGGCGTGAACCCGGACGAAGTCGTGGCGCTTGGTGCGGCGATACAGGGCGGCGTTTTGCAAGGCGACGTGAAGGATGTGTTGCTACTGGATGTAACGCCGTTGTCGTTGGGTATCGAGACTTTGGGTGGAATATTCACGCGCCTCATTGACAAAAATACGACAATTCCGACCAAGAAGAGCCAAGTGTTCTCGACTGCTGAGGATAACCAGACTGCAGTTACCATTCGTGTTTTCCAAGGGGAGCGTGAGATAGCGGCGCAGAACAAATTGCTCGGTCAGTTTGACCTGGTTGGCTTACCGCCGGCGCGTCGTGGAATGCCACAAATCGAGGTGACGTTCGATATCGATGCAAATGGTATCGTCAATGTTTCGGCGAAGGATAAAGCGACTGGCAAAGAGCAACAGATACTTATACAGGCTTCCGGCGGGCTATCCGAGGAGGAGATACAGAGAATGCTGAAGGATGCGGAGGCAAATGCGGCTGATGATGCGAAACGCAAGGAGCTGATTGAGATAAAGAACCAAGCGGAAACGCTTATAAACACGACCGAGAAGGGGCTCGCGGATTACGGCGACAAGATTTCTGCGGATGAGAAGGCGAAGATTGAGGCTGACTTGAATGCGTTGCGCGAGGCGATAAAGGGCGAGAACAAGGACGATATCCAGGCGAAGACGCAAGCGTTGATGCAATCTTCAATGAAAATCGGCGAAATGATGTATAAGGATCTGCAAGCGAACACCGCCGGCACCACCGATACTTCGGGAAAACCCGACGACGGCGTAGTCGATGGCGACTTCAAGGATTTGGGTAAGTAGAAAACTCAGGCTGGGAAATGCGTCGCGTTTCCCAGTTATGGTACGCAATTCGAAACCTGTTGCCGTTTGTTCGCATAAACTGTTATTCTGAAAGGGAGGACGTGTTGTTGGAATGGTAGAAAGTGGATCGGTATACGGATCTGATAGATCGGGTGTATGAACAATATAATATACCTAGGATATTTCCGGTTCCATTGTTAAGCATAACGGCAGCTTTGGAATATGAAGTACAATATTTTGAAATAAATAAAACAACGGAAGATTTGTCGGCTGTGACTTTTTATAAGAAGAAACAAATTTTTATTAGCCCTAACGAATCTGGAGGTAGATTTAGGTTTACTTTAGCACACGAGTTGGGGCACATATTACTTGGGCATGGAAATGATCGAGAAAGTGAATTTGATACAAGAGAAAATATGTGGAACCCAAATAAGACGCATCGGGAATATGAGGCAGATGAGTTTGCGGCCGAGTTGTTAATGCCGGAAGAGAAATTTAGAGAAATATGGAATGCAACACACGATATACCAACTGCACAAATATACTTTAATGTTTCAAAAGCTGCAGTACAAAAAAGGATAGAGAAACTGGAGATTAAGTATGAGCGATCGTGATAATGGGGGTGTAGACCCCTCAGATAAGCCGCTACCAGAGGATGGAGGTGATCAGAGTGGATTGTTGCGCGATCAAATAGTGGGATACGTTGCCAAACTCAAGAAGATAAAGGAAGAAATAGAAGAGCTTAAAAAAGATAAAACTCCATATGGAGTAATAATGAAAAGTCCAGTGATATTTGTTTGTGGATTGTTTATTGGTGTATTGATAATGGGAACACTGCTGTGGGTGGAAAAGCAAGAACGAAAAGAGTTAAAGCAGGAATTGATAGAATATGTAGATAAAATGGTAATCAAGGCAAGGACGAGTGAGTAGCATGCGCTGTTGAGAATAAAGGATAATATCGGATATATTTGTAGGCGTTGATGCAATCTTCAATGAAAATCGGCGAAATGATGTATAAGGATCTGCAAGCGAACACCACCGGCACCACCGATACTTCAGGCAAACCCGACGACGGCGTAGTCGATGGGGATTTTAAGGATTTGAATAAATAGAAAGGTCAGGCAGGGAAACACGACAAACGTTGTTGCGTTTTCCTGTGTCTGGTACGCAATTCGAAACCTGTTGCCGTTTGTTCGCATAAGCTGTTATCCTGAAAGGGAGAGTACGTTGTTGGAGTGGTAGAGAATGGCGGATAAGTATACGGAACGGATAAAGAGGGTGTATGATAAGTACTCTATGCCGATGGTGTATCCAGTACCGCTGTTGGATTTTGCACAGACGCTAGGGTACGAGGTGCGGGACTTTGTTTTAACCCCTGAAAATCGGAATATATCCGGAGCAGTAATGTACAAGGATAAGAGAATTTTGTTAAATCCGAGCGAATACGAAAAACGACGTAATTTCACATTAGCGCACGAATTGGGGCATATAATACTGGGACATGGAAGGGATCGAGACAGTGAGTATGATACAAGAGAGACCGTTTGGAATCCAGAGAAGAATTCACGTGAATACGCCGCAGATGAGCTTGCGGCTGAGCTGTTGATGCCGGAGGAGGAATTCAAAAAGTTATGGACGGCGTACGGAAACGTGCCTGAATTGGCAGACGCCTTTGAAGTTTCGATTATGGCAGCAAAAAAGAGGCTGGACAGGTTGGGGATAAAATATGAGAGATAATAAGGGGAGGGACGAGCCTAATTTGGAACCAACTCCCAGCACCAGCGACCTGAACAAAAAGATTGAGGTGCCGGAACATTGGCTGAACTTGATATTAACGAAATATTGGTGGGTATTTATCACAGCGGCAGCGGTAGTGTTTTTGATCTCGTGCTTTCTTTTGTTTCTGATCCTTCAGTCTTTGCAAAGTGACATACATGATGTGCGGTTTGAGCTGAAGCAAGATATAAATAGACAAATAGATTTACTTCGAGGCAAATGAGCATCAAAATCGGGGCAGCTTCTTTTTTTTTGAATGAGGAGTCGGGAACGATATACATGCGAGGCCCCAAGCACTAATGCAATCATCAATGAAAATCGGCGAAATGATGTATGAGGATCTGCAAGCGAACACCACCGGCACTCCCGATACTTCAGGCAAACCCGACGATGGCGTGGTTGACGGCGATTTTAAGGATTTGGGCAAGTAGGAGAACTGC
>CACXNL010000015.1 GCA_902769055.1 uncultured Pseudomonadota bacterium | reverse complement strand
CATAAGGAAAATTATCGGGATAAACAGAAATGCGTATCCGAAAATCATCATCGTAAAAATTGTCCTCGACATCTTTTTCATTTCACCCTCCAGTAGTACTGCTTCCAGTCACATTATTCACGGCAAAATTAAAGTCATTCATTCGTATTTGCGACCAAGCGCGTGTCGCCAGCTTGTCATTCTTGGCATCCTCCGCATTCCGGCTCGGCGTTCCCATAATCATATCGGATATTACGTCATCATCATTCGGACATACTTGAGTATTATCCACAAATTCCTGTTCAAAATATTGATGCGCCTCCGGAATATTTACCAAAATCCCCGTATTATTCGTTAACTTTGCAGCAACTTCGGGACGTAGTATGTAATTCACAAACATACTTGCATTTTTTTTATGAGGCGCTTTTTCAGGTATCCCAATACAATCTATCCAAAGAACGCCATACCTCCTGGGAACAATATATTTCACATTTTTACCAACATTCGCCGCTGCTTTTATAGCGCGCCAAGCGTTGTCCGAACACCCAATAGCGACTATAACTTCCCCAGACATCAGGTCTTTTATTAGAGTTGTCGAGGAGAATTTCTTTATGTATTTCCTAACAGATTTAAAATGCTGCACATATTGCTGAACTTTCTCAGGCGACTTTAATGGCTTTTCATCCAGTAAATTCAGGTGCACCGCAGTTTGCGGAAAAATATCAATATACTCTTCAGGAAAACTTACGCCATACTTCGCTAACTTGCTGATATTCTCCTCATTTAAAAGCATATCGTATGTTACTTCGTCATCATTGTGTATATCAGGGAAAACCTTTTTTATTGCTTCAGCGTCATACGCAATGCCAATGGTTCCCCAAAACATAGGTATCAAGTAGCTGGTATCTCCGCCAGCGTTTCGAAATTTTTCCGTTATTTTCCCCTCTATATTTTTTAAATTGGGGATTAGACTATAATCTAACTTCGCATATGCCCCCATAACACACTGACGCGCTGCATACGGTATAAACGACGGAAATACGACGTCATACCCACTATTCGTCGCTAACAGTTTCGCTTCCAACGTTTCGTTATTATCGTATACATCGTAGACAACCTTTATGCCGGTTTCTTTCTCAAAGTCCTTCAGTATTTCGCTATCGATAATGCCATACCAGCCGTATACATTCACAACTTCCTTCGCAGCTCTATCAATCCCGAGAATACATATTGCCAAAAATATTACGCCCCCAATAATAATATTTCTGTTCACCGCCTGTTCCTCTCTTTCCTGGTCTCGTACCAACGCTGCATATATCTTTCACTCAAAAAAGCTATCACAATTATTAGAAAAATGCAGACAAAAGTGTATGTCATGGAATCTTCTTCCACAAACTTGCCTATGATGGATTGCGATAAATCGGCTTTAGCATTATAGTTCTGCAAAAATGACTTGTGAATTAAATTAAATATCTGTCGAGTTGCCATAAGAAAAACTACAATGGCGCCAATTGCATGTATGTAATACCGCTTTACCCTATATGTCAACTTTACGCCTACCCACGAACCGATTGTAGCTCCTGCAAAAAGTAATAGCACGAACAATATATCGCAACAATAGTCATTTGCGGAATAGACAAGCGCAATTATTGCCGTTATAATACATCCGGTAAAAGCTGTTGTGCCATATACGACAGGACTTATTCGACCTATTAGATAAGTAATTATCGGCGCCATAAAAAGGTTATTACCACCTCCCAATGAAGAAACCAAAATACCAGCTAAAAATCCAACAAAAATGGGTATCAAGATGCTCATTTCTGCGCGAGACCTGATAAAAATTCTGTGAAAAGGAAGGTACAACATCCATCGCCTCATAGAGACACTCGTCTTGTATTTAGCTGTATCAGTATGCTTCCAGGTTTTATAACTTTGAAACAGCATAATCATTCCGAATATTATCAAAATAAAAATGTAAATGTATAGAAATTTATTGAAAGCGAGGCTGGAATTCTCGGAGTTTTTCAAGACTACCCACTCAAACACTGCTCCGAACATTCCGCCGAACAGAATATACGTCGCCAAGTGGAAATCGACATCCATCTTGCGCTTATACGTCAGAAAGGTCGTTAAATTTGTACCAATTGCGTGGCAAAGCTGGGTCGCAACAGCAATCATCGGGGGAATACCAAACTCCATCAACACCGGAGTGATTATGACGCCACACCCGAGCCCCAAAAACCCTGACGAAAAGCCACCACACAGCCCAGCGAAAAAAACCAACAATGGATCAAGAAATATACCAGTGATTGGAAAGAACATACCCCAGCAAAAACACTCCAATCACAAAAAAAGATCCAACGGTTATGGTACCACAACAAGTCTCGCTTATCCAAGCGTAATCATAATCAGGACGCTCGTGATGTGGAGCTTTCTTATGATTGTTTTTGCGCTATCTGTGATTTCTATCTTGATACCAATATTTTTGCGAACTTTTTCTTTCCAACCGAAATAACGCAGTCTGTGGTGATTTGCGTATCATACGTCTCGACGGTAGTTCCATCAATTTTTACGCCTTTCCCATCAATCAGACGGCGAGCAGCAGTTTGGCTAGGCGCCATACCTGTTTCGACCAACACTTTATCTATACGCATGTCGCGCTCAATATTAAAGCCATCCACGCCCGCCATCTCGGAAGTAGCGCTATAAAAAAGTCCCGCTGCGGTTTTGTGTATTTTTTCCAAATCAGCATCTGGGTGCACCATACCCGTTACCGCATCAGCCAAAAGTATCTTCTTTTTATTCATCTCTTTTGTTCCAACCAATGCGTCGTATGTATCAATTTCGTCAACATCAATATCCGTGAATAGTTTCATAAGTTTCGTTACGTCCCGGTCGTCAACATTTCGCCAATACTGCCAGAAATCGAACGGCGACATCAGATTTTCGTCCATCCACACCGCGCCCTTCTCAGTTTTCCCCATCTTTTTGCCGTCGGCATTTGTAAGCAGCGGCATCGACATCCCAATACCGATTTTGCCAGTTTTGCGCCGAATTAAATCAACGCCGGAAATCATATTCGACCACTGGTCTGCGCCCCCGACTTGTATTTGACAATTATAATTCTCGAAAAGATACAAAAAATCATACGCCTGTAAAAGCATATAATTAAACTCAAGAAAACTCAGGTGCTGCTGTCGCTCGAGGCGAGTGCTCACGCTGTCCATCGTTAACATTTTATTAACCGAAAATAAAGGACCGTAATCGCGCAAAAATTCCATATAATTTATCTTGGAAATCCAGTCATCGTTGTTAAGCATTCGCACCGGATTATCGCAGCCATCAAACTTGACAAGTTTCTTCAGTTTCGTGGTAACAGCTTTTATATTCTCGACGACGGTCGAATAATCCAACATTACACGCTCTTTATCTTTCCACGTCGGATCACCAATTTTGCTAGTCGCCCCACCACAAATTATTATCGCGCGAATGCCGAGTTTTTGGAGCTTCGTAATCAGTCGTATCCATAGGAGGTGTCCGACGTGCAGGCTCTTCGCTGTTGGGTCAAATCCGACGTAAAACGTTACCTGCTCGCCGCTCAAAAAAAGTCTGTCCAAAGCGTCGGGATCGGTGACTTGGTATATAAAACCACGCCTGTTCAAATCCTGCAAAACCGGGGAAGAAAAACTGTACTCCATCGTCTGCATCTCCCTCAAATGAAAACCCGTTTAAGAATATCAAACAACACTTGGTATTGCCAAATCCTAGAACGGGTAGAGACTTGATTTACTCCTTTCGTTCATACACAACCACACCTAGGTCAGGCGTTCCAGTCAACACTTCAAATTCTGAGGGGCGCTGTACAATTTTGGTTAAACGATTATCCCATTCGTTTTTGCCTTTGTAGTGAAAGTCATATCGTGTGGCTAATTTATCAGAAAAATAAACTATGAGTGGCGCATAATATAGCCTTTCTTCCGGAATGAGCAATGAGCGCAGTGATGCAGTAAACTCATCGAAAGAGATGTCGTATCCTCCGTCGTTCAGCGCTTTCCACACCGACTCTTCAAAATTTTCCTCAAGTCCAGCAGGATATGGCTCTCCTTCAGGTGCAACGCTATAAACTATGAAGTTAGCAAGATCTTCGCGCCCTTTATTAGTTATCGTTGGCAGATCGTGCTTTATAATCGGATCTTTCAAAAACAACAACTGTGTATCCATATCTTGTGACCAAAATTTTCGTGGCTTAAACGGAAATCCGCTAAGTACACATTCCGTTCGGCTTTTGAAGCCTTCTGGAACTTCTGGCGCATGGGCGTATGGAACCTGCATGAAGGTTTGCGACGGTTCATCGAACCACGCCTTTTCATACGTATCCCAACACAAACGGTAATACCAATCTTCACCAAGTTTCGTCTCAACCCACTCAGTAACTGCGGCATTACCAAAATTTGTTATCAACAACCCCAAAGCCACCGCCCGTGTAAAATCTCTCATAACTCTTCAACACTTTATCCTCTCCTTCTTCCAAGCTCTCATATTTTTTCTTATGCGTCAATGTATTTTTTAGCCCTGATAAGTATTCGCCGAAATCCCCTATCTTTTGCATATTCATAAACTTTCAAATTGGCGTAATCGCAATAAAATAGTCTTTGTAACAACTCGACAAAATGTCAACAACAAAAAAAGTCCCATAAGTGAGAGATAACCCAATGGGACTTTTTCGTATTTATGTAGTAAAGTATGGTAAAAAGTATTCAAAAAGAGGAAGCCTTCTAGCGTTTATTTTTGCTTCTTTTATGTATTTTGTCTTCGGTTCTGACGTGTAATAGTCGTGCAACGACTCCTGATAATCGCCCCAATCTATAGGCTTCAGTCCCTTGTTTTTCATCCATTTGTTTATTGCTTTAAAAGCATCTTCTTCGAACAAAAGCTCAACAACTTCCGGTAGATCCCGCGAAGCGTAATCACTAAAGCAGTATTTAGGATTGTAAGGAGACAAACAGCACATACAGACATCACAACAATGCTCTATTATTCTTTCAATTTCATGATGTTTTAGTACTGGATAAAGCGTATGTAATATTTCTTTAAATGGCTGTGACCAAAATTCACGTGGCTGAAAATTTTCACCACGTAACGTCTTTATGTCTACGTTGTGTTCCTTCCCATACTCCTCATAGTAATTGTCTACTCCTGAACACCACTTTTCTTCGCTTTTTTTCCAGATCCATACTTCTGGGTGTATTCTGTGGTAATCAGCTACCATAAATGAGCTTTCGTTTACGATTTTTAGTTCGGTTGTTGGTTTGCTCTCCGTCGCTTCTATGTCGTAACTCAACGCCACAACTGCCACCGCGGCTAGTGCCAATCTTTTCATATTCCTCTCCAAGGATCATCTTACTTTTTCAGTATACCCTTTCTCTGGGACATCGAGCAGCCATTCGTCTAAATTCAGGATAATCTCGTTAATTTTGTACAAAACATCGTTCAAACCGATATTTTTCTCTTGACAGAACCGATGCAAGTCATCACGGTCTTTGTGTGCAATCCGCTGACGAAAGTCTTGTCGAGAAGTTAATGCCTTGCTCCATTTGCATATTTCATACATGTTGCAATTGATTGGATCAAATCGTACTTTCTGTTGCTCCTTGTCGTAGTACCACCCAGTAATATCTGATAATTCCTTATCAGTAAGCGTATTTCCAAATTTTCCCCATATTTGCTTTATTTCGCTATCGCCATAGAAGTAATCAAGGGCACTTGTCCCTCCAGATTGATTTCGTCCTATCAATTTGTGAAAAACATGAAGCAACTCGTGAAACAAAGCCGTATCTAATGTTTCCATGCAATCGTAACCTACCTTTTTCCCATCGTATCGCGACAGTCTTATATCTGAAACGTGAGATGGCGCTAAATAAATCGTAAAGTTATTAGGGTTGAAACAGTTATCTTTTTTGCGTTTATCATTCTGCTCTTCCACTTTGGTCAAGAAAGAAGCAAAATCTTTACTTTCCCATTTGTGTTCATTATTCCATATTGTAAGTGGCTTAATTGCCTTGTTTTGGTTTATATGAATTAGTTTAATCAGCAAATTTCCTACCTCGTTTTCACAAATTGTCTGAAGAGCTTTTTCAATTTTTGGGCATTTATAGGTAAAAAATGGGTATGCACAATCGGCGTATCTAGTAACTTTGTGCAACAATTCCTTTGAATTGAGCATTTTGCATTCATCAATTACGCCACTTCCATAGGTACCTTTTGCTTGTTCTATGAACTTTTGATTATTAAATTGTAATTTCATTTTAATCCTCCATTAAAAAAGTTTTGATTGTATACATCATGGAAAAGGAATTTGCACTTTGAATAAATGCTTCTATATCTATAAAAGTTTCAAGATTTTTCCCTCCCGTAATTTCAGAATATGCCCCACCTTACAAAAATATCGAAAACAAAAAAGTCCCATAGCGTAAAAGTCTATGGGACATTAAGCAATGTCAGTTGAAGGTTACTCTTTTCGCTCGTATACAACCACTCCTACATTCTTAGCACCATTTGCGATTTCGAATATCGAAGGGTATTTCAGTGTTTTGTATGGTTCACTTTCCCTTTTATAGCCTTTAGTTTTGTAATAAAACTCAAACCTCGGCACCAAGTAGTTCGTGAAATGCATAAGTAGTGGCGCGGTGTATAGCCTATCTTTTGATTCTAATGCCGAACGTAGTGACGCAGTAAAGTCCTCCGGCGTTATCTTGTAGTCCTTGCTCAATATCTTCCATACCGCTTCCTCAAACTTTTCTTCAAGTTTCTCTGGATACGACGCCTTCCCGCATCCTATAAAAGTCTTATTGTCTGTGTATCCAATATTCTGATGAAAGTTAGGAGCAATATTCGGCAATTTGAGTTCTAAAATCGCCTCTTTTAGTTTAATCAATTGTTCCTCTATGGGCTTTTTCCAAAATTCCCGTGGATGAAACGGAAGCGCATGAAGTGTATACTCATCCCGAGCATCTTGCAACACATGATTGTAAATGTATTGCTTATTAGACATCACTTCACATGGATAACCGTGCTCGTTATATGTTTTTAGAGTCTCCATAAATCCAGGATCCTCGTTCGTGCACACGTATATCATGTCTTTATCACTACAATAGCACCTGCTTTTTGCAATCTTCATCTCTACTTCATCTGCGGTTTCCATCGCTGTTGTAACACTCACGCTCCCCGAAAGCAGAGCTGAAACAAGCATACATTTTGGGTTCATATTTTCCTCTATCCTAAGCTATCCCTGTTCCAGTCTGCTATACTTTTTCTTACGCGTCAAGTGTACTTTTCCAAAGGTATGACAATCTCATCAAGACGCTCCAGTTTTGCATTTGGATAGTCAAGCATCAGTTTCCAATAGTCACAATGAAAAACACGTTGCACAATTTTTTCTGGTGGTATTCTACTTCTTAATGCGTCCAGTATCATATACGAATTGGTATTTAACCAGTCGAATTTTAGCGTTCCATCATCGTCAACATACCAACCTGTTATAGTGCGTATTTCCTCATCATTTTCCCAGGCTTCGCAAGTTTCTTTTACGTCTTCTTGCTCTTCTGGTTGGTCATAAAATTTTGGTATAAAGGTTTGTTCATTGTAGTTTTTTATCCCTTCCAAATCGTGCAAAGCATGACAAAGCTCGTGAAAAAGTACCGTATCCAAGCATTCTGGAAGTGCACGAATTTTTCCATTGCAATATACGGCATAATCTCCAAACTTATCTTTGTTTAGCAATATAGACGAATCCTTATATCTAAAATAATTGCTTTTGTCCTTTTTATCACAAGTGTCCCAAAGTATAGTTATTCGTTGTGTATCGTTTGTTATGATGTTGTGAAGTCTTCGTAGCAATAAATTGCCTGCATCGTTGTGCCAAATTGTGGTTAGCGTATCTTTTAGTTCGTGATTTAATGTGTCGTAATTTTTAAATACATTTTGCATAACTTGATTTTGTGCTACTTGTGGTAATTTGCTTTGTTCATATTGTATACTTCGCAAAAGCTCGCCAGCGTGGCAGTCTGATGTGATTTGTGTACTTAAGCAGATTGCTGGCAACGCGCTAGCTACGATTTTTGATAAAGTTTTATTATTCATATTTTCCTCCTATTAAAAAAAATTTAGATTTATAAATACCCGGAAGGGAATTCACACTTTATAAGCGCTTATATTAAAAACATCCGGATGTTGTGCTTTCCTCCCGCAATCTCAGGCTATGATATGTTTCGGCGACACGTCAACAACAAAAAAGTCCCGTAACCGTGAAATAAGCAACGGGACTTTTTTGCACTATTTATCTAAATTATTTTCCTGAATAAACTTTTCGAATGATGCTTTATGGAATAAGCGACCTTCGAGATGATGAATTAGTGGGGCGTCGTACATTCGACTTTTGGGATGAATATTTGTTCTAAGTGAGCGTATAAACTCATCCTTACTCACGAACAAATTATTTATTGCACAATATTTCTCCAGTTTGCTCCAAATCGCATCTTGAAAAATCGTTACTTCCTCTGGTGTGTATGGTTTTGGTTCCGGCGTAACGAAGGTACATACGAAACCTTGCGTATTGAACCACCAATAATGTTTTGCAACCATATCACACAGCTTATTTTCAATTATCGGTTTAGCTAAAAAGCGTAACTTTTCTTCCATCGGCTTCTGCCAAAACTCATGTGGCACGAAAAACTCACCAGACAGTACCCGTTTTTCACTTTCCATCTCGGTTTTGTCATCAAGCGGACTTTCGCAAGCCCAAACTCCACAAAAACAAACCGCTGAGACAGTGAGAAACTTCAAGACACTCATACACCCTCGTTTCCTTTGTGCCCCTCTGCCTCCAGTCTAATACGACTTAGATACCGCCGTCAACAAATATCTTTCTGAAATCTGTCGTTATTTGGTCGATGTATTGAATAGATAGTTTTTCATATTTGGTATTGTATTCTTTATGAAAAATACGTTGAACAATGTTTTCAACAGGGATACCTGCTTTATGTTGCCTATTAGCTTCAAACAATCCGCAATTTATCGGATTATACTGAAATCTTCCATCGCTACAGAGTGTACCATGAATTGCATAAAATTCTTCCTCGTGTACAGCCTTTTGCTCTTCTGGAATTGCCGGTGGAGTTTTGAAAAACCAGTACGTCCAAAGGTATTCCTCGGATTATCCTGTGTATTCGGTCAAATGCTCCCGTCCGTAAGGTGATGTACTGCATGCACGAAAACAAACTCTCATTTCTTTTTCTTTAATGTCCACCAACGAAAATAATGTACCGTAAAAGGTTTAAAAAATGTTAAAAGAGGCGTTGCCTGGCGTCTTTTGCCCTCATAATCCAAATCACCCTTTTCTCGACCAATTGTTAAGCATTCATAGTATTTGTTCCGTTCAAAACTGAAGGATTTTTCTTTCATAAACACGTCTATTTTATTGCAAACGGCTTCTTCTAAAAAAAGCTCAGCCTTTAACAATTCTTCTCTCGGATAAACTGGGAAGCAAGAAAACCGCATTAGGCGTTTTCCGGACATTCCGGGTATCAAGCAGTTATCCAATTCGGGTCTCAAGCAATCCAGTACACTCTCCACCGGACGTTCCCAAAATTCAGGTGGATAAAAATAATCTCCCCGCAGCGCTTTAACGTCAACATCCCGGGATTTCGCCCAATGCTGATACACTTCATTAACTTTCGCCATATCGTATTTTTCACTCTCCACGGTCATCGTAGCGAATGAACTTCCAGATAGCCCCAAGCCTGAAACAGCCAAGCACAAAAGTTTCATAAAACCATCCCTTCGGTCCCCCTCCTGTTTCAGGCTCTCATATCCCAGTAGGGATCGTCAATAAGAAATTTTCCTCAAGTTTGTTTTAACTTCTGCTTCGATTGCTTCCAAAATATCGAATGATACAACATTCTCGTATTCATCATCGAAAATACAGTGAAACACTCTTATCGAGATATCTTCAAATTTAATGCCAGCTTTAATTTGTCGACTTGCCTCAAATAAAGCACTGCATATCGGATTGAACAGAATTTTTCCATCGCTTAAAAATAGTCCATCAATTGTATAAATTTCTTCGTCATCCGGAGTAGCCTCTTCGTTATCCGCCTCTGAACCAGCTGTCCAGTAGTATTTATCAGGATTATCTCCGTATAAATGATCTAAGAGGTTTGAATTAAGATCCCTTATATCATCAGCAATGTAGTGTATTGCGTGTACGAATTCGTGGAATAGAATGTTAATTATTGTTTCCTTTTTGGCAAATATTTTTCTATTACAGTATCCTACGGTAGTAATTGGTTCTTTTTGTAGGCGTGCCAAATCAAGATATACGGTAAATTCTTCGTTTACAAATGTACAACTGGAACTTTCCCCTGCTTCATTTACATATGATGTGTTGAGTATTTTTAACTTTTTCCCTAACTTCTTTTGCCCCTGATGAAATACTCTTAAGGCAAGTCGCCCTACTTCATCTTGAGCAATTTCTTCAAATAGCTTCTTTGAATTTGGTGTACATTCTATGCTATCTTCGATTATCGTTTTTACATCTACTTTCTTCCAATCAGGTTCTAGTTTTACGTGTTGAGTTATGCCAGTTTGTTCAAACATTGTGTACAAGTTATCTTCAAACCCACAAGCACTACAGGTCGTTGTTATCAACGGTGCTCCTGCAACCAAAATACCTCTGTTTAAGTTTTTTCTTGTTATTTTCATTTTATCCTCCATTAAAAAAATTTTTGATTATATACATCGGGAAAGAAAATTCGCACTTTAAATTAAGTGCTTTTACAAAAGTTTTGAGATTTCCCCCCCCCGTAAATCCAGACTACGATGCACCTCAGCAGCGCGTCAACACCAAAAAAGTCCCATAAAAGTTTAGGTAATTTTATTGCATTAAAAGTTTTACAAATTGAAATGTTGACAAACAATATAATATAAGGCACAATATAATTGTGAGGATATACAAAAGGAGATGGAACAATGAATAGACATACAAAATATATGGTTTTAACGTCGCTATTGACGCCTACGGTTATCTCTTCGGCTTATGCTAGTACAAGCCGTGAGATCACTTTTGATGTGATGCAACTTGAGCCAAAGCAAGAGGAGATATTCTACGGAAAGCTAAGCCAATTCTTTAAGGACAATTCAGTGCCTGATGGGAAAGAGATGAGCATAACGTTTGAAACAAAGGCCCCAGGCACAATTGCCATCACGGATATACTGAATACCGGAAATTACGAAATAAGATTTGTGAAAGGAGGAAACGAGCAGAAGGAAAATTATCGGGGGAAAGAGCAATATGCAGAACTGATTGAATGCTTCGCAAATGATGGCAGCATCAACCTGCGCCTATACGACAAATTAAAATCGTTAACCCTTGAAAAAGAGCTACTAGACGAAGTTAGTAAGTTTGAACGTATTGACAGAGATAATCCCAAAAAGTTGATAGAGGCTTGCTTAAGAACTGTAAAAATGAATGCAATTGAAAGATACAAGACAGTTGATGATCTGGTAGAGACAACGTTTATAGAAAAGTTATGCAAGATTGTTGGACACATGGACAATGTCGAGAATTTGCAAAACGGCATCTGGTTCTGCACAGACATACCAATCGATAACGTAACCGATGAGGAATTGTATAACAAAATATGGAAAAGAATAAATGCAATCGCATAAACGCTATGGGACGTCGCGCCAAAATGGCGGAGACGCCCCACGATCTGTACCTGGAAACCTGACAAGGTACAACAGTCTGTTTCCTTGAGGAAACTACGTAGAAAGGTATTTTTGGTGCCCTCGGAGAGACTCGAACTCTCACGTCCCTACGAACGGCAGATTTTGAGTCTGCTACGTCTACCAATTCCGTCACAAGGGCATGGTCTCAGTTTACTGTATCAAAAATGAAGACGCAAGGATTTTTAAGAAGGCTAAAAACTGATTTAGCAAACGCCAAAGTTTATGAATAACAAGTCGCAGTGTTAAGTATATAAATACAGCTGTCTTGATATTCGGTAATTATGGCACTCGTGAATATCGGCGTGCTACCATAAGGTGAGTTTCGGTAATAGCGGTGTGAATATGGCACAAATGAAAATGACAAATGCCACGATGTTGGTTTTGCAGACAGCGGTAAAGATTGCAAAAAGCAAAAGTCATCAGCAAATAACGCCATTTCACTTGGCGAAAAGTTTCCTGCAACATAGGTCGGAAAGCGTCATTTCTAAGGCGTTTGAGGGGGTAGATTTACGGAAATTTGAAGCTGAGATTGATAAAAAAATTGAGACTTTGCCTAAAGTTGCGGGCACCGATGATGTTTTCTTCTCATCGGAAGTGAATGCAGTTTTGCAGAAATGCCAGGCAAAAGCAGAGGCGCAATGCGACAAATACATAAGTTTAGATAATCTGATATATGGCTCTTTTTGCGCACCACCCTTGAAAGAGATATACTTGGAGTGTGGGGGAAATTTAGGATTGCTCGAGAAGGCGATGAGCGATATGCGTATGGGAAAGTCGGTAGATAGCGAAAATGCAGAGGCGGGATTTGATGCGCTGAATAAGTATGCAACCGACCTGACGAAGATGGCAGGCGAAGGAAAGCTGGACCCAGTTATTGGACGAGATGAGGAAATTCGTCGCGCTATACAGGTTTTGTCACGGCGTACAAAAAACAATCCAATATTGATTGGTGAACCTGGAGTTGGTAAAACAGCGATTGCCGAGGGCTTAGCGCAGAGGATTGTTAAGAACGACGTCCCGGATTCCATAAAAAAGAAGCGCATAATGTCGCTAGATTTAGGCTCGCTTTTGGCTGGAGCAAAATTTAGGGGCGACTTCGAGGAAAGGCTTAAGGCGCTTCTCAAAGAGGTCTCAGAAGCCGACGACGTCATATTGTTTATCGACGAAATCCATACCCTCGTAGGCGCAGGGAAAGCAGACGGAGCGATGGATGCTTCGAATATGCTAAAGCCGATGCTGGCGCGCGGCGAGTTACGTTGCATTGGGTCAACGACTTTGAATGAGTATCGGCAATATATCGAGAAGGACACGGCGTTCGCGCGGCGTTTTCAGCCAGTATTCGTGAGTGAACCTTCTGTAATCGATTCGATTTCTATACTGCGTGGGCTGAAGGAGAGGTATGAACTTCATCATGGCGTCAGGATTAGCGATTCGGCGGTTGTTGCGGCTTGTACTTACTCGAACAGGTATATAAGCGACCGTTTTCTACCGGATAAGGCGATAGACCTTATGGACGAAGCGGCTAGTCGGCTCAAGATGGTTATTGATTCGAAGCCTGAAAATATCGATGAGTTGGACAGAAAGATAATGCAGCTTCGGATAGAAAGCGAGGGACTGAAGAAGGAGACTGATAAAAATTCGAAGGAACGGCTCGAAAAAATCAAAAGCGAGCTTGCCTCGTTGGAAGCGGATTCTAAAAAGTTAAACGAAAATTGGAATAAAGAGAAAGCGCATTTGGAGGAAATAAAAACTATAAAAGAGAAAATAGATGCGTTGAGAACTGATGCGGAAATAGCGCAACGAAATGGCGATTTTGCGAAGGCAGGGGAGATTTTGTACGGCAAGATACCGCCGTTAGAGACGCGCTTGTCTGAGCTTCAAAAGGAGCAACGTGCCACGAAAAACGAGGTAACTGAGGATGATATAGCTCTCGTTGTGTCGCGGTGGACTGGAATTCCAGTTGATAAGATGTTAATGAGCGAGAAGGAAAGGCTGCTCAACATCGAGGCGAAATTGGAGAAATCCGTTGTGGGGCAAAGTGAAGCTATAAAGGCGATCGCGGACTGCATACGGCGTTCCCGTGCTGGCATTTCCGACCCAAATCGCCCGATTGGTTCGTTTCTGTTCCTGGGCTCCACGGGCGTTGGGAAAACCGAGCTATCCAAGGCTCTGGCGCAATTTTTGTTCGACGATAAAAACAGTATGGTTCGGATTGATATGTCCGAGTATATGGAGCGGCACGCTGTCTCGAGACTGATTGGCGCGCCTCCAGGGTATGTCGGCTATGAGAAGGGCGGAGAATTGACTGAGGCGATACGTCGTCGTCCGTACTCGGTGGTTCTTTTTGACGAAATTGAAAAGGCGCATAGTGATGTTTTTAATATACTGTTGCAAATTCTGGACGAGGGACATTTGACGGATGGGCTTGGAAATAATGTCAATTTCAAGAATACGATTATAGTGTTGACGTCGAATATTGGTTCGGAGTACTTCTTGGAAAAATCGAGTGATAAAGAACAGATACAACGGCAAGTACTCGAAAAACTGCAAGCCACAATGCGTCCGGAGCTGATAAATCGGCTGGACGAGATTATCGTTTTCAATAGCTTAACAAAGTCAGACATGGGCAAAATAGTGGATATACAGCTAAAGGAGCTGTCGAAGCGTTTGGAGCAACAACAGATAAAAGTAGCGTTCGACACCTCCGTGCGAGACTGGCTGTGTGAACTTGGGTACGATCCGATATACGGCGCCCGCCCCCTAAAACGAGCAATACAGAAGAACATCGAGGACAAAATCGCTAAGGCAATAATCTCGGGGGAGATTGGTCAGGATGTCACGCGTACATTGGTATATGAAAATGGTAACGTCCGACTTGTCTGAGGCAGAGAGGGCGTTATTGCAAGTATTGTACCAGAACGGCAATGTACCGCGTTTCAGTTGACGTAAAAAAGTGCAGTGAGGCTTTTCGCGTTTGTGTGCCCGATTCTCAGCTAGACGAGGTGAGATTTCGAAAGTTTTATATAAAAAACTCATAAAATTTTATAAAATGGGCGTATGCGTTGCCGAGATTTGGTTATTTAGCGAGCGAAGATATGGCAAGTGGCGATAGAAAAGTCATTCCAATTCCACATAACATAAATTGGCACGAGGGGATGCTTTTGTCGCAACACCATTTTCAGCAAAACGATCTTCGTAATTTTCGCGTATTGGCTAGCCAATTGAAGTTGCTTTCATCAAATCATTTCGGCGTTCGTCATCTGAGAACCGATGCTGTAGCACTGAGCGAGGGGTTATACCGCATTCGCGAGATTGAGGCTGTGTTCCCGGATGGACTGATTTTTAGCTATTTCCCATCAAAGAATACTTCATCTTCTGCAAAAAGTACTTTAAAGCCGCTGGAAGTGAACCTGAATGCGGTTATGGAAAGTGGGCAAAATGAATGCACAATATACCTTGCTATTGCGGAGAGTTCAGATGATGTTTCGCCGATTTTAGGCAGTCCGGCGAGGTACTATTCGATAGATGGTGATTTGGTTTCGGACGATAATATTAAGGAGAACGAGATACGAATACCGCGTTTGTTCCCGAATGCTTTTTTGTATGCTGGCGAGAATATTCCAGAGCTTTGTATCGGCTTTCCATTGTGCAAAATAATCAGGCTGGACGGAGTTTTTCAGGTAAAAAATTGGACGCCACCTTGTTTTTTCATAGAGCGACACTTCCCGCTTTGGGAAAGATGCGAAAGATTAGCTATATCGATCAGAGAGAAGGCTGTGTATTTGTCGGAGAAGATGAAGTATTCCGCCTCTGAAGCTACGGCTTTTGATTCAAAGCGAATATTGGAGCAAATTATAACGATAATGCCTGGGCTGGAGGCGTTGGTTTACAGCAACGAAATTCGCCCATACGAGCTTTACCAGGAATTGTCAGAGGTTTTGGGGGCAGTTTCTGTGTTAATCCCGACCGACATAATTCCAGTAATGCAACCGTATAATCATAATGATATAGACTCTTGTTTATATAAAGTCATAGACTTGATTGAGCATTACTTATCTTCCATAGAGCGTGGATTTGCGGTTTCGTCCTTCAAGAAGAAAGAGCGATTTTTTTACCGCTATATGTCTATTGAAGACATCGAAAGTTATTCATCAGGGAAAATTTACGTCGGTATTAGGGCTGACAATGCCTCAGTTTCGGATGTAGAAATGTGGATGAACGAAGCGATTATAGTTTCGGATTTTGCTTTAGAGAAAGTTCGCAATAAGCGCATAAAAGGTTGTAAACGCAGGCTTTTGAGCCAAGATATGGTAGCAAGAATTTTGCCAGGTATTGGCGTCGTGCTGTTTGAAATAGAAGTAGATAAAAATTTTATAAAAGCTGAGGAAAATTTGCATATTTTCAATCCTGGGAACAAGATAAGCGTGCAACCAAGTGAAATAATATTATACATTCCTCGTGAGGATAGAAAATGAGTTTTAAGGCGAGTGAAAGCGCTATAGTTCACGGATTTCAAGCATTCTATTACGAACTATTGAGGCAAAAAGAAAAAGCTCTAAGTATGTTTTTTGCACAAAATCTTACGACATCAACAGATAATGATACCGAAGTAGAAAATAACGAGGTTGAAGGGTACGTCGTTGGTATACAGAAGAAATTGCTGTTAATAATAGAAAACGTTACGAACACAATACATGCGAAGTCGCGCATCAATCCAAAATTTGTTGGCGATGCGAAATATATTATGGCAGTTTTAGCGGACGAAATATTCCTGAATTTACAGTGGGAAGGCGCGAAATTCTGGAGGTATACATTGTTGGAAAAGCAAATATTTCAGACGGAAATCGCCGGCGACAAGTTTTTTACGATGCTCGACGAAATTGTTACGGATTTTAACAATGAGGAAATGGCATTTTTATATTTAATGGCGCTAAGTCTTGGTTTTAAAGGACGCTATAGAGATATTAAAAATTCAGATGAGCATATCGGGTGGTACAAAGACCGACTGTACTCAATATTAAATACAAAATCAGCGCGGTTATATTTCCCAGGACGCTCGCATATGATAGAGTCGTGCTATGACTACGTGTATATAGAAAATGACAATTCACAGCTGCCAGATTATAGATTTTGGGCATACTGCGTTTTATCGGTTGTGTTCGCATACATACTTATATCATATTTCGTTTGGGCTGATATTACTGATGATATTGGCGAAATCTTAAGCAAAATCGCCGAGCAAACACGGCAGGGAGCGCTGGTATGATTGTGTTTTTGGCGAACATTTTTGACAGCGTGGCAAATAGCCTGAAGGAAGGCGGGTTTTCGCTGCCGGTAATCATAGCACTAGTTTTGTCCGTCGCATTTATAGCTATGCTGCTGGTAACTATTTTTACGCTGATTTCGATAAAACGCGCAGAAATGAAGGCGCGAAAAGTCATCGATATTCCTCCATCAGCAATGCGGGATGAACCGAAAATTGAAATTCCAGAAAATGTGAATAATTCGAAACCATTGCCAATCGGTGAATGGCTGAACA
>CACXNL010000014.1 GCA_902769055.1 uncultured Pseudomonadota bacterium | reverse complement strand
AGAAAAAAGCAGTTTTATTAAAGAAATCCTTGGTTTTTAAGTAGGTTGTAAAAAATGACTGCCGATACTCACAGTGTTCTGGTTGTAACAAAAGACAGTAAACTTTCCGCAATGATAGGTGCTTTACTTACACCTCCGCTTTTTGAAGCTCGAATTGTAAATGATTTCAACGAAGCACGTCGCATAACTTCTGAACGTGTCTACAATATCATACTTTCTGACTATTCAGATGGTGATGGCACTAAAACCTTTGCATGATGCCTTCGGGTTGAGAGAAGTTGTTGTGTCAACATACCAGTCGGTGTCTGGTGCAGGACAAAAGGGCGTTGATGAATTGATGATACAAATAGAACAAGTCTCAGCGCATAAGGCGACTGAGCCACATCATTTTAAGAAGCAAATAGCATTTAATGTGATACCTCAAATAGACGAGTTTACGAGCTCTGGATATACGAAGGAAGAGCTGAAAATGATAAACGAAACAAAAAAAATACTTAATTTGCCTAATTTGATTATTACTGCGACTTGCGTCAGGGTGCCTGTTGTCGTGGGGCATGCGGTATCGGTTTTTGCAAAGTTTGAGAAAGCGACCGATCTCAGCGAGGCTCTGTCGGCATTGCGCGCTTTTCCTGGGGTTAAAGTTGTTGATAATCCGAATAATTTTGAATACACAACTCCCCTAGATGTTGCTTCAACAAACGATGTATATGTGAGTAGGCTCAGAAAGCATCCGGATATAGAGAATGCTTTAAGTTTCTGGTGTGTTGCGGACAATGTCCGAAAAGGCGCTGCTCTCAATACAGTGCAAATTGCGCAAATGATGGCGGGTGAGTAAGTTGTATTTTAGGGGAAGCATAAAAAATGGAGTTATTTAACTTTTTTAATTGAAGTTTTTATCAATTTCAAGAAATCTTTGTCCAGTTTGTAAAAATCGGCAATATGAACTATAAATGGCAAATCTGATTTATCGAACTTGTCTTGTAACTTTTCAAGCAAGTCAAGTGATAACTTTGATTTGCCCCTAGCCAAGACGTCTAAGTCCGAATTCGGTGAAAAATTCCCGTTAACTTTTGAACCGTAAAAGTAAAAATCAATTTCCGGATACCCAAACAATATCTGCTTTATAATAAAAAGTTGTTTTTCGCTAACGCCCTTTATCTTATTCATCTTGTTTCATTTTCGATAATTTTGACACAAAGATTTCCGCGTCTTTGATAAATAATGGTAGTACTTCAATAACGTTTCTCGATTTATTTAAATTGTACTCGTGTGATGTTTCGTTTCTGTATTGATAATACTTTCGCCAACTTTCCCAAGATGTAATAAAGCCGTAGCCTTCCATCAGGCGAAAAGTATTGTTTACTGTAAGATCACGTTCGTTAATAGAGTATATTTGCTTTAAAAATCTTTTCATCAATTTTACTGATGTTTCAAGAGTATATTCAAACCTTTTTGCGCACGAATCTTCCAACATTTCTGAAATATCTGAGTTTTTATACGTTTCCATCGATGAATAGCCTGATTTTAATGTTTCTAAAGCTGACTTCAGGCTGTCTATTTTTATCATCTCTAATATGAAAATGTAGCGCTTCCCCACATTTTATCACGGTTGTTTGGTATAATGGCGATGTACGGGTGGCAGAAGTTTGAAATGTCCAAGAATAGCAATTTAAATCGTGCGAAGAAGGCGCAGAAGGACGAGTTTTACACACGTTTGAGTGATATAGAGAATGAGCTGAAGCATTATAGGAAATATTTTGCTGATAAAGTGATTTTTTGCAATTGTGATGATCCGGAGTATTCGCATTTTTGGAAATATTTCAATATAAATTTTGAGGTTCTGAAGATACGCAAATTGGTTGCGACGCATTATGAAACAGAAAAATCATCGTATAAATTGGAGATGTATAAGGATGAAAAAGGCGTTCATACAGATATTAAAACATTAAAGGAAAATGGGGATTTCAGGAGCCCTGAGTGTGTCGAATTGTTGAAACAATCGGATATAGTTGTTACAAATCCGCCATTTTCACTGTTTCGTGAATATATAGCGCAACTGATGGAGTATGACAAAAAATTCATTATAATCGGCAGCAAGAATGCTATAACTTA
The DNA here is from genome assembly GCA_902769055.1 of uncultured Pseudomonadota bacterium. Taxonomy (GTDB): domain Bacteria; phylum Pseudomonadota; class Alphaproteobacteria; order RUG11792; family RUG11792; genus RUG11420. The sequence goes on along the minus strand of CACXNL010000014.1, from coordinate 24,748 downwards.
TAAGGAATTTTTCCCGTTACTGAAAGAAAACAAAGTTTGGATTGGGTATACGAATGTTCATGAATTTAAAACTGAAATAGACGGTGAAGAAAAGGTGCAAAAATTCGGGAACATTGGTTGGTACACTAATTTGGATATCGATAAACGGCATGAGAATATGATTCTATACAAAGATTATATTCCTGAGGAATATCCGAAATACGATAATTATGACGCAATAGAAGTGTCAAAAGTTGCTAAGATTCCTGTCGATTACGACGGTGTCATGGGCGTTCCAATGACTTTTATGGACAAATATAACCCAGAGCAATTTGAGATAATTGATGCCGATTTTAATGTTGCTGGGACTGTATTTATAGATGGGAAAGAAAAATCAAATCCATCACGATTTTATGTTGGAACAGAACGTAAATATGCACGTATTTTAGTAAGAAGGATAAAATAATGAAAATTGAATTGGTTAAAATCCCAATCAGAGATATTGTGAACGGATATAAAGATAGCAATGACAATGGAATTGTTGCGTACGGCGGGCGATTAAATGTCAGACCGCCATATCAGCGTGAGTTTGTCTATAAGGACAGGCAACGGGATGAGGTAATCAAATCGATTATGGCGGAGTTTCCACTTAATGTTATGTATTGGATTATATCGGAAGGAAGCTATAAGGTAGAAAATGGCAAAATTATATTATCGGATGACGCAAAGTTTGAATTGCTTGATGGGCAACAACGGACTATTAGCTTTTGCCAATATTACAACAACGATTTTTCGGTTGAGTTTCGTGGATTTGCGAATTTAACAAGTATAGAGAAAGAAAAGTTTTTGAATTATAAAACTATGGTTTACCTCTGCGAGGGGAATGATAAGGAAATATTAGATTGGTTTAAAATAATTAACATTGCGGGCGAAAAATTAACGCAACAAGAATTGCGGAATGCGGTGTATCAAGGTTCTTGGATTTTGGATGCAAAAAAATATTTTTCCAGAAACGGCTGTCCGGCGAGCGATGAAGAATACAAGAAGTATATGATTGGTTCATGTATTCGGCAAGAATATTTAGAGACAGTTATTGACTGGATAGCGGATAGGGATGGCGTAAAACTTGAAGAGTATATGGCAAAACATCAACATGATCAAAATGCTTCTGAAATTTGGCAATATTTTCAACAAGTGATGGCTTGGGTTAAGTCGATTTATCCAGAATATCGGAAAGAAATGAAAGGCGTTCAGTGGGGTACACTATATAACAAGTATAAGGATAAATCATTAAATGCCGTTGAGCTTGAAAAAGAAGTTTCAAGATTGATGATGGATGACGATGTGACTAAAAAGTCAGGAATATATGAGTATTTACTTGATGGGGATGAGAAGCATTTATCGATTCGTGCATTTTCGGACAAGATGAAACGTGAGGCGTATGAAAAACAAAAAGGAAAATGCAAGAAATGTCACCAAAATTTCGAAATAGAAAAAATGGAGGCTGATCACATAACGCCATGGAGTAGAGGAGGAAAGACCATTGCAAAGAATTGCCAAATGCTATGCAAAAAATGCAATAGGGAAAAATCGGGAAAGTAGAATGTCAGTGCGCGATAAATAAATTTAAAATTTTCTCACAATAAATCCGTCGACGATTTTGGGTTCGAACCACGTGGACGTTGCGGGAAGTTTATGTCCATTGTCGATGACATCCAAAAAGTCCACGATACTTATGCTCGGTACGAATATGGCGACCGTTCCACTTTTGTATAGGGAAAAAATTTGGGGAGCGTCCTGGGGGCTTATATTTCCAGGAAGCGGAAATACATTTTCCTCGTAATTTGTGATACCGAAGCTAAATTCTATGATGTCTTTTTTCACTATCTCGAAAATACTTTTTGTTGCATTTTCCCGGAAATCGACCGCATAGATATCGTTGTTTGGGAAGGATATGATTACTTTACCACCCGCGTTTTTAAACGAATGTATTTTTTCAATTGTTCCGAATTGCGAGATTTTACTTTGCCACTTAGGTGAAATTGAGCCAAAAACAATTCTGTGGCAACTTTTCAGAAGTATCGAATTTGAATCAGTGATGGAGATTATCAGTTTAGCGGAATTTTTCGTAGGAAGACTGGTGAATAAGGAAAATCTATGATGCCCATCCGCGATATACAATCGGTTAACTGCTTTTAAACTACGTTTGATTTTTTCTATTTCGATAGGATTTGTGATTTGCCATAGTTCATAAAGCATTCCATCAATACTTGCAATGGTTGTTGGAGAACAATGTAATGTTTCGGCAACAATTTCTTCTATCGCTTGTCCATTTTTATAGAAAGTTAAAACGGGGTTCGTCTGAATTTTAAACTTTTGAAACATGGATTTATAGCTTTCCAGTTTCGGCTTATGTATACCCTCATTCATAAATAAAACGGATTTTTCATTATAGTCAATTTCTCCAATAAGTAACATAACGCATTTTGAATTAGAGGTTATTCTTAAAACATATAATCCTGGATTTGCATCAATTTTTGCTGAGCCATTTGCGATTTGTCTATCTATGTGATGCAAAACATTTTTGGCAAACTCTACCTTAGATTCGGTGTTTTGTGAGGTAAAACGGTTTTGTGACTTCCAGTAATCTGAGTTGAAACGAATAGCTCGGAAGGTATTTATTTGCATGATACCTTCTTCCTTTTGCTATTTATTATGAAGCAAGAGACAGCCGCGTTCATGATAAGGGAGGTTACGGTTCTGAATGGTTCAATGATTGGGTCTACCGCAATAAGGATGACCATGATTGAGCTTATCGGTAAATTCAGGGGATCCATAATTATTGAAATCATGCTGATGGCAATAATTCCATTTGCTCCAGACGATGCGAAGCTCGTTATTATCGCGCCTAGGATAATAAATCCATGTTCATAAATAGAAAGAGGATGATTATATATTGACGCTATAAATATGGAGATAAATGCGTAATATGCGACATTACTAACTCGACACATCGTTACGCCAAGGGGGATTGCTAAATCAACGGATTGTTCAGCAAGCCTGAATTTGTCTCTTAGCGAAGTTATTAAAAACGGAAGTGTGGCTTGATTGCTGCAAGTCGAGAATGCAACAACGACAGCTTCTTTGATAGCTTTTATTGATTTCAAAAACCCGACAGGACTATACCTTGCAAACAGAATAAGCGCGATGAATATTAAAACTGTGAAAGCGAAAATTGTGCTAAATATAAATTGTTTCATGGCGAGAAGATCGTCGAGTTCTATCTTAGCCATGCCGCTTGCCAGAAGCAGGAACATCCCAATCGGGAGAATTTTCATCGGTATTTTTAGAATTTTTTTGAACGATTGCATGAGAACAGTTAGGCTTCGCAATGTTATCTCTCGTTTCTCGCGCTCTAAGTGAGCTATGGCAAACCCGACTAAAATGGAGACGGATAAAATCTGAATTATATTTCCTTCGGCAAATGCAGCAAATGGATTTTTTGGCAATAATGTAGATATGAAATCGGTAAACGAAAATTTTTGTATGGAACTAAATGGTTCAAAAATTGATAGTTCTTGTACGGAATTTTGAACATCTTGAAATATCATATTGGCTATAAATTCGGATTTCATAATTTTTTCGCCTGGATTTATGAATATTCCAGTAAAAAGTCCAACAAGGGCGGCAAGAAATAGTACTCCAGCGAATGTGAATATTATCTTTGATGCTGTGATTTCGGAAAGTTTATTTGATAACATCCGTATGACACTGCAAGTTACTGATGAAAATATGATTGGAATTACGGATATTGATATAAACGTTAAGAAAATATTCCCGAAAGGAGTAAGCGATTTCCCGATTTCTGGGAAATAGAGCCCGACAAAAATGGCTAGAATAGCTCCGATTACCGTTGCATATCCGCTGTTTAATATTTTAAATATCCGTGTTTCTAACATTTTCATCTCCATAATCTATGAACACCATCCCAATCTTTGGGCGGGATTGCCGCAAATTCTTCACAGCGCGTAATGAGTGGAGCGATTGAATGCGCCTTCTCCGGAAACATTTCTGATATCTCTTTGTATAACTTCAGCGCTTCTCCAAATTTTTGGGTCTGATACAATTCGAATGCTTCTTTGGATTTAGAACAAAGTTCTAGCATTTTGTAATACATATCATTAGCGTTCTTGAGAGAACATACGGGCTCAAAGATAACAATTCCGTTTTTTGCCCCGTTGACGGCTACTTTATCTATTACTCTGAATAATACTTTGTCGCGGGCTTTGCGCTCGATTGTTTCCGATGCCAGGATCTGGGTTCCATAAACTTTATTTGCTTCTTCCAAACTTGAGGCTATATCAACGGAATTTCCAATGGCTGTAAAATTCATACGGTCTTGAGACCCTACATTTCCTACAACTGCCATTCCTGAGTGAAGTCCAAATCTGGTTGGCAAAGGTGGTTTCCCAAGTGAAACCCATTTTTCCTTCAGTTTTTTCAAAAGTTGGCAACAATCTAAAGCTGCTGCACACGCGTTAATACACTGGCATTCATCTATAGCTTGTGCTCCCCAAACTGCCATTATTGCATCACCGATATATTTATCTATCGTTCCATTGTGCTCCATAATATTTTGGGTTAATTCATCAAAATATTCAGATAAATGTAAAATTAAATACTCGGCAGGCAATTTTTCAGAAATTGTGGAAAATTTTTCTATATCTGAAAACAGAAGCGTAACTTCCTTAGTCATTCCGCCAATACTAACTTTTTCTTTAGTTTTTAATGCCTCTTTAACTAACCCATTTGGAGTGTATTTTGAGAGTGCAACAATGCTCGTTTCCATTATTTTCATAGCAGAGGCAAGCTCTTTAATTTCAAAAATTTCTGATCTAGGCAATTTTATTTGATGCTCAAAATCCATTTTTCCAATAGCAACAGCAAATTTGCAAAGTTGGGTTATAGGGTGAGAAATTCTACGTGATAGCCAAAAAATTGTGATGGAAGAAAACAAAAGTACTATCAAAGATAATAATAACGTATTTATTTGCAATTTATTGAGGCCATCTGTAAAATCAGATTGAGGTGTGGTAACCAGTATTGAAAATGGCACACCATTCAACTTTTGCTTTGATGCAATATACTCGTTATCCTTGCTGTCTCTATAGTTCACGATGTTATCATTTGTCCCCAAAAGATTTTTTGCGGCAATTTGTAAAATTTCGTCATCTATATCCATAACCTTTGGTAACACGGATAAATCATCATTTTTTGAGGTGATTTGCTCATTTTGAATGCTAGAAGCAAGTATTTCGTTTTTGTCATTTATCAATCTAATAGTAGAATGCTCTGTTAGCGTTAGGCTTTTAAGTAGCTCTTTAAAATCGTTGAGTGAAAAATCAACTGAAACTATGCCACTGACATTTTTATTCTCTGCCGACAATATTGGGCTGGATACCGTTATTCCTGCTACTTTAGTGGTTTTGAGTATATAAGCATCGCTCCACAGCAATTTTTTGTTGACGAACGTATTTATATACCAACTACGTTCTCTTACATCATATTGCGCAAATGGCAAGGTCTCTTTGATGATGGGAGTAAAATCCTCGTTCATATATTCCCAAGATTCTGCTAATTCAGCGTTACCGGGGATATACTCCATCTTTCTTATAACGTAAGAGGCGTATGATGGTAGAGGTGTTATCGGATCTGTTTGAAATGATGATAATTCATGAATATTTCTGACTTGCAACATGGAGCCGTCATTTAGTGCGACTTGAAAAGTTAGAGTAAATGGAGTTTTTTTCAGAGCTACCTTAAATAATTCTTCAAAGTCTGCAAAATTTGAGTTATCTTCGCCGTAACTATTTTTACCGTTTTCCTGAATAATGTTATTTTTTGATAAAATATCAACGACCAAGCCTACCTGAGTAAAATACGAATTCAACCAATTGGCGGTCATTAACGAAAGTTTTTTCGAATAATGTTTTTTTTCAAATTGCAAAATGATTTCTTTATTTGCATTTGATGAATAAATGATTTCACAAACAACAGAAGCGAGAATTAGCGCCGAGAATGTTATAAAAATATCTGTCCTTAGCCTTCTTTCCCTTAAAAATTTCATTTTATATAATCCTTATAAATCTCCAATATTTCCTTTTCTGTCAGCACTTTATAGTTATTCTCTAAAAATTTGTTAATAAACAAATTTAAAGAATATCCGTTAATATTTGTTACTGCCGAGATCGGGTCATTCTCTCCCTTAATAATGACTGGCATAAACTTCAACAAAAGATCCGGATGCGCGCTTATCAATGGTTTAATGCGTAATTCGTCCCAGATAACTGCAACAACTTTGCCTTCCTGCAGTTTTTAGCTTTAGGAAAAAGCATTTCGGCATAATTTTCATAGCTTGTGTTTTTCATAACAGCTATTTTCGCGTTGGGGTTATTCAGAGCTCCGTCTAAGGTGTCGCTATCTTCGCTTATCGTTGCAGCGCGGTTTATCAGGACTACTTTGCGTGATGGAATATATAACGTGGAATATGTAACTTTCCTGGCTCGCTCTGGGGTATAAGAAATTTCCGCTATTCCGATATCACCTTCGCCATTGTGTATTGCATCAATGACATCGTTACGTGTTTTATAAAGCATCTTATACATGACTTCGACGCCGAGTGCCTTGCCTAATGCGCTTGCAAATCTTATGTCTTCTCCGATATATCCATCTTTACCTTTTATCTGAAAAAACGGTTTGTTATCTCTTTTTAAGGCACAGACAATCAATTTCTTTCGTTTAACTATGTCGTCTAGGTTGCCATACACGGCATTTGGATCTACCGGAATGTCATCTTGTACAAAAGTTATATTGTTATAGTGCGGAATTAGTGTAGGGATGTCTTTTTGAGGGGTGCTTTTTTTTACAAGGGAAGGGGAAAGTGCATTTTTGTTGGTGAGCCTGAGGCTAATTGCGGTTACAAGAACTGTAACGAGCATTACGAAAAGCCTTGCCGTTCTCCCCAGCATAGCTAATTCCCCTTTCTCGTAATCCTTCCCCTAGACAATATTTTGCATAATAGTTGTTAATTTTTTGTTAATGCTTTCCAAACTTGGCTTGTCGTTTACAAAAACGCGCTGCGCTCTAATTACTATACAATGAGCATAGTTTGTATATAAACTACACCTCCATTACTTAAATCTAATAGATTTCTTTTTGTAATTTAAAACAAAAGGTCGCTTAAGCGACCTAATTTAGTATCCTTCAACTGCCAGTCTTCTTCTGTTGAGTTTGCGAGTTCTTCTTAAAGATTCAGTGCGTTTACGCGCTTTCTTAACGGAAGGTTTTTCAAAACGCCTGTGGATCTTCATATCTTTATACACTCCCTCCCTTTGCATCTTTTTTTTCAGCACTCTTAACGCTTGATCTACGTTATTATCGTTGACCGTAATTTCCATTTCTCTCATCCCCTCCTCTCTTGCTTTGCCAATACACCATTACCTTGCATTATACTATGGAATGCTAGACTGCGGAATACGCTATTCTATATATCAGGATCCTTCAAAACTTTGACATGGAACTGTGATACCATTGGCACATGATGTTGGAAGCGAAGAACATAATAAAGTCCTATAAAAATCGGGTAGTTTTGCGCGGAATTAGCCTAAGCTGCAGTGTGGGGGAAATTGTCGGGATACTTGGTCCAAATGGCGCTGGTAAGACTACTTTGTTCTCTATATTGTCTGGAATGTTGCGTCCTGATTCAGGTGAAATAAGACTAAATGAAACAGACATAACGCGACTTAAAATACACAAAAGGGCAAAAGCTGGACTGGTGTATTTGCCACAAGATGCTTCTATTTTTACCGGACTTTCTGTTGAAGGTAACATAAAAGCGATATTGCAAATAACTTATACAGATAAACAAAGTATAAGCAAGAGATTAAATGAACTTTTGGATATGTTTTCTATTTCGCATTTGAGAAAATCAATGTCGACGTTTCTGTCTGGAGGGGAGCGTCGAAAAGTTGAAATAGCTCGTGCTTTAGCGACTTCACCTTCTTTTTTGATGCTGGATGAACCGTTTGCGGGGATTGATCCGATTTCGGTTGGCGAAATTTCTAAAATTCTGAGAAAGTTGAGTGCATCTGGCATAGGAATTATAGTGACAGATCATAATATACGAGAGACGTTACAGGTCATTGATAGAGGGTATATAATCTCGGCAGGAGAGATTTTAACAGATGGAACAGCACAAGAGATTGCGACCGATCAGCGGGCTAGGAAGCAATACTTGGGGGATACGTTTCGGATGTGAGTGTGATGTATGAGCTCCTGTAATGGTTATTTATGGTGAATTTCTGTGTTGGATTTCGAAAAAACTCGGTTAGATAAATGTATCAGGAGGATGTACGGTCGGCACATTCCTCAATCTGTGATCGAAAAAGCACTTAGAAACAAAGATATCCTTGTGAATGGAATGAAGGCAAAGTCGTCGGATAGGGTTTCTGAGGGTGATGAGATTTTTGTGCATCCGGCTATTTGTCGGTCTTTTGCAGATATTTGTGATGCTATTCCGCGTAAAAATTTAGCTCGTGACTATTCAAATTATGTTGAACAATTTAAAAAGATGATTATATACGAGGATGACGACTTGATTATTATCAATAAACCAGCGGGACTAGCTTCGCAGCTTGGCACGAAAACGAAGTTGGCAGTAGATGTGATGGCGAAAGCATATAATCCCGAAGCACGTTTGGTTCATAGGATAGATAAAGAGACAAGCGGAATAGTTGTATTGGCTAAAAATATAGAAACTTCCAGGTACATGCTACATCTGTTTCAAACAAAGCAGATATGTAAAAAATACCTCGCAGTAGTTCCTGGAAAGCTCAGAGTGCTTGAAGGCACAATAAGTAAGCCACTTGTTAAGTATAAAGAAAAAGTTATTGTTGATTTTAAAAATGGAAAAAAAGCGGTTACTGAATTTAGAGTTATCAAAAATTTAAATAAAAATCGAACTCTAATCGAAGCAAAGCCACTGACGGGGCGTACTCATCAGATACGAGCACACCTGGCGTCCATAGGATATCCAATAATCGGTGACACAAAGTACGAAGGACAAAAATCGGATAGGCTGTATCTGCACTCTATCGAGATTTCGTTCAAGACGAGACGTGGGGTCATTCTTACAAAAAGAACTCCGCCTCCAAGCGACTTTGTCTAAATACTCAATTGCCTGTCAGCGGAGAAATCAACTTTTTTTAAGAAGACTTGGTGGGTCCTGTAGGACTCGAACCTACGACAACTCCGTTATGAGCGGAGGGTTCTAACCAACTGAACTAAAGACCCACATCACCATCGTATCTGAGAGATCTTGTTATGTCAAACTTTTTTATGCTTTTTCATCAAATGGTTTCGGAGGTGGTCGCCAATTTATCGTTTTAAGCACCCTTGTTTTCTATCATAGCTTTGATCGCCAATGCAGTTGCGTGAGCAAGTTCTTGAATTACAGCATCTTTTGCATTGTTTTTTGATGATATCGCGGAGGATGGCAATTCATCAGCAATTTCATATGTTGAATACGCATCCAGTACTTTTGTTGCCTTGTGCGTATACCCTTTGTCGTATACATCAATTTTTGCAATCATCCTTATCTGGTCTTTAGTCGTCTCAGTCGCAGTATACAGCGCAGATGACGTTTGCTCCTTTATCTCTATTGTAACTATGAACTCATTGGTAGTGACATATTCATCTATTAACCTACTCAACGTACCATTAAATTTGTACGAGACATCAGGCTCTGCTTTAATCTTTATATTCTCAAAAACACCTCCTGCTTTGTCTCGAATTAGCAACGGATGTGTCGAAGTGCAAGCCGTTAGTGCAACTAATCCACAGAGCGCGATTTGTACACTATTTCGTAGCATTCGATTTTATCTCCCTCCTGGAAGTCGTTGTAATCCTCAGCCAAAATGCCGCATTCGTGAGATTGACGCGACTCCTTTATTTCGTCTTTCTCGTGCTTCATCGATTTTATTTTGCCCTCGAATATGCACTTATTGCCGCGAAGCACCTTTATCTTGGAATCAGCTCTCTTTATCACCCCGTCAGTAACATAACATCCAGCGATAGTTCCCAAGCGACTTATCGTGAATATTTTGCGAACATCCGCAGTTCCGATGTAATTTTCCTCGATAATCGGAGACAACATCGTACCTATGATACTCTTTATTTCCTCCGTCATATGGTATATCACATTGTGATTTAGAACTTTTACGCCATACCTTTTCGTCAACTCTTTCGCGGTTGTAGTCGCATTGACATTAAAGCCGACGATGACAGCATCGGAAGTTTTCGCGAAATCCACATCGCCTTCGGTTATCATACCGACGCCTTTTTCAATAACTCTTACGTTGATTTCCGGATGCTTTATCGCCTCCAACGACGCCACGACAGCTTCCAACGAGCCGTATACGTCCGCCTTAGCCAATACATTTAGCGTTTTTACGGCAGTTTCATCACCTGCTAACATCTGGTCTATCGATTTCAGTGCACTCTTATTTGATTTCGCCTTCTGTGTATTACGCCTGTATTCAGCGATTTCACGCGCGCGCTGCTCAGTCTCTACTGCAGCCAGAACATCTCCAGGCTCCGGCGCCGAATCAAACCCTGCTATCGTAACCGGGGTTGACGGTTTTGCGAAAGGTACCACTTTCCCCGTATCGTCGTATATTGTCCTAACTTTCCCGGACACTTTTCCGGCAACGTATATGTCGCCTTTCTTCAAAGTCCCGTGCTGTACTATAACCGAAGCTACAATACCTTTGCCCTTATCTATTCGCGCTTCCAAAATCGTACCGACCGGTGCACGCTTGTCATTTGCTTTCAGTTCCAAAATTTCCGCTTGCAACAGTATTGCTTCCAACAATCCACTTAAATTGATGTTTTGCTTCGCTGATATCTCAGCACTCAAAGTCTCTCCACCAAAACTCTCCAGTATAACGCCCTGCGTCATCAGCTCCGACTTTACTTTTTCTATATTGATATTCGGTTTGTCAATCTTATTGATCGCAACAACAATCGGCACATTTTGAGATTTCGCTTGTTGAATAACCTCAATCGTCTGCTCCTTTATTCCATCATCTGCCGCAACAACTAGTACTATTATGTCGGTTATTACTGCTCCACGCTCGCGTATTTTCGTAAAAGCCGCGTGTCCCGGAGTGTCTATAAACGTTATCTTGCGTCCATCCTCTGTGCTTATCTGATAAGCCGCGACATGCTGCGTTATTCCACCAGCTTCTCTCTGAGCTACACTCGTCCGACGCAACGTATCTAGCAATGTCGTCTTGCCATGGTCAACATGCCCCATAACCGCAACAATCGGGGCTCGTGGGCTCAAATCCTCAGGGGCATCGACAATATTCAGCAACTCATTTTCAATATCGTCCTCATACTTGCGCTTAGGCTTGTGACCAAACTCAGTACAAATTACCTCCGCGGTGTCGCCATCTATCGACTGATTTATCGTCGCCATTGTTCCTATGGACATAAGGTACTTCACGACCTCAGCGGAACGTACAGCCATTCTGTTCGCCAACTCGCCCACGGTGATCGTCTCAGGTATCTCGACCTCACGAACAACCTTGGGAGCCTCCTGACGTTGCCCAGCGCTCTTCATCTTGTTACGTGCGCGCTTCATAGAAGCCATAGACCGCGAGCGTTCGTCCGTACCATCATCCATAGCGCGGTCTATCATAGCCCAGGACATCTTGCCACTATTCTTTGAACGCCGATCGTTGTCTCTAGCTTTAACGACTAGTTTCATCTTATTCGGAGAATCCATGCTGTCCAGCATACGTTCCCGCTGCCGTACTTGGGGAGTGCCGGGGCGATCTTTCAAAGGAATATCCGGGATCGTTTTTTCTAGCTGTTTAAGGCGTACTTCGGGTTTAGATCTTTCTTCACTCTTTTTGCCCTGCTCCCTTTTCTTCCTTACTGTGTCTTGCTTATTATATTCCTTTGCTTTAAATACCACAGGCGTAGACGGTGGTATATATTGCTCTTTCTTCTTGCGCTCGTTTTGTTTTGTTCTGCTTTCCTTATTAACGTTTTCCTGCTGTTCAGCCTTCGGTGCCTTTTCTTCTTCAACTTGCTTTGCTTGCTCGGGCTCTTCCCGTGATATCTCTTGGCTAATTGCCTCGGCTTGAGATTCTTCCTTTTTCACAGCTTCCTGAAGAGCTTTTACCCTTGCTTTAAATTCTTCATCCGTTAGTTGCCCCGAGTTACGTTTTTGCTTGTTCTTTACATCAAATTGTATACTTTGCTTCTTTCCGCGAGTTCCCCCAATTGCCAACCCACTTCGCTTTTTCTTGACTTCTACCTCCACTGTCCGACTTCCATAAGGAGATGAAGGAGCCGCTGTGTCTGTTGTATTCTTCAGAGACAAAACCCTTCGCTTTTTGTCTTTTGACTCATTCTCGTTCATCCAATATCTCCTAATTTTCTCTTTTTACCAAGTTTCCCTTATCTTCATAATCAAAATCTCAGCTTCAGATTTTGATAATAAATCTCCAGCGATTTCCATCAGTTCATCCGTGGATAAATCTCCCAAATCCTGTAAGGTTTTTAGCCCAGATTTTACCAACGCTTCCAGTAGCTCTGGTCGTAAAAGTTCGTAGTTCATCAATTCCGGAGTTACCCCTTTTTCTTGGCACAACTTTGCTATCTCATTTTGTTTGTTTTCTATGTATGCAACGGCGCGTTGATGCAACTCGTCAGCTATGTCTACGTCGAAGCCTCTTATTGTCGCAAGCCTCTCGACAGAGGTACTCGCTATATCTTCCATCGAATAATATCCCTCGCTTATTAGCAACTGCGCCATCATCTCGTCGATATCCAGTCCATTCATGAAATATTTTATAACTCTTTCATTTTCTGCGCTTCTTGCCTTAAGTTCTTCGCTTTCGGTAGTCACATTTATACTCCAACCAGTTAGCTTTGAAGCTAATTTTACGTTTTGTCCCCTGCGTCCAATTGCTATACTGAGCTGTTCGTCCGGAACAATGGCAGTAACCTTATTACTATTTTCCTCTATGATAACCCTATTAACTTCCGCTGGCGCCAAGCTATTTACAATAAATATTGCTGGATTTTCCGACCATGTTACAACATCGATCTTTTCGCCTTTCAACTCTTCAACGATGGCTTGCACCCTTGTTCCTTTGATGCCAACACAAGCTCCCACTGGATCCAGATTCGGGTCGCTTGTTGTTACGGCGATTTTTGCCTTACTTCCCGGATCTCTTGCCACCGCCTTTATCTGTACGACACCGTCGTACACTTCCGGAACTTCTTGCTCAAATAGCTTCTTCATAAAGTCAGGACAAACTCTTGATAGCCGCAAGAGGGAGGAACTCTGTTCCTTGTTCAGTCCGTCTAAATAAACTTTAACTCTTTCCCCAATCTTGAAATTTTCATGCGGGATCATATCGGATTTTTTAAGAATTCCCTCGGTTCTTCCGATATCCAGGATTATATTCGCATACTCAACCCTTTTTACAGTCCCAGAGATAATTTCTCCGACTTTTTCTGAAAACTCGGCATACTGCTTATTCCTTTCAGCCATTTGGACTTTTTGGACGATTACCGTCCTAGCCACTTGGGCTGCAACTCGACCGAAATCGATAGGTGGCAACTTTTCTTTGCGTAGTTCTTTAACTTTATTGGGTTCAGACGAGTTTTCTTCCACTTTCGTTAATCTGAAAACCTCAATTTCTCCGGTTTTCCTATCGATGCACGCCTGAAGGTTTGCTTCATCACCATATTTCATCTGAGCGGTTTTTAAAACCGCCTGCTCCATAGCGTCCAAGATATCGTCTCTATCGATTCCTTTTTCCCTTGCAACTATGTCCGCTACTTGCAATATTTCACTTTTGGCAACTGGCTGCGTCGCTTCCTCTATCTTTATCTTCCTGCTCACCTAAAAAACTCTCCAAAATTTAACCTATATCTTAACCGCATCAATATGTGCACCACTTATTTCCTCATAGGACAAGGCGACCCTATCACCAACGTCTTTTAGAGGAACATCCAGCCTCAATTGTATACCATTTTCTGTAGCGGATTCCAAATTCCCTCTGAACGTCTTATATCCCGCCTTTGAGACAAAAGTTTTCACAACAACTGGTTTCCCACAAAATCTCATAAAGTCTTTCGGCTTCGTAAGGGGGCGCTCAATTCCGGCTGAAGATACTTCTAGGGTATACCGATGGACAATAGGATTTATTACGTCTAATTTTAACGACAGCGCTCTGCTAATTCTCTGACAATCATCGATAGTTGCTGAATTTCCGTTGCTTTCTTCAATCATTATTTGTAAAACTTTGTTTCTGTTTTGTGTAATAATCGAGACTTTAACTACCTCACAACCAAAGTCTTGTACTAACGGTGCTATTTCTTTTTCTATTTTTTCTTCCAGCGTCGTCAATATAAAATATCCGAACAAAAATCACTTGTATATTATCAATTATTTTAGCGAATAAGTCAAGAACTACTGTGCTAAGAGCCAATGAAAAATTCACATTTCCGTTATACTTTGCCGAGGGGACGTTTTGGTATCCAGTGGAGAAAAGGGGAAATTGGCTCTTCGACGTTCGATAGCGGTCCAAGCTATCATAGCTCCATTATCAGTGCAAAGCGATATCGGAGGAGCGAAAAATTTCAGGTTGTGTTGTGACGCAAAATCCATCAACGCCTTTCGTAACGCCGTGTTTGCGGCAACTCCCCCCGCGACAACGATGCTCTTAGGATTTGATGTAGTCATCTTGAGTGCCTTCCCTAGTTGTTTAATGATGAATTTCACGACCGTATTTTGAAATGACGCTGAAACGTCGCACTTGTCTTGTTCGGTCAATTTTCCTAACGTTTCAATTTGCAACTTCACGGCTGTTTTTAATCCAGAAAATGAAACATCGCAACCGAGCCGTCTTTGAAGCGGTATCGTAAACTTATATCGCTCGGGATCGCCATGTTCAGCATGTTTTTGGATAGCGACACCTCCGGGATAACTGAACCCCAGCATTTTGGCTACTTTATCGAAGCATTCACCCGCGGCATCATCCAGCGTTTCTCCGAGTATCTTATATTTGCCGATGCCAAGAACTTCAGCGAAGAGAAAATTTCCTCCCGAAGTTAAAAGCAACAAGAATGGAAACTCAACGTCGTAGCAAAGGCGACAGGTGAGCAAATGTCCTTCAAGGTGATTTATTGCCATATAAGGCTTTCCTGTTACGGCAGAAATGGTTTTCGCGCAAACGGTGCCTACCAGTAAGCCTCCGATAAGTCCAGGGCAAGCAGTAGCGGCTATTATATCTATATCATTGATGGTGCAACCTGCTTCTTCTAGCGCTCCATTTATGACCTCATCGATAGCATCGACATGGCACCTCGCAGCAACCTCGGGGACTACTCCTCCATACTTTGCGTGTAACGATACTTGTGAATTTACAATATTCGACAAAATACGCTTTTCAGGGGCGACAGCATCGCAAACAACAGCTGCTGCTGTTTCATCGCAACTTGTCTCAATTCCAAGAACTTTCATGAAAAACTCTCTTGCTTCCAGGAGCCGCTATCTTGAATCCACAACTTTTGGGCAGTAAATCCATTCTTTTGATATATCTGGGCTCTCAGCTTCGCGCTATCTATAGTTTCAAAATTAAATATATCTATGATTTTTTGAAATTTTTTTATTTCCGAGTTGTCAGCGATATCGAGCCCGTTATGCAAAAGACAGCTCGGATCATTTAAAAATGTAATTTTTGTTGAAAACCAGACATAGCAAAACTTTGCATCTTCCGCCGGGATTGTACGGCTATTTCCGCTTGGTATAAACGAAAGCTGAACTGATGTCCAAAGTTTTGAATTATAAAAATTCACTTCATCTTCGTTATCACACAAAAATAAAACCCGCTCTTTAAGCGAATACATTTTTTCGACGAGCTTATAGGCTATTGGGAAAAACTCTTCTTGAATTCCATAGAAAGTTACGCTTTTTTCTGGCATCTTCTTTCAACTTTCTTTGAAATTTTATCAAGCAGCGCATTAACAAATTTTGCTCCGCTAATGTCCAAAAAATCCTTCGCAATTTCAACGTATTCGTTAATTATTATCGGAATATCGGTCTTTTCGAAAATCATTTCTGTCAACGCGGTCTTGATAATGCAACTTTCAACTAATGGCGAATTTGAAACAGCTTTGCCATTCTCAAGAGCCTCCTCTATGATTTTGTCCAAGCTCACTTCTTTTTGAAAAAAACTAGCAACGAGTTTTTTTAAAAATTTCATGTCTACTTTGTCTCTAACGTAAGTATTCACAAACTCAGCAAGGTCTATATCTGAAAACGAATCGCCTCCGATTACTTGCAGGTGGTACATAAACTGAACTGCTGCAATTCTCGCATTCCTCTTTGATATTACTCCCGAAGACTGAGACATTGCATACACGTAGCACTGTAACCACTGTGCCATTGTATCACGCTTTGTCAGATGGGAAAAATGCACCTTCGGCTTGCAGTTATACCTTAAATCTTAGAATGGTGTATTTTTTTGTTTTTAAAATTAACGAAATATTAACGATTTTGTGAGAGGATGAAAATGTAAATGGAGATTTTGATTAGGGGAAAGTTATGAATAGTTTTACAAAAACCTTGGTGACGGTGTCTTTTTGCATATCAGTGGGGAGTTGTACAACGAGTACTACGATTACATTTGACGGATGCACGAATACGAATAATAATTCTGATAATAGTTACTTTACTTTTACTGCGGGGGGGGGCGATGAATACTGTATAAGTTCTTGTGTGCCTAAAGAAAATAATATTGGCGGAACTGTGACGCTCGTCATCCCCGCTCTCGTTAATGGCAACCCAGTAAGCGTATTACAACAGGCTTTTTGTTGGGATACCTATAATACAGATTTGTATTCAGCATTAAACGTTGAGTTGGAATTTCAATCAGCCATAGATGCTAATACCGGCGATACCAAGTATGTTTTATTTCCGGCG
Organism: uncultured Pseudomonadota bacterium; assembly: GCA_902769055.1. Classification (GTDB taxonomy): domain Bacteria; phylum Pseudomonadota; class Alphaproteobacteria; order RUG11792; family RUG11792; genus RUG11420. The sequence continues at coordinate 7,701 of CACXNL010000014.1, read as the reverse complement.
TCTTGCGTAAATATGTTCAGAGAATGTCGCAATTCAGAGAGGTACGACAGCACAAATAAAATTACAAAAACAAAAATCGATCTGAGTGGTGCCGATATTTCCAATGCAACATCGCTGGTTGCGCTAGATGTAAGCAATTTTGACACATTTTCAGTTACGGATATGAAAGCTATGTTTTATAAATGTTCCGGATTAACAAGTTTAGATGTAACAAATTTCAATACGAGCAATGTAACCGATATGTCGTTTATGTTCTACGATTGCGCAGGGCTGATTGCACTAGATGTGAGCGATTTTGATACATCTTCTATTACAGATATGAATCAAATGTTCGCGAATTGTCTCACTCTAGAGACTCTAGACTTAAGCAACTTTAACACATCTAATATTACAGATATGACTGGCATGTTTTATCAGTGTCAGAGCTTGACGAACTTAGATTTAAGTAGCTTTAATACAAGCAACGTAACTAATATGAAAAGTATGTTTCGCGGATGCCAATCATTAAAAGCGTTAGACGTAAGCAATTTTAATACATCTTCAGTTACGAATGCGGCGGGGATGTTTTATTCTTGTTCAGGGCTGAAATTGTTGAAAGTGTCGCAATCGCTGATAGTTCCCGGCGCGAATACCAGTATGTTCAAAAATGCGAAATCCGATATGAAAGTTGTCGGAAATGGCACACTTAGATTTGCTGAAACATCCGGAAATGTAAAAACTACCATAAGCTCGGGCGCCGATAAAGTATACGCATTAGTGGGTGACCCGGGAGTTTCGGCAAGTCTGCAAACAACGCTCACAAACCAACTTCCAGAAGCAACGCTTGTCGAAGAACTTGACCCGACTATATTATTCAATGCGACATCCAACGATGTACTATATGTCGGGCTTGGCACTTCCGACAAAATTATTCTTGTCGATGGCTCTAGTGGTACTATTTCTGGTTCACTGATAAATACATTGCTCGATGGTGTTGGATATTACCCATCTGCTTTGCAATTAACAGGGGCAATTACACTTTCTGGCAACAACTCAGAATTTAATCAAAAGTCACTTATAGTTGGTGATGGAACTAAAAGTACCACGGTTACTTTTACCAATCCGCAAGCGCTAGCAAACACAGACATAATCGTTAATCAAAAAGGAAAACTAGTCTTTAGAGGCAATAACAAATATACAATATCTCATAAAATCACATTCAAATCCGGAGGGCTACTCGCCTCAGCAAATCGCATCATACTTACCGACGGCGCTATACTTAAATTCGGGAAGTAAACATACTCCTTGTTAAGACCGACGAAAAAATTCAAGAGCGGTGTTGACGGTACCTGCGTACCTTTACAGGTTATGCGGCGCGATGTGGTGAGGTCTCAAATGTTACCACGTCGCTTTTCCCGGTAAGTTGATGTGATGAACATAAAACAACTTATATAATTTTCCTTGCAAGCAGATCATGGATATGCACTAGTCCTATAGGCATTTCGGTATCGTCAAGTACAAAAATATTTGTGATCTTTTTCTCTTCCATAATGTGTAGAAGTTCCGATGCCGTGATGTTTTTATTCACAGAAATCGGATTTTTGGTCATAATCTCCGCAACCGGTTTTGCAAGTATATCCGCGCTCATTTTACGGCGTAAATCACCGTCGGTGACAATTCCAATGAGCTTGCCTGCATCGTTTACAACTCCCACGCATCCAAAACCGTATTTTGTCATTTCCATAAGCGTATTTTGCATGGTGTCGCCACTTCTTACCAAAGGCATTTTTCGGTGCATTATGTCAAAAATCAGTGATAATCCTCGACCGAGCGCTCCTCCGGGGTGCAGCATCCTAAATTGTTCCTTTGTAAACCCGCGATGTGACAAAAGCGCCATAGCCAATGCGTCGCCGAGTGCTAACGTATTGGTCGATGAGATGGTCGGGGCTATACCGAACGATCCGGCTTCTCCCAAATCCGGCAAAATTAACGGTATGTCCGAATTTTTCGCCAATGTTGAGTTTTCGTTTTTTGTAATCGATATGATTTTATTGCCAAAACGTTTTGCAAAATCGATGACGGGCAACAGCTCTATGGCTTCTCCTGAATACGAAATCAGGAGCAAAATATCCCGGCTATCCAGCATTCCAAGGTCGCCGTGCTGAGCTTCGCTTGGATGAAGAAAAAAAGATTTTTGTCCCAATGATGCCATAGTGGATGATATTTTGCGCCCTATATGCCCACTTTTTCCTATCCCGGAGACAACCAGACGTCCCTCGGATGTTGCGATGGCTGTTATCGCGTCGCTAAAGCGTGCGGGCAGATTATTCGCCAAAACCTCAAGAGCCCTAGCTTCATCAAAAATAACTTTTTGTGCTTCATTCAGAAAATCCATTTTGTTTTAGGTTTTAGATTTGTGATAATTACAGATACGATTTTACACCAATCTTTGTGAATATCTGCTCAAATGTGTTTTTCGCGTTAAGGACTACTACCACTTAGCCCTCACCACGCCTTACTAAACTCATTTGTATTTTCCAATGAAAGGCACATTAAAAAATTTTCGTTGTGCCTGTACCTCATTTAAGGTGTTATATTAGCGCTGCTTATAGAGTTGAGCAACCGCATCTAATGATTGCCAAACCACTCAATCCAACTTTCTCTATTCGCATTCTTGTTGTTATCTCTACTTGATTTTGTGCGCCATGGGGAAAATCACTTAAACGTTAACCATCGTAAGCGTGAGAGTTGATATTTTACTCCATTTTTTACTGTTCTGAAGAATGATCGTATTATTCCGTCTTTCCGAGATTTGCTTACATTTGTATCCTTTTGCACCGATGACTTCATACTCTCATCTCGGTTCATTCGATCACAAACTTTTAAATCAGCCGCTCGCTCAGTGCCCGAGATTCCATATCGCGCTAATAACGCACTGTAGTGATTTTTAATTTCTGATATTGAATACATAAGTTTAAGTTGCCTACTCCTCTTTCGCTCGATGGTAATGAACCCTAACCTTTGTAGCTTATCCAGGTCTGTGATAGCACGGTTCAGATCTCCAGTTTCGATTTCCAGAGACCTCGCTATAGCCATCTCTCGTTCAAACTTTCTCTTGTGCGTCATTAGTGAGTTGTGAACTTCACCGTAAGATTCATCATATTCAGAAATTAGAGAGGTCAACGCTTGATATTCGTTACTTATTTCCGCTGTGCTCCTCAGAACCACCCGCCTTGCTGAGATATCATTTGACCCCAGCCCCACAGTTCCGTATGTTGACACGTTGTCTTTCTTGTCGAAAATCTTCTGCATGTTACTAGTCGCTCGCACACTATCTATCGCCATAAACAGCATCGCGCCACTTAGCAACAGAGCCCTATTTTTTGTTTCCATTCCTGTTATTCCTTTTCCAACTTACGGAACGATTCTCCCCCCCCCGTTGTTTTGTCAATAGCTTTTTTAAGATTTTTTCAAAAAAAATTAAATTTTTGAAATCTGAACTTACTAAAAGAGAAAATTTCTGTAAAGTTTTTGTAAATAGCTATAAAATGCCCTCCACAAATATTCTCCAAGTGTGCTAAGGTTAAGCGAACGACTATTTCGCATTTTTTCAAACACATCTCCTTCTCCAGTCTGTATTGATTGGCGCTTGAAAGTTTGCTACCATCGGAGATGTTTGGTATGCCTGCTTGGTGGAACTGGTAGACACAACAGACTTAAAATCTGTCGCCCAAAAGGCTTGCCGGTTCGAGTCCGGCAGTAGGTACCAATGGTTGTTGGTGGTTTTTGTTGAGGACTTTATGAAGTTAAAGACGAAGAGTAGCGCAAAGAAGCGTTTCCGTTTTACGTCGTCTGGTTTGGTGAAGACTGGGCAGTGTGGAAAGCGCCACAATATGCGCAAGAGGAGTAACAAAATGCTGAGAAATGCAAGAGGTATGACTTTGATGCACCCGAGTGATGCTAAGAAAGTCGCTAATTATTATTTTCACGTATAGTAAAGGAGATTTAGGAGATGGCGCACGTAAAAAGAGGCATGGCAGCGCATGCGAAACATAGGAAAGTCCTAAAGTTAGCAAAAGGCTTCAGGGGCAGATCGTCGACATGTTTTAGACCGGCTTTGGAACGACTTGAGAAGGCTTGGCAATACGCGTATAGGGATCGCAAGGCGAAAAAGCGCGAAATGCGATCGCTTTGGATACAAAGGATAAATGCCGCGGTTCGTGAGTTGGGGATAAAGTATTCAGCGTTTATGAATATGCTTAAGAATGCAAAAATCGCTGTCGATAGAAAGGTACTTTCAAAACTGGCGATGGAAAATCCTGATGTGTTCAAAGAGATAGTTGGGAAAGCCAAAGAGGCTTCGAAAAAATCGGGGATTGCGTAAGGCGCCTCCCGTATACGCGGTCGTGGCGGAACTGGTAGACGCGCAGCGTTGAGGTCGCTGTGGAGAGATCCGTGGAAGTTCGAGTCTTCTCGACCGCACCAGATGTAAAGTCCACCAAAATTGTCGGATATGTAAGTGTACTTTAAACGGGTAGGGAGGCTATGGTTTTTTTTGTGGTTTTCATTTTTCGCATACGGTTGTGTTCCGAGAGCAACGTCAAATGTGTAAAACAAGGATACGCTGTACAGTTATGGTATTGCAAAGGATATTAGAAAAAATTAAGGGTTAATGTTAAAATAACGTTAACTTTTTTCAAAAATTTGCAGAAAATGAATATAAAATTAACAGCGATTTCGCTAGCATCGGTAATATCGTTGGTACACGATGGATTTGCTATGGACAAATTCACGGTGTATGCAGAAGATGTAATGAATTACCCAAGTTTCGTTAAGACGAAAGCAGAGGTAACAAAGTATGCGGAATTAAGACACAATTTTTCCACAATGACAGAGGCATACCTGAATACGATTGAATATTTAAAATTGTCAAGCAGAGGAGGTAAAGATAGAATACCTAGTCAAGATCTTATGGAGTTTAGAGTAATTAAACAGCTTAAGCGCTACGAAGATGTAGAAAACTTTAATAAATATGTAAATATAAAATGGAAAACAACTCAAGACGGATATATTACGTTAGAGAAGTTTTCTGTAACAGATGAAAAAGAGAAACAATTAGAGGCTACCGAAATAACATTCGCAATTTCTGCAAAGATTGGCGGGAGGCAGGTATGTGTTGCCCCGGCTGCATTTCGTCAAGTACTAAGTCATGGGTACGAAAGGGGGAAACTATTATTCAATATAGTGTTTTATGAAAAAGACGGCGCGACAGTAAAAATTCCGGATTGTAAAGAGCTGTTCATGTATTTTGGCGAAGTACGGTTCGTGGATTTTCGCGGAGCGGATACATCTGAAGCGAAGAGTATGAGCGAAATGTTTAGAGGGGGCTCAAGTTTAGTTTCACTAAATTTAGATAACTTCAATACAAAAAATGTACAGGATATGCAATTTATGTTTGCATTCTGTGACGGTTTAAAAAACTTAGATGTAAAAACATTTGATACACAAAAAGTGGAGAATATGAGTGCTATGTTTATAGGATGCGAAAATTTAATGCGCATAGATGGCATACAAAATTTTAAAACTGAAAATGTGACGCGGATGGACAGAATGTTTGAAAGATGTGCTAAATTGCCATCGTTAGACTTAAGTGGTTTTAATACTCACAGCGTGACATCCATGAATGCCATGTTTGATGGATGCAAAAACTTAGCCCATCTAAATTTAACGAATTTTGAGACAGGAAAGCTCGAAGACATCAGTTTTATGTTCCGTGATTGTCAAAGTCTAGCATTGATAAATGTTGACAACGAAAAATTTAAATTACAGAGTTTATCAGAATATGATGTTACAAGCATATTTAAAGGGTGCACGAGTTTAACCTACACCCCATTAGAGAAACTTGAGGAACACCCAACCAAGGATGCTTGTAATGATTGCATCAATTTACTTAACCCGACAAAGGAATGGGGTATTCCACCACATAATGAAAATCATCTGACGGTAGCAAATATGTTTAATCCAACCATACAATACATTTTTATTTGACCATATTCTGGAAGGTATAAACTAATTTACTGGATGTGCGCTGATTTATGGTGTACATCCAGTTTTTTTGATGAAAGTTTTAGGAGGAATAATTTTCGTGATTTAACGAAAAATTAACTGTTTTGTCTTAAACTAAAGCTGTAGACTGAAGATTTGAAAAGAGAAAGATATGGAAGGAAAATCCTTGAAACTGCTGATCGTTGGTGGGTTGTCTGTAGCGTTTTTGTGTGTGTTGTATGGTCTCTCCAATAATATTAGTGCCGATAAAACCGGAGATATGTACGACTATGAATGTTTGACAAAGTCATTCCTCGTCGTTTTGATAAGCATACTGGTGATTCGAGTTTTGTTTGTTGCGATTATAAATCCGGCGGAAATTCGACATAACAAGAAAATGCCTGGTATTTTGAGGTATGTCATCGGTGCCTTAGTTCTTACCGCTGCCGCTGTTTATATCGTAACTGCGATTTACGCGAAGTCCGCAATGGCTATTTTTACGACTTTGGGAGCATCTGGTATTGGTATCGCATTTATTGCGCAAGACACTTTGAAAGAACTGATCGCCGGCATTATCATATCATTCCAAAATGACTTTAGAGTTGGGGATTGGATAAAATTTCCAGATGGGACTATTGCCAAAATACTAAGGACAAAATTGACTTGTATAGACTTGGCTCTTTTGAATGATACGCGGCTTTATCTTTCAAACACAAAATTAACAAATGCAACCGTGGTGAACTTAAGTCAGCCAACGCCGGCGCATTTTAGTAGGCTGGATGTTGTTTTGGAGCATGATATTCCAATAGAACGAGCACGCAGAATACTTTACGCGGCAACAGCAAGCACTCCTGGATTGGCTTCAACGGAACCTTTAGTTGTCGCCGACGCCGTGATGCAGAATGGTATTCTATTCGCAATTTTTTTCAAGATTCCATCATATGATGTAGGAGCGGAAATGAAACATAGGGTCATTTCTTCTCTTGTTTCTAGTCTGCATAAGCATGGTCTCAGAGTGTGCGAAATAGGTGGACAGCTTAACATAAAGATTATGGATAAGAAAATGGTTAGGACATTCAATGATGAAAATACTACGGATGCAAAAACGGCGCTCCGGATGTCTGGATTGCTTGAAGGTTGCGACGAGGAGGTTATAGAACGCTTTGCGGCGAGCATGGAGAAGGTCGTTTATAAGGCGGGGGACGTTATCGTAAAGCAAGGAGATGAGGGTGATACTATGTTCATTATCGCTGAAGGTGCTGTCGACGTTTCATTATCGGTATCAAACGCGGATAAAGACGGCAACACTCAAACATCATCGAGTGTAGTCGCGACACTCAGTGACGGCGATTTCTTCGGGGAAATGTCGCTTCTATGTGGCGAAAAACGCAGTGCCACGGTTATCGCGAAATCCAGCGTCATCTTATTCGCAGTTCAAAATAAAACTCACGCGTCATGTAGTGAGTTTCATCATATCCGAAGTATCCTCTCGTCTACCTTCCAAAAAAGGACCACTTACAATGAATTCGCATTGAGCCAACTGAAACACGGACTCATGCATGCCGTTAAGTCGGGAGTCCTGAGAACATTGTTCGGTTTACCCAATTGACATCGAACTCTCATTCCAACGGATAGACGAGATCTGACCGACTGCATCATTGGCTCTGCCCGGGACTC
>CACXNL010000013.1 GCA_902769055.1 uncultured Pseudomonadota bacterium | reverse complement strand
CATAAACAGAATATATAAATATTTTTTTTGCTATAAAATTTGCATTAAAACATTTTGTATTCTTACTTGGTATTGTTATATTATGTTTTATTGTTTCGATTGAGGAAGAATTTTAAGTTGAATGGTCTTGACAGTTGGCGACAAAGTGTCCAAAGCTGGAGTAAAGGATTGGTTTTTGAATCGGAGAAACGGATATGAATGATATAAAAAGATTTGTCATGGCTGGAGTGTCAGCTGTGACACTGTTGACAGCGCCTGCGTATACAATGTTACCGCAGCCGGTTATGCCTGATGCTCAAGTCGCGCAGCATGTGTTACAGTTTTGCCTCGCCATGGAGCAACCAAACGGACAAAGGCTAGCCATAAAGGAAATATCGGATAATAAAAATGGCTTTGATGCCAGTCGGTTTACCATTTTTTTCAACACAAAGGCAAATACAATTCCATATTGTGGCTACGATGAAAAAAGCAAGACCGTAGTAAAAAAATATGTGACTACGGATCAAATTTTGTATGACGGCATAAAAGAAGTTATTGATTATATGGCGGAACAGACGAACGACAACATTTTCGAGCACTTGTACGGGCAAAATGCCAATGTACATAAATTGCTGTGGGAAAATCCTTACGGGCGTCCAGAGGCTAAGTTTGCTGCAATAACAGGGCTGGTTTATAAGGATGGAAAATTGACGATTGACCCGATGAACAGTATGGCATACGCATTCAACAAAGCCAAAACGCAAGGGGAAACGAATTTTGTGCCAAGGATATTTTCAGTAACGTATGACAAGTTTACGCAAATACAGCATCAGTATCCGAATGTAAATTTATTGGAAGGCATAGAAAAGTTGCTGTCGTATAAACACCTGACAAAATGACACCAAAGAAGGAGGGGGCTCCCCCCCCCTTTATTCCTCAGAAACCTCTTCTTTTTTAGGTTCGAGTGGTGAAGTGTTTATTTCCTCAGTTCCTTCTGTAAGCGAAATTTTGTATTTGCATAAATATGATATCTGGTCGTTCTCTGGATATTGATCGGCAGCCTGGCTTGGTGAGCATTGTATAGTGGCGACAGCTGCTACGATTATCGTTAGTTTCATTATATTCATGGTGTATTCCTCTTAATAAGTTCCCTCACAATACTATTGTATCACAATAATTTCTTTATTGAGAATTGTGCAATATACTTGCAAATGTATTGCCATGACGGACAATGTATGCTGAATTGGGAATTTCTTCGTCGCTTTCGGCGACTATTATTAGATTTTGAGCCTTAAAAAGTTCTGTAAATCTAAATATTTGGCTTTTTAATAGCTCTTTTTCTGAATACGGTGGATCCAAAAAAAGCATAACAGTGTCATAGTTGTCACGTAATTCTTTAAAAACATCAGAGGAAACTTTTTCGGAAAAATTCAGAATAACATCCGCTTTATCTTCAATATCCAATTCTCTGATGTTTTTCTTTATACATTCAACAGCCTTTATATTTGAATCCACAAACAAAACGTTATTACAGCCACAAGAAATTGCCTCAATTCCCAGGGAACCGGAGCCGGCGAACAAGTCTATGACGAAAGCGCTTTGAAAATCGAAATGAAACCGATGTATCAAAACATTAAAGATAGCCTGCTTTACGATGTCCGACGTCGGTCTCGTAGTCTTAGTGGCTGGAGCAGTGATATATCTGCGCTTAAATCTGCCGTTGATAATCCTGCATCGGCTCATTTTCTCTGGTCTCTAAATATAACTTTAACAGCAACATTCATTAAATCAAACGAAGACTTTAAATCATTTACAATAAATCTCTCGTGGTCGGCGCGCATATTCGATTTATTCGACGTAAATATCAGAAATGTCGGCGGTATACTGCCGATTTGTGTCACATACTTCAACTTAAACCTAGCAGAACCACTCTGCAACAAATCGCTCTTGTTTATTCGGGCGAGCCAATCATTTAATACTGAAGTCTTTATCTTTGTCGCTTGCTTGTCGTATGCCGAAATTACCATTTCCAGCATCTTCCCGACGTTGTCGCCGCTAATAGCAGAGACAAACAAAAATGGAACTTCCTTGAGTTGCGAAAAGCTGTGCGCAAAATTCCGCTTCAAAAATCCCGGCGTCTCGTCTTTTGCATACGGCGTCTTATCATACTTATTAAACGCGATGACAAGCGCCCTTCCTGCTTTTATGATATCTGCGGCTAGCGTCAAATCCTGCTTCTCAATTTTCCCAGAAATTAGCGTCGAGGCATCTATAACTAAAATAACCGCATCGGCTCTTCTGTATGAATTTCTCGAATTCGATACTGATATCTTCTCCAAAATATCGTGGACGCGCGCACTGCGCCGTATACCTGGCGTATCGATTATCCTCAATTTACGGTCTCCGTAATTGAAGTCAATATGCGAACTCTCCCGAGTTAAACCCGCAAAGTCAGCAACAAGCTGCCTATCTTCGCCAATAATCTTATTTACTAGGGTCGATTTCCCAACATTCGGTCGCCCCACTATCGCCAACTTTATAACACTATCATCAATTGTTTCTGCTTGTGCTTTAACACTTGGTTCTGGAATATACTTATCCAACACCTCATATAGCTCAGTTATTCCAATTCCGTGCTCAGCAGATATACTTAAGACTTCCCTGAACCCCAGGCTCATTGCATCGATATAAGCATTTTCAGAGGACTTTCTCTCACATTTATTTACTGTGACTACAACATCTTTATCATTCTTCCTCAAAATCCTGGCAATTTCAGTATCCCGCGGCGTCACCCCAACGTGACCATCCATAACAAACAGAACCAAATCTGCACTTGTGATAATATCCCGCAGCTTTGCATTTATAGCACTCATCAACTCAGGTTTATTATCGCACTCGGCGTAATCGAACATCCCTGGCGAATCCACCAATATCGCGGTTTTTCCCCAAATGTCAACAATACTCTCCTTTATATCACGTGTTACACCTGGTCGATCGAAAGTTAAAGCGCGCCGAGAGCCGGACAACCTGTTAAATAGCGTTGATTTCCCAACATTCGTACGCCCTATTAAGGCTACTCGATACCTATCCGATTTCATAAACATCCGCTCGTGAAGTTATCGCAATTAACTTTCCATCAACAACAACTGGAGATACCGCGACGCCCATTTCGTCTATTTTACGTTGACTTTTCAGCTTCCCTGTTGACGCATCCAGTTTCAATATATGTCCCCCATTGGTAAACACAGTCACATCGCCATTTATCAGCAATACACCTGTGAAACTAACATTTTTCACATACTTATCGTTTATCAACGCTTTAACATTGGATACCCACCTTATCGAACCATCTTGCTCCGAAAGGCATACCGCGTTCCCACTTTGTGTCACAATAAAAATCCAACCATTGTTAACTACCGGCGTATTTATCGTTCCAAGCTCCTTCTCCCAAAGTCTCACGCCAGTCGAAGCATCGAACATTACCATATTGGATTCCGCCGTAGTCGCCAGCACGCGACCACTGCTAACAACAGGCGAAGCTACTACGTGGTTTATCGCAGAAATACCCTCAGATATATTCGATGAATACAATGTATCACTCCAGACTTCACTTCCGCTGCTTAATTCATACGACTTTACATCGCCAGAACCATACGCGCATATCACGTCGTTTTCGTAAAGTGCCGGGGTAGCGTAACCTGACATCATCGTTATTTCTTCCTGATCTTCCTTAGACCACAAAACATTGCCGTTTGAGGCATCCAGAACGTATGTTTTTCCATTAGTAGCATTTGCAACTAGTTTGCCGCTCACGTACAACGGTGCACCTCTTAGCGGATATTTCAGCGATTTCTTCCACAAAATCTTCTGCGCTTTCGTATCTACAGCAACTACGTCGCCAATATTCGTTGCCACGTATACTACAGAACCATCCGAAGTTATTCCGCCGGTAAATACTGCATCGTCAGGCTGCTTTGCGACGTTTATAGACCACTTCTTCGCACCATCCTTGAGCGATACACATACCAAATTACCCCGAGCATTTACAGTGTATATGTTCCCACCAAACACCACCGGCTCAACATTTGTCGTAGAGCCGCCTAATGACGTTTTCCACAGAACCTTAAAATCCTCCGACATTTTGTAATCCGCAGATGTATGCTGCTTATTGCCCGCAACATCTCTATATTCGGAAAATATCTGAGGACTACTGACCGTCATCGTACCATTAGCAACAACCTTCATCGTTTCGAGCTTTGCAACTTCCGTCAGACCCTCTATCGACTCTCGTTTACCAGGCAATATTTCCTTTTTATCGCAAGCCGTCACTAATAATGCGCAGCAACATATCGTCGGGACAAACCGTCTCACCGTTCTTCCTCCATCGAATTCAGCAATATTTTCGCACGCTCTGCCATCCCAGCAGAAATACCAGTAGTTTTCGCAAGTGCTTCCAACGTTTCCTTCGCCATTTTCTTATCGCCCTTCTTTATATAGCAAAATGCCAAAGTTTCCTTCGCAAGTAAATTCCAGTGCTTGTTTATATGTTCGTCTCTAAGTTTTTCGATAAAGCCATCGATATTGTTCGCTATATCCTTCGTACTCATCAAATCTATTGCAGAACTTACATAGAATATGTATGCCAAATTTCGTATAATCTCGTTAACTTTTGTATCCTCGTATATCGACTTATACTCAGTCAGCGCGTCCGGCTGTTCCTTTTCCCGAAGGATTGCTGCGTATTCAAACTTCGCTAAAGTCGCATAGTCTTTTTTCGATGCGTTTGTCAGTCCACGTAGTTCCGCCAAGGCAGTTGTGCTATTGCCGGACATAATTGCATTTTGAACAAGGATAAACTTGGAGGCGATAGCTTCACGCTCCGACAAATCTTGTCGTTGCCACATGTTGTAAGTTGCGGTGCCAATTAAAATTGCGGATACGGTGTATATGAACAATTTGCCGTATTTTTTCCACATCTTTTGCAAATTTTCATCCCGGATTTCCTCTTCTATGCTGTCAACAAAATGATCTGCCTTTTGGCGATCACGCTGATTGAAGTTGTTCCAAGGATTGCGTCCACCATTTTCGCTCATCAACATAACTTAAATCAAGAAATACACACTGTCATTATACACTACTTCAGAACCGCGAATGCAAAAACGGCAACTCTAGCTCTTTAATGCGCATCCTTGATTGAGCATTGTGCCGATCCAGAGCATTTTTCCTGCAGGTATCTCTCTCTTAGTGCATGAGCATGTTGCGTTTATTCAGTAGCTCTATCGCTTTTTGATCGATGGGCTGAACGGTGATGCGTTTGGGGTATTTTATTGAAGATGTCGCGATTTTCATAAACTTATGTTTGTCCACATCGTAATAAGCATTGTCGGAAATATCCATAAGTGTCATAGATTTTTCATCTAGCTCCTGCACCATAGGTGTTTGATTTACCGCATTTACCTGGAGGATGTTTTGAGCCTTCCCTATTTGTGAAATGTGTGCGCTGTAATTTGTCTGTGCGCTACTTTGAGGTGCGCTAGGCGCTCTTTGTTGACGCAATGTTTGCCCTTCATTAACAGGCGTTTGATTGCTAGTTAGCGCGTTGTGCTGAACAATTTGGGATGTCTTGTTGGTTACATTTTGGTTTTGTACACCGGTGTTGCCGTCATATCCTCCAACCTTGTTGCTTAATGTAGGTAACCCACCACTTGTGTTTACACTACTGCTCTGCTGTTGAGGTTGCGCGTTTATACCGTTGCCGTACTTATTACTGGTAAGTGTGCCGTTTAGCGTAGGCAATCTGTTATCTGTACCTGATTTGTTGCCCTGCTGTTGAGGCTGCATGGTCTGTGCGTTGCTATAATTGCTGCTGGCGATTGCGCCACTCAATGTGGGTAGTTCACCATTTGTGCCCGCATTACCGTGTTGAACCTGGGATTGCAAGTTTAGATTGCTGGTATTCATTCCACTAGTAATCATACTACCTAGGGTGGGCTGTTTTTCGTTTGTGTTTGAATTATCGGCGGGATATCGAGGTTGCATATTCATATTGTTGCCAAGTGCGCCATTAGCAACTGCGTTGGTTGAAGTAGGTGATTTCCCGTTTGCATTCGGAGTGTTGTTTTGTTGTTGCGGCAATGTGCCTTGCGCACTCGTACTGTTGCTATAAGCTCCAGTAGTTACTGTATTGCTCAATGTAGGTAATTCATTATTTGTGCTTGAGTTAATGCCCTGGTTCTGAGGTCGCGCACTTAAATTGTTGGCATTTTCATTACCAGTGGGGGCTCCATTTACCGTGAGTAGTTTTGTTCCTGTATTTGCGTCATTGCTCTGTTGCCGAGGTTGCGTATTTTCGTTGTTGTCATATTTACCGCCAGCGAGCGTGTCACTTAATGCAGGTAATTTGCCGCCAGTGTTTGGGGTATTGCTTTCTTGCTGAAGCTGTACGTTTGTATTATTACCCTGCATTCCATTAGCGACCATGTCGTTCTGTGCGGGCAATCTCCCATTTGCTGCATTTGAATTGTTGCTTTGATTTTGAGGCTGCATGCTTGCATTATTACCATATTCGCTGTTGATGAGCGCGCTACTTAGCGTAGGTAACTCACTATTTGTATTTGCTCCGTTCTCCTGTTGTTGGGGCTGTACGTCTGTACTGTTACCATAAACTCCAGTGGTTATCATATTGCTCAATGTAGGCGATTTACCATTTGTGCTTAAGCCACTGTTTTGATTTTGCGCTTGTACATTCAGATTGTTGATATTTTCACTATCGGCGAGTGTCTCACTCACTATGGGTAGTTTTTCCACGGTGCCTGAGTTGTTACTTTGTTGCTGAAGTTGCGCATTTGTGTTGTTTCCATGCTCGCCATTACTGATCATCAAGCCATTCGTTGCGGGTGATTCGCCATGTTGTTGTGATCCTTGCATATTTATCTCCTTTTCTGGGTTGTCGTTTTGAGCCGTGTTTCCTTCAGATAGCATGTTAATCAGTGAATTGACCATGGGATCCTTCGGTGTTTCTTTGCGCTCGACTTTCATAGGTGAACCTTCGGTATGGAAACTTATGCAATCGAATATGTCTTTCAAAGTTGCCCCTTGTGAGACCATATTATAAATGGCATCGATAACCTCTTGATCGGTTTTGCTTGCGTTTCTGGACAAAATGTCTTGTGCTTTCGGAGCCTCAGAAGCTCCATCAGAAAGGTCATATATTTTTGTTACGGTTTCGCTGATCCTTGGTGAAGAAAATGCTTCGTTTAATCCGAAAAATGTGAGCTTTTGGAATTTCGACTTTTTGATTTCAGCGATCGTCTCGCTAGCCTTTCTGCTAGCTACTTTTTCTTTTAAAGCATCCAATTTATTTTGAATTTCACGATCGCTCAGACCATTTTGTATGTCTTCCGCTATGCTTTGAAATTCCGCTTTTTCTTCCGAATTCATTTCCTTTGTTATTTCGTCGGTAGACTTGCCGTTGCTTACCGTTTCCTTTACTGAACTTGGGCTAAGTGTTTTTGAAAGCAAATTCAGTCCTCCCTGTAAAACCGAACCGAATAAATCTGAATCATTGTTGCTATTCAATTTTGATGAAAGCAATCCCAGCCCAGTTTTTGCAACACCGCCAAGCAATCCGCCAAGTGCACTTGATTTCGACGGTGTAGTGGCGTTTTGTTTTTTCAATTTGTCAATTTCAGCTGCATTCTTGGCTGTTTCAAGATTTCGTTGTTCGTTCAATTTTTCCTGAGCTTCGAGCCCTTCGTGTAACGCCTCTATTGCTTGTTTCATTTCTGAGATTTCTTCTTTTTCTTTCTTTTGGTTTTCATCAGATCCCTTATCAGAAACGGACTTTACGTTATCTTCTAGCACTTTGATCTTCGCGTGTAATTTCTCTATTTCGGCAGAAGCCTCAGAATCATCCTTCTGGCTTTTTTCTAATTCAGCAATTTTTTCGCTATTTTTTTTCGCTTCCTCGACGTCATTTTTTAAAGAATCAGCGGTTTCGTCAAACTTTTCGTTTTGTTTTTTTAGTTCATCTTCGAGACTTTCTGACTTTTGCTCAAGGTTTTTGTCTGTTTCCTTCATTTCATTGATTTCAGCCTTTAGTTTTTTTATTTCCTCCTTTAGAGCTTCTATCTCTGAATCAGTGCCGGAATATGCACCGAATACCGTGCTAGAACCAAACGCCGCCAGGCAAACGCTTCTCGAAATATACTTATCTGTTTTCACGACTACTCCTCCCCAGAAGAAATCAACGCGATGTGTACACCATCCTAAGTAGGATGCTATCACACACCTTGGTAAATCGTCAACTAGAAATTCACCCGTTCCTAGCGTATCCAAAAATAGCTGGAAGTCAGAGTAATTTTGTAGTACACTCGAGCAGTTAGTTATTGTTCTGGGTGAAATTATGAAACGTACGTATCAGCCGAGCAACTTGGTTCGCAAAAGAAGGCACGGTTTTTTGAGTAGGATGGCTACGGTCGGTGGCAGGAAAGTTTTGGTATCAAGACGAGCCAAGGGGCGGAAGAGACTTAGCGCTTAGTTGTGTTTCCCAAGACCATCAAAAAGCGTGCGATGTTTTTGAACGTGACGAGGCAGGGTACTTCCGTGAGGACGAAGGGGATTGTGGCTGTTTGCCGGCGTTTGGATGCGCCGTATTCGCTTGTTGGTTATACAGCTAGCCGAAAAGTCGGGAGTGCGGTTGAGCGGAATTTCGCTAAACGGCGTATGCGGGCTCTAGTTCGCGAGTTTTGTGATAAGTTTTTGCCTGGATATGCTTTTGTTTTTATAGCAAATGCAAATACCGTGGGAATGCGTTTCGCGGATTTAAAGGCGGATTTTGTATATTCTTTAACGAAATCAAGGGATAGCGAGACGCGGTATGCTAGATAGAGTTTTTGTGGCTATTGTAAAGTTTTACAAGGTAGCATTCTCTGGGAAGCGACCTTGTTGCAGGTACCTCCCCACTTGCTCGGCGTATGCGATAGAGGCTATCGAGAAATATGGAGCTTTAAAAGGAGGGTTTCTTGCTTTGAAAAGGATATTGCGGTGCTGTCCTGGATTGAGGAAGTATGCAAACTGCGGGTACGACCCTGTGCCTTAAAATTAAAGGAGATATAAATGTCTTATAACAACAATAACGAGCCAACGAGTTCGAAGAATTTTATAATTGCTATGGTTTGCTTTATGGCAATTATGTTTGGGTACGATTATTTTACTGGCTCAAATGCAAAGCCTGAGCACAATGAGCAGCAAAAAATCGAAGAAGTGGAGGAAGAGGCGGATGATGGAAACTCAAAGGTGATTTCGGTAAAGGAGGCGATGGGTAGTGCTTCACGAGTAAGTTTGGAAAACGAACACATTACTGGGACAGTAGATTTGAATGGAGGCGTCATCGATTCGGTTATTTTGAAGAAATATAAGCAGACTACCGATGAAAATAGCGAAAATGTGATGCTGTTAACCCCCAAAAATACTGAAAACCAATTCTACTACGCAATATCGTATGCTAATAAAACTAATAAGGAAAGTATATCAGATAATACGATTTGGGAAGCGAAAGAACAACAAAACAATTCGATAATGATAAAGACTAAAACACAAAGTGGTTTGTTGATAGAACGCAAGATAACCCTTGATGACAAGTATTTGTGGAAAATTAAGGATAAGATATCGAATACTTCTGGCAAAAATGTAAGATTGGCTGCTCATTCTGAGCTGGTGCGTACAAAGCCAGAACAACATAACTACGCCGTCGTTCATGAAGGTCTTGTTGGTTACTTCGATAGTAAGGTCGATGATGTTAAGTATAAAGATATAGATGGGCGGAAGATTTTGAAAGGTTGCGAATGGCTTGGATATACTGATTTGTATTGGCTGTGTTCTGTTATAAACAAAAGCAAAAAAGTTACGGTAAGTTACAATAAAGTTGATGAAGATACGTATAAAGTAGAGACAAACAGACGAGGAGAGATAGATTTACAACCTAACGCGACGATTGAGTTAAATTATTCGATATTTACTGGGGCGAAGGATTACAAGATTTTGAAGGATTATCGCGACAATGAGAATTTGGATAAGTTCGATATGGCAATAGATTTCGGGTGGTTTTTCATAATAACGAAGCCGCTCATTCAACTTGTGGATATTTTTGCCGATATATTCTCGAATATGGGATTTGTGATACTGATACTGACGTTGCTCTTCAGGGTTATTACGTATCCACTGATGAAGAAGTCGTTTGTTTCGATGGCAAAAATGCGGGAAATACAGCCGAAAATTGCGATGCTGCAGCGTACGTATGCGAATGACAAGATGCGTATGAACCAGGAATTGATGATGCTGTACAGAAAAGAGAAAATATCTCCGATGTCGGGCTGTCTACCGATGCTGCTGCAGGCGCCGATTTTCTTTTGCTTATACAAAATTTTCTTTATCAGCATAGAGATGCGGCATGCTCCGCTTTTCGGGTGGATTAAGGATCTTTCGGCTCCCGACCAATTGTATATATTCAATCTATTCGGATTGATTGATTGGACACCACCGAGCTTTTTGCAAATAGGCGTTTGCCCAGTCGTTATGGGATTGACGATGTTTCTGCAGCAGAAGCTGTCGTCGAGTGGCAAAGTAAAGTCGGCGAATAAGACGAGTGAACAGAAAATGCAGGAAAATATGATGCTGTTTATGCCAGTATTGTTTACGTATATATGTGCATCATTCCCGGTGGCGGTGGTTGTGTACTGGACTATCAGCAACATTTTCAGCATAGTACAGCAGCGACTAGTGAATATGCAGATAGCGAAGGGGAAATAGAATGAATAACATATGCAAAACTGCCATATTAACGGGCGCAATGGTGGTTTTGTTTCTTCTCCCGGATTATTTGTATCAACTAGTCAATACAAAGTACGAAGTAAGATGGATATTTGTTTCGATGCGGTATTTGTTGCCACTCAGTTTGGGACTTGTAATGAACAAGTTTCGGTGGTTGTCTGTTGCAGTGGTTGTTTTGCTATGCGCTTTGCAACTTATGCAATTCTCTAAACTGGCGTACTTCAATAGGTACATTACGTCATACGATTTCGTTGTGCTCCTGAAGGAATGGCGTGACGTATTTCTCGGAGCAGGCGATGCTTTGTCGGGACACTGGATGATTATACCGATGGTGGCAATTCCATTTGCCTTGATGATTTTGGTTTCACGGGTACAAATAAATAGGAATAAGTATGGTGTTGTGGTATTATTTGGAACTTTTGCTTGTATAACCGTGACTGACTACTTTAACCAGATGTATTCAGATTCGATTAAGGGAAGATTGTCGATAGACAACACGCTGAAAACATTTTCACTCTTTATGCTTGACCTGCTCAGAACGTATGAAATGCCGGAATATAAGGACTATGAGATAAAAAATGTCGGCGCGGGGGGGGGGGCATCCGATAACCGTGGTGTATGTAATGGGCGAGAGTATTAACGCGAAACATATGTCAATATTTGGATATGAGAGAGAAACGACACCTTTAATGAAGAAATTATCTGAAAAGGGTGATTTTTATTACACGGAAGGGATTGCAGGTGGAGTGTGCACGATAGCTTCAAGTAAATTTATGGCGAATGTAATATATGAGCCGAATAATGGGAAGTTGACGAATAGTTGCGAGACGAGTTTGTGTAAATTGGCGAAGGACAACGGTTTCAAGGTGATATACATAACTTCGAAGTTCAATAAAATGATCACGTCTGTATGCAATATGAGCGGGAAGTATATGGATGTTATAGAAACGGCTTCGACGAATAAAGCGCATGTTGAAAGGCGAAAGGATGATTGTATTTTGGATTTGTTAGATAAGCAGGAGTTTACGGACAAAAACTTTATAATATTGCATAAGCGTTGTGCTCATACACCGTATACAGCAGTTTTCCCGGAAGGATACAAGAACCGTACGCATTTCAAAAACGGGAAGGATAAAAAGGTAGATGAGTATGATAATGCAATTTTATATGAAGATACGTGGTTATATAGGGTATTTAATAAGTTCAATAGGCGAACACACGGCAAGTTTTATATTATATATGCTTCGGATCATAATGAGTTGCTTGGCGAAAATGGACTGTATAGCCACGGGTACTTGCATCCGGCGGTTGCTGATATACCCGTGATTGTGCAGAGCAATGACGCTGAGTTTATGCGAAAGTTTAAAGCAATATATAAGCCGACGCATTATGAAATATCGAAAATGATAGCCGAAGTCCTTGGATTTCAGATAAAAAATCCCAATGAGGAAAAGGATGTGTATTACATTAACGGATTGGATTACAATGGAAGGGCTGGATATATAAGGCTGAAGAAAGATATAAAAAATAAAAAGATAGAGTATGAGTTGGTGAATTAAGAGGTTTTTTTTAATGAGAATGCAGAATATATCGTTTGTGCTATTTTCGGTAGCGATATTTATGGCGCCGGATTATATTTTTACGATGTTTAGCGAAACGTATAAGGTTTCGTTTGGTTTTGCAACATTTCTACGGCTTTTACTGATGCTAATACCATTGAGCATTGGGCTGTTGTTTAATAAATACCGGAAGCTGACGTATGCTATTCTCGCTATATTTTGCGGATTGCAGCTCATTCAGTTTTCGGTAATATCTTGCTTCGGACGCACGGTAATGGCGTACGACTTCGTAACATTGATAGATGAGTGGGATGACATATTGCTTGGCGCTGGTGACGCGTTCTCCAAACATTGGGTAGTTATACCGACGGTTATAATTCCTTTTGCCATAATATTTATGGCGATAAAGTTCACAGCGGCTAGGACGAAGGGCAGTATTTTGGGAACATTTGTTTTGTTGATAACTCTTGGTTCTATTTTTGTTGCAGACTGCTGGCTCCGTGGAGTTCCGTACCCTATTGATGGCAGAATTTCTTTAGACAACACATTAAAGAGTTTTTCATTTGCCATACGTGATGTTTTTGCTGAATATAAGGTGCCGAAATATAAAAATTATGAGATAAAAAATGTCGGCATAAAGCACGATGAGCCGATAACGGTAGTGTATATTGTCGGTGAAAGTATGACTGCGAACCATATGTCATTATATGGATACGAGCGTGATACAACGCCATTACTGAAGGAGTTGTCTCGCGAGCAGAATTTTTATTACACGCGTGGGATTGCCGGAGCGGTGTGTACCAAGGCGGCGAACAAATTTATGGCGAATGTAATATGGGAGCCGAATAATGTGAAACTGAATGCGAATAGTGAGACAAGCCTGTGCAAGTTTGCGAAGACGAATGGATTTAAAGTATTTTACATAACATCGCAGGACAACAAAATGCTTTCGTCGATATGTACGGCGCATCAGAAATATGTAGATGTATGCGAGACGAAGACTGGAAATGAAGCGATAGTTGATAAGCGTCGGGATGAGTATATTTTAGATATTCTGGATAAGCAGGAGTTTACAAAGCACAATTTCATAATAATTCACCAGCGCTGCCCGCATTGCCCGTATTCGGTGAATTTTCCTGAAGGGTACACGGATAGGAACCACTTCAAAGGGCATAAGGAGCCGAAAGTGGATGAATATGATAACGTAATGCTGTATGAGGATACGTTTTTATCACGGATATTCCAGCGCTTTAATAAGCAATCTTCGGGAAAATTCTACATAATCTTTGCTTCAGATCATAACGAACTTTTCGGCGAAGAGGGAGTTTGGGGGCATTCCAGTTTAGTGCCGATTTGCGCTGATATACCGGTGATGGTGCAAAGTAATGATGAGGAGTTTGTGAGTAAGGTGAAGGCTATATATAAGCCGACGCATTACGAGATAGCGAAGTTAATTGCTAGTGTTTTGGGCTTTGAAATACATAATCCGAACCAGAAGGAAAATGTTTTCCACATAAATGGACTTGATTTTGACGGTAGGAATGGATATATGGAAGTGTATAAGGATTTGGCGAATAAGTCCGTTAGTTATAAGACGTATCGATGATAAAGATAAGTAATTGGTTTAGGTTTATCTTGGTGGTGGCGTTTATCGAAGCATTATACGCATTGCCGGACGTTATATATTCGATGTATACACCGACTTATGAGATAACCTCGTGGGGCAAAGTGTTGGTATTCTTGATTCCGCTCAGCATCGGACTTGTATTGAATAAATATAAGTGGCTGAGTATTGCAGTATTGTCACTACTGTGCGTTTTGCAACTCATACAATTTTCGCGATTATCGTATTTCGGGCGGTTAATGACGCAATTTGATTTCGATATGATTATTGCTGAATGGCAGGATATACTGCTTGGAGTTCATGACGCTTTTACGGCGCATTGGCGAATATTGCCGACAGTTATAATTCCATTTATTTTGATTGGGCTTGCGCTGCAAATGCAAAAACGCAAGAGCATTTGGGGGACACTTGTTTTGATAATAACTCTTCCGATAATGGTATATGAGCACATCGACAATTGCATACCGTACCCGATAGAAGGGCGGATTTCGATTTCGAACACTGTAAAGAGCTTTTCGTACTACGTTGCATCGTGGTTCCAGGATTACAATCCGCCCCGATATAAAGATTACTCGATTACGAACGTCGGAATTGGTACGTCAGAGCCGATTACGATCGTGTATATACTGGGCGAAAGCGTGAATATCAATCATATGTCGCTCTTTGGATACGACAGGGATACGACGCCTTTATTGCGACAACTTACTAAAAACGATAACTTTTATTACACTGAGGGAATATCCGGTGCAGTTTGTACTAAAGCGTCGCTCAGGTTTATGACGAATGTGATATACGAACCGGATAACGTATTGCTGAATGATAGTGGCGAAACGAGCTTGTTTAAATTGGCGAAGGAGAATGGATTTAAGACTTTTTACTTGGCCTCCGATCCGAAAAATATGGTTAATAGTGTGTGCAATAAAAGCGCAAAGTATATTGATGTATTAAAGACGAGAGAGAGTGATGTAGATTCAGCAAATCGGTTAAAAGATGATTATATAATAAAATTACTTGATGAGCAAGATTATACGGATAGAAACTTCATTGTTTTGCATCAACGTTGTATACACACGCCATATTCGAAAAATTTTCCAAAACATTATAAAGATACGCGCCATTTTAAGGATGGAGCAAATACAAAAGTTGACGAGTATGACAATGCGATGACGTACAATGATACGTTTATATCACGGATTTTTACCCGATTTAATAAGCAAACTAATGGGAAATTTTATATCATATGGGCGTCGGATCATAGCGAAATGCTTGGTGAAAAGGGAATGTTTGGACATAGCATAATTGAGCCAGAAGTCGTAAAAGTACCGTTTTTGTTTCAAAGCAATGATGAAAAATTTATGGAGCAAATACGTTCATTAAAGACGGTATATCCATACGCAATTGGAAAGATAATTGCTGAATTACTTGGCTTTAAAATAGAAAATCCGAATGAAATGTCCGGTATATTTTACGCAAATGGGTTGGATTATTACGGGCGTTCCGGATATATGAAAGTGACATTTTCCGAAAATAAATTGAATTTTGAGAAAGTGAGGGCAAAGTGAAAAGTCTAATAGCCATAAAAGACGCATTTTTTTATTCGATGAGCGGATTTAGATATTTGTTTAAGGAGCGCGCATATAAACAGGAGCATGTAGTGTTGGCAATTCTGTGCATTGTCGAAATTTGCAGAAATACATCGGTATATATGAGATTATATCTATTTAGCTCCTTTGTTTTGATTTTATTCGCCGAGGCTGTAAATTCCGCGATAGAAGCAGTCGTGGACAGGGTGGGGCTCGAACGCCACGAATTGTCGAAGAAAGCGAAAGATATAGCTAGCGCCTCCGTTTTTATAACGATGGTGCATTTCGCAATAGTATGGATAATATCATTTATATTATGAGGATACGATGTCTGTCGATTTTATAATATTAGCTGCCGGGAATAGCTCGCGGATGAAATCTTCGTTGCCGAAGTTTTTTCATACGATTGCTGGAAAGCCCGTTATTCGGTATGCTATAGATGCGGCGGATGCTTGTTCTTATGGGGGGCGCACGGTACTTGTTACTCGCGAGGATTTACAACACTCCGAGCATTTTTCCGATACTACTGTCGTGATACAAGATAAGCCTTTGGGAACGGCAGATGCTGTTAAGTGCGCTCTTAATGAATTACACTCGGAATATACGATAATTCTTTGCGGCGATATGCCATTTATTACTACGAAGCACTTGGCAACTTTGATAAACAGTTCAGCTGAAAATGCTCTGATTGCCATGAAATTGCCTGCCGAATTTCAGAATATGCCGTATGGTCGCGTTGTTTTGGACAATGGAAAATTCGAAAGAATTGTAGAATACAAAAACGCTATTGATGCTGAAAAGGCAATAACGTTGGCAAATACTGGGGTGTATAAAATAAGGAGTGATTTGCTGAAGAAGTATATTCATCGGATTGAGAAAAATGCGGTATCAGGAGAATTTTATTTAACTGATATATTCAATTTTATAGCGGAGGTTGAGGTTGCTAAGTCACAAGATTATGAGGCATTTCACGGCATAAATACGATGCAGGACTTGGCGAAAGCGGAAGCTATAATGCAAAATGAATTGCGGCAAAAGTTTATGGCGAGCGGCGTGAAGCTGATAGATCCGTCGACAGTTTTCTTTTCCCACGATACTGTAATTGGACCCGATGTCGTAATTGAGCCCAATGTAATTATCGGTGTCAATGTTAAAGTAGGCGCTGGGAGCCGCATATACGCTTTTTCGCATATTCAGGACTGCACCATTGCCCAAAATGTGGAAATAGGACCTTTCGCGCGAATACGCGGAAATTCTAGCTTCGCTGACGGTTCGATCGTCGGAAATTTTGTCGAGGTCAAAGGCTCTGTTGTCGGAAAATGCTCCAAAGTTAAGCACTTATCATACATCGGCGACACCATCATCGGTTATTCCAGTAATATCGGCGCCGGCACCATAACTTGCAACTATGACGGCGTAAAGAAGCACAAGACGGATATTGGTAATAACGTTTTTGTCGGGTCAAATACCACGTTTATTGCGCCAGTTACTGTCGGTGACGAGGCACTTATTGGTGCGGGTAGCACAATAACTGAAAACGTCTCCTCAAACGCTTTATCCATCGCCCGCGCCCGCCAAACGTCATACGAAAACGGCGCTGAGAAGATATGGTCGAAAAAAGGGAAGATTTATTCAGAGTCGGAAAAATAAATGTTTGCCGAATTTTGCGACAGGGTGTTTGCCTTTTGCCCAATATGGAGGCTTGAATAGGGTCGTGCTGTAGTAGTGATTGGCGCCATTTGTTATATCGTCTAGTTCGTCGCACATGATGCGCTTGGCGACAACGAAGCAAATGCGGTAAATCGGGTCATCAATCGTTACGTTTTTGATGACTTTGCGGTTCGGATCGCCTTTATTCCAACAGGAAAATTGTTTGGGTTTTAGACATACTGAAGATACTGGAATTTCAGATGCTTTGCTACGGTTCATAATGACATGTCCGACCGCTTCGAGCGCATTAAGCCCGCCGTTTTTATGGTAGTATTCGCCTCTGGCTTCACCGTATATCGTTTTTGCCATTATTTCTATTTCGTTATCCATAATTTAATCCTTTCTATAAAAAATGTTTGTGCTTCTTTTATTATTTCCAGTCAAGGTCTTCGGGCACTTTGTGACCGGTAGAGCGAGCGATTAGCGTAAGCGTACCTTGACTGGGGTGAGGGCGCGATGTGGTAAAATCTCGAGGGTACCACATCGCGCCTTCGGGAGGTCACTTAGTCGTTAACTTTTTTGAATAAAATTGTGAAAACGTCAGATATCAAAGTATCTTTTTGCGCAAAAATTGAAGTATACGTCGTTTCATCTGTAGTAAATTTTACTTTTCCATTGCAAATATCGTCCTCTAAAGTAGACAATGCGTCTACGTCGATATCCTTACAAATTTTGACTGAATTTTCCCGAATTGCTTCTTTTGCAGAGATGATTTTTACATAAGGTTTTGTTTGGAGATTAGTGCCAACATAAAACAGGTATGGCTGAATGTTTGATAATTTTATACCCGTGAAATACATGCCGGCAAAAGGATGTGCCTCAGATTTTGTTGTAAAAATTTCACTTTGCTCATTCGAAGTATCAGGGTAATTCGGGAGCCTTTTGGAGATATTTTGGATTTGGAATACTTTTCTATAGATTACTGGATTTTTCAGAAGCTCATTTTGTGCGATTGTGCAATCACTTTGAAAATTCGGAGCTTGATAATCCAACGTTTGGCATTCCAAAAACTCGATATTAACTTCTGAAACTATATTGTTCATTGAAATTTCGGAACCATCGTACAACTTCTTTTGCATAACAAAATCCTGACCACTAGGTGTGGTTCTGTAACCCGCTGAAATCGTTACATCTGGAAATGCTGCTTTTGCCGATAATTTACAACGCATTTTTACATAATCAGGCGGATTATCAGCCCAAATGTCTTCATTTTCTCCGCTGTTTCCGATTGTAAAAACTGTGTTTCCTTTTTCAATATCGGTATATCCATTTACAAATGGTTTATCTGTAAATTTAGCTCTGGGCGTATTTAAACTCTTTTTGGTCATTTCGCGCCTCCATTTTCTAAACATATCTTTATTGGTTCGATAATTTTTGTTTCACAATGTTCGGTTTTGAGTGGTTTTGTTATGATTTGTATTTTTGTTTGATTTTCGTTAAGAAATTTGTTTATTAAAGATTTGTAATTATTTTTATTGATTTTGTTTTCAGATTTTTGCATTGAAATAAATTTCAGTAATTTTTCATATTGAGCATCGGCTTCATTATTAACCAGGATATCTTCAATTACATCTTCAGGAGTTAAAACTTTTGTTTTTTCTTCAGGAAGTCGCCATAAAATCAGCAACGGATTTTACTATAGCATTCAGAATAGCGTTTCCATTTTTTCTCTTTAAAATGCTGGTGCCGTATGGATTTTCGATATATTCTTGAACATTTCGCAAATTTATATTTAATGCTTTTTGCGCCCTTTTCGGAACTTTTGGGGCGGCTACGATATTTATACATATGTTCTCATTCATATATTGCTCGAAATCCCACGAAATCAGCAATCTATTTTCGTAAATGTGCTTTTGAAACCTCAACTTCGGTATTTCGCTGTCGATTACTACCGCTGGGAACGGTTGCGTTGCTGATTTTCTCAAGCGCGAACTGGCGATTGTATACTTCGTTCGAGACATTCCGCCTGGATGATATCCCCTGGCGCAAATTTTATCTCCAAATTCCAACCACGAATCCTCTAATTTCTTTGGAGTGAGGGTATTTATTCTTGACATTTTGAACCTTTTTTCGATCTTTGTTGAAATAGGTACCATTCCTTCCCGCCTTGAAATCCAGGCTGCTTTTAGCGATAAATTTACCTCAGATAGTGGCGTGTTAAGAGATTTTTCAAGTTTCAAAGTCCCATCGATGACCTTATCATCGATTTTAATAGGCGTTTTTGCGGGGGTCTTAATCTCAGCTTGTACCCTTTCTCCGGTTCTCAAAAACTCTTTTGACGAAATTTTTGTAAACAATTCAGGATTTTCTGCTTTAAATTTTTCCACGATATCGGCGGATTCCCGGCGTATTTTTTCAGGGCAAAAATCGCCTTTTATATCGCTTGTTAACTCGATTTCTACTATGTCGTTTTCAAACGTATAACTGCTTACTTTGCCTTTAAAAAACAACTTGCTATCTCGTGTGATGTCACAAAATTCAAATGATTTTATCGAATTGTAATCACTATTATCCATACGTATAATCGCTCTCGGATACTCGCCTTCTTGTTCCAAAAGGTATATTTTTTTTACTGTTTTTGTCTCAACTCCAGAATTATCGGAGTCGGATGTTTTGAACATACATATAATTTTTGACATTATTTTTTCCTTTCTTTAAAAAAAAAATTGATTTTAGACTTTGCAATTTTATGAGGGGATTTTCGTGGGTTTTTAGAGGCACCTCGCTGCTGCGTGATACTTATAGCAATCACGCAACTTCGCCAAACAACATTGCTGCGGATGTTTCTGTTTCAGATTTTCCCTCCCTACGTAATCAGGATAATTTACAACTCGTGGGGATGTCAACAACAAAAAAAGTCCCATAAAATTTTATGGGACATGAACAGTTTATATGCGTTTAGTGAGAATTACGAAAAACACGGTAAAAAGTATTCGTAAAGTGGTAATTTGCGTGCATTCGGATCGCGTATTTTTAGCGGTTCTTTCGCTCCGTAGTGGTTATGCAATGATTCCTGGTAATCATCCCAATCTATAGGTTTTAATCCCCGTTTTTTCATCCATTCTGTTATCTCATCATAAGCGTCTTCTTCAAAAAAATATTCCATCATTTCTGGACATGTGTGCGGTACCTCGTTTATGAATTCATAACAATACTTGTCTTTAGAAAAACAGATAGTTTCGGTATCAAAATACGCAATGTTAATAATGCGATGCTTTTTAATTACCGGATAAAGTGTATGTAATATTTCCTTAAATGGCTGTGTCCAAAACTCCCGTGGCTGGAAATTATCGCCGCGTAATGTCGCAACATCGACATCATGCTCTCTTCCATACTTTTCGTATTCGAAATTTACCCCTTTCATATTTATGTTACGAAAATTTTCACACCATTCATAGTTGGTGTACCCTTTCAACCTGTCGTAAACGCAAAACGAAGTTTCGTTTACGATTTTTAGTTCGGTTGTTGGTTTGTTTTCCATCGCTTCTATGTCGTAACTCAATGCCACAAGCGCTACTGCGGCTAACGCTAATCTTCTCATATTCCTCTCCAAGGATCACCTTACTCTCCCTTCAGTATAACCATTTTCTGGCGCATCAAGTACCCATTCCTCTAAATTCAGGGTAATCTCATCAATTTTGTACAAAATGTCGTTTAATCCGATATTCTTCTCTTGACGGAAGCACCGCAAATCATTCTTGTCATTGTGCGCAACGTGGATCGTATTATTTCAGTGTTCCAAGTACGGTAAGAAGTATTCGTACAGTGGCAACCTACGCGCTTTCGGGTCGTTTATCTCCAATGGCTTCTTTGCTCCATAGTAATTATGTAATGATTCTTGGTATTCATACCAATCTATCCCTTTTAAATGGTGTTTTTTCATCCATCCATTTATTTCATACAAGACGTCCCGTTCCAACAAATACTCAATAACTTCTGGGAATTCCTTCGACATCTCATCCACGAAGTCGTACCCAAGGTTGTGCGTGGGAAAGCAAACCATCTCTTCCTCTGGATTGACTACGTCGAAAACCTTATTTCTCTTGAGTAGCGGAAAGAGTATGCCGAATATGTCCCTGGACGGTTGCGTCCAAAATTCGCGCGGCTTAAAATTATCTCCATGGAGCGTCGCAACATCAATGTTATGCTCTTTGCTATAACGCTCGTACACGTATTCCATATCCTTTTGTCCAAATTCGTATATAGCCTCTTCGGTGAGAAACTGCCAGTAACGCCCCTCCTCGATACAGAAAGATTCCGCTCTTTTTACACCTAGGTCACCCGTCCAACGTCTCTCGGTTTCCGAAGCAACAGCCGCCAGCGCCGCTACTAACGACACGGCAACCACTCTACGCAAAAAACTCATGATCAACAACTCCCCACCTCATAACATTCCAATTTTACTCTCTCACATCCCATCCTCTTCTGACAAGACCCAGACGTTTGTATCTATCAAAAATTTATCTGTATCTTTGACGAAGTCCTCAATTCCTAGGTTGTGCTCCTTTGCAAATTTATCGAGATCTTCAGCATCTTTATGGCTTATACGTTGGTACAATTGCTTTCTTGATGCCGCAGTCGTGCAAAATTTGCATATTTCATACATATTACAATTTATTGGATCAAATAATATTGCGGATGTGCGTTTATCGCAATGCAATCCAGTTATATTGTAAAACTCTTCGCCTTTTAGTTTTCTTCCATACTTACCCCAAATGCCTTTCATGACGCTATTTTCATAAATTCTATCTAAAATTTGTGTGTCTTTCTGTCTCCTATTCATTAGACAGTGGAAGGCATGATTTAATTCATGAAATAATGATGTATCTGTGGTATTTATTTCATTACTGTAATTCAAGTTATTGTGACAAAATCGCACTAAATTTAAAGTCGTATTTTTAGAAGGGAATATATACACAGTAAAACTATTTGCATGAAATGCGTAATTTTTGGCGTTTTCGTCATTAGATTCCCAATCTGCGTTCACTATTTTCAATATCCTTTTTGAATTTTTTCGATTTATGTAAAATAATTTAATCATTAAATCACCAACTTTATTTTCACAAATTGTCCTTAGGGCTTCATCTACCTTACGACATTTATATTCAAATATTTCATGTAAAAGTTCCTTCGAATTGAGTTTCTGACACTCATCAATCACATCACTTCCATAGATAGCTTTTGCTTGTTCTACGAATTTCTGATTATTAAATTGTAATTTCATTTTATCCTCCATTAAAAAAAGTTTTGATTATATACATCAGGAAAGGAAACGTGCACTTTAAGTTAAGTGCTTCTATAAAAGTTTTGAGATTTTTTCCTCCC
>CACXNL010000012.1 GCA_902769055.1 uncultured Pseudomonadota bacterium | reverse complement strand
ATACTTGGTTTTTGTATTTAAAAGCTTCTTTGAATTGAGTTTTTGACATTCATCAATTATGTCACCTCCATAGATAGTTTTAGCTTGTTCTATGAATCTTTGATTATTAAATTGCAATTTCATTTTAATCCTCCATTTAAAAAAGTTTTGATTATACATATCAAGAGAGGAAATTCGCACTTTACATAAGTGTTTCTACAAAAGTTTTGAGATTTTTTCCTCCCGTACCTTCAGACTACAGCATGCCTTGTCGAAAAGTCAAAAACAAGAAAGTCCCATGAGTTTTTTTAAGGTGGATAGTTTTGAGTGCTGCATAAAAATGGTGTATTTTGTGATTTGCTTTTGTAACTCTTTGAAAAAATCTGCAAAAAATTAACCGAATTTTAATAAATTTGGTCTTATTCTGAAGGCAGGATAGTAGCAAGGCACAGAGTTCGTATGGCGGAGAGCAGACAACATACCCTTGATAGAGTGAGAAAGCCTAGGGTGCAGATTACCTATGATGTGGAGATTGGTGATGCCATTGAAAAGAAGGAATTACCGTTTGTTGTCGGAGTTTTGGCTGATTTATCTGGAAATCCTGAAAATCCACTCCCTCCCATAAAAAATCGCAAATTTGTCGAGATAGATAGGGACAACTTTATGGATGTAATGGCAGTCATACATCCGAGATTGGTCATTCGTGTCGCAAATAAGCTATCTGACGATAATCCCGAAATAAGCGTCGAGTTGATGTTCAAGAATATGTCTGATTTCGAACCTCAGAACTTGGCAAAAAATATCCCCGCCTTGGCTGCTCTCTATCAAAAACGAAACAATCTCAAAAACTTGATAACAAAAATGGATGGGAATGATGCGTTGGAGGCTATCCTAACACAAATAATGAAAAATAACGATAATTTGCAAAAGTTAAAAACTGAAGTAGAGGCGAAGTTGGCGGAAAGACCAAAACCTGAGGGTGAAGGTTCCCCTGAGACCGAAAAGTCGGAAGGGGCAAAGCCGGAGGAGGCTAAGTAGTTATGGAAAGGAGATGTAAAAATGGCGGACGAAGTAATCATAATACCAGATGAAGCAAAACTCCTCGATATACTGCTTCACGAAAGGAAAATGGCGAGGTACCCTGAGCAAGAGGACAACGCTGTTGACTTGCTGGCTGAGCTTGTCAATGAACTTCAGGATTTGAAAGAGGCGCCACAGGAATCCGGCATCGTTGCGTTTTTGACGCGAAGGATTGCGGAGATTGATGAGCTTTTGACTGCGCAAATCAACGAGATACTGCATAATCCGAATTTCCAGAAGCTCGAAGGGTCGTGGCGTGGGCTTTACTATTTTGTGATGAATACCGAGACCAGTACGAGGCTGAAAATTCGTCTTATGAATGCGTCGATGAAAGACATTCGGGACGATTTGACGAAAGCTATCGAGTTTGACCAGAGCGCTTTATTCAAGAAGATTTACGAGGAGGAATACGGCACTTTCGGTGGTTCACCATATTCGTGCTTGATTGGGGATTTTGAGTTTACAAATCACCCTCAGGATATCCAGCTTTTGGAACATATCTCGGGCTTGGCAGCGATGGCGCATACCCCATTTATTTCGGCTGTTTCATCGCTGTTTTTCAATTTGGACAAATTTGAAGATATGCCGCTTCCGAGGGATTTGGCGAAGATTTTTGAATCGCCTGATTACATCAAGTGGAATTCCTTCAGAAACACCGAGGATTCTAGGTATGTTGCGCTGCTACTTCCGAGAATTTTAATGAGATTGCCGTATGGACCAAATACGTTGCCAGTTGCGGAATTTAACTTCAAAGAGGATGTCGGAGTTGGAGATACCGACCGCTTCTGCTGGGGAAATCCGGCGTATGCGCTCGGACAAAGGATAACTGACGCTTTTGCGAAATACAGCTGGACTGCCGCTATTCGAGGAGTTGAGGGCGGAGGAGTAATCGAGGGGCTTCCGACGTATGTTTTCAAAACCCTTGAAGGTGACAAAACAGTCAAGTGTCCGACTGAAGTTGCGATAACTGACCGCCGGGAAAAAGAGCTGAGCGACCTTGGATTTATCGCAGCGTGCTACTGCAAAGGCACCGATTACGCTGTGTTTTTCGGAGGACAGACAACGCAAAAACCGAAGGTATACAACCTGGACGATGCGAACGCCAATGCCTCACTGTCGGCAAGGATAACTTATATATTGGCGGCATCTCGATTTGCGCACTACATCAAAGTTTTGATGCGAGACAAAATTGGAGCCTTCTTGACTAAGGAAAATGTCGAGAATTACCTAAACACTTGGCTTTCGTCGTACATCCTCCTGAATGATGATGCGCCAGCTTCGATAAAGGCGGCGTACCCACTTCGAGAAGGGAGGATAGATGTTTACGATGTTCCGGGCTCGCCGGGGGCGTATAAGTCTGTCATATACCTGCGTCCGCACTTCCAGATGGAGGAACTGACCGCTTCGATACGGCTAGTTGCGACGCTTCCTGCAAGAGCTGGATGATGGTTTTGCAGCGGTTTTTGTTGACATGTTGCGCCGCATCGCTTACGTATTCGTGCGCGGCGTATAATGTCGTAACAAAATCCGAGTTGGCGAAAAAACAAAAAGAACAAATCGATAAATTTGAAATAAACGGAATTAAAACAGTCATCCGCGATTGCGCCAGCGCAGTCGTTTTGATATATACAATAAGTAATGAAGCCGACGATGACGGATTTATATACAATTCGTCAGTGAGACAGCGACTGAAGAAACACCATTACAGAATAGGAGTTATTTCAGGTATTCTTATTTCTTCAGGCGGAATAGTATGTACAACTTATTCCGGAGTAATGAATGCTGATAATTTTGTGATTTCCGTTAATAGTGAAATGCGTCCCCAGGTGGACAACAACAAAATTACGCTTGGGAACAACGATTATAAAGCGGAACTTATAAAAGCTATTCCAAACTTAAATTTGGCTTTTTTTAGAATAAAGTCAGATAAAAAATGCAACTTCCCGTATGTCAAACTCGGGAACGATGCACCATTTATAAATGGTAAAGATAGAATACTTTTGAATAGCGCGGTAGTTATCGGTAAGGCTAAAGGTGAAAATTTTGTTAATGCTTTAAAATCAGCAAATAGGACAAACAATTTTTCTTTATTCGCGACCGGCATAGAGCGCCTGAAATACCAGAAAGAAAATGGAAATGATGTTTTGGTTGCAGAAAATCCAGTAACAAATCCGGCGATTATTGCGGAAACGGCGGGAGGTGCCATCCTCGATATGGATGGTAAGCTCATCGGAATTGCAGCGCCCACCATCGATTTCATAGGCAATACAAACCAAACAGCAATTCCGGTGTCGGTTATTAAAAAGGCAGCACGTATTGCGATTCCGGGCATTATAAAATTTGGAGATGGGGGATCTCTAGGTATTGAATTTGATGACAAGAGGAATGTCAAAATTACTAAAAATCTGGAAAAACTTCTCAAAATCCCAAAAGGGATAAAGCACTTGGGCGCCGTAGTAAAGTCTGTCGCACTAAAATCGCTTGCGGATAATGCTGGAATTCGTCCCGGCGATGTAATTCTGAAGTTCAACAATAAATTAGTTACTGACGAAGACACATTTCGACGGCTTGAAAAATATTCCATTGGTAGCAATGCAATATCACTAAAACTTCTTCGAAACAATAATTTGTTAGAAATGGAGATATATAAGTGAATTTGAAATTTATTTAATATATAAGAGGGTAAAGCTACCTTTGTTTAATTTTTTTTAGTGTTCGTTTGACTTTTCCAGAGATTGCGTGGTAGCATACACACATGCGAACCGATCGATAGATCGGGGGAGTAGCTCAACTGGTTAGAGCGCCGCCCTGTCACGGCGGAGGTTGCGGGTTCAAGTCCCGTCTCTCCCGCCAGTTTATGTATTCACGTGAAGTAATGGAGTTTGTGATTTCTTCGTCGGAAGTTATGTGTGGCGATGAAGTTCCCATTGTTGCGACGGTTGCGGTAGAAAATGAAATGGTGTCGCATGCAGAAAATCAAGTGGAGCGTCGCAAGAAACCTTGGTATCACGCGGAGTTTTTGGCGATTACCGATGCCTGTGAAAAGCTCCAGACGAAGTATTTAGACAAGGCTAGCATATATGTGAATCTCGAGCCTTGTGCATTTTGCGCAAGTTTGTTAGAAAAGGTTCGTATAAAAGATATTTTTTTTGGTGCATACGACATGAAATGCGGTGCTATCGAGAATGGTATACGGCTATTCGATCATTCGATGGTGAAACCTCACATAATTGGCGGAATTCAGGAGCAGCGATGCTCGAATGTAATTAAAAAATTTTTTGAAGGGATAAGAAAAAATGAATAAAGAAATAAGATTGAATAAAGCACTATCAATGCTTGGGGTGTGTTCTCGAAGAGATGCGGATAAATTCATAAAGTCCGGAGAGGTTTTCGTAAATAATTGTCAGGTTAATGAACTTGGCGCGAAAGTATCGTTGAATGATAAAATTAGAGTTTGCGATAGAGAGTATATTTTTGATGACAAAAAGCAAACGAAGGTTTGGTTATATTACAAGCCGGTCGGACTTGTTACTACGCATAAGGATGAGAAAGGACGGCGTACGGTCTTTGATGATGTTCGCACAAAGCTCAATGGGCGAGTGGTATCCGTTGGGCGCCTGGATATCAATTCTGAGGGGCTACTTTTGCTAACAAACGATAGCGAGTTTGCAAGGTATGCTGAATCGCCGAAAACAGGGTGGAAACGACACTATAAGGTCAGGGTGTTTGGGGATATTACGGAGGACATACTGACACAAATTCGAAGAGGCGTTGTTGTGGATGGAATAAAATATGCGCCAATGGAGGTTTCGGTTTTGCGCGAGACAGATGGGAAAAATCATTGGGTCGAATGTGTTTTGACCGAAGGCAAAAATCGAGAAATTCGCAAAATCTTTGAGCATTTTGGACTGAGCGTTAACAGACTAATTCGTATCAAATATGGCGAATACGAATTAAACGACATGAAAACTGGAGAAATATTAAATGTAAGTTCCAAATTCTGAATTTATCTCAGGAATATAAAATATCTGCAATGTTATGTTCATTATACATATATGGGACTAGAAAGTTTTTGTCACCCAACAACAGAAAAAGGCTGTTGTAAACACAGCCTTAATTTTTACTTGGTTGCCGTTATGCTTCTATTTTTGTTAACAGTTCTTTTAACTTGTTTATCATTTCCGGAACCTGTTCCTTTGCATTTAGCAAAGTTTGTTTATCCTCCGGTGAAAGGTTTGCGTTGTCTATAGTGTAGAGCGATTCTTTATCTTTCTCAGAAAGTTCGCCACTATTTACAGTTTTGTCGGCTGAGCAAGCATCATCGAAGATTTCTTGTGCAATCTTCATTTGTTCATACAGTGATTTTGCCTTTTCGTATTCATCAGATGACGCGTCGTATATGGCATATCCATCTTTTAGTGCCATTGCGAGACCTTCCGCCAATTCGAGGTATTCTGGCACGTTTTTGTCGAACAATTCGTCATTAAGTTCGTCTGTCGCTGCTATTTCCTTCTGTATGCGTTCCACTAGATCGCCTTTATTTGCTATTGGCTCTCCCCACATAAAGGTTTTTCCTTCATATTGATCTGCTGGTGCCTCGTCTGCGTATACTCCTTGAAACGCACAAAGCGCTATGGATAACGCACTTGTCAGTATTGTTGTTTTTTTCATTTTTTTATCTCCTTCAAAAAAAGACTAACTACGCTTTTTAGGAAGATCATCTCCCCTTATCCTAAGGATATATCAACTTAATGGATGTTTCAATAATAAAGTTTCCGGAGTTTAGAAATTGAAAGATAAGTTTTTGATTTATGAGTGAAATATAATGATTGATTTTTTATACTTCTGTAAAATAAAGGATTCGTAGTTCACAAATATTAATTGGCACTAAGGGATACAAGGGATGAGGCGTTATCTGGCAAATCTGAGTATCGATTATTGAAGGTATAAATAATGCCCTGTTGGTGAGAAAGATATATGATAGTATCGGTATTAGCTATTGTGAAATTAAAAATCTAAGTGAAACAAAGTATATTAAATTGCACTATTGAGGAGTTGGAAGAGGCATTCCTTGGAATTGGAATACCAAAATACCGCGCCAAACAAGTTTTTGAATGGGTATACAGATTTGGTAAAACGTCATTCTTTGAGATGACAAATATTGGCAAGGAACTTCAAGCGCAGTTGGATCGAGCGTTCTACATTTTTAGACCACAGATCGCCAAGGTATCAAAGTCAGTGGATGGAACAATTAAGTTTTTGTTGCAGTTGCATGACTTGAACAAGATTGAAACCGTGTTTATCCCGGAGTTGAAAAGAAATACAATTTGTATTTCTTCGCAAGTCGGATGTGCAGTCGGGTGCAAATTTTGTAACACTGGGTATAACGGCTTTATTCGAAATTTAACTACCGAAGAGATTGTGGCGCAGTTCCTTGTCATTAAGGATTATTTAAATCTTTGGCAAGAGGGAACTGAAAGACTTTCGAATATTGTTTTTATGGGGATGGGTGAGCCTTTATACAACCATGTAAATGTTTTAAAGGCTGTTAGCAATTTTATGTTTGACTCTAAGACCGGGCTTTCGAGGAGAAAAATTACTACTTCTACTTCGGGGATAGCGCCTATGATTGAAAAGTTAGCTCCAACTTTTCCCTGTCGCCTCGCAATCTCACTGCATGCCCCAAACGATTTAATTCGTAGTCGCATTATGCCTATAAATGATATTTATAACATTAAGAGTATTATTGATGCTTGTGAAAAATATTCAGATTGCCATAGCTACTTGAAGATTACTTTTGAGTATCTGTTACTGAAGGATGTCAATGATTCAGATGTTTGTGCTTTTGAACTCACCAATCTCCTCAGCAACTTGAATGCCAAGGTAAATATACTCCAGTTCAATTCATGGTGTGGCTGCGAGTTCCAAGCGTCCAACAGAGCTTCGACATTCTCAGCAATCTTGGAAAAGTCCGGCATCCCAGCACCCATTAGAACTCGTCGCGGTGTTGACATTATGGCGGCATGCGGGCAACTAAGTAATGCAAACTCTTAAGTTATTCTTTGCGATTAGCTTAAAATGAGCTACTGAACCCAAGCAATACTCGTTGTTGCTCATCTGTCCATTGCTTTTTGATCGGCTTCGCGTACTCTAACTTTATTGGTCCAAACGGTGTGACAAACGATATTCCAACTCCCACTGATTGCCTTATTTTGCATTTGTCAAATATCTTCTGCCCAACAACCTTGTCATCGTATGTAAATTTTATCTTTTTATGCTCAAGCCCTTTCGCATCCTTTATAGTTCCAGTTTCCTCAGTTACATATTTATTCTTTTTGTTAGGCGCATCCCACAATGAACCTATATCTGTAAACACAAATCCACAAAACTGTAACTCTCTAGGCAATCCTATTGGGAACTTATACTCTACTGTTCCCTTCCAGAATTTTTTTGCCCCAAGGAAATCTCTTCGTGAGCTGTACCTTGTATACGTCGGTAATCTTGTAGGAGTTACATCTCTTAATGTCGAAGCAATAGGACCAACACCGGCATATTCAAATCCTCTGAACGAATCCGCTCCCATTATGAAGCTATCCATTATATGCGGATCCTTTCCTCCCAACTTATTTATTATTCCGGTTGAACCTACAAATTTTAGCGCCGTATTTCTAAGTACTGGCATCACATACACTCCTGTTAATACGTTCTTTATATGCCGCGCATTTCCTCCTAAGCCCGCTATCGATGTCTCAAGCGATACGTTTACCGTTCCTTTTAACCCACGTATGAAATACGTCCCGTAACTTATGACATGCGTTATTTCAGACAATATGTTCGTGGCGCTTCTATCGGACAAAGTACCACCACTCTTTTTCTGCACTTGCGCTAAGATCAATGGTGAAGCTGTTTTACTTACATCCTGAAACCTACGTCGATCAATGGTGTAGTCCCAACTCTGCGACCATTTAGGACTGAGCTCATAACTTAATCCTAAACTTGTTCCTATCTCTTTAGAGTTAAATCCGTCAAATAGAGAGGTTACGTTCCTATGAAATGACACTGTGCCTGTCATGTCTTTGTCAAATATATGCGGATCCGATACCGCTACCTGTACGTTGTTTAAAAACCTGAATTTGGCTTTCCTGTCCTCCTTTCCTGAAGAGCCATCCTCGTTTGTTATGCTACTTCTTCCCGATACAGACCGGCTTGAACCTAGATACACGGTTAATGCTTTCCCGGTGCCTAAAAAGTTATCTTCTTTATACCGTAAATCAATTCCAAGCCCACTTGTCGTTGCGTAACTCGCTTGTGCCATTGCCTCAGCGGTCGGAGCCTCTTCTACAATCACATGCAATATACATTTGTCGGGAGCGCTCGGATCCGGAATAGCCTGAATATCAACCTTGCTGAAGAAGCCCAGTGCGTTAAGTCTGTTCTCTGACATTTTAACAAACGATTGGTTATAGGCATCTCCTTCTTCCAGAACTATCTCACGTCTTATCACGTTATCCCGTGTCTTTGTGTTTCCAGTTATTACAATCTTCGACACATATATCCTTTCACCTTCGGTGATATTAAACTCTACACCGACAGTTCTGGCTTTATCACTTTTATTCATTACAGGGGTCACCTTTAT
Organism: uncultured Pseudomonadota bacterium; assembly: GCA_902769055.1. Classification (GTDB taxonomy): domain Bacteria; phylum Pseudomonadota; class Alphaproteobacteria; order RUG11792; family RUG11792; genus RUG11420. The sequence goes on along the minus strand of CACXNL010000012.1, from coordinate 26,316 downwards.
GGTAGGAAAACCGCGCTGCCCAATCACTCTGGAGATCTTGGTAGAATCCGCTTCAACAAAAGATTCTTTGTATACATCTCCCGCGCGGCAATACAAATCATTATCCAAACCTTCCGTTACAACTTTCGCCACTTGCGATTTAACGGATATCCTACCGAATTTGTATTCATCTCCCTCATCTATCGTGAAAGTTATTACAAACGACTTTTTATCCCGAGAAAGCTCGGCTACCGCTGATGTTACTCTTGCATTTATATAGCCCTGCTCATGGTAGTACTTTGTTAAAGCCTGCTTATCTTCTTCAAGTCTATCAGCATCGTATATATCGTCGGTGACGAAAAATCTAAACCACTTGGATACTTTCGAGTGTATTATGTCCCTCAGGTCAGATGATGAGATTTTATCGTTACCAATAAATATTATTTTATTTATTTTGGCGGCTGTGCCTTCATTTATCTCAAAAACTAAATTTACGCGATTGTCCTTTAATTTTATTATTTTGGGATTAACAGAGGCGTTGTACCTTCCCATTTTTCGATATTGTGCCAATAACGACTGCTGTATTTCTTTTACCTTAACGGGAGATAATGTTTCCCGCGCCCCGAGCTTTATAGCTTTCTTTATATCCGAATCCGATATTTTGGAATTTCCTTCAAATGAAATCTTATTTATCATCGGCTCCTCTTTTACCTCCACGATAACGGTAGAACCTGACAATCTTACTTTCACATCAGCAAAAAAATTCGTTTCTTGAAGAGCTTTTAGTGCTTCGTTTATTGTTTCGGTATTGCACTCGTCTCCTACCCTTATCGGAAAATACGCACTTATCGTCTCCTTATCTATTCGCTCACATCCAAAGTATTTGATGCTAGAAACTTTTACAGCACTAGCATTACCAATTACTAGCAATCCTAGGATCGTCTTCACAATTATTTTTCTCATTTGAACAAATTCTCCATCCAGTTCAAAAACCTAATGTTTTCTAGGTCATTCCAAAGTCCTAGAAGCATAAGCCCAGCAACAATGACCAATCCCGCGGTAAATATTGCATTTACCACTTTTTTGTTTAATGGGCGTCCAATAATCCATTCAATCGCAGAAATAGCTATTGAACCACCATCCAGTACTGGTATCGGTAACAGATTTATCGCTCCCAATACCGCCGATATCACCGCTATTAACGTTACGAAAGTGGCAATACCGGCTTCAGCGCTACTCGATGTTACTTTGAAGATCGAAATTATTCCGCCGACATTTTTTGTGCTCATTTTCCCAGCTACGATTTTAAATATCGCCTGCATATTCTTATACGCTATGTTGTACGTCATCATTGCGGACGATTTCAGGGCTTCCCAAGTGGAGACCTTCGTGTATTTATATCCATTCGGCGCAATGCCAAGATTATCTATCGGTTTCGTTTTCTCTCCGTTCTTCACCCACATATCAATGTTCAGAGTTATCCGATTGTTGTCTCGTAAAAGTTCCAAGTCTAAGGATCCCCCAGCTGATTTTTTTATTTGACCTGCTATGTCAACAAAGTTTGATACATTTACGCCGTTTGCTTTCGTGATGACATCTCCAGTTCTCAAGCCAGATTTGTATGCAAGACTTTGTTCTGAAACGACTGATATCGTGTTGTTGTATTCGGGCAATCCATTTATTTCTGATAGTGCAAAAAATACCAAAACAGCAAAAACAAAATTAGCAAGAGGTCCGCCCGCGGCAATTAACAACCTTTGCCAAGGCTTTTTGCGATGTGCAGACAGGCGTTCCATGTCCTCTTCCGTGTATCCTTCTGGAATTGTCTCCCGTACGCTTGAAACATCAGCGTCGCCAAGCATCTTGACGTATCCGCCTAATGGCAGAAGCGAAATGCGCCATTCGGTGCCCCTTTTATCTTTCCTTTTGAACAAAACGTTACCAAAACCAAACGAGAATGCCTCGCAAAAAACGCCATTCATGCGAGCTATTACCAAGTGTCCTAGTTCATGAACGACGACCACTACTCCTAAAAGAACGAAAAAAGCCAAAGTAGATAAAAAGTACGGCATCCTATCCACGAAATCCACCAGCCATACTGGTCATAATAGCATGCGTGAATTTTTTAGCAAAAATTTTCGGTATTGCAGAAGCAGTTACGTACATTGAAAATACCTGTTAGTTGTGATGCACCTTTTCAGAAAGGGAGCTTTGCGCCTATTCGACCGCTTTGCGTTTCTGGACTTGAGGTGTTAGACAAGTTGTGTTACCATCCCCTGTGGTGATTTGTTTTTTATTTTGATACTGGGTAAAAGGTTTTTAAATGGCGTTAAGGATTAGGTTAGCACGTGGTGGTTCAAAGAAGCGTCCTTTTTACAGGATGGTTGTTGCTGAAAATACAGCTCCTAGAGATGGGAAATTTTTAGAGAGATTGGGATCTTACAATCCTCTTTTGGCTAAGGGAAACCAAGAACGTTTGGTTGTAAAGTCAGAAAGAGTGAAGTATTGGTTGTCCGTTGGAGCCCAGGTGTCTGAGCGTGTGCATAAGTTGCTTGCCGAGTTAAATCTGTTGGAGAAGCCTGTCATTGCAGATAGACCCAAAAAGTCGGCTCCACGAAAGAAAGCTCAAGAGAAAATGAAGGCTGAGGCTGAAGCGAAGGCGCAGGCAGCCGCGGAGTAATGACCCTTAAAAAGGTCTGTGTTGGCGTTATAACGAAACCCTTTGGGGTTAGAGGGCAGGTTAAGATACATTCTTATACAAGCTCTCCTGGTTTTTTTGTTGCACATACGAACCTGTTGTTGGGTGATGGTAGTGAACTTTGTTTGCAAAAGCCTAAGGTTGATGGGGCTGATGAGGTGATTGCTTGGATAGAAGGCGTTCATGATAGAACGGATGCTGAGCGCTTTAGGTTATGCGAGCTTTATGTAGCTCGTGATGAGTTGCAGGAAACTGGCGAGGATGAGTATTACTACACGGATTTGCTTGGATTGAATTTGGTTGATGAAGATGACAGACCATTAGGGGTGGTGGATGCAGTACGTGATTACGGAGCTGGAGCATTTTTAGAAGTAGAGCTGTCTGAGCGCAAGGTTGGTACAGTTCCATTTAATAAGAATTCTATTCGAAGTGTGGATTTACAATCTCGAACAATAGCTATAAATAGAGATTTTTTGCTGATATGAAGAAAATATATATGATAGCTGGGGAGCCTTCAGGAGATTTTCTTGGGGCGAAAATAATGCAAAAACTATCACAAATCGAAAACGTAAAGGTTTTTGGAGTTGGTGGAGACTTAATGAAATATGCTGGGTTTGACAGTCTCATAAATATAGAACAAATTTCAGTTGGGGGAATTGCGGAGATCGTGCCGCATATTTTTGCGATAAAACGCTTAATTGAATATGTGGCAGAAAATATAGTTGAAACCAAGCCCGACATTTTGCTAACCATAGATTCCCCGGGATTTTGTTTTAGGGTGGCAAAAATCGTAAGAAGGAAAGACCCGTCAATAAAATTGGTGCATTTTGTTGCTCCTAGCGTTTGGGCGTGGCGACCAAAGCGAGCCAAAAAGTTGGCGGAATTGTATGATCATTTGCTGACTTTGTTCGATTTTGAACCACCATACTTTACGAAGTATGGATTGAAGACAACTTTTGTTGGGCATCCGGCGATTGATGAATTTGAACAAAATAATGTTCCAAAACAGGATTTACTTTTGGTGCTTCCTGGAAGTCGCAAGCAGGAAGTGAAAACACTTTTGCCGATATTTCTAGAAACGCTTAAATATCTTAGTTTCGAGCGAATTGTGATACCTACATTACCTAATTTGACAAATCTGGTATCTTCTATTGCTCGGGAGGATAATGTCGAAATCGTTTCTAATGAAATGCAAAAAAAAGAGCTTTTTCAACGTGCAAAATGCGCTATAGTCGCAAGCGGCACCGCTACTTTGCAATTGGCATTATCGGGATGTCCTATGGCGTGTTGCTATAAATTGTCGCCGTTGACGTATCATATAGTCAAGTCTTTGATTAAAACGAAATATATATCGTTGGTAAATATAATATTAGATCGCTGTGTAATTCCTGAGCTGATACAAAACGAGTGTACTCCTGAGAAAATAGCTGATGCTGTGAATACGTTGGGGGCGCAAAAGCAAACGGATTCGTTTATAAAATTACGTGAGCGCCTATATTCAGATATATCTCCTTCACAAAAAATCGCAAATGTTCTTTTGGATTACATGGGGTCTAATACATAAACATATTACTTCTTTTTCTTCCTAAGCATTGCTTGCTTTATTTTGTTTTCTACTTTTTCACTCAATACTAATTTCACTCTATGTTGAGAGAATATTCTGATTTTTTTGCTCGATATTTCATATACCAACCGATCTGCTTTCAGTTCTCCGTATTCTTTTCCCTCTATTGTTACATTTTGTAAAAATGTTACTGTTTTCATATCGCTTTCACACATTCTAGCTCTTACTGTATTGGCGCCATCTGTATATTTAACTTCTCCTTTGGCAATAATCCTAGTCGGTTTATTATTGGAGCGACTCATGTAAATAACTATTGTAGCTGCCTCAAAAACCTTGTCGTTGAACTTTGCTCGGACATTTCCTGTTAGACAGTGTATTCCATTCTTAGCATCTAGTGTTGCCTTGTCCGATTTTGCCTCAAACGCGTCTTGTGCGAAAACTTCAATTATTACCAAGGGGAGAGCAAGAAAATATCCCGCATTCATTTCTTCTTCCCTTTTATTTCAACGCTTTTTAACTCTATAACGCCATCTTTGTCTATGGAAAATCCGTTCGAAATGAAGCTACCCCTGGCGTTCACGCCGGTTACCTTGGAGTTTCCAAAGATGGTGTGCGCCGAGAAATCTACGACTGCGCTCTCAGTGCAACATGTTGCGTCTGCTGATTTTATTATCACGTTACTTCTTAAATATGCCTTTTTTTCATTCATCCTCAGATCGCATTTTCCGCTTTCTATAGTTACATTTTTTCCTTTCTTGTCAAAACTTGCCTTAATTTCCGAGAGGAGCAAGTTTTCTTTTGTTTTTTGGATGACCTCATTTGCCGTTAAAAGCAATATTCCGCCATTAAATCTGCGTTTATAGCTTACTTTCTTTACGATGTTCTTTTTTTCTGATTTCACTTCTTTTGTTACCTTTTTGCCGTCCTCAGCTTGAACAAAGTAATATCCCGCCAATGTAAAAAATATTATTGTTATCGATAACCTAATAAATTTGAACATCGTTAAATATTCATTGTAATTTCACTCTGCATCATTGTACCATATCCCACTAGCTTTTCTGTAAATTCCTATTGTGAAAAATGCAGAGTTTGCAAAATTTTTAACGTAACGCTTTTTTTTCTTAAAAAAGATGTTGCGTTTTGCAAAATAATGCAATAAAATAACACTGAGTTTAGGGTTAGTTGTATTAGGGTTAGTTGTATGGTATTTACAGGAGGAAATAATGAATATTTCTAGTAAAACGCCTTTCGGGGGGGGGGGGGCTATACTTATGAAATACATTGCCTTTATTTGGAAAAACAATAGTTGCGAAACTTGATGTTTATTCGGCAATGATCGGGTGCGGTAGTTCCGGGTGTGAATTACTACATGCGGTGGTATAAACACTGATTTTTCATTTTTTCTGTAGTTATGGAAAATCGTTTTATTTTTCAAATTTAAAAAAAAAAGGTGTGGTATGTTTGTTAAGTATTCGAGTGTTTTTTTGCTGGTTCCGGTTACATTAGCTTCGGAAATGAGCCGGGGGTGGATGCTGGATCAGTCAATCGGCATCAATGTTGGTGTTGCGTTTCACAAAGTGAAAGAGATCAAGGATGTTCAGTCGGAGGAAGAAAAGAAGGAGTCCAAAGAGGAAAAGAAGCGAAAGTTGGAAGAGGAGATTGCGCAGTATGAACGAGAGAAAGCCCAGGCTGAGGATGAAAAAAGACAGGCTGAACGAGAGAAAGCCCAGGCTGAGGATGAAAAAAGACAGGCTGAACAAGATAGAGCCCAGCGCATCGCTCAGCTTCAGCTTCCGGGTAACCTTCAAGGAGAGTTAGCTAATGCTAACACGGCTTACCGGAATGCGGACATGGATGCCGAAGAGAAGAGTAAGGTTCATGATGATGTCTACAGGGCTGCGGTCATTTGTAATCAGGGTGCGATTAACATACCGCTGCAACAACCGAACCAACTTCCTGTGACCCTCAGGGTACGAACAACCATTGGTGAGGTTGCCCGGGAAGTTGTGGGTTTGTGTGAGCTTGTGCAGTATCATGGCATGCAAGTAAATCTTGGTTTGGCTAACGCTCTTGGGGCGCGGTTAGACGCACTAGAGGCGCGTATGGTGGATGTTGATAAAGTTAGGGGACATTATCCCATATGGGCTCCGGGGGATGAGGCTCTTGCCGCAAGTGTGCGCAATTCTTTTCGGGCTCTAAGGCAGGGGCTTCCAACTGCTGTAGGTCAAATTTTCAACCCCCAGCTTGCTTTGAATGCTCGTAATGCTGCTGTAGGTTACCTCAGTTCTCTTACTGCGGAGGACAGTTTGTATAGCGGAATGAGTGGGGCATTTGTAGATTCTAGAAATAAGGCAAACCAAGCTAGGGTGGTGCGTGCTACTTGTGCGCGTAATTTGGCTGGCGTAATGAGTCGCCTGCGTGAAGCGCAGCAACTAGCTCCTGCTGTATCGCGCGAGTTGGGTGCACTAGATGGGAAAATACGAGAACTAGTCAATAAGATTGACGGATTGCGAGAACGTAGCTCTGGCGCAGAGAGGAGAGAAAGCGCCGCTGCGGATAAGTTGCTTCGCTTGCGATCTAAACTGGGGGAATTGGAGGAGGAATTATCGAGGAGGCGAGAGGGTACTCCTGAAGAAGAGGTGCCTGCGGCGCCGATTGCTTCAAACATTCCAGTATCGAAGCGGAAGGCGAAGCCGGTTGCCGAGATTGAATACGCTCTTGCTTGTCGGAATAGTAAGTTGTTGATCGGTGCTAATGTCATTGTTGGCGGAATGATTGGCAAAGTGGAACAATGTAGCGGTTTTTATTATGTTGCAATGCCGAAAGTTGGGCTTATGCTGACGAAGGATGTTGGACTTTACGTTGCGGCAGGTATCCGCCACGGGAAGAAGACTTCTCCGATTGTTGGTGCTGGTATCAGGTATGATATTTCACCAAAGATGTATGCCAAGTTAGAATTTAATCGATGGTGGACTTCGAGGGTGAGGGCGAATGTCATTAAGGTAGGTTTTGGTTTTAGGTTTTAAGGAAGGTTGGCTTGCGTGCGATCGAAGCCCTTGTGGTGCTGGAGGGCTTCGGTTGTGTGGTACTATGGGGGGTAGTTTCATAAGTGCACTGGCGTTGTGGAGAGAGTTGTATCGCCGACTTTGCTGAATGAGGATGTGTTTGCAGATAAGTCATTAAGACCGAAGACTCTAAAGTATTTCACCGGGCAAAGGGATATATGTGAGAATTTGGAGGTTTTTGTGAATGCTGCAAAAGCTCGTGGGGAACCGCTTGATCACGTTTTGCTTTCAGGTCCTCCGGGGTTGGGCAAGACCACCATGGCGCAGGTTATAGCAAATGAAATGGGCTCATCTATTAAAGTAACGTCCGGTCCGATACTAACAAAGCCGGGCGATTTAGCGACTATCTTAACCAACATGGATGAACGCGACATCCTCTTTATCGACGAAATCCACAGGATGCACCCTGCTGTTGAGGAAATGTTATATCCGGCAATGGAGGACTTTAAGATTGACATACTCATTGGTGAAGGGCAATCGGCGAAGTCGCTTCGGCTTGATATTGCTCCATTCACAGTTGTCGCAGCGACAACGAGGCTCGGCTTGTTGTCGCAACCTCTTCGGGAAAGGTTCGGAATACCGCTTAGGTTTAACTTTTATACGATAGAAGAACTCAGTTCAATCATAAATCGAAATGCGAATTTGTTAGGTTTCTGTATTGATGAAGATGCTTCTCTTGAAATTTCGAGAAGATCGAGAGGGACGCCACGTATTGCTTTCAGATTGCTCAGGAGAGTGCGCGATTTTTCAAGTGTTAGCGGGAGAAATAGTGTTGATTTGGAAATGGCAGTGAAGTCACTGAATCAGCTTAATGTTGATCCGATAGGGCTCGATGCTGAGGATAAAAAGTACTTAGAGACAATTCGTGATTTATTTGGAGGAGGACCTGTTGGGCTTGATACAATTTCGGCTGCTCTTTGTGAATCTCCAAACACAATTGAGGAAGTTATTGAACCGTATTTAATTCAACAAGGGCTTATTCAAAAAACTCCACGAGGGCGAATAGTGACACCTCGTGGTTTCGAACATTTGTGAGATTTCACATAAGCAAATTTTTAGTTTGGTAAATTTATTTGCGTTTTGAGCTTTTGATTTAATGTTGGCACAAAACAACTAATCTCTAGTTCCAGTGATTGGGTGTTTGTGTTTATATGACAGTTTGATATTTCAACATCACGAACTCGCGGCTCAAATCGTAAAACTGCCTTTCGGCAATGTTCTGCAAAGGTGTTGAGCGATTCAGGCGAATTATCCAGCGATTGTAAATCAGGCACGCCGTATAGAAAGGGCGAAAGTGCAGTCTTTGACGCAAGAATATTTCCTATTTCATCGGTTATAGAATCGATTAACTCATTGGGCTTTAAGTATGGGGATTTTCTATTAAATTTTGTTAAGAATGGAGCATCTATTCGAGTGTCAATCATCGTCGTCTTCCGTTTTTCTGAGGTAATAGTTTACGACGTAGGTCACACTAGAAAGCCAAAACAGGAATGTTGAGAATAAAAAGCTCCACAACGTTGAGGAAATGCCGAAAATTTTCCAATTAACTTGGTCACAATATGCGCCATTAGGATTTGATAATTCGCCGTTTTGAATAGCCTCTAATGTTGGTAATTCGGAAACGCATCCTTGGGGTGCTTTCCACCAATGGCTTTCAACTCCAAGGTGATAAAAAGTGAAAGCAACAACGCAAAAAGAAGTAATGGGAAGTAGTGCTTTCGGTCGATGGAAGAATAATGCAACAATTGCAACTACAAAGAAGAGATAGCGAGTAATTAAACAAAGTTGGCATGGTTGCTTATCCGATGCGATTTGCGAAATTACTGAAGCACAAAATAAACAAAATGCTACCGAAGAAACAGTGTAATTTACGAGATTTTGTCGAAAGATAAACATAAAATTCCTTTCAGTGTTCTTGAAATAATGTTACATGCGATTTTAGATTGAACTCAAGTTTTTTGAGTTTGGGCGACGAAGTAAGATGAAAAGTGTTACACAAGAAGTATATGAAAAGTGTAAGAAATTTATATCCTAAATTTTGGGTTTAATGTTAATTTTATTTTTTGATATTATAATTGAAAATTTTCCTGCGTGAGCTTGCGTAGACATTAAATCCAGTTGGAAGTACAATCGTGAGGTAGGTTGCAGAGTTTTGTTTTTACACATGAAATTTTCGACGAAGACGGCGTTCAGAACGCATACATGCGGTGAGCTTAGGATTGGTGATGTTGGCAGCGTCGTGACTTTGTGTGGATTTGTTCACCGTATTAGAGATCATGGTGGATTGTTGTTTATTGATTTGCGTGATCATTACGGTACGACGCAGTGTGTGCTTCAAGAGACCGGAGAAGCGTTTAAGATAGCCGAAAATCTCAAGGATGAGACGATTGTTGCGATAACAGGAAAGGTGGTCAAACGTTCCGATGATACAGTAAATTCTGATTTGCCGACTGGAGAAATTGAACTTTATATCGACAAGATTGAAATTTTATCTGCGCCAGAAACTCAATTGCCGCTACAAATAAATGTTGAAAACGAATTTCCGGAAGATACGAGATTAACTTATCGCTATCTTGACCTTCGCAAAAAAGAAAATCACGACAATATTATTTTACGGTCGAAAATAATTTCTCATATACGTAATGAGATGACTAGTCGTGGTTTTTTGGAAATTCAGACGCCGATTTTAACTTCTTCTTCGCCAGAAGGTGCGCGAGACTACCTCGTTCCGAGCCGGATCCACCATGGGAAATTTTACGCATTGCCGCAGGCACCGCAGCAATTCAAGCAGCTTTTGATGGTTGCTGGGTTCGATCGATATTTCCAAATAGCTCCTTGTTTTAGAGATGAGGATGCGCGCGCGGATAGGTCGCCTGGTGAATTTTACCAGCTTGATATGGAAATGAGTTTTGCCTCACAAGAGGATGTTTTCGAAGCTATAGAGCCGGTTTTGTATAGTACGTTTACTATGTTTGCTCCAAGTGGCTATTCAGTAACCAACTATCCATTCCCTCGAATAACTTTCGATGATGCGATGTTGCACTACGGTTGCGATAAACCGGATTTAAGAAATCCGTTGATTATCGAAGATTTAACGGAAATTTTCAGAAATTCTGGATTTGGGGCGTTTGCGAACGGTATAGCAAATGGTGCAAAGGTACATAGCATAAATGTGCCGGGATGTACAAAGGAGCCGAGGAGCTTTTTCGACAAATTGAACGATTGGGCAAAGGAACTTGGGTTACCGGGGCTGGGATATATTTCATTGACTAGCGAAGGTGAGTATAAAGGACCGATTGTTAAATTTTTGAATGAAAATGAGCTTGCAGAAATAGCCAAGATAAATAATACGAAGCCGGGAGATGTTGTTTTCTTTATTTGTGATAAAAATGCTACGACTTTAGCAGGCGCAGTGCGCACAAAGTTAGCCAATTCGTTAAACTTAATCGAGAAAAATACCTATAAATTCTGTTGGGTTGTTGATTTCCCAATGTATGAATACGATGAAGAGCTGAAGCAGATCGTATTTTCACATAATCCGTTTTCGATGCCACAAGGCGGGCTCCAGGCACTCGAGAGTATGGATCCACTGAAAATTAAGGCATATCAGTACGATATCGTGTGCAATGGCATTGAGCTTTCCAGTGGTGCAATAAGGAACCATGTGCCGGAGATCATGTATAAGGCGTTTGAGATAGCTGGATACGACAGGTCGGTTGTTGATAATAAGTTTAGGGCTATGGTAAGAGCGTTCAAATATGGCGCTCCCCCACACGGCGGTTGTGCGCCGGGGATAGACCGTATGGTCATGCTTTTGGCAAATACGGAGAACATACGCGAAGTAATTGCATTCCCATTCAACCAAAAAGCTGAAGATCTAATGATGGGCTCACCTGCGGAAGTAACACCACAACAACTGAGGGAGTTGCATATATCTGTATTGCCGAAGGTGAAGAAAACTGCTTCTTAGTGGAAGTATGACTTTAAACGTAAAGCATTTTGCGGAGATTGACAGTACCAATGATTATGCTTTAAGTCTTATTGACTGTGAAAATTTGACTTCAGATATTGCTGTAGTCGCAGATAAGCAGACGTCAGGACGCGGACGCCTGAATGGAAGAGTGTGGCAGTCCCCGAAGGGAAATTTTTATTGTTCTTATATAGTAAATCTTGAAGATTTTCAGATTTTCATCGGAAAGGCAAGTATTTTGACATCTATGGTTATGGATGTATTATATAAATACTTGATTAAAATGACGCAAACCAATAGGATTACATTAAAACAACCAAATGATATTTTGGTGAATGGCAAAAAATTGGCTGGTGTTTTGACGGAGGTATCGTATCCATATGCTGTGATTGGGATAGGAATAAATCTTATAAATGCACCGATAGAGCGTGCTACAGATTTAAAATCTGAGTTTAACTTACTTGTAAAGCCAACGGAATTAGTCGAAAATTTTTATGAGTTTTTAATAAGCGCTTTAAAGAAGTGATTTCCCTGCTGAGGTTATTTTCTGAATTAAACTTAGCATTTCCGGATATGTTGCTAATACTAGCGTCGTTTATTCTAATAATTTTGAAAAATTTTCTGAATGGAAAGTGTCTTAATTCTGTGTTTCCAAAAGTATCTCTGATACTTTCCTTAATCTTACTAATCGTGGTACTAGCATGTCATCCGTATACTAAACAGTTAAATACTGAGCTATTTGTATATAGTTCCGCTATTGAACAAATAAAAACATGTTTATTCGTTTGCCTTTGTGCCTGGTTTTCATACATATATTACATGAGATCATATGAAGCATTAAATGCTAATTTTTTTATTCTAATATATGGCATCGCAAATGCAATCAACTTGTCAATATCTGCCAACAATTTTGTAACGCTGATAATTGCGTTAGAGTTATATACATTTTCTGTAGGATTTCTTTTGCTTAACGATTGTAACGATACTTCTCATAGAAAATGTGCCATACGCTTTCTGTTAACTTCTGCCGTTATGAGTGCAATACTTATTTTTGGTTGCAGCTTACTTTATTTCCATTTCGGAAGTTTATCGTTCTCAAATATAAAAGTATCCATAGGTTGGGAAACAGCTTTTGGCAGCGTCTTAGTCTTATGTGCAATGCTGTTTAAACTCGGCGGTGCTCCGTTTCACAGCTGGATGCTTGATGTTTATGAAAAGTCTTCTAGTATTGTAGTTTTGCTTTTCGAAGCAATTTGGAAGTTTTTTATGGTATTTATATTTATGAAAATCGTCTATATTTTTATGGGAATACATTTTTTTAAAGTTATCTTGAAATTTTCCGCGATAATAACGATGTTATTAGGTGCAATAATGCCAATTTTTCAAAAAGGTATACATAGGTTTATTGCATCAGTCGCGGTTGGGCATGTCGGATTTATCGTGTCAGTAGTTCCTATAGCGAAGGCAGCGCCAGCCATAATGACGTACATGGGCTATCAATCGCTGGCAGTTTTCTGTTTCTTGTCCGGGATATTGCTTTTAAAAAAATACCGGACAGTGGTGGAATTTGGAGATTTATCCGGCATTATGAAGGCGGCTCCAACATATGGCGCATTGATGTTATTTTCTATGTGTGCGTTGTGTGGAGTTCCTCCATTCGGAAATTTTTTTGCAAAATTGAATATTTTTACTATATTGCTTGAAAGCAAAAACTACTTGTTACTTGTTATAGCTTCTATGTATTCGATTATATCGATTGCATACGTTATAAAATGGATTCGATTTTTCTTCAAATCACCGGGGGGTGAACAGGTGTGTGTAGGGGGAAAACCAGCCGCAACGGTGCTGCTGTTTATGCTGCCACTATCTACTTTATTCTATGGATTTATTTTGCGGCTTTTCTCAAAAATTTTCATATTCATTTAGCCGTAAATGTATCTTATACTCTGCTCTTCATCGCGTTTTAGTTACTGCCAATAAATTGTGCTTTGTATTGCTGAGCCTTATATATCGCGTTTGGCGTCGGTACGCGGGTTTTATTTATCAGCTCGACCTTCTGTATTTCTACTATCCGACCAAGTATCGGTTCGAGTTTTCCCGAGGGGGCTCTTTTCGGTTTCACTTGCGTCGTCACGTTATCTTTTGTCTCGGATAACAAATATCCCACAAACGAGCCCGATATAAAGAAAAGTGCACTGCAACCGAATAATCCTACAACTATTATCCACTTTTTCACAGCATTACCTCATATATGTTTGCCGATATTCTTCACAATATCATGCGCCCATTTCGATATACTTCCTGCGCCGGCGAACAATATTATATCGTTTCTAGAAAATTGCTCCGCACGAAGTATTTCCTGTATTTCGTTTTGTTCATTAGCAAACAAAACATCCTTTTCCTGAGACTTTAGCGCTTTATACAAATCATCCGCTGTAATCGGCGCAGTCTCTACATCATCAGCCTTGTATACCGGCGTTATTATGATTTCATCCGCTAAGTCAAAGCAATGACAAAACTCATCAAACAGAGTATTTAAGCGTGTAAATCTATGCGGCTGGTGTATTATGACAATCTTGCCACTGACCTTTTGCCTTGCTGACTTTAACAGTGACTTTATTTCGGTCGGGTGATGCGCGTAATCATCAATAACGAGCGTCTCACCAATTACTCCAACCTTAGTAAAACGTCGATTAACGCCAGTAAACGAAGATAATGTCGCCTTAACGATGTCCATACTAATCCCAAGCTCAGTCGCCATTGCAATAGCGGACAGCGCATTTTTAATATTGTGGTCGCCTAAAAGCGGTATCGAAATATCTTGAATTATTTCATCATTATGAGCGACATCGAACACTGCACCATTTTCACTTTTCTTAATATTTACCGCCCTGAACATAGAATTCTGCTCGATGGAATACGTAATGATCTTGCGGTCGGTCATATTTTTGACAATATCCGCAATATTCGGGTCGTCTATACAAACAATCCCAGCGCCATAAAAGGGCAAATTATTAAGAAAAGTTTTAAATGCGCTCTTCAAATTTTCAAAGTTTCCATAGTGTGTTATATGTTCCTTGTCAATATTCGTTATTATTCCAATCGTCGGGAAGAATTGCGTAAAACTGCCATCAGACTCATCAGATTCAATGACTGCCCAGTCGCCAGTTCCCAACTTGGCATTGGTGTTGTACGAGTGAATTATCCCGCCATTGACGACGGTCGGGTGGAACGACGCCATCTCCAAAATGGATGCGCACAGCGAAGTTACCGTGGTTTTCCCGTGCGAACCAGACACTACAACCGACTTCTTAAACCTGACGATTTGCGACAACATTTCTGCCCGTGTCAAACACGGGATTTTCAGCTCGCGTGCCCGTATCAACTCGGGATTATTCGGCTTTATTGCAGAAGAATAAACAACAACACTCGCATTTTCAACGTTTTTCGCATCATGACCAATGAATACCTTAATCCCGATGCGTTCCAGGCGGTCGGTATTTTGAGATTGCCGTTTGTCGCTGCCCTGAACGACGTACCCTAGCGAGTGCATAATTTCGGCAATTCCGCTCATCCCGATGCCGCCAATTCCAACAAAATGTATTACTTCACTTCCAATCGCGAACATTTTCTTCTCCTCAATTCATCATCTCTATTTTATTATCTCCTCTAGACAATCCGCAAATTTTTGCGCCGAATTCCTCACCCGGAGGGACTTTAGATTTTCGGATATTCGTGGAATTTCGTGCTGAATATTTTCCAGAACACGTATTAACTTCGCTTTTGTTAACTCATTCTCACGAATAACAATACACGCATCGTGAGCTTCCAAAAATTTTGCATTTTCAAGCTGGTCGCCATTTATCGAATTGCCATACGGTATTAAAACCGCTGGTTTTTGGAAGCCTATAATCTCAAATACACTCGATGCACCCGACCGTGAAATTACTATATCGGATTGCTGATACAGTTCTCCAATATTATTGAAAAACTCTTGAACTGTGTTGGTTACTTTGGCACCGGAGTACGCCTTTTTTATTTTTTCAACATCTTGTTTTCTACCCTGATGCAGTACTTTGACATTTTTATTCTGTGCATATTCGCATATAGCTTCAACAACGGTCTCTGAAAATACCTTTGCCCCTTGACTACCTCCAAAAATCAAAATTGTACAAGCATCATTTTTAGTTTGCTTGTTACTATCGTATAGCTTCTCAAACCTCGTTGGATTTCCAATATATTTTGTTTTTTTAGTGTTTACTAATCCTTTTGTGTCGGGAAAGGACGTAGCGACTATTGTTGCTTTTCGCGATAACAGCGCATTAGCTTTGCCGATTACGGCGTTTTGCTCATGTATCGCTGTTTCTTTACCCAAAATTTGCGCCAACAGAACGAACGGTACAGATGGGTATCCGCCAAATCCAACGACCATTGCGGGATTTAAACGAATAATCTCAAAAAAGTATTTAAAAATATTAAAGATGAGACTGAGATAAAGTTTTATTCGCGACGAAGTTACGATGCTCTGAACTATTGCATTATTTGCGTATTCTCCCAGATACTTTACCCCGCGCCTATCCGTCGCAAACAATACCTCATACCCACGTTTTTTCAACTCATCAGCTAAGCACACCGCCGGAAACACATGTCCGCCAGTCCCCCCAGCTGCTATGATTATCAGATTTTTCAATCTTTTCTCTGTAACATTGAATCTTCCGCATTATAGCACGAGAGCCTTGGGGGAGCTGTACGCCGAAAGTAGGCACGAATGCTATAATAAGGTCGGCTAGGACATTTTACTGCGGATAGTTATGGTATCTGATAAGCTGGTTTTTCACGATAAAAATTGGGAAAATTTGTATGAAATTGAATACAATGCGATAAAAGAGAACCAACAATCAAATTTCGTTGATGTTTTTCATATTGGTTCGACGGCGATTGCTGAGATATACGCGAAACCGAAAATCGATATGGCGCTGGTAGTGAAAGATTTGGAGCGGTCTAAAAGTTTAGAGGCGTTGCATTACAAATATAAAGGTTGTTTGAATATTCCGTTTCGGTATTTTTATTCCAAGAAGACGGAGGCATTGTGTGCGCATCTGCATGTTTTGTTGCCTGGGGATCCTGAATTGGAAGGATTTTTGACTTTCCGGGATTACTTAAATACTCACGAAGATGCCCGCAAGGAGTATTCCAATTTGAAACTGAAGATACAAAAGCTGCTAGCTACTGCTGAAAACGAACATTTTCTGAACGAATACACACTTGCGAAGAATGATTTCATAACTTCTGTTCTGAGGAGGGCGGGATTTACAGGATATTGTATGCGGTTGGTTTCGCATTATACTGAGCAAGATTACGAGAAAAAAGTTTTTCCGAAGTTTAAAGAAAATGATATTCGCGTTATTTTTTATAAAGGTGCAGATATAATCGGGTACGCGAACGCTGATGCTAAATCCAAGGAAGTGAGATTTTTTGAAGTATCTGAAAATGCAGAGTATTTCAAAAATAGATTTAATACGTATTTGGAGACCTTATAATGCTGGAGAGATTTATAGCGCTACGGTACCTCAAATCCGGCAAAAGCTCGGGTTTTGCGTATGTCGTCACCTGGTTTTCATTCATCGGCATTGCTCTCGGCGTCGCGACGCTCATAATCGTTACATCGGTAATGAACGGCTTCAGAGCCGAGCTGCTGGACAAAATCGTCGGAATGAAGGGACACATTGTGGTATCCGACGTTGAGCATAAAGGTATAAATAATTACGATGATGTCGTAAGGCAAATAGAGAAAATAGACAAACGTATATTAAAAGTTATTCCACAAATAGAGCAGCAGGCAGTAGTTATGGCGAATGGGCAAGCCAGGGGAGCTCTTGTGCAAGCGTTGTCACAGCAGTCGCTAACGAAAAAAAATCTCATTTCAGAGCATATAAAAGCCGGTAAGATAGCCGCTTTTAAAGAACAGTCGATTTTTATAGGGCGCCGGATGGCTGAAATTTTAGGCGTCAAGATTGGCGATACCCTGGAGCTTATGACGCCGGATGGCGAAGTTACGACTATGGGCACAACAGTAAAAAGTGAAACATATACTGTTGCTGGCGTATTCGAAGTCGGTATGAATGAGTATGACAAAAATATTGTTTTGATGCCGCTAGCTGAGGCGCAAGATTTCTGGGAAATGCCCGGGAAAGTATCGCAAATTGAAATATTCATCGATAATGTTGATAATTCGCAGGAAATAGCGCGAAAGATAGTGCAGATGCTCGGCAGTGGGTTTATGGTGCTCGACTGGAAGCATTCGGATTCCAGCATTTTTCACGCAGTTGAGGTCGAGAAAAACGTGATGACATTGATTTTGAGTATAATAATACTTGTCGCTGTGTTTAATATAATTTCGGGTTTGACAATGTTGACGAGCAGTAAAGTGAAAGATATAGCGATATTACGCACGATGGGAATGACAAAAAAATCAATATTACAGATATTTTTTACGATAGGTTCGGCAATTGGAATACTGGGAACTGGTATTGGCATAAGTCTTGGGCTGCTGGTTTCACTGAATATTGACCGGATAAAGCAATTTTTAGAGAAATTTTCGGACAGCAAACTGTTCAGCGAAGAAATATACTTTTTGTCTCAAATTCCATCGAAAACAGACTGGATGGAAGTGTGCTTTATAGCCGTATTCGCGATAGTCTTGTGCCTGATGGCGACGCTATACCCCGCTAAAAAAGCATCAAAACTTGACCCGGTCGAGGCGCTGCGAGTATGATTTCGACAATTGCAACGTGCCTTTCGTATATCAGCAACGATTACTTGCTGATGCTAGTCGCTGTGTTGTTTTATATTTTCTCGAAGCGTACCGAATATGCACATTTAATCATACTGCTACTTTTCGCGATGATCTATAAGGCAATTTTGAAGGATCTGTTGAAGATACCAGCACCTGTTACCTCGCCGACGAAGTATGGATTTCCGAGTGGGCATATAAATTTCGCGACAATGTTTTTCGGTTGGCTTATGATAACGCATAAATCAAAGTTGCTATACTTCCTGTGTCCCGCTGCACTTGTACTTGCATCGCTCAGTACGATTTACCTTGGCTATCACGACATTTCCGACGTGCTACTTACACCATTGTTGCCGGTATGTTTTTTAACGATATATTATGTTTTTCTAAGAAATATTGAGCAAGATAAATTTATGATTATTTTTATAACAATTTCGTTTGCGCTCCAGATACTGTCAGTTACTTTGATTGGTCATCTCCCCATAGATGTTGCAATCGGATCATATGGCATTTTAGGATTTGGTGTTGCTACGTCTTTAATACAGCGCCGATATCATCAAATCGCATTATGTTTATGTACCTTATTTACATATCTTCTTATCGCAGGAAATTTTCCTAAGTTCTTAAATTACTGCATTTGGTTTGGGGCATTCGGCGTGTTTCCCATTGTTAAGCAAATAACAACCGAATGCAAGCGCTAGCGCTCACACTGGTACCGCGAACTTACCCTTCGGCGTAAACATTGAGTTTCTGGATGTCGCTTGTATCTATTCTCGGAAACAATGGCTCTATGTCCGTTATATGAATAACATCTGGTATTTTTTCAGTAGGTATGAACTTTAATTCATACGGTATCCCAAGTTGTTTCAGCAACTTCTCTGCTGTGTGCGGAATTACCGGGTATAAGCACTTTGTGATCTTATAAATCTGTTCTGCCAATATAAACAGTATGTCCTGCATTCTCTTCGGTTCGCTGTCCTTCAATCCCCAAGGCTTTTGGTAATCCACATATTGGTTTGCCAGGGAAATCATGTGCTCCACCTTCTCGAGGTAGCGACTGAAATTGTACTGCCTTACTAGAGGTATAACTTGTTCAATACCTCCATCAACCTCACCAATAAATTTTTCGTCATCCGGCAACAACTCAGTTGGGCGAGTAACAACTCCGTTGCACCGCTTGCATATAAACGAAAGTACGCGGTTACAAAGATTGCCATAAGCATTCGCCAATACGGAGTTATACCGCTGAATAAACGCCTCTAAAGCAAAATTGCCATCCGAGCCAAAAGTCAGCTCCCGCAGCATATAGTACCTCAGCGCGTCGGAGCCGAACAATCTGCAGTACTTGTACGGATCCTGCACATTCCCGAGGGATTTCGACATCTTCTCGCCCTCGCTCAGCCACCACCCATGCGAAACGACCTGCTTCGGCGGCTTAATTCCGACTGCCATCAGGAACGCTACCCAGTATATCGCATGAAACTTGACTATTTCTTTCCCAACAAAATGAATTACATTATTCCAATACTTATCATTATTTTGGTTTTCATTGTCCGGATACCCGTTCAACGTCAAATAATTCGTCAGGGCGTCGAGCCACACGTACACAACATGTTTCGGATCATCAGGCACCGGTATGCCCCAACTGAAAGTAGTCCTCGAAATCGCCAAATCGCGCAATCCCTGCTTTATGAAACTCAGCATCTCATTTCTGCGCTGTACCGGGTATACAAAATCCGGATTATTTTCATAAAATTCCAGCAATTTGTCCTGAAACGCCGAAAGCTTGAAAAAGTAGCAAGGCTCAGTTATGTACTGCACTTCGCCGCCCAGTGGCGATTTTCCATCGACTAACTCGTCTTCAGCAAAATACGCCTCATTCCGCATATCATACCACCCCGAATATTCGCCGAGGTATATGTAGCCCGCATCTTTCAGCTTTTTCCAAAAATGTTGTACTGTTTTTTTGTGACGAGGCTCAGTAGTTCTTATAAAATCATTATTTGATATATTTAGTACCGGTAGGAGATCGCGAAACAATTTCGAAATATTATCAGCAAATTCCTGCGGAGAAATTCCGGCTTTTACAGCGCTCTGCTCGACTTTCTTGCCATGCTCATCCGTGCCCGTTGTGAACTTTACATCCGCCCCTAGCATTCGATTAAAACGAGCGAAAACATCGCAAACAACAGTCGTATATGCGTGCCCAATATGCGGTTTCGCATTGACATAATATATCGGAGTTGTGATGTAAAGTCTGCTCATATTAACTAAACACTAATGTGCTATTGTCGCAATTGTATCACACATTTTGTGTTCATGACTTGAAAGGGGCTACAATAGGAAGTGGTGTTCTGTTTACGATACATTTCGTGAATTCACTAGATTTATTTATAACTTCATGGCAACAATATTTGAGGCATTCCTTTAATTTATCTAAAAATACTGTGAATTCTTATACGTCTGATTTAAAGTTGCTGATTTTCTTTTTGGAAGGATATAAGGAAGAGAAATGCGATATCAATGAGTTAAAAAATCTCGGCAGATTGGATGTTAGAGCCTGGTTTCTTAGTCGCAAAAATGCAGGGGAGAGAGCGAAAACAATTTCAAGGGGGCTTTCGGCTGTAAAAAGTTTTATAAAATTTTTGATAAAAGAAAAACAAATAGAAAATAGTGCTGTTTTATCTATAAAACCTCCTAAAGTTGAAAAAACATTACCACGACCATTGAATATTTCGCAAATAAATGATATAATGACTTCCGTGTCTAGTATAAAGCAGACTGGCTGGATTATTAAGCGTGATAAGGCTCTGCTTACTCTAATATATTCCGTTGGGCTTCGGGTGAGTGAGGCTTTGGGGGTGGATAGAGATGAGTTTTTAACCTCATCTGAGTCTGTTTTTATTTTGGGAAAAGGCGGAAAAATGCGCGTAGTTCCGATTGTGGAGACTGTTAAATCAGTTGTTCTTGATTACTTAGATACTTGTCCGTTTGCCGACGCTACTGCACTGTTTGTGAATAATCGAGGCGAAAGATTGACGGCTTCATCTGTACAAAAGTTGGTTAAAAAATCAAGGAAATTGCTGGGGCTATCGGATAAAGTAACTCCTCATGCACTTCGGCATAGTTGTGCAACGCATTTAATGGAAAATACCGGCGATTTGAGGGGAATTCAGGAACTTTTGGGGCATTCATCTATATCTTCAACTCAGATTTATGCGGATGTCGCGAAGAAATATATTGCGGAAATTTATGATAAATGTCATCCCCTAGCGGGAAATTTTATAGTTCAAGGAGGTGGAAAGGCATAAATGCGCGAAATATCGTTGGATACTGAAACAACTGGACTTTCTTTCGCTAATGGTGACAGGATAACGGAAATCGGTTGTGTAGAAATAGTCGACAAGAAGATTACGGGGAGGGAATTTCACTTGTATATCAATCCTGAAAGAGAGCTTTCTGCCCAGGCTTCGGAAATTAGCGGATTGACATACGATTTCTTGAGGAATTATAAAAAATTTGACGAAATTGCTGATGAGTTTTTGGATTTTGTGAACGATTCTAGGCTCGTAATTCATAACGCGCCATTTGATATTGGATTTTTGAATTTTGAATTGCAACGTGCGGGGAAAAAGCTGATTGAGCCGAGGAATGTCGTCGATACTCTCGTTATGGCGAAGGAGAAGTTTCCGGGATCGCCAGCTACGCTGGATGCGTTGTGTCGCCGTTTTTCAGTTGATGCCTCGGCTCGAACTAAACACGGTGCTCTGATAGACGCCGATCTTTTGGCGAAAGTATATCTTCACATGTCGGTTGAGATGTTGCAAAGAAACCTGTTTGGAGAATTAACAGGTATGGTGGAGACAGTCGCTGAGGTTGCTGCGCCTCGTGTTCAGGTTTTTGTGCAGAGGGATTTTTCGCCAACGCAAGATGAGAAAGATTTACACACGGAATTTTTGAAAAAAATTAAAAATCCAATTTGGGATAGGTTTACTTTTAGTGGTTTTGAACAGAATGAGAAGTCTTACTGATATTTTTTTTAGCACTGTCAGTGCGATGGGGCGTTGGGCTAGCGGAAAATCGATGTGGCCGCTTTCTTGTGGGCTTTCGTGCTGCGCAATTGAAATGATGCATGCGGCAGCAAGTCGGGTTGATTTAAATCGCTACGGGTGCCTTTTCAGAGCGAGTCCGAAACAAGCGGATCTTATGATAATTGCTGGAACAGTGACAAAAAAAATGCTGCCTCAACTTCTGACACTGTACGATCAGATGCTGTTTCCCAAGTATGTGATAGCCATGGGAGGTTGTGCTATCAATGGCGGGCTTTATTCTGAATCAGAAAGCGTAGTATCAAATGTCGGTGACTACATTCGTATAGATGCGATTGTTCCTGGGTGTCCGCCGCCTCCGGAAAGGCTAGCTATGGCGATTTTGGAATTGCAAGCGAAAGTTATCAAGGGATGTCAGACCAGTTGATTAACTTGTCTCCATTTTTTCCGTATAAATGCTTCATAGATTCATTCATAAAATTCTTTCTTTGGGTATATCTATTGGCAATTTCAGTAATGGCTTTTTCAAAGATTGCGGGGTTATATTTTTCTTTTGTAACTTCCATTATCGCATTCAGTTGTTGTGGCAATTCCTCGCCAGATCCTATTAAATTCATTGCCGCATTTGTTTTATCAACGTCATAGTGTGTCATTTTTTGGATTGCTTTTAAAATTGCATCTATTGCAAATTCAACGAGGTTTTCTTCACTTGTTTTAGGTTTTATTTGAATATCATTCAAATTTGCCATTACCTCATCATAATTATGCGGGGTGTTTTGTTGCTTGTTCTCCGAACTGTGTTTTACGTTTCGATTTTTCTTCCAGCCTATCGCCGATTGGTACGGCATTAAATTTTCACCATGTGGCGGATACGAGTGATCTTGTTGCCGAGTAGTTTCACTCGCTGGTATTGATGTTGGGTAGCTCTTATTGTTTTTTTGCGACGAGTGGGCAAATCCAGAACTTGCAGGTATCATACCGTGATTTTGTTGCTGGTGAATATATTGTGTGTTGTTTTCATATCCTTCCGCATTCATTACCCATGGACGTCGGGTACTCACTGTTGTCCCTTCGAGAGGGGATAAACTAGTATTTGCGGGCATTACATTGCCATTGCTTTGCCATTGAAAATCAGGTGTACTGTTGTTATTCTCAACACTTGTTGCTGAGTATATCAAGCTGTTCCTTTGTGAGGGGGCAAATCTGGGATTTGTATGCACAGCAGTGCGATTTTGTTGTTGATGGAAATACGGTGTGCCGTTTTCGTACTCCGTACTCGTTGGGATTGGTGCTGGGGATCTTCTAGTGCTTATTGGCGCAAAAGTTTCCGAATTGTACCAATAACCCGCTTTGTTCGAAGGCTGTTTTGGATAGTTTTGTTTGTCCTTTTCAAAATTCGTATTCCTTAAAAAAGGAGCTGGATATTCCTGTTTTTTCGAAGAAGTGGTAAAATTATCGCTTTCGTAAGAGGAGTTTTTATGTGTCCCATCGTAGTTTATACCTCTTGTTGCGTTCCATTCCTCGGAACCAGGCACTTTGGGTGCACTTGTATTTTGTTTTCTTGCTCCTTGTCCTTGTGGTTGTGTTGAAATATTGTTTTTTGAAAATTCCAATTTTTCTTTTTTCCAGTTTCCTCTATTGTTATATTTCTCAGATAATTTTTTGAATTCAATAGCAGCCTTTTCTAGTTCCTTAGTCAACGTTTTTATATCTTTTTGATATTTTTGCTCAGTTTCAGAGTTACTTTGTTTTATTTTGTTGATGTGTTCTTTTATATTTCCTATGTTACTGACAAGAAGTTTGTTTTTGTGAATTGCATTGTTAAGCTCGTTCGTCAAATCATCAACTTTCAAGAGTGTGTTCGCTTCCAGCCTAGAATCAGCTATGTCTTCGACAATTTTTGATTTATTCATTTGTTCAGCAACTTTTATTAAGGCAAGATTTTTCGCTTTAGCATCACTTAACTCTTGATTTAGTGCATCAATAGTTTGCAGATTTTTTGCTTCGGCTTTCGCGTATGCGTTTATAACTAACTCATATTTTTTCGCAAACAATTTTTGTTGCTTTTTTAATGCTTCAATTTTTGCCATCAATTTCGCTTCTAACGTTTTGCCGGCTTCATCTAACTTGCTATTTTTCAAAATTAGTTGATGAATCAAATTGTTGAGCTGTTCAATTTTCAACAAATTTTGTAATTCAAGATCCTGGTTAGCTTTAACTTGTTGCACGAAATTTTTTCGTTCGATCATGAATTTTTTTTGCATATTTTCAACATACTGCTCTCTTTCAGATTCAATCGCCTTAGCATTTTCAACAAGAATTCTGAGTTCAGTCTTTAGTTTTTTTACTTCCCCCTTTAATATTTCAAGTTCATAATACGCGTTCATCTCTGCTTTTGAGACATTTTCGTTTTGTGTTTTGTATTCAGAGCTGAGAGCATTTAGTTGATTGGTTTTCTGTTTTAATTGCTTCGTCTTTTGTGAAATTTGCTTATTTAAATTTTTGATTTTGGTATTGTACTGCTTTTTTGTTGTATCTATTGTTTTTTTCAAGTTTGTCTCTGATGCCAATCGCGCATTTTCTGTATCTGAAACTTTTTTCGAAAGAACACTTTTCTCAGCTTCTTTTGCTTGGACTTCCTTTTGTAAGTTGGTTATTGACGTGTCTAACTGCTTTTTCGTAGTTTCAAATTCTTTTTTCGCTTTTGCTAGATCATTTATAGCATTTTCCTTTTCTTTTTTTACCTTAGTCAAATCGTCTTTAGCTTTCTGTTCATAAGACACTTTTTCATCTGATAGTTTTTTCGATTCCGCAACAGCTTTATTTAAATCACTTTGCAAAATCTTTATTTTATTCTCATTTTCCGAAATCTTTTTTTGCCAGGATTGTCTTTCTTTATTGACGGCATCATTTATTCGTTTATTTACAGTTTCAGTTGAAGTAAAAAGGGGTCTTGCGCTGGCTTTCCAAAAGTGATTTGTAATTACTGCTAAAAACATAGAAAGTATAATCGTTGAAATATTAAACTTCATACTGGTTTCTCATCACAATGACCCTACGCTACGATCGTACTTGAATAGAGTTAATAATCAGTTAATTTATCTGAAATGTTTTTCTTAAAGATTTGTATTTAGATGTTTTATAAACAAAAAACACCGAAAACAGATTTAACTCTGTTCGATGTTTTTATAGCCTTAATTTTATGCCAAATAACACTGGAACATAATCGGTTTTTTATTCGGATCTCTGGTAGATATAGCTGTATCCATACGTTGTTCTAAAATTTGAGCATTATATCCATTCCCTGTCATCCCTGAAGTTTTCGACGCTCCCGACTGGTTATTTGATGGCGAGATTACATTTCCGTTTTGATCTCTAGCCGGCATCCCTTGCATTCCACTTTGGGGGTATTTCCACTGAGAATTTCCCTGTTGAGAGGAATTTGTTTGATGGGTGTTTCCTTGGGGAGAATTGTCCAGTTGCGATTGCCTGGGATACTGTGGGGGCATTCCAGCATTCGTCGCATCTTGTGGATTATATTGCCAAGATTTACTGTTGTTTATCCAAGGCGCTGTCTGATATTGTCCCGGCACTGTTTGATTTGGCGCCATTTGTTCTTCCGGACTTACTTGTCCTGCTATTGCTTGCCCAGGTGCTGCTTGAGTTGGGTTGCTCTGGTAGTTCCCGGTTCTCATTTGAGGAAACATCTGTGACAGACTTTGCCCATTTGCTGATAATTTTTTCTTCAAGGCTTCGATATCTTTTGAAAAAATATACATTTCACCATCTTGCATTTCAGCTGGGAAAATCATATCGCTTGGAGCAACTAGGATGTTTCCATTTATGTCCACAAATCCAACCTTTTTGGCTTCAGCACTTGGAGGCGTCGTTGAAGATGGAGGAAGGTTTCCGGTTTGAGACGTAGCGGATAAAATATTTTGGGAAGAGGTTTGAGGTGTCACTTCTGTTCGTGGAGTTGTCGTTATCTGAAGTTTCTCGGAATTTGTCGCAGCGCTTCCGACCGTAGTCGGTGGTGTGTCGACCTTTGGTGTATCATTAACCAAGTCATCAACTGTATCGTGAAGCATCTATTGCTTTACTGTCATTTCAAAAATGAAAGAGTCAAAATAAAAAAAGCGATGAGCGGAATCAGTGATATGCAGGAGAGCCAGACGCGTTGATATTTCTTATAGAGAAT
>CACXNL010000011.1 GCA_902769055.1 uncultured Pseudomonadota bacterium | reverse complement strand
GAATCCTTGTGCAGCGACATCGTTAGCTGCGTAATTGTTAGCGTTAACGACGACTTGAGCAGCTCCTGGTATTTGAGCTCCATCCAACTGTATCGGCTCTGGTACTGGTTGAGCAGCATACGTTGTTTGATGCGCAATAATTGGTGCTAATGAAGCTAATAAAACCTTAGATAGGTTTAGTGATTTAGACATTTTAATCTCCTTTTATAAAAAGTCCTTTGTGACATGCTTTTCCTTCTCATGCCACCCTCTGCTTTTATTGTAAGCAATTTGTTCATGCTATACAACAAATTTTTTACCTTTCTCATAAAAAAATTAACGCCGGTGTTTCAAGATTTGCCTTAAGCTGTTTCAGAAATTTTGCAGCAACTGCTCCGTCGATAACTCGATGATCTATTGCATATCCTATATTCAAAGTATCAGCAGAATGTATGAAATTGTATTCATTTATTATTACTTCTTTTTGTGTTGCTCCTATTGACAAAATACTCGATTGAGGTGAATTTATTATTGAAAGAAACGAATTTACGCCGAACATACCGAGGTTTGAAATCGTCAATGTTCCGCCATTATATTCCTCGGGGGTTAATTTTTTCTCTTTTGCTCTATTTGATAAGTCTTTTATTTCTTGTGATATTTGCCCTAGCGACTTTTTATTAGCATTTTTAATGACTGGCGTTACTAGTCCACCATCTATTGCGACGGCGATTGAGATATCAATATTATTAAAGTGTCGTATCGTGTCGTTATTCCAAATGACGTTTATTTCGGGAACTTCACGCATAGCGTTTGCCACGGCTTTTACTATTAAATCATTAACGGTTATTTTTGTATTCAGTTTTCCGCTATCATTAAGCTGTTTTCTGAGTTGTAATAGGGAGGTTACGTTTGCCTTTACTGACATATAATAGTGCGGGATTTCTTGCTTCGCCTTTGTTAATTTTTTAGCTATTATTTTGCGCATCGAAGATATTGGCTTGTCTATATACGCGGGCTCGTTTACTGGAGTTTTAGCGTTTATGACATCGTTTTTTACTATACGTCCATGAGGACCGGTGCCACTGAGGTCGGATATGTTTATGCCAAGTTCATTTGCCAACCGCTTTGCTAAAGGACTGGCTTTTTGGGTGATGCCAACGCGGGTATTATGGGGCGGGCGGGTGGGCGCCGGTCGTGGGGGCTCGGGTTGATTGGGTATTTCTCTACTGTTTATACCAGCGATCGCCTGCGCTATATCTTCATCAGTGTCGCTTTTTTGCCTTATTATTGCTATCGGGGTCTTTACCGCAACATCGTGCGTTCCCGCGGCAACCAATACCCTTTCGAGCTTGCCCTTGTATACCGACTCAACTTCCATCGTCGCTTTATCAGTGTCTACCTCAGCAATTACGTCTCCTATTGCAATTTCATCCCCCTCGTTTTTGCACCAGCTTACTAAGTTGCCTTTTTCCATCGTTGGACTGAGTGTCGGCATCTCAAATATTATTGGCATTCCCGCCCTTCTTGTAATCTTCAATACAAAATATTATAAAAATTTTATGCAACTGTGTCTATTCGGTCTTTCGTTTTTTGCTAACTATCCTGTCGAACAAGATTGCCAGTGAACCATTTCCGGCGACGTTGCATGTTGTTATTATCGGGTCGAAGAGTACGTATATCGCAGTTACTATGCCCAGCATTTCCGCATTTAGACCGAGGTTCTTTTGCATTATCGGTATCATAACAAGAACACCGCCGCCCGGTACCGCCGCTACTGCGAATTTTGCTAATACGAAATGCAGCGCAAACAACAGGTACGTTCCCATATCCGGCATCTCCTTTGCAAAGGATACCATCACCGCCAGGGCAACCATCGGTATGAAAAAGCAGTCACCAACGAGATGAATATTGACCGTCGAGGGTATGATTATGTCCGCGTTCTCCGATTCATCCACGTTTTTTTCAGCTGCCTTTATGGACAACGGCATCGCCGCCACGCTCGATGCAGAGCCGAATGCCGCAATTAAAGCCGGTATCAAGTTCCTTATATATTCGGCTACTTTCGAAAAATTCATCCGCGACAACACCATTAACTGCAGCATTACGATTCCAAAAGCAGTTATCGCGAACGTCGCCATTACCGGCAGGTATCGCGTCAATATCGTAGTCAATATGCCATCATGCTGTAATTTTATCGCAGTCCCTACAATAAACAAAGGCATTATGGGTATCAAGCATTTAAAGAACAAAGTCGATATTTTCTCCAAGCATCTTGCAATCGCTCCAACCTCTTTTCTTTTTACTATTCCAAACAGCAGCCCCAAAATTACGCCCGAAATTAAAGCAATATCATTTGACACTAATGTCGGAAGGTGTAGCGAAAACGCGGGATTTAACTGCTCAACGCTCTGAGCTGCGCTCGTCAAGCTCCAGTTTCCACTCAAAAAAGTCCTGAATGTTAGGTATGAAAGCATCGTATTGCAAAAGTTCGAACAACATATCAGCGGAAGAATTATCACGATGTATTTTAGTGCTCTCGAACCAAGTCGCGCTATAGAATTTGTCACTAATGCAAAAATTACGATTGGCAAAAAAAACACCAGTATTTCTTTTATAGTCAAGCTCACAGCATATAGCGTCGATTTGATTTGCCCCGGTAAAACCGGCTCCGCCACAATTGATAAGACTAATGCCCCCAAAAAAATCAGGGGCATTGCGAAGTTCTTGAACTTAGGGCACATAGCGACTTTACCTCTTCGAGAACTGGAACCTACGACGCGCCTTCCTACGCCCGTACTTTTTGCGCTCAACTACTCTCGAATCCCTGGTCAAGAAGCCGACTTGCTTCAGTATTGTGTGCAGCTCCGGCTCATACGCATCCAGAGCCTTGCTTATGCCGTGTTTTATCGCGCCAGCTTGCCCTGAAAGACCACCCCCGCGCACTGTGCAAAATACGTCATACTGACCTTCACGCGATGCCACCTTAAATGGCTCAGAGATTATCATCCGCAACACAGCTCGCGAAAAATACTCATTCTGATCTTTTCCATTTATGGTTATCTTTCCAGAACCGCCCTTTATCCAGACGCGCGACACAGAACTTTTCCTCTTGCCCGTAGCATACGCCCTGCCTTGCGCATCCAGTTTTTGCACTCTCTGTACTGGCTCGCTATTTGTAACTACATTTTGACTTTCAACCATTACTTCGTCCTCCGGCTATTCTTCCTACTCATACTCGCGATATCCAAAATCTCTGGATTTTGAGCTGCATGTGGGTGCTCGGTCCCTTTATATACCTTCAACTTCGACAAAATTGCCCGACTCAAAGATCCTCTGGACATCATCCGTCTGACCGCATTTCTGACCATCCTATCCGACCGCGGCTCTTCCATCAGCTGCTTCATATTACGCTGCTTTATACCACCAGGATACCCACTGTGCCAATAAAATTTCTTATCCTCTAGTTTATTCCCAGTTAATGCGACCTTATCCGCATTTATAACAATGACATTGTCGCCGCAATCTACATTCGGAGTAAAATAAGGCTTATTTTTTCCGCGAAGAACGTTGGCTATAACAACCGCCATCCTTCCTAAAACCAATCCTTCCGCATCGACGACGAACCATTTTCTCTCAACGTCAGCGGGCTTCATAAACGACGTACTCATACGCGCTCTAAAAACAAAAACTCGTCTCAAGGTATCACACATTGTTATTCCGGTCAATAAAGAACAGTGCACCTTGTGCACCATACTTCCTGGGTCACCGTGATAACAATATGGATGCTATGTAGCTTATTGGTAGGATTATGGTGCATGACCAAAGCATATATCCGATAAACGATGGCATTTGTATACCTTTTTTTGTGGCAATCGATTTTACCATCATATTTGGTGCGTTTCCGATATACGTCATTGCTCCCATTACGACTGAGCTAATCGAGATTGCAGTCAAAACATTCGGGTAGACGTACATTAACTCTTGTGGATTTCCTCCCGCCATATTGAAGAACAGCAGATATGATGGTGCATTATCTAAAAATGACGACGCTAATGAGCATAGCCAGAAATATACCGATGAACCATCGGTTCCATCGCTCATATCAATTATATATTTGTGTATTGTGTCGGAGTTTGTGTTTAAAATAAATAACACTGGCGCTATAACGATAAATATTACTAGGAATGTGCGTGCGACTTCACCAAATGGCGAAAAGTCAATTTTTTCGTTGGTAATTCTATTTCTATAAAACGATACTCCGCAAAAAGATAGTAGTATTAAGTCTTTTATGTATATGTTTATTTCAATGGCTAGCACGATTACGGTCGCTAATATCAATCCAACATTTAACCATCCGCCAATCTCTATCGTAAATTTCCTTTTTACCAAATGATGTTCCAAATTTTCTTTATGTAACACAATTTTGTCTACGATATACAAGATACCCAGGCAAATTGCGAGGTATCCAAGCCAATATGGATAGAGATTTCGTAATTCCCAGAAGAAATCTATTCCATGCAAATAACCTAAAAGTAGTGGAGGATCGCCAAGTGGGGTTAATAGTCCTCCGATATTTGATACTAAAAATATAAAAAATATAATCAAGTGTGATTTATATATGCGATCTTTGTTCATTTCAAGAAATGGGCGTAAAAATAGCATAGATGCTCCAGTTGTTCCAATAATCGATGAAAACAAACTACTACAAGCTAGAAATGCGATATTTGTTATAGTATCCGATGCAGATTTTAGTTTTATATGTATACCATGACTTAATATATATAATGTGAAAAGCATAATTATAAATGGCAAGTAATCGTCAATTAACGCATCTTTTAAAATGTGATTAGCTTCAGGTAACATACTATACAGTGACACAATTGATATGCCCGAAACTATCGTAAATACCATTCCTTCGTTTTTATGCCAGAGTTTTGGTGCGATCAATGGCATGAATGCCAGAGAAAACAATACAACTACAAGCGGAAGCGATAATATAACAATTTCTGTAATATTCATACAGCTTTTCAATCAAATGCCTTCAGTAATTATATCACTATTTTTATGGCTCTTATTTTGACGTTAAGGACGTCGTTTATGTTTTGAATGTTTCCTCCAGTTTCAGCATATCATCCGGAAGTGTGGCATCGAAATGTAGCCATTCGTGTGTGAATGGATGTTGAAATTCCAACATCTGTGAATGCAGTGCTTGGCGCGGAAAATCGCGTATGATTTCCGGATACGTATGCTCTATTTTCGATTTACCATACATTTTGTCGCCGATAATATTGCAACCAATGTGCTTCATATGCACACGTATCTGGTGCGTCCTGCCCGTCAGTAATTCGCAAGTCACCTTTGATATAGCTTTGGTCGATGTGAAGTAAACTGATTTTTCAACTTCGTAAAGTGTAATAGAATGCTTGCCGATATTGTTATGCGCTATAAACATCTGCCGATTTCTCGGATGACGTGTAATAAATGTTTCGATTTTCCCAGATTTAGGGTTCGGCACGCCATAAACAAAGCAGGTATACTTTCGCTTTATTAAATTACCCTTCTCATTAGCAAATAAATCGGCAAACGCGACGTGCGCCTCATTCGTCTTCGCGACAAGCATAAGCCCCGAAGTGCCTTTGTCCAGCCTATGCACTATCCCCGGGCGCATCGTCCCGCCGACGGTCGACAGATGATTATTGCAATGGTACGCGACGGCATTGACCAACGTGCCGGATTTATGCCCCGGCGCCGGATGACACACCATACCCGCTGGCTTATTTATAACAAGTATAAATTCGTCTTTGTAAACAATATCCAAGTCAATTTTCTCTGGAGTTATTTCATAATCGTATTCAGGCGCACAGTCCTCTATTTCTATGAGGCAAGGCGCGGTTATTTTCTTTGAAGCATCCAAAACTATATCATTATTACATATGACTTTCTTTGCTATTATGAGTTTTTGTATTTTCGTCCTGGAAAATTCAGGCGCTAGTTCGGAAATAGCAACATCTATTCTCTTTTCGGCTGTAAAATCAGTAATTTCTATTATCAAGGTACTTTAAACTCACAAACTGTATACGCTTTTCCCGAAAGCTTTACCCTGTCTCCAGCGTACTCTACGTGCAAAACACCAGTACGTCGCGATGCCTGAAATGCACGAAACACCGTTTTTCCAGTAATCGAATGCCAATAACAAGCTAGCCTACAGTGCATTGAGCCACAAACTTGGTCTTCATTTACACCTATTTTAGGCGGGAAATAGCGCGAATATATATCGAAATTTTCATCGCCGGGCGCGGTTATTGCGATTGCGCGGCAGTCGACTTGCTTTATTTCATCAACATTCGGCACAGCATTAAACACATCTTCTTTCAAATTCAAAACAATTACATAGATTAAATCGTCCTTCACAACCTCTTTATACGATTTTATACCGATAACTTTGCTCACAGAGAATGGGAACGTTGCACATTTTTGCACTGGCTTTGCTGGGAAATCCATTGTGATTACGTCATCATTTCGCGTTGCGTGTAGTTCACCACTATTGAACTGATAATTCACAACATTTTCGGAAACAAGTCCTTTTGAAAATAGTACATGTGAAGCTGCCATAGTCGCGTGACCGCAAATTGGCGCCTCATCATTCGGCGAAAACCAACGTATGTAAAAATCGTTGCCACCCAGGCGCTTCACAAATGATATTTCAGCCCAGCGAAAATAATGTGCCAGCCGCTGCATTTCAGCATCACTTGGATACTCATCAACAACGCAAACCCCTGCCGGATTTCCCTTAAAAGGCACATCCGTAAAGGCATCGACCAAGTACATCGTATGTCCTATGTTCAGCGCGGCTTTTTCCATTTCGACCTATTGGTTCTCCTGAGCTCGGCTCATCTTCTTTCGAGTTATTGAATCGAGATACTTCTTTCGCAATCGTATCGACTTCGGAGTTACTTCCACTCGTTCATCGTTCTTTATGTATGCAATTGCTTGTTCCAAAGACATTTCGCGTGGATTAGGCAATTTTATGTTTTCATCTTTGCCAGCAGCACGACAATTCGAGAGCTGCTTCTCTTTCGTCGGATTTACCTCAAGCTCGTTCTCGCGACTATGCTCGCCGATTATCATGCCTTCATATACAGGATCGCCAGGATGTACAAACAAAGTTCCGCGATCCTTCAGGAAAAACAACGCGTACGGCACAGCCTTTCCGTTCGCAACCGAAACCAATGCGCCACGCGCCCGCTCCTCTATCGCGCCCTTATGAGGTGCGTACGAATGGAACGAGCGGTTCATTATGCCAGATCCGCGCGTGTCGGTCAGGAATTCGCCGTAGTACCCGATAAGTCCGCGGGTCGGTATCAGAAATTTTATGCGTGTTTTCCCGACACCGGACGGTCGCATATCAACCATCTCGCCTTTGCGCTGTATCAATTTGTCCACGACCATGCCGGTAAATTCGTCGTCCAAATCAACGTATAGCTCTTCTATCGGCTCCAACGTTGCGCCAGTTTCCGGGTCTTTATGAAACAAGACCTGCGGACGACCGATAGACAGCTCGAACCCCTCGCGGCGCATCGTCTCAATCAGTATTCCAAGCTGCAACTCACCGCGCCCGGCAACCTCGTACGACTCTTCCTCGGTCGAGCGCTTCACCGTTATCGAAACGTTGCCCTCTGCCTCCTTGAAAAGCCTCTCGCCAATCATTCGGGAGGTTAAATTTTTGCCCTCTTTTCCAGCGAGCGGCGAATCGTTAACCGAGAAAGTCATCGAAATCGTCGGCGGATCTATCGGCAGTGAATTCAGTGGCTCGGTTACCTCCATCGAAGCGATGGTATCGGCGACCGTCGCCTTTTCTAAACCGGCTATCGCAACGATGTCACCCGCCTGCGCTGTTTCAATAGGTATGCGCTTCAACCCCTCAAATGCCAACAACTTCGTCAAATGCGATCGCTCAATTTCAGCACTACTTCCTGGTCGTAACGCGTGTACTGCATCGTTAATATTCGCTGTACCGCTCAAGATTTTTCCTGTCAGTATTCGACCTAGATATTGGTCATATTCCAGCAGTGTCACGAGCATTTTGAATTCAGAGCCATCCTCCGTAGTAGCGTTCGGTACATGCTCAATAATCGTGTCCAAAAGCGGCGTCATATCCTTCCGCTCGTCATTCTCGAGATTTTTGACCGCCCACCCGTTACGCCCGGAAGCGTATATTATCGGGAAATCCAGCTGGGTATCGTTCGCCCCGAGGGCTATAAACAAATCGAATACCTCGTCCAATACTTCAGAAACGCGGGCGTCCGACTTATCTATTTTGTTTATTACTACTATTGGATTTAGGTTTAGTGCCAATGCCTTCGTCAAAACGAATTTGGTCTGGGGCATAGGTCCTTCAGCCGCATCGACGAGTACCAAAACGCCATCGACCATGCTTAAAATTCGCTCAACTTCTCCCCCAAAATCGGCGTGTCCAGGGGTATCGACTATGTTTAACTTTGTACCTTTCCAATTGAAACTGGTACACTTTGCTAAAATTGTAATACCGCGTTCGCGCTCCAACTCATTCGAATCCATCGCGCAAGTTTCAATCGTCTGATTTTCGCGAAACAATCCACTTTGCTTAAATAAAGCATCAACCAAAGTTGTTTTGCCGTGGTCAACGTGAGCTATAATAGCCAAATTTTTTATATTTACTGACATTTTTTCTTCCTATCGCATAGCGGAAAACACATCCCACCTCTGTCGCATTGTAATATATCGTTAAAAAAATATCAATTTTCATTCACCAAAATAATATCAACCACCTATTTTAGGAAATCTTCTTCTATGCGTATTAACTGATTGTATTTCGCAACGCGTTCACCACGAGCTGGCGCTCCCGTTTTTATATACTTTGCGCCGACAGCTACGGAAAGATCGGCGATTGTGGTGTCACCTGTTTCTCCAGATCTGTGCGAAATGATTACGTTATATCCATTAGACTTTGCCATATTCACTGTTTCTAGCGTTTCTGTAAGCGTGCCTATTTGGTTCAGTTTGATCAAGATCGCATTGGATGCTTTTGTTGTGATACCTTTTTCTAATCTCGCAGGATTTGTTACATATAGGTCGTCTCCGACTATTTGCAATCTATCTCCGAGCTCTTTGGTCATATTGGAAAAACTATCCCAGTCTTCCTCAGCAAGCGGATCTTCTATTGAAATTATCGGATACTCCTCGATAAGTTTTTTATAAAAATCTATCATTTCATCTGAAGTTCTTTCTTTTCCCTCGAGCGTGTATTTGCCGTTACTGAAAAGTTCTGACGCGGCAACATCGAGGGCTATTTGAATATCGTCATAGGGCTTGTACCCCGCATTCTTTATTGCATCCATCACTAAGTCTAAAGCCTCACGAGTTGATGATAAATTAGGGGCTACCCCTCCCTCATCTCCAACGTTAGAGTTCAACCCTCTCGATTTTAGTAATTTTTTCAGGTTGTGATAGATTGTTGCACACATGACAACGTAATCCTTGAAAGGTGCTTCTTTTGCCGGGACAACCATAAATTCTTGTACATCGATTTTGTTGTCTGCATGTGCGCCACCGTTTAGTATGTTCATCATAGGTTGTGGCAACTTGCGGTTGGCAATCCCGCCAATGTATCGATAAAGCGGTAATCCGTAGTGGTTTGCTACAGCTTTGCAAACAGCAAGACTTACGGACAAAATCGCATTTGCTCCGAGTTTTGCCTTGTTTGCGGTTCCGTCCAGTTCGATCATGATTTGATCAATAGATTGCTGATCTAATGCGTCCTCTCCAGAGAGCTTTGGGGCGATGATGTCATTTACGTTGCTAACAGCTTTCAGTACGCCTTTACCCATAAGGCGCTCTCCTCCATCTCGAAGTTCGATTGCTTCGAATGAACCGGTTGAGGCTCCTGAAGGGACGGAAGCTATTCCCAATGCGCCGGATTCCAGGGTCACCTCAGTTTCTACCGTCGGATATCCCCTCGAATCCAAAATTTCTCTTGCACGTATGTTAGCTATAAATGGCATCATCAATCCAAAAATAATTGTCGTTCAGTCAAATTGTACGAGTGGTTCGGCAAATTAGTCAAACCGAAGTGTGGACTCTCTGACTTGAGTCTCAATAGGCGGTGACCTTCCCTTTGAAATATGATACACTGTCCCTAATGAGTTTGGCTTTTTTCGCAGGGCGCTGTGGCGTTTTCTGCTCAAAGTTTTAGGTGAATATGAACAATAACGAAAAAATCAGTTTTGCTGAAATGTTGGAGGAATCTCTTACTGGCAAGGGATCATTGGAGGGTAAGGTCGTTCTCGGAACTATAGTTGCGATAAAGAACGACAAGGCTATTATCGACGTCGGGTTGAAATCTGAGGGTAGACTGTTTTTGGATGATATAAAAGCATTAAAAGGGACGGATGCTGTTTCAGTTGGGGATACCTTGGAGGTTTTTGTCGATAGATACGAGGACAGAAGCGGCGAGCCGATTTTAAGCGTTGAGAAGGCTAAGAAAGAGGCTGTTTGGAATGCTTTAGAGAAAAAACTTGAGACTGGCGACACGATTGAGGGAGTTATTACCGGGAGAACAAAGGGAGGATTTTCTGTTGATATAAACGGAACGGTGGCTTTTTTGCCGGGCAGTCAAGTGGATTTGCGTTTGGTGAAAGATATTACTCCTCTCTTGAACGTGCCGCAGCCATTTAGGCTTATAAAGATGGATAAGGCGAGAAGTAACATAGTTGTCTCAAGAAGAGCGGTTTTAGAAGCAGCTAGAAATGAAGCTAGAAGCGAAATTATTTCGAAGCTCGAAGAGGGGGCGGTTATCGAGGGCGTTGTTAAGAACATAATGGAATATGGCGCATTTGTAGATATTGGTGGAATTGACGGGCTATTGCATGTTACCGACATGTCTTGGAAGAGGGTCTCAAATCCAACAGATGTTGTTAATGTTGGAGACAAAGTAAAAGTCCAAATTTTGAAATTCAATAAAGACACAGGGCGCATTTCCCTTGGAATGAAGCAACTTATACCTTCACCGTGGGAGAATATCGAGCAGAAATACAAGGTTGGCGAGAAATATAAGGGTAAGGTAACGAACATTACTGAGTATGGTGCATTTATTGAGCTTGAGGATTGCATCGAAGGATTGGCTTATGTGTCTGAGCTAAGTTGGGTTAGAAAGAATGCACAACCGAACAAGATCTTGACTGTTGGTCAGGAGGTTGAAGTTATGGTGCTTGAGGTGATTCCGTCAAGAAAGAAGATTGCTTTAGGTCTGAAGCAGTGTCAGCCAAATCCTTGGAAAGAGTTTGCCGAAACTCATCCGGCTGGGACGAAACTCGAGGGGATAGTGAAGAATATCACTGAGTTTGGTATTTTCGTTGGAGTGAATGACTTGCTCGATGGAATGGTGCATGTTTCTGATGTTTCTTGGCAAGACGGCTCAGATGAAGATAAATCAAAGCAAATAGAAAAAGGGCAAAAGATAGAAGTAGTCGTTTTGGCTGTTGATCCTGAAAAGGAAAGAATAAGCCTTGGCATAAAGCAGCTCGAAAATGATTCTTACGCTGAGGCTATGAAAACTATCAAGAAAGGGGATGCCGTTGTTGCTGAGGTGACTGAGGTACATACTAACGGCGTTGATGTTCGTTTGGATAACGGTGTTAATGGTTTCATAAAAAGAGCGGATATTTCAAACGATAAAGGTAAGCGGAGAGTAGATGCTTTGGCAGTTGGTGAGAGGGTAGAGGCTCTAGTTCTTGGAGTTGATAAAACTAAAAGAAAGGTTAATCTTTCAATAAAATCGTTGGAAATGCAGAGAGAAAAAGAAGTCTTGGAAAAATACGGCTCAACTGAGAGCGGGGCAAGCCTTGGTGATATATTAGGCGTCGCTTTGGGAAAAAAGAAGAAAAAGGATGATGTTGAGTAAATTCCTAAAAAGCTGAAGTGCTTGCTTCAGCTTTCCTTGTATGCGAGGAGACGTGATGTCATGGTGTTATTGGAAATAATTCGAGATTTGTTTGGGTATGTTGCATTGGTAACAACGATAATAGGCTTGATGCCTCAGATATATAAGACGTATAAAACAAAATCAGCGAGAGATCTGTCTAGTTTGATGCTGTGGAATTGCTTTGTTTGTGCGAGTTCTTGGTTGATATACGGTGTCATAGTGAAGGACAAAATGGTGACGATTAGTAACATACTTGCTCTTGGAACGAGTATAGTTTTGATATTCCAAAAAAGAAAATATGATAACCATAAATGAGTTGTCGCAATTTATAGATGTTTGTAAATACAAATCAATATTGTGCCTTGATGGAGATTTGCCTGAGCGGGAATTTTTTGAACAAATGCCATTGCCAATAATATCGGCAGATGGTGCCACGAATAAGTTAATGAAGATGGGCATTACGCCAGAAGTAGTAGTTGGTGATTTAGATAGCATAAGTCCCGAGATACTTCGGTGCGTAAGGTATGAAAAGGTTATCGATCAAAATTATTCTGATTTTCAGAAGGTTTTACGATACATGGCGTGTCACGATTTATTGCCAGCGATAATTTGCGGAATAAGCGGAGGACATATAGATCATATAGTAAATAATGTAAATATATTTATGCAAACTTCGGATAATGTGTTTATAACCGATGATGTAGTTGGGTATAAAATACAAGGGGATTGCCAATACACATTCCCGATAGATACAAAGATATCTATAATTGGGATGCCTGAGTGTGTTATAACTACCCAGGGATTAAAGTGGGAATTGCGTGATTTTTACACGACGTATCCAGGACAAAATTCATGCTTCAATAGAGTTGCTAAGACGCCGCTGAGCGTTCAAATCAAATCTGGAACTGCATTGCTTATGGCGTATACAAACAAAGTAGTGGATGCGGGGCTAATTGCTATCTGAATGTTTTCGGTACGTATTTTTTGAACGCCAGTAAAATATCCCTCGCGATTGGGGCTGCGGTTTGCGAGCCTCCACCGCCGTGTTCGACTAGGACTGAGACCACGAACTTCGGATTGTCTATTGGCGCGTAGCCGACAAAAACAGCGTGTTCCTTTTTCCAGTAGTCATCCGACACAGTTTTCCCAGCGCGCCTCAACGCCTCCGTAATTCGGAAAACTTGTGAACTGCCAGTCTTGCCTCCAAATTGAAAATCCTCATCCGTAATCGCCGATTTATGTGCAGTTCCGTACCACGAATTTACCACCGCATTCATCCCATCAAATATAAGCTGTATATGCTTTGGGTCGTATTTTAAATGGGGGACATTCTGCGTAACAAAAGATTTATTCAAATGTGGCGTAATCGGCTTTTGCCCATTAACCAGCATCGCCATCATCTTCGCCAGCTGCAGCGGCGTCGTCAAAACAAATCCCTGCCCAATCGCCATATTAAATGTGTCGCCAATCGTCCAACTCCTCTTTTTCTTCGCTTTTTTCCACGATTTCGTCGGTATAAGCCCGGATTTTTCGTTCGGCATATCAATTCCGGTCGGTTCGCCGAGCCCGAAATCTCTCGCTACCGCGGCTATTTCGTCTGGTGAAAGCATTTTCGCAACATTATAAAAATACACATCGCAGGATTCAGCGAGCGCGTCCTCT
The DNA here is from genome assembly GCA_902769055.1 of uncultured Pseudomonadota bacterium. Classification (GTDB taxonomy): domain Bacteria; phylum Pseudomonadota; class Alphaproteobacteria; order RUG11792; family RUG11792; genus RUG11420. The sequence goes on along the minus strand of CACXNL010000011.1, from coordinate 9,092 downwards.
AAATCAACCGAGCCGTGCCCACCGCTTTTCCACTTCCAGCAGTGAAATTTATGATTACCAATTTCGGTATAACCGGTGCAATTAAAGCGCGTATTTTCATTTATGACGCCTTTCGTCAATCCAGCCAGAGCCGTTATCATTTTAAAGACCGAACCCGGCGAGTACAGCCCACTTATAACTTTATTTATCATAGGTTTATACGGATTATCGTAAAGCTCTTTTAATGCTGTTCCATCTATCTTGTTCGTAAATATATTTGTGTTATATCCAGGATACGAGACCATCGCAAGAATAGCGCCAGTATCGACATCCATAACGACGCAGGATGCACTTTCATGCTGGGATAATATTTTGTATACCTCCAATTGCAGCTCGAGATTTATCGTTAAATTCAAATCACGCCCCGGTATTTCTGCAATGCTATCGATGTCTCTAACGAATTGTCTCCTCGCATTGACTTCGATATGCTTTATTCCAGCTTTTCCAAACAGCTCATCGTTATACTGCTTTTCTACACAAGTTTTCCCGATTTTCGCCATCGGAAGTGACAAGGCAGAATTACCACTATTTGTCAAGTCGTATGCAGTTGGAGAACCAGTATAGCCAACAATATGCGAAAACTCAGATGGGTAAATATACTTTCTCACCTGATTTTTCTCTATAACAATGCCTGGAATTCTCGACGACGTTATGTAATACTTCGACAACTCCGTCCAATTTAGATCCTCCTGCAAGAGAATGTACCGATTTGAATTAGTCACTATTCGAGGCAAGTTGCGCAATTTCTGCACGACACTTTCGCTCAAACTGTGATGCTTAAGCAGTGTCGCGATGGTCTCTGCCTGCTTTTCCTTAGGTATCTCGTGTATATCAAGTACAGCAGAGTATACACAATGATTTGTCGCAATAACGTTTCCTTTAGCATCGTATATACGACCACGCGTCGGCAAAGTTTGCTGAGTAACAATCCGATTTCGGTCGGAGAGCAAGCTATACTTGGCAGATTGACATATTTGCAAATAAGCCAGTCTAACAACTACGACTAGTCCTAAAATCATCTGAATTGTTAAAAACAATTCCACACGCGAAACGAAAATACGCTTATCGTTTCGACGTGTGCTCATGCTAATTTGAAAAGAAAGTTAACGCTTGGTTGAATTGAATTTCCACGGAATGCTGTTTAACATCTCAGTGGCTGTTTTCGACTCAATCATCGCTTTTCTAGATAGCTTTACCGTTTTCTTTGCGGTTCTCTTCTTTGCTTTTGCGCTTTTCAGAGTTTCTTTTTTGATTTTCTTGCTCTTTGCGACTTTTTGCTCCCTCTTAACTTCGTCTTTACTTTCTCCCCAAATGTCTAAAAACTGCTTCAGAACGTTTGGGTCTGCAAATTGCAACCTTGATACGCCATTAGAACCAATTCCCCGGAAATATTCTTTTGCATTTTTTATTGCCAGAAAAACAGGCAGTCCTGAAACACCAACTTTTGATAGAGCCATTCTGTCTCCTAAAAGGACGACATCAACGTTATTTGCCGTGTTAATACCGCATGTATTCAGTTCCTGTATCGCTAACTGATAATCTTGCATCGTTGGATCTTGCCAATTTTTTAACTTTTCGACTGACGGAACGTTCAGCAGTATTACCTTTATTCCCTGCGATGTCAACTTTCCTATGTTTTGCGAAAATTCAGTCAAAAACTTGTGACAATGCGGACACCAGTCGCCGAAAAAAATTACGACAGCTTTTTGTAAATCGTCATAACTTATATCTCTTTTTACTAAATTTCCGTTTTCCTGATAAAACACCGGCGCTGAAAAATCATTGCCTTGTCGTGCATAATATTCCAAAAACGCATTGCTTGTGTTCGAATTACCAGCCTGCGTGTTAGCCTGAGGAATCTCATTTGGGATCTGTTGAAAAGGTCGCGTAGCCTCTCCAGCGTTTGCCGGATAGACCGTTATCTGTTCTCCTTGTTGCATCGCAACTACTGCTGAAGTTAACAAAGGAAATATTAAAAATCTTATACTTTTCATACCGGCTCTCACAATCTAACCTGGCGCGCCCGGAAAGATTCGAACTCTCAGCCTTCAGATCCGTAGTCTGACGCTCTATCCAGTTGAGCTACGGGCGCCTTCTCCGCACATTGTCCCAAATTTTCGTTATAACTTCAAGAGATTTTCCTTTTGCGAATGTGGGGAATACGGACATTGTAGGCAAGGAATGATTTTGTCTATCATTCCGATTTCGTTTTGTTGTTCTTTGCCAACCAGTCACATTGGCTATTGGTACGGTTAACGATTACTGCAACTTAAGATAAACCCCGGCGAGTATCCAATGTGTTCCGGAACTTGCCATAGCCTTCAGCGGTGTAATGCTCAGATTTGAAAGGTGATTATCCAAAAACAATGGTGCCACGGGAGGGAATTGAACCCTCGACCTCTCCCTTACCAAGGGAGTGCTCTACCTCTAAGCTACCGTGGCTGAGACTACTTGAGTTTACTACAACCTCCTGTTTTCCACAATCGCATTTTTTTGCAAAGAAAGTAGAAGATATGCGTGAATTCCTCTGATATTCAAGATATGTGGGGGATACCTTGATACTAAACTGGAGCTTTTTTGTAAATTAAAATTGTGGAACTGGATGGCGATAATTGAAACTTTTCATCTTTCAAGCAGAAATTTAAAACTTTGATCATTTTTTTAACAGGGCAGAGCTTTATCAAAAATTTTTGTTGCTCCAACAGTTTGCCTTAGCTGGATTTTGTTACAATACTTGTATGGGGAGCTGGCTGTTGGAGTTTTGTTATGAGGATACTTGTTGTCGAGGATGAGGAAGGTATAGCGCGTCGGGTGGAGTCGACATGCGTTGGCGAAGGTTTCTCTTGCGATGTTACAACAACAGGTACTGAAGCGTTGAGTATGCTGAAGTTTTATAATTACGATGCTCTCATTTTAGATCTGATGCTTCCGGACATTGATGGCTTTGAAATTTTATCCCGTATCAGAGCGATTAGAAACAGCACGCCGGTTATCGTGTTGTCCGGGCTGAATGCTATCGACGATAAGGTAAAGTGCCTTTCTATTGGGGCTGATGATTATTTAACAAAGCCGTTCAGTAAAGTAGAATTGCTGGCAAGAATAAATGCAGTTATTCGTCGAACTTCTGGACATTTTTCGCCTATTATAAAGTTTGGTCCTGTTAGTGTGGATACTATGCGTAGGTGCGTTATGGTGTATAGCACGGAGTTGCAACTGACGTCTAAGGAGTATGCTGTTTTGGAGTTGCTGGCACTGAAAAAAGGTACGGTCTTGCCAAAGGAGGCATTCTTGAATCATATCTATGGTGGAATGGACGAGCCAGAAGTGAAAATTGTGGATGTTTTTATCTGTAAACTCAGGCGGAAAATAGCTGATTTGACCGGCGGATTGAATTTCATAGAAACAGTGTGGGGGAGAGGATATATGCTTAAGGATTGCGACGACGAGGCTGATGAAGTGCCGATGTCGGAGACGCTGAAGGCTAGCTAATTCCAGGAATCTATGATTTTTTTTACTTTTGCTAAAACTTCGGATTCTTTGATGGTGGCGACTTCTGTCCCATTGATATATAACTTTGCGATGCCTTTTTGAAAGCCAAAGATACCTATATCTGCGTGTTTCGCTTCTCCGATGCCATTCACTACGCAGCCTAAAATCGAAATTTTTAAATCTTTTTTTATGTACTCGCAATATTCATTCAATGCTTTTGAAATTCCTATAACATCGATTAAAGTTCTTGCGCATGTCGGACACGAAACTATGTTGACGCTATTCTTTAATAATCCTAAAGATTTAAGAATTTGCCGTGCTACTAAAATTTCATCAGATATGTCTGACGATAGCGAAACCCTTATTGTATCGCCAATTCCATCAGCCAAAAGCGAGCCGATGCCTATCGCAGATTTTATGGCTCCTGGTAAAAATGTCCCAGCCTCGGTTATTCCGAGATGCAATGGATAATCAATTAACCGGCTGAGTTTTCGATACGCTTCGATTGCGGTTTTTACATCTGAAGACTTTACGCTTACCTTGAAATTATAAAACCCCAAATCCTCGAGTTTATGGCAATTCGTGACGGCGCTTTCTACGATGGCATCAACTGACGGTTCGCCGTATTTATCCAAAATATTTTTTTCAATTGACCCGGAGTTTATGCCAATTCTGATGGCTGTACCGTTGTCTTTTGACGCGTTGACGCTTTCTCTAATGCCTTCGTCTGGTGTATTTCCTGGGTTTATACGAATACAAGCGGTGCCTGCCTCAATCGCTTCGATAGCGCGCTTGTAGTTGAAATGGATATCCGCGATAACCGGAATTGGCGAATGTTTTACTATTTTTTTTAAAGCGGCGGTTGAGCCTGGCGTTGGGCACGAAACGCGTATCAAATCGCACCCCAAATCAGCGACTTTTTCGATCTGCGACAATGTTGCTGTGACGTCTTCAGTATTACAATTTGTCATTGTTTGAATTGAAATCGGTGCTCCTCCACCAATCTTGACGCCACCGACGGATATTTGTTTTTTTGATGCCATTTCAGAATTTACAAGCCTGCTTTTCCCGAGATTTTATCACGGTATTAAAAAAAAGAGGGGAGGGCAGGTCTTGTGATATGTGGTGCTTCTCCCTTCTTTTAATTTTTCTGTTTTCTACTAGAATTTGAGTCCGGCGGAAATCGTCGCTCTGAAACCTTTGACGCCGAGCGTCTTTCTGGATAACTTGAAGCCGACTTGTGCTGTATTGATTACGTTTGTTTTAATCACTTCAAGTCCATATTCCAAATGCTGTTTTTTAGCAAGGTTTGTATTAACGGTAACTCCGCTTGCTGTTGTTTTGCCTTTTGTTCCGAATTTCCGATGATATGTCGCAAATGCGCGGGTCGACCAAGTATCGATTTTTTGCGTTAAGCTGATACCTGGTGCGACATCGAATAAATGGCGATTATTCAGTTTATGCTTTGCATTGTTATACCCAGAAAACGATGGTGTATGCACGTATGCGTAATTGAGCGACAAATTCGGACGGAAATATAATCCTTGTTTCAGGTCGATATTGTATTCATATTTCGTTCCAAAGTTGATTGCATGGCTTTTAACTCTGATCGTTTCATCTTGATTTGTACTTGCTCTGGTAATTGTTCCCTTGCTTTTTATAAGCTCATAAATTCCGAAAACTTCGAGCAATTGCTTTTTGTCGAATATTGCTAGTTTAGCTCCACCAAAATATCCATTAATATCGTATTTTGTACCTTTGTATTTGAGCTTATCATACTGAAGTCCCGCAAAAACAGTTGGCATCCATTTTGTATTAGTTGATTCAAAGATTTGTGCTTCTCCATCAAATCCAAACATTGTGCCAATTTCATTTGCCTTTATATCATTTGAACCCTTAAGATCGACTGTGCTGCGCTCTCCGAACGTTTTGTTCCAGAGGCGATACTTTCCCGGCTGTTTCTTGTCTGAGAGTAGTCCCACCGCATTTGCTTCAGGAGAAAGTTCACCGTCCAAAAGTGCGTCGGAGTCGGTAACTATTGAACCTAATCCCATTACAGTCTGAGAAATCGCCGCATCTTGTACGACATCAGACTGCGTCGCTGCATTGCTAAGTGATTTAATCAATAAGACATTGCCTTTAGAATTGTCGCCGATTATTTTGTATATATTGCCATTTCCAAATTCAGCAAAATGTTCTCCATCCTCAAGCATTGTTGGAACTTTTATTGCATCAGGATTTGTTTGGTTGTATGTGTATTTTATATCGTTATCTACTCCTTTTACTTCACCATTTGTCTGAAATTTTCCGCCGACATAAACGTCAAATACTTCATCATTACTGTTGCCATATTTTCCGCCAATTGTGATCGGCATATTGGATGGTGATCCTGAGTATATTGAGAATTTATATTCACTTTCAGTTGGTAATGCGTTGAAGTTCATACCAGCGACAGCGATACCGCCGCCAGCTTGTACGTTGTTGGCATTTTCAGCGTTTATTGTATCTGATTCGTATGTGCCGTCTGTATTTTTATTATTAACATTGAAGTCAGAGTAAAACTTTAAGGTATGTTGATCGGTGATTTTGAAACTACTATTAGGGGCTGCTGCGACGTTATCTCCAACTGTGACTTTATCACCATAATTATTGTTACCCCAGGAAGCAATCGTGGATCCAGCCTCTAAGTTGTTTGTGATCAATCTTCCCTGTAAGACCAAAACACCGCCTTGGATGACCGTATTTTCAGCCCTCAAGTTTCCATTTGCGACGACAACACCTCGGATTGTTGTGTCTTTGATCTCAGATTCGCCTTTAAGTGTTGTCATAGATTTATCTCCAACCGTTGCACTTTTTAGCGTTATTTTCCCGTCGTTATCGGTTCCGGTGTTTGTGAGTTCCATGTTTCCATTATTGATAGTGACATTTTCCATATTTGCTGTGTCAACTTCAGTTGCCGTTCCAGATGCACCGGCGGTATATTGCCCATTCGTATCTATCTGATAAATATTCGCATTCGGGAATTTACCTTCGTATTTGCTCGAGCTTGTATCGTCGCTCTTTCGAACTTCGAATTTTGCTCCTTGAGCAACCGCGACGCTTCCCTTGAAGCCCGAGCAATCGCCTTTGATCCTGACTTCTCCTTGCTCAAATATCATGCGGTCTCTTTCCGTGCCGGTAATATTTCCGTAAAATGAGAATATTTTGTTGCCGTTTTGGTCTTCTGGGATGTAAAAATATAGCGTTGAGTTACCATTCATATAAATTTGTGGTTTGTTGTATTCATCTTTTGAGCCACCTTGCCACTCAAATTCAGTTGGACGAACCCTTTTGATGAATTCTTTGGCGGTTTCGTTTCCGGCAATTAAATCTTCATGCAACGCAAGTGTTCCATTTCCAGTAGTCCCAACATAGCTATCGGCGTCTCCGAGTTCTACTCTTCCACCAAACATATCGGCTTTGTTTGTCACAATCATCGCACCGCGTTTTAATTTATAAACACCGTTAAACCACGAGTTGCTTCCACTATAAGTCGTTACTGGATCACCATCTTGCCAATCCGTGTATGCAAATAAGTTCGGATTGGTTTCTGGGGTTGTGCCTAAATTATTCATAATCTCTTGTTCGTAATTTGTCGCGTTTTCTGTGTCAGGCATGGTTTTCCCGAGCACTATGTTTTCGTCAACTTTTGGAATATAGACTGGAACTGTTCTATTTCCCCATTTTTCAAATTTAGTTGCTCCCCCCGTATAAGCAGTTTCAAATCCCGGAAGCGAAAAGAATGATGCTTTAATTTCATCTTTTTTGTCAGAACTGTGTATAAATTCGTGAATGCCGTCGTTATAGGCTTTGACGGAGCCCAGATCGTATGCAGTATCTTGCAAAGTTTCCGCTTGTTTTAACTCATCCGATCTTGTTTCGAAGGTTATGCTTGGATCAATTTTTCCATGATCCGCGCTTCCTTGATTTGTGCCCGTAACTTTCGTGAAATCTTCAGCAGTAACGCCAGCGCCTACCTCTTTGGTAGTGCTATATATGTTGCTTCCGGTGTAAACCTTGAATTTCCTCACTTGCAAATCTTCATCATTTACCAAATCAAAATATGTTGCTTTTTGTACATCTTCATTTGATGTGATGCTCGTTTGAGCGTCATATCCTTCAACTTTATATCCTCCGTTACTTTTATTGATTTCCGCTAACGCATTATTAGCTACATCATCTTGAAATCCAGCATAGTTTATGACTTTTCCAGCACCAGTTATTTTAGAGCCTTTGTATAATTCCAATCTTCCGTGGTTATGGTAAGCTCCCGTTTCCTCGCTATCGCCAGCTTCTATGGTCATGGTTTTACCTTGGTATAGCTTTACTTTGTCCGTATAGCTGATGACTTTTCCTCTGGAGCGAATTATTCCAGTTCCGAAATTAACAACCGAACCAGCTCGGAAGGTAATTTCATCTGCCCAGTCATACGCATTATTGGCTGCTTCTGCCTGGGAATTTATCAGAAATAGCACAGAGGCAAGCGGAACGAAAAGCCCACATCTGCGAAATTCACATCGATTTTCATTCAAAAAAACGGAACGAAACACAGATTTCATGGAATCCTCCCCAGCATCCCTTTGTAATCCTTATCCTCTGAATTAGAGTGTGTCAGAGGTAGGTTAATTTTTCGTTAATTTAATTAAAATTTTTCATTGCGCTACCGTTTTTTTGCCTGGTTTGTGGGAGCTATGATTTGATACGCCAAGAATGTGTCGGTATATTTTTGATATATTCCAGGCGCTAGCATTGATCTGAAAAAATCATTGAGATACAATGAGATGGTCTGGTGGGGTATAGCCAAGCGGTAAGGCAACGGTTTTTGGTACCGTCATTTCCCTGGTTCGAATCCAGGTACCCCAGCCAGTGATATTGCTTGAACTGGCGCATTTGCGCGAATAAGTGCGGTTTGAACCAGGTAGGCTAGACAGGAAGCTAAGGTGATACGGACCGTGGTTAAGCAGGCGGAATTTATTGTCGTAAGAGGGGGCGTAGTCAATACGTTCTATAACCACAGATCGAGGAACAAATCAGGAAGAACATTCACTTGCGTTGTATTAAACAAAAGATATCAAAGAGCTTTGCAACGTTTTTCTCTCTCCTTTCAAAAAAGTGATAGATGTGCAGCTCGCAATAATAAAACTACCTAGAATGGGGTATAAAATAATAAAAACAAAAACTTAAAAATCCACAAATGCTAAAATTTAACGATAGGGGTACAACTGTGGATGATTGCACTTTGACAAAGAGAATTACACATAAGATTGCTAATCAGCTAATAATTTTAAAGAAGAGCTCCGTATCAGTCATTCCTGTTTTTATGACGAATGCATTGGCGACATTGTGCAGGTTTTATCTTATGTGCAGGAGATGACATCTACTAGCAACGAAATGGGATTTTTTGCTATAAGAGGTTCAAAGTCTTGCCAAGACTATCTTGAGTATGATTTTATATCACAGCTCTGTGGCTAGTAGTCCGAACCCAGTAGGTTCAAATCTTTTCATATACTGTGCCTATAAAATTT
>CACXNL010000010.1 GCA_902769055.1 uncultured Pseudomonadota bacterium | reverse complement strand
CCCCCGACGAGGTCAAAGCAAAAATACAGGAACCGTATATACGGATAATCAATAAGCCCCTACTCGTAGTTTGTATGCTCTTAGGCACAGCAATAATACTTGTTGAGCTACTCTAACTTTGCTTAGCGCTCTGTTCTTTGTAGCAGGGCGCGAAAAAAATGGAGCAAATGACGCACTAAACTTGATGTAAAGCAGCGAAACCCAAAATGACACGACTTAATATAAGCATCCGACATCCTAAAAAGAGCTCCCTCTCACCTTGAGAGAAAGCCCTTCGAGTACCATAAGTTATGCTACCTTAAGTTTTTCTCTACCCGTGTTTCCCAGACCTGTTGTTTTCGCTATTTGGCTACGTCTTTTCGCATAGTTGGGAGCCGTTACTGGGTAATCAGCTGGCAATCCCCATCTCTCTTTATATTGCTCGATTGTTAGGTTGTATTTTGAGCTCAAATGTCTCTTCAACATTTGCAACTTCTTTCCATCCTCGAGGCAGATGATGTAATCATCGTATACTGAATCCTCGATAGGCACTGCTGGTGTTTGCGCTGGTCTGTTGCGAAGATTGTTTGAATCTCTCAGAATTGTTGCAACTGTTTGAAAAGTCCTTTTCAACAGATCTGAAATCTCATCCTGAGAAACCTCGTTGTTCGAAAGATACGCTGACACTATCTCTGCTGTGTATTCCATGACATCTTGGGCTGTTAATTGGTTCATAAAAGTTTCTGACATCTTAAAACTCCGTTTAAGTTAAAAACAACTATATGTATATATATTTATTACAGATTGCAAAACGATGCAACATAAAAAAATAACAATACGAAAATTTTTAAGGGGAGGATCAAAATCCATCATTGCAGAATGATAAATTAGGAGTAGCCCCCTCCTCTAACCTGTGCAAAAAGCGGCAGAATTTGTATACCAATAAGGGAATTCGCTTATTTCATAGATAGAACAAACTTGTCCAAGTTTATTCCGCATGATAGACTAGCGACCGAGAAGTATGTTTTTATTCTTTATGTCTAAAGAGGATTTAGTTGAATTTGACGGAACGGTGACTGAAGTTTTACCGAATACAATGTTTAGAGTTGAGCTTGAAAATGGGCACAAGATTTTGGCTCATGCGTCGGGCAAAATGAAAAAAAATCGGATACGAATTTTGATGGGGGACAAGGTAAAGGTCGAGATGACACCGTATGACCTCGATAAGGGACGGATTATTTTCAGAGAAAAGTAGATGGATTTTCAGCTGATTTCCGATTACAAACCTGCAGGAGATCAGGGAAAAGCTATCGACTTTTTGACAAAAGGCGTCCGGGATAAGGTCAACGACCAAGTACTTGTCGGGGTAACTGGTTCCGGCAAGACTTTTACTGTTGCGAATGTCATACAAAACTTGAGCCGCCCGACGCTGATAATGACGCACAACAAGACTTTGGCGGCGCAGATTTTTTCTGAGATGAAATCGTTTTTCCCAAACAATGCTGTCGAGTATTTTGTTTCATATTACGATTATTATCAACCGGAAGCGTATGTTGCCCATTCAGACACATATATCGAAAAAACTTCAGCGATAAATGAGGAAATTGACCGAATGCGACACTCAGCGACGCGCTCTTTATTGGAGCGACATGATGTAATAATTGTTGCGAGCGTGTCGTGTATATACGGTATAGGAGCAATCGAAAGCTATACAGATGTTATATTGCCATTAAAAGTGGGGGCGCGTATTTCTCCACAAAAACTTTGCCGACAACTGGCGGATTTGCAGTATCAGCGAAATGATCTTGAGTTTAAGCGCGGTATTTTCAGGTCAACTGGGGAAAGTGTCGAAATTTTCCCGGCGCACAAATCCGATTCATTTTGGAAAATCAGTTTTTTCGGGGATGAAATAGAGGAAATCACGGAAATCGAGTACCCAACAATGAAGAAGGTTTGCAAGCTCGGGGAAGTAAAGATCTTTTCAAATTCGCATTACGTCGCAACAACCGACGTTATGAATCGCGCGATTACCGAAATAGAGAAAGATTTGGTTGTACGGTTAAAAGAGTTGGAAAGCGATGGGAAACTACTGGAAAAACAGCGTCTAGAGCAACGCGTATTGTTTGATATTGAAATGATGCGTACGACTGGCACTTGCTCTGGTATCGAAAATTATTCTCGGTATTTGACTGGAAGAAATCCGGGCGAACCGCCACCAACACTATTGGAATACCTGCCCGAAGATGCGATTTTGATCGTCGACGAGAGCCACGTCACAGTGCCTCAAATTCGCGGTATGTTTTTAGGAGACCGCTCTCGGAAACAAAACCTTTCAGATTATGGTTTCAGGCTGCCTTCCTGTATGGACAACCGTCCCTTGAAGTTCGAAGAATGGGATTTTTTCAGACCACAGACGATATTTTTGTCAGCAACGCCTGGAGAGTTTGAGATGGCGAGGGCTGGAAAAAGTCATATAGTCGAACAGCTCATACGTCCAACCGGAATACTCGATCCGATTTGCGAAGTAAAACCGACCGAAAACCAAATCGATGACTTGATGTTCCAAATTCGCGAGACGACGAAGAAGGGCTGCCGGACGCTTGTCACTACTTTGACAAAGAAGATGGCGGAGCATTTGACGGAGTACCTTTCCGAAAATGGGATAAATGTGACGTATATGCACTCGGATACTGATACGTTAGACCGTATTGAAATTATACGCGCATTAAAAGCTGGTGAATTTGATGTATTAGTGGGTATAAACCTGCTACGAGAGGGCTTGGATATTCCGGAATGTGCGCTGATAGCTATTTTGGATGCTGATAAAGAAGGATACTTGCGCTCTAAGACTGCTTTAGTTCAAACAATTGGGCGCGCCGCTAGAAATACTGAAGGACGAGTTATCTTATACGCTGATAAAATCACAAAATCTATGAAAGAGGCAGTGGATGAAACCGAGCGTCGTCGAAAAATCCAGAATGAATATAATATTGAACATAATATAGTACCAAAATCGATTTCAAAACAATCAGTCTTGCCAAAACAGAAAACTACAAAACAAATTGAGCTACCTCAGAAAGATGTCAAAAAACGAATAGCCCAACTCGAAAAGAAAATGCACGAAGCTGCGGAAAACTTGCTATTCGAAGATGCCGCAAAGATTAGAGACGAAATAGCTGAGCTGAAAAAGGTATAAAAACAGAAACTGTGATCTACTCCACAGGGAGAGCTTTGCTGTGTCTCGAAATTGAGTGGAAGATATATAAAATTTAGTACAAAATTTATATATTACAAAAAATCTTTAAAAAAGTCATATAAATTTCGCTTTTTCTATTGTAGTTGAAATTTTATTACCCTATAATGAAGCCGAGAACGATAAGAATAGGCTCTTATCGCAAAGTATTTATTAGAGGACTCCAAATATGAAAAGCAAAATCTGTGTTTTATTAAGCACATCATTACTTATAATGCCAGTGCAAAACGCCACCGCGGCATCGCAGGCATCGATAATACACGAAGAAAACAACAATTATCCCGAAGGAGTAAACGTCACAAATAACACAATATACCATCCAGCATTCGGAGAAATAAAAGTAATTTCTCATAAAGATGACATAGATTACTACAACAATAAAGCACAAAATGAAGACGATAGAAAAGAATTAGCAGAAAAATTTATTGAATATGTTATTCGAGTAAGTTCTTTCGAAAAAATTAGCAAAGATACGCTAAACGCACGCTTGCAGGTTATAGCCGAATCTACATCGGGAATGAATATGCTGAAAGTGATAACAGCAAACTATATGCGCGAATACGATTTACTGGAAGAGTTCTTTAAGAAGAACAAATCTATCCTATACGAATATCGAGATATGGTAAACATGCTTAATTATCACATAAAAGAACAACAAGAAGGATGTGGCGACGATTGGCACAGTAACCAGATAACAATAATAAACGAACTTAAATCAAGATGTGAAACTAGGCTAAAATGCGAATATATAAAATCAAAGCATCATAAAATAATAGGGCACCAAAGTTTTTCAGATGATATGTTCTACGATCTAATATCGGAATTCGGTGAACCATTATCATCGGAATATGGTGAACAGTACCGAGGCAAACCGTATCCGATGGATAAGCTAAAACCAGGGTATACGAAAACAAAAGAAAACATGTACACACAGATAAAAATAACAAACGAAGGAGAACGCTCTAGGTATAACGACCACGAAAATGAGATAACAATGCTTCCTGTACCAAACATATACAACTGCTACCTAGATAAATATGGAAACGTTTTACCAACAAATCCTTCAAACGACGAAAATAGTAAATATGAAACCTTAGAACATGAACTATTTCATGTAATGAACGACATAACTCTGAATAAAATCTTCAACCAGACAATCGATTACTGCAAAGATAACTTCGATCCTAAATGGACAGAATCTGTAACTCAAGGATTCAAATCATTCTACAAACACTACACCTGGGAGGGCGAAAATTACAATACAATGCCGAATTTATTGAGGCAAATATACGATAATCCTGCCGAAATGCTGGCAATGTATGGAATAGCATACTTTGAAGGTCAAGTGTATTACGAGCCCATAAACGAAGCGGTAGCGACTACACACATACACTACTACAATAACGAATTAAAACCCATTATACGCACTGGTCATTCGGCAAATCTAGAAAAAAATTATGTACAACGACTACATACAAATACTACGATATACAACTATTATTTTAAAAACAACGAACAATTAAGAAAACTAATAACAAATCCTGACAACGCGAACCAGTTATTTCAACATGGACGAAAACATCATAGAATGCATAAAATGAAATTTTAAATATAAAAAAATCACAAAATTTAATAATAAACAAAAATATTGTAGCAGGTATTCCCCCTTAACTAGACAAGGGGGAATACATAAAACTTTATATATAACAAGAAAACTCCGAAAATGCAATAAAAATTTTATTATTTTGTTGCAATTAAAATTTTATTACTGTATAATGAGTTCAGAAAGAAGCGGTAAGGATAAGTGCTTGCCGTAAAGTATTTTTTGGAGGTTTCTTAATATGAACTTGAGGAGAGCATTTTTACTAAGCAGCACGCTATTGAGTACAGTACAAGTTGTACAGGCATCTGAGACAACTCAAGACGACCCGTTTTGGCGGCAAGCGGGAGAAATTATAGATAACATTTTCGATTACACAATAGCACAAACAAAAGCCCCGGAAAGCATTAAATTAGTAAATAAAACAGTAGACCATCCTGTATTTGGGAAAATGTATGTAATCTCTCACAAAGATGATATCGATTACTACAATAAAAAATCAAAAGACACGACCAAAGAAACATTAGTGAATGATTTCTTATATTACGTGGCTGAGATATCTTCACCTGAAATAAAGCCAGAGGAACTGAAGGGTGCGCTACTGAAGATGGCTAAAACTAAAGTTGGAACGAACACTTTGAAGGTAATCACCTCAAAATATATGAAAGCATACGATAAGTACAGAGAATTTTACGATAAACATAAGGATGTTATTAACGAATATCTTTATGCAGGTAAAAGAATAGATGAGATAAATAAAGAACTCGCAAAAAACAGCAACTTGCACCAACAAAAATATCAAGAGGTGAAATTACTCGAAGAAAAGATAGCATCTGGCAAAATAGAGTTACGTGTATCTTTGTTCGGCAATCCCCTAAATAGCAATAGTGACAAAGACGAGAGATATGAAGAAACATATGAAAAATTTGAGAAATATCACAAACTTCATATAAAGTTAAAATCCATAGACAAGAAATTAAAAAAATCCCTATCAGGTGATAGTGAGCAGGCGCAGCTACTCGATAAAAAGAAGCGGACAATAGAGCAAATAATGTCCTATGACGACTACACACGTATCTCATATAAAATCTTCGAAGAAGTATTATGTACAGTTCACAGAGAAACCGTAAAAGACATATATGAATACGCCTACTTACAGAAGAAACAGACAAAATATGAAGGATTAAAAAATAAAGCAAAGCCCAAATCAGAAGATTATAAAAACAAAAAAGAGAAATACAAAAAATATACAAAAGAAATAAAAAAACTACTTGATTCGTATAAAGACGGAGACGGGTTCAAAAATGATGCAGATAAGATCTTGGAACAATTACGCAATACATTCTTAAAAAAACAATCCAACCTTGAAGAATACGAAAAAGAGTATTTCATTGCGAAAAAAGAGCAAGCAAAAAATGAACTCGAAAGTATCGACAACAAAATCAATGATTTAAGAGCAGAACGAAACAATTTGACAGAATCTAAACAAACAATACATGGGCAGCTTTACGCCAGGCTTGGTCAGCTTCTGAAGGCAAATGATCGAACCTATACGAAACAAATAAAGGACATGATCAGCGATAGTTGGGATTTCAGCGAGAAAGCCAAAGACCAAATATCGATCCACGCATTTCTAAATAATCTAACAAACGCATTTAAAAAAGGACAGGAAAAACAATTGAACCAGCTTATAAGTAAGTTATATATTAAATACGAAGTTTTAGAAAATAATCACACTCGTGATCTTGATCGTAACATTCATACAATTACACTAGGTAAAGATATAGCCCATAACTCTTTTAAAATTTCAGTTGATAAGCAAATACTATCGTCGAAAGAAGAAACGAAGGACAAAGAAGAAGATGTATACACATGTTTTAAAATATTTGATGAAACCACAGATGGCTCCCATCTAAACGGAATTCAACATGAATCAATACACTTCAAAGATAATATAACGGGCACCTTGCAAAAGACTAAGAAACAATCGATAGAAAAACTCGGCAGTTCAATCAAAATAACGGATACATTCAAAAATGGTATCAAATCGTTAAAAAAGACCGCCGACGATAAAACGATAATAAACATTCTTGATCACATATACGACAACACTGCAGAAATGGTATGTATGTACGGAGTATTACAGCATAACGGCGCATTTTTCTTCGATCCATTAAACGAAGCACTGTCTACAGCGGAAAAAGATATGTATTTCACAGCTGACAACAGTAGCACCCCACAAACCGTGCGGACAGGACATAAGGTAAGTCTCACAGATATGAGCAGCTTCTACAGCAAACTCGACCAGGCTACAAATATATACAGCTGGTACTTTAATCCTGAACTTCGAGATAATGCTGATTTATAAATAATCGAAGTTACAGCAACGGATAGGATGGCTTAAAGGAATTTGGTAGGTATGCTCTTTTTCCTTTAAGTCTTAACTATACACCGTTACAGAACGGCTTCCTTGAAATGAACTCAAATATATGATACCCTCGGCTAGAGCCTTGCTTGTTGATGGTCAGCAAGCTGGTTGCTGTTTTCAGTAATCAACCGAAAGGAGAGAGTATGAAGTTTTACGAAGCAGTATTTATAGTAAGACAGGAAGCGTCGTCTGGGCACGTCGAGTCGGTAGCTCAGGAAGCGGTTTCTGTCGTAAAAGGGTTTGGTGGCGATGTCACGAAGACTGAGTTTTGCGGTTTGAGGACGCTCGCGTACCCGATAAACAAGTGCAGAAAGGGACATTATGTTCTTTTAAATTTGGTCGCAAATGCCGATGGGATCAAAGAGCTTGAAAGGCGTTTTAGGCTCAGTGAAGATGTTATCAGATTCTTGATAGTTAGAGTTGACAAGTTGGACAATAATCCATCAGCTCTAATGAAGCGTGAATTCAAGGCAAATAATCAACCATCGCAGGAATAGGGAGAGTGATATGGAAAGTAATGAGAAAAAGCAAAACGAGACTAAGAAAGAGCTCGTGATAGATTATAAGGATGTCAGAGTCTTGTCTAAATTTGTATCGGAGCGCGGAAAGATAATTCCCAGCAGAGTAAATATGCAGCCGCTCAAGAGGCAACGTGAGATTGCGACCGCGATAAAGCGCGCGAGAATATTGGCTCTGTTGCCGTTTGTGGCGAAATGATAATCGGGGTGGGAATCGATATAGTCGATATACGGCGTATCGATTCATTGCTCAAGAAGTTTGGAAATCACTTTTTAAAGAAGATATACACAGCAGATGAAGTGCGGTTTTGCACGTCTCGAAAGAATATCGCAGGTTCTTTGGCGAAGATGTATGCGCTGAAGGAAGCGACGCTAAAGGCAATTTCAGACGTAAAGGGAATACATTGGCATGATATTGAAATTAGGCATGACTTGAATGGATGTCCCTGTATAGACCTAACAGGAAATGCTTTGTTAAACTTACATCGAAAGATTGAGACGTACGATATACACGCGACAACGAGTGACGAAATAAAGTATGCGATAGCGTATGTTGTAATACAAAGCGTACCTAATGGCTAATAGATGAGCTGCACTACGCAGTCTACAAGGGAAAAATGAGTAAAAAAGGTCAACTCAAAAAGATTTAACACGTTCCCCATTATGCGCACCATTCCTGAGGCACTAATCTCCTCTGAAGAACAGTATCAGAGACGGCAAGGACAGCCCAAAACAAGGGCAAGTGCAAATAAAAGATATAAATTGCACACACAAGCAGAAAATTCTTCGAAATTCATCCCCAAGCGAGCTCTGGAACTAAAAACACTGGTTGATGTTTTTCGCAACGCAAACGGTTAGCCAAAATAAGCAATTTTACATCCGAAATTGGCTTGTCATTAACAGCATAGTCATCTGACGGCGCGAACATTTTTTTGTTATTTTTCGAGATTGAGTACCCATTCGATTTTAAATACTCTAAAACTTCCTGAAAGCCGGTAGTTACTTCGCCTGAATATACATCATCTGTCTCACCACCTTTCATAGAATTCTGTTGCTTTACCAAATCCTCCCTTCCCTTAGATGAACGATTGTTCATAGATGATAGGTGTTCTAAGTGAGCATTTTTTCGAATAGACCATCGTCTAGTTCTTATGCCAGAGCGACTTAAAAATTTATTCACTGCAGTTGTAGATCTGCCAACCTCAAGTGCTATAACCTTAACCAACTTCCCTTCTAAAAAACCGGACTTTATAAGAGCGATCTCTTCCGGCGTCCATCTTTGTTTCATTTTCCCCTTTTGAAGTGCCTACCTCTTGTACTTATCTTTGCAAAAATGCGAAAGTTTCTCAAAATAAAAAAAGTCCCATAAAATTTTATGTATCTTAGATACAAAAAATAGCAAAATCGCAAATTTTGTTTCACTCGCGGTTGAAAGAACCACGTTTTTCAATTACAAAAAGGTTACCCGTCGAGTACAATTGAGAATAGATATTTAGGGAAAGTAGCAATATAGAGTTATGGATTTTGATGATATTGATGTTAGGATGCTTGATAATTTGCAAAAGCACGGGCGCATGACCAATGTGGAACTTGCAAGAAAAGTAGGCATCTCCCCTCCCCCTTGCTTGAGGAGATTGCGAATTATGGAAAAGAAGGGACTTTTGTCGGGGTACCATGCGATCGTCGATCCGGAGCAAACTGGTTTCACCGTAAGCGCCTTTTGCGTTGTTTCTTTGGTGTCCCAGGCATCAAAAACAGTGGATAGTTTTTTACAAATAGTTGAAAAGGAATGCAACATTCGGTCGTGCTTTTCAACATCTGGGAATAAATCTTTCGTTTTGACAATAGTCGCAAAGAATTTGCTAGAGTATGAAAAAATCTTGAAATGCACATTACAAGACAGCGGTATCGTTTCTAGCATTGAAAGCTATATCGCACTTAATAAACATAAAGATGAATTTGGACTGCCAGTAGAAACATTATTGAATTCGTAGCTTTAATCGAACAGCTTTCAGTTGTTCGATCGGCGTTTTTGTAGGGCTTGTTTTTGCTTCTCCTAGGGTATTAGAGAGATCCTATGAAGGTGAATGTGATTTTGCCTCGTGAGGATTTTTAGCTATTTCTCATACTTATCAAACGACGCAACTGTAATTTGACGCCCTTTTGTGTGAAATCGCCTATTAGTTGTTGTCGATAACAAAACTAAATTTCGCACATCTAATTTGATAAGAAATTTTCAACCTTGAGTTGCAAACACAACTGCATTCCATTATAATGAGAAATATAAGGAGGTTATACAACCATTATGATATTTAGGTGCTAATACAAAAGTGTATAGAATCGCACTGTGGGTGTTTAGTGAGTTTAATAAAGCGAGGTGTGAACTGTGGCTGAAATTTCGGGACGTATTCATGATGATTGGATGGAAGATGTTGACGAGCGCCAAGAACAGGTAAGGGCTGCAAGGTTGAAGCCTGTGGATGAGTTCGTGGGTATGCAGCTCAGAAAAGAGCGACGGAAAAGGCACATGAGTCTTGTTGATGTTTCTGCTTCGCTGGGCGTTTCTTATCAACAGCTTCAGAAATATGAACGGGCGCAGAGCCGTGTTGCGGTGTCAACGCTGTATCGCCTGGCTGAGTTGTATGAGTTTAAGATGGAGCATTTTTTCGAAGCGATCTCGCAAGAAGTTGCCTTGCGAAATAGAGACGGCGCTCCCCTGGGCGATGTTGGAGAGGATTCTCAGATTGGTGTGCTTGTCGCGGAGGCAAATCCAGCTGATGAAAAGATGACGCGGAGCGCATTAAGTAACATCGACAAATTGGATGTGCTTTGTGTGCATGACGGTTGTCAAATTTTGGATGTTCTAAAATATAAAACGCTATGCCCACACTTCCCCAAACCGAGTATCGTTTTTCTTGACATATATATTCCCAAAAGAGACGGCATTAGCGTCTTAAAAGAGCTAAAAAGGGAAGAGAACACAAAGGATATACCAGTAATTGTTACCACTGATAACATAAGCGATGAGTTAGTCTCTCGAGCATATAAGTTAGGTGCCGCGGGTTACATATTGAAAACACCAGATTATAATGCGTTCAAAGAAAGCATTGTCAATTGCGTTAAGTATTGGACAGAAACAGTGATAGTGCCGAAGGACTTAAGATGTGGTTAGCTCTTCGCCTTATAAAAGATCTTGTACGTGGCAAGCAGCATTAGAGAAAGTAGACCGAAAGTAGCTAGTTTTATAGCAAGTGTGCTTATTCTTTGTGCGTTTTTTGTAAAGAGGCAGACACATGCTAAAAGCAGAGCAAGTGCTAGCTCGGTAATCAGGTACAGAGAAACGGCAAAATTTTTTTCGGAAACATACCCTGGCAGGATGGTCGGAACAAATCCGCATTCGTACGCTTCCACCTTCCGTGGTGCACTAGGAACTAGCTTCTGACAAAGATAGGAAGCTAACAGCGCCAGAACTGGAAAAACACAAGCCACCCCGAACACTATTACCGGTTGGGAGGCACTTGAAGTCATACCAATCAGTGCTTTTTTCTAAAGCAAGCCGGAATATCCAATTCTTCGGTGTCTTCGTTTTTTGGCACAAAGTTACTCACTTCCGGTTCTTTAGATATTTTTTCAACAGGTCTTATCTCCGAAGTCCTGCGACGATTTCTGGAAAAACGCTCAAAAAACGACATAGAACGTCGTTTCTCTTCCATTTCTGCTGCATCAGAATATCTATCTTTATACACCTCATCTTCGTACGCCTCCCCCTTCGCAGTTTCTTGTTTCTCCGATTTTTGCGGTTCGGTAATCGTATTATTTACCGCACTGGATATATCACTGAACGACTTGCTTACCGCATCTTGTTTGCTCATACCCATTATTCCCGAAACATCCTTACTCTTAAACGGACTATCAGCAAGAGCGCCAATTCCTGTCGCAACAACCGAGACGCGTATTTTGCCATTTAGCCTATCGTCAAATGTCGAACCAAATATGATATTCGCTTCCGGATCGACTTCCTCCCTGATACGGTTCGCCGCCTCGTCAACCTCATACAGTGTCATATCGTATCCGCCCGTGATGTTTATCAGGATGCCGCGTGCACCCTGCAAAGACACATCATCCAACAGCGGATTTGATATAGCAGCCTCAGCCGCATCGAGTGCACGCCTCTCGCCTTCCGCTTCGCCAGTACCCATCATAGCCTTGCCCATCTCGCTCATAACTGCGCGTATATCAGCAAAATCGAGATTGATGAGCCCCGGCATAATCATAAGGTCGGTAACGCCCCTGACGCCCGAATAGAGCACGTTGTCAGCCATCTTAAACGCATCCGCGAACGTCGTCCCCTCATTCGCTATCCTGAACAAATTCTGGTTTGGAATAACTAGCAAAGTATCAACATACTGCTGCAGCTCGTCTATTCCGCTGTCCGCAGATTTAGACCTGTGAGAGCCCTCAAACAAAAATGGACGCGTCACGACCCCAACAGTCAAAATCCCAGCTTCCCGCGCTATTTTCGCAATAACCGGCGCCGCACCAGTGCCAGTACCGCCTCCCATCCCGGCGGTGATGAAGACCATATTTGCGCCTTCTATGTATTTCAGAATATCCTCCGCGGACTCCTCGGCGGCTGCCTTCCCGACCTCAGGTTTCGAGCCAGCGCCCAACCCCTGCGTTATCGCCAAACCGAGCTGCAACCTCTGCCCCTCATCAGTGAGCGATTGCTTCAGCGCCTGAGCGTCCGTATTTGCGACGAGAAACGTCACCCCCTCCAAATTTGCGCGTATCATATTGTTCACGGCATTCCCGCCAGCGCCACCAACGCCAATAACAACTATCTTAGGTCCGAGAGACACCACATCCGATTGTTCCGCCACTTTTTAATCCAAAATCCACACAGGCATAGCTGTATTGTACCGCCAATCCAAATATTTTTCAAACAGTAAAATACGCTCTCATACGCTATTTTGTGGCTGTATAACGACAACCAAAACAACAAAATACATCTAAATCGTCAAATTAAACAACAAAAACGCAAACCAGTCAATCTAAAACAACTCACAACACAGTAACGCCCGAGAAAAGTAAAGCCAATACCCTCGCTATACTGAATCCAGAAATTACTCCTTATCTTCGGAAAGCATTTCTATCTTAAGTTGCGCATTTTTCAGCTTTTCCTCACAAATTTTCTTTAACTCAGAACCACGCTCGAAGGCTTTTACTGCATCTTCCAATGGCATTTTGCCAGCTTCAAGTTTTTTGATTATCTCTTCAAGCTCAACAACCGCCTGTTCAAAAGTCAATTCAGACATATTAAAAATCCCTGAGCAACGATCATCACGATTTTATAATCAAAACGGTCGTGGATCCACAACAAAACGCTGTAGTCGAATATCAGCAGCTTTTTGGTGCCTTGGTTTGTTAGCCAATTTGACCTTAATCAGAATGACCAGCTCGATAATTTCATCGCCCATACCGTGGGATGAAACAATTTCGCCAATTATCGGCTTATCCCGAAGCCCCGGAAGCCCTGTTTTGTTTTTCGAAGAACGCGACTCCATAAATCCGCCCAAAACCGCTATCTCGCCGTCCTCTAGTTTCAAAACAGAGGCAATCTCACGAACTTCAGTAACTGGAACTTTGGATTGATCATAACCCGACGTATTACCCGATGCTTTCATCGCAATATCTACTGCTGGATCACTAACTTGATTGGCAAGCCTGGTAATAGTCGGTCTCAGAAACAGCGTTACCGTGTTATTAGTTATATCAATCGAGGGTTGGACAAACATGACCAAACCAATAGGAACCGTTTGTATATCGCTAGAAACTGAAATATCCATCTTGTCATTCGTAGAAGAAGTAAATGTTTTGTCATAGTTCAGTTTAAAGTAAACGTGATTTTGTGCAACTTTTAAAACTGCCGCTTGATTGTTCATGGCGGTAATCCGTGGATTTGATATAGTTCTAGTTGAACCAAATTCTTCAAGAAGCTGTAAAATAGCCCCTATGTCATTCCGTTTATGAGCGTCCTCCCTCGCCGTTTTAAAAGTTACAACACCACTACCCGCCAAAGCACCAACCCCATTGGCTGAGTTTTTACCGAATGCAGAAGTAACACTAAGTCTAGAACCTAAAAGCCCCCAATCAATGCCCCGTCTGTATTCGTTTTTCAACGTAACTTCGATAATTTTTGCTTCGATTAAAACTTGGCTCATTACTGAGGCTTTAATTTTTTCTATATACTCTCTAACGCTGCGTTGAAATTTCGAATTGGCAAATACTGTAACGACGCCAGATTGCTTGTTTATGGAATATCTAAATCCATTTTCTTTGCTTGAATTTAGCATAATTTCCAATGAGCTATTCAACTCTTCCCAAAAATCGCTCTTCGCTTTCACGACAACATTGCTGTCGCTTAATGTTGTTTTTTTCTTATTACCCCTTTCACCAGTCGCTATCTCCGTTTCTATTGATATTTTATTTTCACTATCGCGCGAAAGATTTAAAAATTGAACATCATATACGTCCGAATACGGCTCATCAATATCCACTTTGACCATACCATTTGTAATCGTATAACGCAGATTTGCCATATCACAAATAGCATCCAAAACCTCTATAAACGGCTTTTTGTGAGCTTGAAAAATCATTTTTGAATTGATTTTGGGAGCCATTTGAAAATTGATATTTAGTTTTTTTGCCGTTTCGTAAAGCACTGAACTTATCGGCAAATGTTCATTCAAAGTTAATGAAACTTTTTGTTTCAAATTTTCTGGAATTACTGGAAATTGCTGCTGAATTACTTGCTGTGATGGTTCTTCTTCATCCTCAATTGGCGCCATCATTTTGCGCACAATACTATCCTCCATATTTGATGAAGTATACTTATTTTTTACCGCTTTATCGCATCCTAGTAGAAATATTAACATAATCAATAAGTACTTCGAGAATTTCATTTGAGTTAGATGTTAAGAGTTTCTCAATAAAATTCTATGACAATATCTCTGTCGGTATGAAATAGCCCTCAAATCTTAGGATGCCTATATGTGAAATTTTCGATTGGTTGTTTCCGACAAAATGTTTGATTTGCGGAAATGAAGTTTTACCAAATTCGATTTTATGTTCGAATTGTTTTTCAAAAATTACTTTCGTAGACTACCCGTTTTGCGACATTTGCGGAAAAATTTTAGAAAATTCGTACAACTCTACCTATGAAAACTTCCTATGCCAAACTTGTCAAACGCACCCTCGGCATTTTGACCAAGCAAGAACTCTTTTCGTTTATGATGGCTTTTCAAAAAATATCGTGATGAAAATCAAAAAACAGGCGGACAACTTCGTTGCTAATTCGTGCACACAAATGTTGTTTTCGAAATATAAGGGCATTTTTGCTCAATCGGATTTTATAGTCCCAGTTCCATCGCATTGGAGCAGAATTCTGAAACGTGGATATAATCCCGCTACTATCATAGCTGTTGAATTTTCGAAAATTTCCGGATTACCAATTCGTAAGATTTTAAAAAGAAGTCGAAAAACCGATTACCAAAAAGGCAAAAATATATCTGAAAGATTGGAAAACGTTAAGGATGCTTTTTGTTGTACTACTGATTTATCAAATAAAAATATTATTTTAATTGACGATGTAATGACTACTGGTGCTACCTTGAATGAATGCGCAAAAGTACTAAAAAATTGCAATTGCTTAAAAATTTTTTGTTTTACTATCGGTTCAACGGCTGGCTACAAACCAACATAGAATAGTTTGGAAGACTATATGATAAATCATTGCGACGTAACTTTTTTACAACAAAGACAGGAGAACCATTTAGGTTGTTTCGGGTTTTTAAAAACATTGTTTGTGCACTCAATAATTTTATTATTGAGTGGTAACATTATTTTTTAGAAGGCTGTCATGAAGATGATAGGAAAAGTACTTACGCTTCTGTGTCCATACACATTTGCAGCCAAAGCGACGACTGACGCAACGGTAATATTTAATGGCTGCTATACAACACCCAATGAATACTTCAAATTTGAAGCAGGCTGGGGAAATAACGTTATAAATAGAGTTTCTGTAAAAGATAAAATTACTGATAAAGGCGAAATCGAAGAAGTTACATTGATTATTCCAAGTGAATTTACCTACAATGGGGAAAAAGCTCAAACGCTTATACAGGGACGTGCATTCAAGCGCTTATACAATCGAACGAGACCGAATTTGAAAGTAAAACTAATATTCCAAAGCAAGAATGGAACATATGTAAATTTCCCAGAAGATTGTGCAAGAATGTTTTGTGACTCTGGTTCTATAGTTGCTATCGATTTCAGCGGAATAAATCCTAAAGCGCAAATCTACACAACACGAATGATGTTTTGGCTCTGCAATAGGCTGAAAAACATAAATTTCACGAATTTCAACACCAGTAATGTCACGAATATGGAAAGTATGTTTCATTATTGTTGCGAACTAGAAAAACTGGACTTAAGCAATTTCAACACAAAAAAAGTAACAAACATGCTTATGCTGTTCGGAGAATGTAATAAATTGAAAGACTTAAATATATCAAGTTTCAACACACGTAATGTTACAACAATGCAATCAATGTTCAACGGATGCCGCAGTTTGAAATCACTCGACTTAAGCCACTTTGATACGAGAAATGTCGAAGAAATGGCGTGGATGTTCGATAAATGTACAAGCCTAACTAGCTTAAAACTGGACAAATTCAAAACAGAGAAGGTATCCGATATGTGCTATATGTTCAGACAGTGTCACAATTTACAAGAATTAGATCTCAGCAGCTTTAATATGAAAAATACAAAATACTACGGCGATATGCTTGAAGATTGCGAAAATTTGGTATACGCGGATTTACCCACAAACGCTAGCGCTGAGCAGGACGCCTATATAAAGGGGACAGCGCTACAGGCAGTTTGTTCGCAATTGCAAAAACACGACACAGACTTAGGTGAAGTAATTTAAAGGACTACCCCCCTACGGGGGGATAGGCTACTTTACTTCTTGGTAAACAGCGTTTTGTTTTCATTAAAACACGACGCCTCGCATGAAGATATATTGTTATACGCATCTCGATAGAAAAATATATACTCATCCCCTTCAAAAGGCGAATACGATATGTCCATACTTGGAAATGCAAATACGTCTCCATTTATATTCCGCAATTTCGCCTCTTTTATGCCATCGGATATCCACAATTCATTATTTCTCTCGGATATTGAAATATCACCGTATAATTCGCTTGTGTACGTCCCTATATATTTTTCGCGATAGTCCATGGGCATTGGATTACGAAGTACCATATTGTCGATAAATTGCTTATTTTTGCTCCTGAAATATTGTGTTGCATCTATATCTTGCTGCACCCAATCTATATGCGAAAACCCAAATATAATGTCCAAAACAGCATTTACTGCATATTCACAAAACCTAGTTGTCGCAACTCCTCCAAGGTTACAAGATACCCCGACCGCTATGTCATCGCCCGGCGATACTGTAAAAAATGCGGTAGATCCACGTATTCCTCCCATGTGAAAAAATACTTTCCGCGCATTTTGCCCGTTATCTGCGTATTTCGAATTAAAAAATCCCATACCATAGTGCATATCTTCTCTTGGGAAACGCGATTTCACAAACGTTACATCGTCATCTTTAATCCCCTTTATAGTTACGATATCTGATGTCAATTTGGCAAAAGTCGCCCTTGATACTATCTGCTTGCCGTTATATGTACCTTCATTTGCCAACATAGCAAGCCACTTCGCGAAGTCTTCTGCTGATAGGCTCACCCCCGATGTTGCTGGAAATTTATGGTAAAAATCGCCATGTTCTAGGCGCAATATATCATCCATATGACGTGTGTGAATATCAACCACCATCTTCGATTTATGTTTTAACGTCTTTGTTATCAAATTCACTGTAGCTTTCAAAAATCCTTGTCGCTTCTTGTCATGCGAAAATCTCGATAAAAGATACTTGAAATATCCCCATTTGCTTGCCTCAGCGTCTAATCTAATGGCGCTTGAATTTTCCATCCCCATCGGCTCAAAAATATATTTTTGTACTAAATCCTCATACCTTTCTCCAGTAGCTCTTTCAAGAACTATTCCAATAATTCCATATACAACATTCTGATATCCGTAATACTTTCTATATTCACCTGGCTTTTGTTTCAAGTGCCTTAAAGCGCCTAAGATTTTATTGTTATCATAGCCAGCCCGCAGCAACGTATCAGCCGAAAAATGTTTTAGCCCGGAGCTGTGTGAAATCAAATCTTGAACAGTAAATTCATTCGAAAGTTCTTCATTACACATAAAAAATTCTGGATAATACTTTCTAACTTTGTCGTTAAAAGAAATTTTTCCAGCATCAACTAATGCTCCGACCAAAACAGCTGTAATATTTTTGGACACCGATGAGACAGAGAACAAAGTCTTAATATCCACATCTTTCGATGAGTAACCTGGCATTGCCGTCTTTCCAAACGCTTTACAATACAGAACCTTGTCCCCCCGCGAAATTGACAAAGCTGCCCCAGGAATTTTTATTTTTTCCAAGCCATCAGTTATAACTTTCTCCATTTTCTGAACATTTTTCAAAATCTCTTCATCAGAAATTTTCTTGTTGTCCAAAACATTAGCTACCTGTTCTTGTGCGACGCCAACAGAAATTTGAATGCCTTCGAACAAAAACATGCAAAACAGCAAAACTTTTAGTCCACAAATTGTCGACAACTTTTGAATTTTTCTTAACATTTTCCCTACACCTTAACGTTTCATTAACTATCTCCAGTATACCTTGTATGTGTAGCATACGTATTTGAAAATTTTTGAGGACAGAGATAAGTATGTTTGGCGGAGTAAAAATAACACTGATATTATGCGCAACAATGATCGTGTGTTGCGTTTTAGTTATATCATACAACGAATATACAAACAGATATACATTATTAACAAATGGCGACAACTCCATTTATATTTTTGATAAAAAAAGCACTGTACTAAATAAATGTGATGGAAAAACTTGCTCGACTATTGAAACAAAATTGCCAGCACAAACACATATGGGTTTTGAGCCGACATTTCAGCAAAGCAGAATGTTTGATACTACTAATCGCCCAATGACAAGCGAAGTAAATGAAAAGATGCCAGAAGCGCCTCAGGTTGCCGAAAAGAAAGGAGAAGCAGCAAAAGTTGTTGAGGCAAAACCAACCGCCGAACAATCAAAATCTGAAAAAGAGACCACGGAAAACCCTGAAAAGGAGAGTTCAAAAGCAGAGAATCTTAAAACAGAAAACTCTGAAAAAGGTAAAGACACGCCGGAAAAAACATCGCCAGAAGCAAAAGGAGAGCAAGCCAAAGAGAAACCAAACGATACTGAAAAATCGTCGGATGACAAAGCCAATGCCGACGATGAATTTGTGGAATAATTTGTTTACAAATGTTCGACGAAGTGCCGATTTTATCGCCCTCCCCTACTCCTAAAACTAAGGACGAAGACGTGTAAGGAAAAACTCAGGTTTTAAACTGTGCTTTTCACATAAATAGCTCCGCCCAAACAACAAGCATTCCGAAGATGAAGCACAACACATCAGAAATGCTGAGCTTGCGCATTTTGGTGTTCAGAAAAACCGGCATAAAAATGACAAAGGTTGTTGCGATCATACCGCCAAATGAAAGTATTCGTATAAATGCGTTCGGAATTAACAAAGTTAAAGCTGTTGGAATTCCAATGACCACGAAGAGGATCAGCGTTTTACTTTTTCCCAACACTGTTTCCTTCAGCGAAGTAATGAGACCTACTCCCGTCCCTGCTGCGGAAGTTAAAATCGCAAACAACGATAGCAATTTCAAAATTACTGCTTCGAATTTGAAATGTGCTGAATTACATAGCGATCCAACCAGTTCTCCAACATCTATATTCCCTTCCAAAATCCTGATGTAAAGCGCATTATCGAATACGTAAACTCTCGCCAAAACAGCATAAATCCACGACACGTAAACGATAGCCGGAATTAACGTCCCAATGAGAAACACTTTTTTGATTGCTTTCATGTCATCAAGTCCCATATTTTGCGCCACATACGGACACACGTTCTGCACACCGAATGAGGTAAAGATGATAGGTAAAAAAGGCATTATTGTTGCAAAATCGCAATTCATTGGGGTCGCATTGAATCCGTTATTGTTTACCGGAATTGTGCATATAACGCAAACGATAAGTGTAAGTAAAACAAACATCATCCCTGAATTTAGCTTGTTGAATACTTGCGCACGACTTAAAAACAAAACCCAAAATACGGCAATGCAAACTAATGCCGACAACATTGAGCTCAATTCGAAAAAACTCCCGAGGATACTGCTCGTTCCTGCAAAGTATGCGCAAAGCAATGCCAAAGAAAGTGCGTATAACGAACTCATCGAAATTGATTTCGCAATACCACCTGATATCTCACTCGACAACTCAACTATACTAAGTGGTCGCCCTCGGTTTTTCATGAGTTCAACCGTTAAACACGATGTTTTGTATGCAACCAGAAATGCAAGCAATGTGATCGCAACCGCCCATTTCATGCCAAGTTTGGCAGCTGAAATTGGTAACGATATCAGCCCTGAACCAATAGCTGTTCCAGAAACTAAAAAAACAGAATTCACAAATTTACTCATAACAACACTCCTAACAAAAACCATCCCCTCGGGGACACAAACTATAAAACTTCAGATTTATAAAATTATTTTCGGCGCTCAGCGCCACCACTTCGTCAGGAATGAGCACGAGATAACGTTCACACTTTTTGTACAAATCATGTAGGCACCTCGTCATCGATATTTACGGGTTGATGATACCACGATCCTTTAGTACAGGACAACATCAAGTTTTGGAAAAGCAACATTACAGTTCAAATATTTCAATCTCAATAATGAAGAATAAAAATGTCAACAGAGGCTAACTTATTCCTTAATCAAAAAGATTTAAAATACCTAAGAGATGTTGTACAATGAGTACAAGTTAAGTTCTTAGGATGTTCTAATGGCAAGTAATTCAGCAGAAAAGATTCATCTTTTTGGCGATGAAAAAATTTTCACCGTGTCTGAATTATCCCAGGCGATAAAAGGACGAATTGAAGAAAACTTCGCGTCATTAAAACTTCAAGGTGAAATATCGGGGCTAAAGCGCCACTCATCTGGACACACATATTTTGCATTGAAGGATAACGATTCCGTAATAAACGCAATATGCTGGCGCGGAACAAAACTTAGCATAGCCCTTGAAGAAGGAATGGAAATCGTAGTAAAAGGTCGGGTTACGTCATACCCGGCGAGATCTCAATACCAGTTCATAATTGAAGAAGCAAATATAGCCGGCGAAGGTGCATTACTAAAATTATTAAACGAAAGGAAAAAACTTTTCGATTCACGTGGATACTTCAGTAACAAACGGCAATTGCCGAAATTTCCGCAACTTATTGGCATCGTAACATCCAAAACCGGAGCGGTGCTTCACGATATGGAAAATCGCCTAAAAGACCGCTACCCATTTTGCCAAGTACTCGTTTGGTCAACTAATGTTCAAGGAGCTGGCGCTGCAAATCAGGTTGCTTCAGCCATCCGTGGATTTAATTTTATGACTGAAAACCGACCGGACGTCTTAATCGTGGCTCGCGGAGGAGGAAGTATCGAGGATCTTTGGGCTTTTAACGAAGAAGCTGTTATTAAAGCAGTGTTCGAAAGCAAAATTCCTGTAGTTTCTGGGGTAGGACACGAGCCGGACTGGACACTGATAGATTATGCGGCTGATGTGCGCGCTCCGACCCCAACAGCAGCAATTGAGCTGACGACACCGGTATTATCTGATGTAAAAAAACAAATATCAGAAAATATAAATCGCATGCAAGATTCAATGCTTCGACTAGTGCAAGAACAAAGACTTCGGCTCTCGGCAACTACTAAGTACTTATCCACCGCTCAATCCTTCGTAATAGGCATAACTCAGAAATTTGACGACAAAGTCGAAAGACTGTCGCTGGCTATCAAGAATTTTATAAATAAATCTGAGTTAAATTTGAGGGCACAAAAGCTCATTAGCCCACAGAATTATCTGAACTTTAAACACCAAAAGTTTACATCAATCGCAAAATATTTCGATAAGATTTTAATTAACAAAATGACACAATATCTTGATAAGTTTGCTGTTATATCTAATAGACTGGAACAAGCATCGTTTAGAAAAATACTAGAAAAAGGTTTTTGTTTTATGACCTCCTTAGATGGGAAAATCATTGCAACAAAGGAAGATTTCGAGTGCACCCGTAAAAATGGAGTAAATATACATTTCCACGATGGAACAACAAAAGTGTTTTAAAACATCGTCCGCTTCATCCGGAGTACGTGTACAATACAGCCAGAGAGTACTCATATCCCTTCCATGCAACAAAAGGATAAAGTGGTTTAGATACAGAAAATGCTTGAGGTGGCGGAGAAAGATATCGAAGGTTTTAGAAAAATGTTAGGTATAAGAAATTAGAACTATGAAGTTTCATATAGAGGTTTACGGTTGCCAGATGAACGTCTACGATGCGAGGCGGATTGCTGATTTGCTGGTAGAAAGCGGTTTTGAAAAGGCAAATGATGCGAGCGAAGCGGATATCCTGATTTTTTACACCTGTAATATCCGGGAGCGCGCGGTGCAAAAGTTGTTTTCGAATATTGGGATTTTAAGGAATGATAAAACAAAAGTAATCGCTGTTGGTGGATGCGTATCGCAGGCGGAGGGAAGAAGTATTTTTGAACATAAGCATATTGATATTTCATTTGGTGCGCAGGCGTATCATCGATTACCTGAGCATATAAATGAAGTCTTGAGTGGTTCAAAGAAGAAAATTTTGGATATAAATTTCGACCAGGCGCAGAAGTTCGGGTGTTTGCCTGGACGAA
Organism: uncultured Pseudomonadota bacterium; assembly: GCA_902769055.1. Taxonomy (GTDB): domain Bacteria; phylum Pseudomonadota; class Alphaproteobacteria; order RUG11792; family RUG11792; genus RUG11420. Next base: position 9,311 of record CACXNL010000010.1, on the reverse strand, counting down.
CAAATGTGTCGTTCAGTGAATTCGTGACTATTCAGGAGGGATGTGACAATTTCTGTACGTATTGCGTCGTTCCTTATACTCGCGGGCGTGAGTATTCACGTCCGGCAAGAGATATTATTAACGAAGTAAAGGAGCTATTAAGCAATGGAGCGAAAGAAATAACACTGATAGGACAGAATGTAAATTCGTATCACGGGGAGGCACCGTATATAAATATTGGAGAACCAAAGGGAACTTGGCGATTAGAGCGGTTGATACGTGAAATAGCGGAGCTGGATGGACTGAAACGCTTGCGATATACAACATCTCACCCGAAGGATTTCACGACGGAGTTAATGCAAATTCATGCAGAGACGCCGGTTTTAGCGCCATTTGCGCATATTCCTGTGCAATCTGGGAACGACCGGATTTTGAAAGCGATGAACAGGGGGCATACAGCACAGGAATATTTAGATAAATTAGCGAGATTTCGTGAAATATGTCCGAATATTCAGTTTTCTTCAGACTTTATAGTCGGCTTCCCGACGGAATCTGAGGAAGAGTTCTTGGATACCGTTAAGTTGGCGGAGCTAGTGAAGTATACCATTTCGTATTCGTTCAAGTATAGTCGAAGAAAAAATACACCGGCAGATAAAATGCAGGGGCAAATTTCCGAAGAAGAAAAGGAAAGACGCCTGGCAATTTTGCAGAAAACCCTAATAGAGGGGCAAGTGTATCACAATAACGCGCTGATTGGTAAAACCCAGGAGGTGTTATTTGAAAGACGCGGGCGAAAACCAAATCAGTATATCGGGAAAAATGTCTATCTGCAGTCGGTTATTGTTGAGAGCTCCGAAAACTTGATTGGGGAATTCAGAAATGTTTACATAGAACAAGCTGGTGAAAATTCAGTTATGGGAAAAATAGTCAAATGAAAAAGAGTATCGAGATAATTACCGAAGACGAAGCCTGGATGAAAATTGAAGGATACAAAGATTGGGCGAAGTCCCTGGATGCACTTTTGCAGGAGGGTGTAAAAAGAAAATATACAGGGCAGAAAAAGTGCTGGCTTGGGTTGTTATTGACCGGTGACAAGCGCATTAAAATTTTAAACAGGAACTTTAGAGGCGTAAACAAACCGACGAACGTGCTTTCATTTCCTGAATACGAACCGAAGCTTTTCAATAACATCGATGCGTCCCTGACGGATACAGACATTTTTCTTGGAGATATTGCTATGTCCCATGAGCAAATTATGCGAGAATGTGAGGAGTATGGCATAAGTTTTTTCAATAGATGTTCCCATTTGTTTGTGCACGGGATTCTACACCTCTTCGGCGCAGATCATATTGAATCGAAAGAGCAAGAGAAAATGGAAAGTATGGAAATCGAGATTTTAGCCAAGTTTGGCATAAGTAATCCATATGTTTTAAAAGGAGAAAAGAAATAATATATGAGTACGGATGAATCTACCGCAACCAATAAAAAGAGTTTGTTGCGAAAAGTTTTATTTAAGTTACTGTTTTGGCGAAAGGCAAAAGAGCCCACAATACGAGATACTATTGAAGAGCTGATTGAGGAAGATGAGGTTTCGGAGACGAAATCTATAGCTGAAGACGAGCGCGAAATGCTCGGGAATGTGCTGAATTTACGTGATGTTCAGGTTCAGGACCGATAGTTGTGTATCAAGGCAATATCGATAATTTACTTGGTGTCGTTTACCTGAAAGATGTCGCAAATTGGTTCAAGATGAATAAACCATTCAATTTGAGCCTTTTCGTCAAAGAAATACTTTTCGTTCCGCCAACAATGCGAAGTCTGGATTTGTTGCTGAAAATGCGTGAAACCGGAATAAAACTGGCAATAATTGTTGACGAGTACGGCGGGGTAGATGGTTTAGTTTCGTTCAGAGACATTATCGAAGAGATCATTGGAGATATACAGGACGCGACCGAGATCAAAAACCAGAAGAAGAAGGTATTGAAGAGCTCGGATGGCTCGGTCATAGCGGATGGCAGGTCGACGTTCGAGGAAATCGAGAAGTTCGGGAATATAAAAATCGAACCCGGCGATGATGATATGGACACTATAGGAGGTATTATTTCATCGATAGCCGGACGGGTGCCTGTTCGAGGCGAACTTATAACATCCGAAGATGGAGCACTGGAATTCGAGATTATAGATGCGGATCCGATGAAGATAAAGAGCGTTAAAATTCGCAAGAAGGGCTGAGATGGTTCATTTAATCGATGTTTCCGGATTTATATATCGTGCATTTTATGGACTTCCGAGCCTGGCATACGCTGGGCGGGAGGTTGGCGCTTTATACGGGTTTTGCTCGGCTATGCAAAAAATTACTGCAATGTTTCCAAACTCAATGTTTATCGCGGCGCTGGATTGCAGAAAGAAAACGTTCAGGAACGAGATATACCCTGAGTATAAGGCTACTCGAAAGGCAGTACCCGATGAGTTGATCGCGCAAATTCCACTCATAAAAGAGGCTTGCGGCAAGTTTGGTTTTTATAAAGTCGAGAAGCTGGGCTTTGAGGCGGACGATATAATCGCGACGTATGCTCACAAAATAAACGATCAGCAAGTCAATATAATTTCATCAGATAAAGACTTAATGCAGTTGATGAGCGATAAAATCACGATATACGACCCTATGAAGCGGAAGTATATTAAGAACGAGGATGTTATCAGAAAATTTGGTGTAACGCCGGACAAGGTTCTGGATGTGCTGTCTTTGATGGGCGATACTTCCGACAACGTCCCTGGAGTTCCCGGGATTGGAGCAAAAACGGCAGCTGCACTGATAAATCAGTATGGTTCTCTGGATAATTTAATCACAAACATAGACACTTTGCCGAAGTCGAAGCGAAATGAAGTTTTGAAGAAGGAGATAGACAAAGCAATACTTTCGCGCAACTTAATACGTCTTAGAGATGACCTGGAACTCGAATACAAGTTTGAAGTTTCAGTGCCGAATGGGCTAAATGAGTTTTTGCTAAGTTACGGATTTCGTAGTTTGATAAAAGGCGCTGGAAAGCAAAATCAATTTTTCGATATAGCAGAAGATGTGCTTCCAAATGAAAATCCGCTTCCGCTAATTACCGAGGATTTAGATGAAAAGAAATTGCTAAAACTCAAGTCGAAACTCGAAGACCCGGAAATTCAGAAATTGTGTTCGAATTCGAAGATTTTGTATAAGGAGTGTCTGACGCACAATATAAAGCTCAACAATACACTCGATATTTCGGTTATGTCGTATTGTGTTTCTGGTTCTCAAATAAAACACGACATGGATACTATGAAAGGGTACTACGACGCTAATGATTTGAAGTCGCTTTATGCTGTGATTTCCGAAAAATTAACAAGCAAAACGCATCGACTTTTTTATGATATCGAAAATAAATTGCCAGAAGTGCTCGCGAAGATGGAACAACGTGGTATAAAAGTTGATATAGATAGATTAAAAGAACTTGAAACTTATTTTAAGGCGAGATTAGATGAAATAGCGCAGAAAATATACAAAATAGCCGGCACGGAATTTAACATAGCTTCGCCGAAGCAGGTCAGCGGCGTTCTGTATGACAAGCTCGGATTTAAGCATTCTGGAAAGAAAATGCACACGGATTCCGACACGCTGATGGAATTCGCCGGAAAGCGCCACGGCATAGCGAGCAAGATTTTAGATTGGCGCGGGTATTCGAAATTGTTGAAAAGCTATGTTCGCACATTACTGAAATTGGCGGATGAAAACGCGCGGATACATACGACGTATTCGCAGACGGTGGTAAATACCGGGCGCCTGAGTTCCAGTGAGCCGAATTTGCAGAATATACCGATACGGACGTCGGAGGGGCAGAAAATCAGGAGTGCATTCATAGCGTCCGACGGTTGCAAGCTGGTATCGTTCGATTATTCGCAAATGGAATTGCGTCTACTCGCGCATATGTCGAATTGTCACAGGTTAAAGGAGGCGTTTTTATCGGGCAAAGACATTCACAGAGCGACCGCAGCGCATATTTTCAAAATTGCCGAAGATAAGGTTACGGTTGAGCAGCGCCGCCTCTCGAAAATCATCAATTTCAGTGTCATATACGGAATGACGGCACGCGGAATGTCGCGGCGATATGGGATGACAAAACGCCTGGTATACGATTTATTTGCGCGGTTTATGCGTCTATACCCTGAGGTATTCCGGTATATGGACGACCTCGAAAGATACGCCGAGCGGCATGGCTACGTCGAAACGCTATTTGGCAGGAAATGCTATACGCCGTTGATAAACAGTGCAAATCAGCATATGGTAAGTTTTGCAAAACGCCAGGCGATAAATGCTCCGGTGCAGGGTAGTAATGCCGACATAATAAAGATAGCGATGGTGAAATTAAATGCGCTCGGCAATATCAACATGCTCCTTCAAATACATGACGAACTGATAATCGAAATTCCTGACGATTTGATTGAAATAACTGTCCCAGTTATAAAAGAGACAATGGAAAATATTATAAATCTCAGTATTCCGCTGAAAGTTGACGTAAAGATCAACACACACTTAGACTGACTTCGCCTCTTTGTTCCTGTAATAGAGAACATTGAATGAAAAAATTTTCCTTTTATGTTAACGAATCATTAACGTTTTTAACATAGCCTTAAGTTGTGAATTATGGCATGCAGAGGTTTTTAAAATGCGTAAGTTATTCGTTTCAGTTTTTGCGTTGACATCTATAAATCCAGTATTATCTGGCACAGCTTCAGAAAGTCCAACGCCTAAAAATGCTGTCTTAGAACATTCGGTCTCTGAAAATCCGGTTACCGAAAAGCCTATCCCTACTGAATCTAAAAATGCTGACGCTAAAAGCTCTGCTCCAGAGCATCTAGATTTCGAAAAACCAAAATCTGAAGGAATGGCAACAGAAATTAAGACTAGCTCTGAAACGACTTCAGTTGCTCCAACGCAATCGCAAAATACGCCTTCTGCAAAAGCAGATGCAACCGAGAATAATATAGGCAAATCAAAAGAAAATTCGAGCGAAAAGCAAAAGGTAACCACTACTCCTGGCATTTTAAAATTAAACGAAGTTAAATCAGCAGATTTTTTCAAAAATCCAAATGCTTTCGTTTCATGTTTGGAACCGGGATATTGGCATGAGGTTCCGCACGCTTCGGGAGATGGCTGGAGTGGTTCAATCTTGGTGACTAAGGATACGATGGAACAAATCCTTGGAGGAAGGTCAACAGAACTTTCTCAAAAGTTAGTTAATAAAGAACTTCTTAACAGTAAGGCATCTGATGATAAAGCATTTAAAGCAACTGTAATTGAAGTTCTGGGAAATCTAACACAATTCGATGAATCCACTAAGAAGGATTTGGAAAAAATCAAACTTTGTGAGTTAACAACATTTTCAGAATTTTTAAAAATGCGTGGTCTAGAACGTTTCGATAAGGGAGATGAAATATTCGAAAGACCACGTGTTGGTATTCCTGTTAAATATGCTAAAGGAAAAGTTGTAATAGACTCGGATACTTTGAAAAAGGTATTTGAGAAACGATTTGAAATTGCGCAACAAATAGAAGCGCTCGAAAAAGAGATAAAGCCCATTTCAGATGATCGCGAAGAAATGATTCTTCCAGAAAATAAAATTAAATTGCTTGAGATAAAAAAATTAACAAATGAGAACAACGAACTAAAAAAGAAAATTGATGCAGAAAAATCGAAAAATATAGATGAAATTACCAAAATTGAAAATGAATTAAAAACTACACTGTCAGACGAAATTAAGAAAGCCGAAGCAATGCCACAAACTATCACAACTGGTTCTGGCAGACGTGCTCAAACAATAACGAATACAGCTCGACAACCAGCTATAGATAAAGCTAAGAAGGCATACGATGAAGCTGAAGCAAAATTGAAAGAACTGACTGCCGGATATGCCGATTTCGAGCAAAAATTAAAGGATAACGAACAAAAACTAAAAGAATTTGAAGAAGATGAGGATGTTCGTTCGGCAATAGCTATTGACAAGGGATATGACAGAAGAATTATTACAAAGTTAAATAAAATAAAAGATAACTTTGACAGACTTTCAGTTATCGATCCATCAAAAATCACTGCTACGGAATTGAAGGCTATGAAGATTTCAAAAGAAACTCGCGCACAAGTTGAAGAGTTGGAAAAATTAAAGCAGATAAACAAAGAACTAAACAAAAAAATAAAAATCGAAAAGTCGAAAAATATAGATGAGGTTACCAAAATCGAAAATGAGTTAAAAACCACACTATCAGACGAAATTAAGAAAGCCGAGGCAATGCCACAAACTATCACAACTGGTTCTGGTAGACGTGCTCAAACAATAACGAATACAGCTCGACAACCTGCTATAGATAAGGCTAAGAAGGCATACGATGAGGCTGAAGCAAAATTGAAAGAACTGACTGCCGGGTATGCCGACTTCGAGAAGCAAGCGAAAGAGAACGACGAACGAATTAAAAAGCTCGAAGCAGACGAAAGTGTAATGTCAGCGAAAGAGGTTTTAGATGACTTAAAAGTTGAGAAAAGAGCAAAAGAAAAAGCAAAAAAATAACCCATTTAGGAAGCTCAGCAGAAAAATTTATTGCCGAGCTTCCCCTGCACTTGCAAACATTAAAATTTTAAGGCTCTTGACTAGTATCGTCCAAAGACTACCCACAAATCTCACTCAAAATTGCCAACAGACCTTCATCTCCGTAGTTAGACCTAAACTCACATTCCTCCAGATGCAAGGCAATCCGTTAAATCTTGCTACCCTTCTTTTTGCAAAACTCCCAGAATACTCACATTAACATAACTTTTCCCTCGAGCAAATCCGCTCTAACTACATTAAACGCGACGGTGAGCGTAGCCATTCAAAATCAGCCCAGCGCTCCATCCGTCGGTATAAATTATCGAAACTTTCAGTATCTTGCCTTGAATTACAGATGTTATAGTTCCTTTTGAACAATTTGAAACAATCGCAACGAACACTTGCAAAAGCAAAGACCAAATAGGTTCATCCGCAAATTTCTCTTGCAACCGCTACAACCTTACTGGCAGTGGGTAAAGCCAGGTTCTCTAGTACGCTAGAGTACGGTTCCGGAACATCGGCAGTGGCTATACGTATAGGCTCGTGGTCGAGGTAATCGAAGGCATTTTCAACGACTATTGCACTAATTTCCGCACCAATACCGCAAGAAATCCAGCCCTCTTCAACGTTTATAATCCTATTAGTCTTTTTTACTGAACAGATAATGGTATCAACATCCAGCGGACGCAGGCTAATCAGATTTATTACTTCCGCTGAAATCCCGTATTTATCTTGCAATATACTTGCCGCCTCCAGCGCATACTCGACCGATATCGAAAAAGCAGTAATGGTTACATCCGTTCCTTCGCGAACAACGACAGCCTTATTCAGTGGCATCGGCTCAATTTCACCATCAGGTATATCGAAACTCTTGCCGTACAGCATCTCATGTTCCAGGAAAATGACCGGGTTATCGTCCCTAATCGCCGATTTCAACAGAGCCTTAGCCTCATAAGCCGTGTATGGCGCAACAACCTTCAGCCCCGGGCAATGCGCATACCAGCTTGCGAAACATTGCGAATGCTGGGCAGCAACCTTACGTGGCACGCTGTTTGGTCCCCTGAAGACTATCGGGCAATTGATCTGTCCTCCCGACATATACAGCGTTTTGGCTGCCGAATTTATGATGTGGTCGATTGCCTGCATAGCGAAGTTGAAGGTCATAAACTCGACTATCGGGCGCAATCCCATCATTGCCGCACCAACGCCAATGCCTGCAAATCCAGCCTCGGTTATCGGTGTGTCGAGAACGCGCCCCTCTCCAAATTCGGCTAGCAAGCCCTGGCTGACCTTGTATGCGCCATTGTAATACGCCACCTCTTCGCCTATCAAAAAAACGTTTGGGTCGCGCCGCATTTCCTCTGCCATAGCGTCTCTTATGGCTGTCCGCACTGGTATTTTGCTCATAAAATCACATCCGTTTCTAACTCAGAAGCATCGGGGTATGGCGCACTTATCGCATTTTTCGCCGAATTTTCTATCACACCCGCAACTTCTTCCTCAATCTCATCAAGTCGCGCCGCATCTACTTTAAATTCATTCATCAGGTAATTTTTGAATTTTATTATTGGGTCGCGCGTCTTCTTCACATTTTCGACTTCCTCACGCGTTCGATATGTTGCCGGGTCGGACATCGAGTGCCCACGATAGCGGTAAGTATCGATGTGCAAGATTACAGGAGTAGACGTCGCTCGCACTTTATCTATAGCATCTTTCGACTTTTCCAAAACATCAAGAATATCCATACCATCGACCGACACTGTCGGTATACCGAAAGCATCGCCTCGCGTCTTCAAACTTTGCCCTGAAACCGCACGTTTCGCAGCCGTTCCCATTGCGTAATGGTTGTTCTCCAGGACGTACAAAACAGGTAATTTCCAGAGCGATGCCATATTGAATGCCTCATACACTTGCCCTTGATTTGCCGCGCCGTCACCGAAAAAAGTAACCGAAATACCGCCGTCCTTTTTGTATTTATGCGCAAAAGCAAGTCCAGTCCCAAGCGGCACCTGCGCCCCGACAATACCGTTTCCGCCAAAAAAATTATGCTCACGACTATAGATGTGCATTGAGCCACCCTTGCCCTTACAGCATCCGGTCGCCTTCCCGCAGAGCTCCGCCATAACAGCATCTGGCGATACCCCCAAAGTCAGCATATGCGCGTGGTCGCGATAGCTGGTTATACAGCTGTCCTGAGCCTGCATATTGTGTGCAATGCCGACGACCACAGCCTCTTGACCAATGTACAGATGGCAAAAACCGGAAATATGCCCGAGTGTATACAACTCAGCCGCCTTTTCCTCAAACAGCCGCGCCTGTAGCATCTTGCTGTACAAATTCAATCCAGTTTCTAAATCGATCACGCTACCCCTTAAACACCGCAACCTCAAAGCATCATTTTATCAACCCCGATAGCTCATTTCAACGATGGGTATTAGAAGTACAACTTATACAAAATGTTATTTGGTTTTTATCTTGCTTTTTTGTAATCGTATATAGCTACAATCAAGAAATCAGAAAATTCGCCATATTTCCATTTGCCCATTCTTGAATACTTCTTCCGATGTCGACAACTCAAACCGCGGGTTACATAATTTCGACTAACGAAAAACCTACCCAATGGAACGAAATACGACAACCCACATCGTACTTCCCCAGCAGTTCTCCTACTTGCCCAAATCCTTAAAATCGCCGTCAACCACGCCATCGTCGTCGTGGAGAACA
>CACXNL010000009.1 GCA_902769055.1 uncultured Pseudomonadota bacterium | reverse complement strand
TTTAACCTCCGGGAAAAGTCCGTTATCGCTATTGTCTCCACTTTTATTTCTGGGTTGCTGCGTATCAGTGACGGTGTTGTTTCTAAATATAACCGGAGCGCCATACGCGTATAAGACGTTTGAAAGCCTAAAAGAACAAGTTCAAACGAATGTGATGACGAATTTTTTAAAAATCAAAACCTTCAATAATATTGGAAATTCTGTAATATATATTGGAGCACGAAAAGCAAACGTTTTAAGAAATATTTTTATATCATATGTTCCTAAAAATCAAAAGTCTAATACAAACATAATAACCGCACGAGAAGGAAGCGTAGTGACGGAAAACAGTAAGACCTACATAAATTTAAAAAATGGATGTAGACAAGAACTAGACAAACAAAATGATGTTGTTGCAACGCTAACGTTTGACAGCTTGACGTATGAAGTTACACATTTCGTTAGTGGGTTCTATGAAAAATCATCTAAAGTAAAATACAAAACTCAAGATGAACTAATGCAGGAAATTAAAAGGAGCCCGGATGAGCAACACCAAACGAATTGCTTAATTGAATATCACTCGCGATTATTAACTCCGTTTGTTTCAATAATGGACGCTATTATCATTGGAATATTTTTGTTTGGAGCGCGAAATCGAGGTAGAGGTCGTAGAGAAGCTATTTTTACTTTTATTTGCGGGATAATATGTCATATCAGTATGTTAATTTTAATAAATGGCAATAAAGCTGTCGTATACAATTATATGATAGTTTGTGCTTTAATAATATCTCAACTTTTATTTTTTTTGAAAAAGAGGAATTAGAAATGAAATCCGTTTTAATAAAATATATTACAAAGAACTTTTTGAGAGCTTTTATAATAGTGTTTTTTTGTTTTTATATAATTATAGCCATACTGGATATGATGGATGTTGTCAGACAATATTACTCTGGAGGATATAACCCCTCGATATCTTTAGTATTAAAAATAACGGTGTGTCGAGCATTATTAAATATGACACAGTTTTTTCCATTTATCACTTTGATGGCATCGATTATTTTTTATTTAACTATGCACAATAAACTAGAATTGACGATCATAAAAGGAACGGGTATTTCAACGTATAAGCTATTAGGGTTTATATTTATTGCAATCGCATTTTTAAGTATTACATACATTACAATTTTTGACACAATGTCCGTTTACTCATATAGATACCTTAAGACAACTAATATAAATATAAAATATAATTCGCAACTTAATGAAAATTTGACAGTAACAAACAAAGGAATATGGTTTAGAGATACTTTCGAAAAAAATTCATATATAGTATTTGCTCGTGGATTTGATCCAACAGGCACAGCGTTATTCAACGTGAGGGTATACGAGTTTGATGGATGTGGAGATTTAAAAACATCAATGATAGCGAAGAATGCAACTATCGCTGATGGTAATTGGCGAATTGCAAATTGTAAATTGATAACAAAAGATGGAAATAGTGCAATAAAAGCGGAATGCAAGTTGCCAACAAAATTATCGTATAAAAAAATCAACAGGATGGTGACAAATCCGAAAAACGTTTCATTTTGGAGCATTAAAAAATATGTAGGAATGTTAGAAAATGTTGGATTGTCGAGTATATCTTATCAGATGCACTGGTTTTCGAGGATTGCTGCGATACTACAGATGTTCGCATTTGCTGCGCTAGCGACGGCGTTTTGCATAGAAAAGAATATAAGAGATGGTAGTTCGTATACGAAAAAATTAGCACTTTTGCTCGCTTTGGCGTTCCCGTTGCATTTTATAAATAACGTTGTAATTGCATATGGCACAAATGGGACACTTCCTCTGCCAATGGCAATGTTAGCGTTGCCTATAACCATTTTGCTTACCGGGCTACTTTTTCTTAAAGGAAAATAACTAGGTGATTTTTTTGTGAGCGACGCCTAGAATGTTTTATGCGGAAATAGGGGAGGGCTTTTACGAAAGGATTATATGTGCTATCGCTTTTTAAATATAATAGATACCCATTCGTCCATTTGTATTCGATTTGTTACTTCAAATCCATTTGCAACATAGCAATCAATTATCTCTGTTTCTTGCGAAACTATATATCCAGAAGTGATGATGTATGCGCCAACATTCATAGCATTTGAAAAATCCGGGCACAATGTAATCAACGGTTGTTTTAAGATATTGCAAAAGACTAAATCAAATTTACTCTTAACATTCGTAAGATTTTCTGCCACGATAGCCTCGGCATCGATATTATTTGATTTATAATTAGCCCGAGTAATTTTTACAGCTTCTGGATCTATATCAATACCTAAAAGCTCCGCATCCGTCCAGACTTTCTTAGCACAAATTCCGAGAATTCCAGTACCGCATCCCATATCAAGGATATGCTGGGAGGCAAATCCCATTCGTTCTATCAAAAACCGCATATTCATCAAACATGCCTGAGTTGTTTGGTGATGTCCGCTACCAAAAGCTAAGGCGGAATTTATTTTAACTGGAATAAGTTCATTATTCTTAGGAGGAGCTTGAAGCAGCTCGTTATAAAAGTAAAATTTGTCACAAATTATTGGTTTTAGCCCCTTTAAATAACTATCAACCCAATCGTTTGCACTAATCTCATCGATCTCCAATGACCTTATATTGTTCCCAAAACGTTCTTGTAATAGGGGCGGCAACAAATCTGTACCTTCGGTATAAATATCAACATCAAAGAAGTTGGCTATCGGAAAGCCGTTCTCATCCAACTGATCGGAAAACCCCAGCTCTTTATTCTCAAAAACAGATACGTTATTTATTTCATGCTCAGTGAAAAACTTATCCAGCTCCGACAACACAGAGCTCGGCACCTGAAATTTACAAGATTTCATATATCAAAAAATACTGGAGCGGGTGATGGGAATCGAACCCACGCTACAAGCTTGGGAAGCTTGTGTTCTACCATTGAACTACACCCGCGGAAACTCCACACCCTGTATTGTATGCCAATCTTCAGAATCCGGCAAGAATCCACATGAGCATACAATACGTCAGCATCTATTTTGTATCGGTTTTATGCTTGTTCATAGTCAAATATACCGGAACTCCTAGAAGCATTATCGCAATGACTGCGGAGAAATTCACCAGCTCTGAGTTATACATTATGAATAAACAGAAGCACATCGCTATAGACGTAACGATCCACTTTATTGTCGACTTCACTTTCTGCTGTACCATGTATTTAAAGAAACACAGCACGGCAACCGTGTACAATACGACATATATAAGAACGCTCATATCCAAGAATTTCCCAATTTTGTCCTCAAAAAGAGACGACTTTTGTAAAAACAATATAACGACCGTCCCCAAAAATGCCGTTAAGAGGGCATTGCTCGGAGCATGATATTTGTTCTTCTTCGCAAAAAACTTCGGAAATATATTCTCCTCAGCCGCGGTTTTTGCTATCTGACCGCTGAAGAATACCCAAGCATTAAGCGAGCCGTAACACATTACAAATGTCACCAGTCCTATAACTTTCTCGGACGAGCCACCAAACAAGCGCACCATTATTTGTGCAAATGGAGCTCCTACGTTCTCCAACTCCGCCGGAGATATTATGCCAAATACAGAAAAAGTGTTCACCAGACTTATAATCGCAACCAATGCTGTTCCTAGGATGATTGCGAGTGGTATCGTCCTTTTCGGATTTTTTACATCGCCAGCAGGGGTCGTTCCGCCCTCCAAACCGACAAATCCCCAGAAAGAAAGTATCGCCGCCTGTATTATCGTATCACTCGGCGTCATATTCACTGGAGTTATTTCTTTAAAATTGTCCATATTTATATGCTGAAATGCCAAGATTGGTATGATTATTAGCGGCAATACCTTAAAGGCTGTCAGGGTTATCTCAAATATTCCTGTAGTTTTTACACCTCGCAAATTGACATAAGTTAGCGAAAAAACCATTGCAATTTCGCATATCAACTTCTGCGTCAGAGACATATCTCCAACAAACGACATAAGATAATTCACGGCTGTCGCTATCAATATGGGGTTACATGCCCAAGCACCGCACCAAAATATCCAGGTTATGAAAAAGCCAACCTTGTCTCCGAAGAACATACGGGCATATATGTGCGGTCCTCCGGCTTTCCCTGTTTGTGTGCATAGATACGAGAAAACGATAGTCAAAAGAATTGCTCCAATTCCTCCAACCATCCATCCGCAAAGTCCAAGAGTTCTGTATTGTGCCAACTCGGAAGGAAGAAGGAATATACTGGCACCCAGTTGTGCCCCAATAACAATCGCGAGGAGCGACCAAAAGCCCATCTTCGATTTATCAGTCTCATTAGTCATAATGATGTCTCCGAAAAAAATGCACACAAAAAATGGCTCCTTGAGACGGACTCGAACCGCCGACCCAGTGGTTAACAGCCACTTGCTCTACCGACTGAGCTATCAAGGAAAACCATAGCTAGATGTTATCACATAAAATTCGTTATGCGCAAGCACCTTTTGACTAATTTTTCAGGAATTGGTACTGATGGGCTTAAAGCCGCATTGTCCTGATAAGTTTTATTTATTTACATTCGTTAGTTTTTACGCGCTTTATTATATATCAGCTGTTTACAAGAAACTCGGTGCATTTTGACACACTAATCCTCGTATTAACGATTTGTTCGCCTGGGAAATGCGTGTCTGCCTCTTTTTTTATACGCAAAATAAAATTACCTACTTATGCACAAGTAGGTAATTTTTTCACCTCCATCTAATTATCTTGTGTAAAAATGATTCATAACGGCTATCCCAACATTCGATAAGAAACTGAAAAAGCCTTGTTTTATACGCTGCCACTTGGTTTTTATTGTGGAGCCTAAGCTCGGCTGTACAGCAACGTTAGCATTTTGACGCGTAGCCTTAACTTTTGTCATTGCTTGTGTGTTATCGGATTTATTCGCAACTGTAATTTTTCGCAGCTCCGGATGCGCCATTATCACCCCATCTTTTGCCGCTTCTTCGTCTACATCTTTACCTGCTAGCGCCCACCTCAACTGTTTCCTAATATTTATGACTGTTCTTTGTTTATTATTACACTCAACTGCCAGCTTGTAGTTCTGCCGTTTCTGATAATCTAACTGCCTCTTGCATTCTTCCAACTCTTTCAGCAACTCGGCATTTGCTTGCTCTTTTTTTTGAAGATCCAACATTTGCTTTCTATGCTGCTCATCTTCTCTAGCCTGCACCAGCTTTTTATACTTTTTCGACTCCTCCAACTTTTCCTGCTCGTTCTTATAGTTTAGCTCAAGTTTACGGTATTCTTCGTTCCTTTTATTTAACTTCTCCTTCAATTCATCATTTTCACGTGTCTTTAGGTCAAGATTTTTCTGTATATCTTGCATTTTTTTTTCAGACGCCTCATTCATTATTTTTGTAAGATTTTTATAGTTTTGCAGGTTTTCTTCCGCATTCTTGTACCGATTTTCAAGGGATTTTATCTTCTTTTGCACTGACTGCGCATCCTCGTTGACTACATACGTCGGCGCCCTTAAATGGTTCAAATCCTGCTGCGGCGCAACTAACGTCGCTAAACTTAATGACAATAACATGGCTACTCACTCCTTCTTAACTTCAGCCTCGTTTTCTACAAGGGATTTTATCTCAAATTAAAAAGAAAGAAAAGCATTTCTGTATTAAAAATACAAAAATATTTTTTTTGTTTCCTTTTCTTAAGCCATCAGCTTTATAAAGCGAACGGAAAAATCTAAAATTACGACATAAGGTGGCGCTTGAACGCGAATTTTAGAATAAAAAAACAATCCCTCCTTCGGAGAGATTATAAAGTTTGCTTCAGTAGGCTTTCTTTTGAAAGCGTTATAACAGCTTCCGTAATAGTTTGTTTATCATCTCAGGATTGCCCTTGCCCTGGAGGGCTTTCATCGTTTGCCCGACGAAGAACCCAAAAAGCTGCGTTTTCCCTGATTTATATTGTTCCACCTGAGTCGGATTGTTTGACAAAACTTGCTCTATAGTCTTTGTGATAACGCCTTCATCTTGGATTTGTACCAACCCCAGCTCTTTGACTATATCCGCCGGCTTGTGACCAGAAGCAACCATCTCAGCGAAAACCGTCTTCGCAATCTTGCCGGAAATCGTCTTGTCAACTATCAGATCGACCAACTCAGCCAGGTATTCCACCGGGAAACCGACCGTTTCAATCGTCTTGTTCTCCTTGTTCAGTATCGCGAAAAGCTCGCTTATCATCCAATTCGCTATGAGCTTCGCAGTCTCCGACGGCTTGAACTTCGACGCACTGACCGCCCGCTCAAAACAATCCGCGATTTCCTTGTCCTCAATCAGGACATCCGCGTCATTCGATGTCAGCCCATAATCGCTCATAAAGCGCTGCTTCTTCTCATCCGGCAACTCCGGCATCTCAGCCTTCAGGCGCTCTATCCGCTCGTCCGTCAAAATCACCGGCTTCAAATCCGGATCTGGAAAATAGCGATAATCTGCCGCATCCTCTTTCGTACGCATCGATCTAGTTTCTCCAGTGTTTGAGTCAAAAAGCCTTGTCTCCTGGACAATCTCCTCGCCCATCTCCTTCGCCATTATCTGACGCTCTATTTCATATTCCAGTGCCTGTCCTAAAAAGCGTATCGAGTTGATGTTCTTTATCTCAGCGCGATTTCCAAACGGCTCTCCAGGCTTGTGTATCGAAATATTCGCATCAACACGCAAATTGCCTTTTTCCATGTTGCAGTCGCTAGAGCCGACATACCGCAGTATATTGCGGAGCTTCTTTACGTATTGCATTGCCTCATACGGCGAACGCATATCGGGCTTCGAAACGATTTCCATAAGCGGTACGCCGGAGCGGTTCAAGTCAATATACGAAAACTCCGGCGACAGGTCATGTATGCTCTTTCCGGCATCCTGCTCGATATGGATGCGCTCAATGTTGATGCGCTTCGTCGTACCGTCCTGCAATTCAATGTCAATATGCCCATCAGTAACTATCGGGTGGTACAGCTGCGATATCTGATACCCAGACGGCAAATCGGGGTAAAAATAATTCTTCCTATCGAAACGGGAAATTTTGTTAACTGTGCCTCTGATGCCGAAGCCAGACTTCACCGCCTGGTCAATCGCGTTCTCGTTCAACACCGGCAGCATACCCGGCATCGCGGCATCATAAAAGCAAACCTGCGTATTCGGATCAGCCCCATATGTCGTCGGACCGGCGCTGAACAGCTTTGACTTCGTCGCAATCTGCGCGTGCACCTCAAGACCGATGATGACTTCCCATCCTTTTACTAAATTCTCCATATCTGCACTCCTCATATCGTTATTATTTCTTTTCTCAGTTCATCAAAATTCGCCGACTTCTCAATGACGTGCGAGACCTTGAACAGCTCGCCTTCGGAAAAGCGGTTGCCAATCAGCTGAACGCCCATCGGCAAACCGTCCTTCGACAATCCGGCAGGAACCGAAATCGCAGGCAGCCCGGCTATGTTTGCGTTGACCGTGTATACGTCATTCAAATACATATCAACCGTGCTCATATGCTCAGACTCCTCAATTCCAAAGGCGGTATTCGGCGTCGTCGGACACAGTATCAAGTCAACCTTCGAGAAAGCATTATCGCGGAAGTCTTCCTTTATCATCTTCTGTATTTTCAGCGCGCGGATATAGTATGCATCATAATAGCCCGCAGAAAGTACGTATGTTCCGGTCAGTATTCGGCGCTTCACTTCCTCACCGAAACCTTCCGAACGAGAATTTATATATAACTCATCAATGTTGCTGAAGTGCTCAGCGCGCTTCGCGTACCTAACACCGTCATACCTTGCCAAATTCGATGACGCCTCCGCCGGAGCAATGATGTAATACGCCGGCAAAGCGTATGAGGTCGTTTTTAGCGAAATATCGACAAACTCGCACCCAGCATCCAAAAGCCAGGACTTTGCCTTTTCTAGAAGTGCCAAGTTCTCCTCATTTAATCCTCCGAGATATTCTTTAGCTATGCCGATTTTCATCCCCTTTATCGATTGCCCGAGGAAGATCGTATAGTCTGGAATTTCGACATCCTCAGAAGTGGAATCCTTAGGGTCGTATCCAGCCATAGCCTTCAGCATAATTGCTGCATCCTTTACCGTCTTCGCCAGAGGTCCTGCTTGGTCTAGCGATGATGCAAAAGCTACCATTCCCCAGCGAGAACACAGACCGTATGTCGGCTTTATTCCAACCAGTCCGGAGAATGCAGCAGGCTGACGTATCGAACCGCCGGTGTCAGAACCAGTTGCAGCGACGCACAAATCAGATGCAACAGCAGTCGCTGAGCCACCAGAAGAGCCGCCCGGAACGAGCTCCATATCCGGCTTCGATTTTTTTCGATACGGCAAAAAGCAAGCGCCGAAGCAGCTCGTTAAATTCGCTGAGCCCATAGCAAATTCGTCCATATTGGTTTTGCCGATAAACACCGCGCCGTTATCCAAAAGGTTCTGAGAGACTGTTGATTCGTATGCGGGAACGAACTCGGAGAGTATCTTCGAACACGCCGTCGTCCGTATGCCCTTCGTGCAAAACAAATCTTTTATGGCAAGCGGAACGCCCAGGAGCGGCAAATCTTCGCCATTCGCAATTCGCTCATCCGCTTGCTTTGCTGAAGACAAAGTCTTTTCAGCATCCAGTGTCACGAAGGCGTTCAGCTTGGAGTAATCCTCGATCCGCTTCAGGTAGTGCTCCATCAACTCGTATGCGGAAAATTCTTTGCTCTTTAAACCCTTTCTCGCTTCAGTTATAGTCAAATAATTTTTCATTTGCCACCTTGCCAATCTTGAATGCACGAGCCCAATCCACATTCTCATCCTACCATACAAATTTTTAATCGGCATAAGCATTTTACAAGACTGACAACGTCGAAAAACTATGTTGAACGAGAAACCTATATTTGCAAATTACAAGCAAACCTTTTATTATAATTTACACATATTCGGAACAAATATTGAATTTTGCGTAATTATTTTGATTGTTTCGATGATTTGAGGATTTGCGACTGAGCTTATATCGACAAGCGCGTCGCTCCCCATCGCAATATTCTTGAGCAACTTCCGCACTATTTTGCCAGACCGCGTTTTGGGTAAATCCGGAACGATAGCTATATAATCCGGCTTTGCAATAGAACCTATAGTCGTTCTGGTCGACTGTATGACCTTTTTGACGAGCATTTCCGGCGCAATATCAGTGGCGTTCGGGACGATGTACGCAAAAGCGGTCTGCCCCTTCAGCTCGTCTGGGACGGCGACGACAGCCACCTCCCTGACCCCCGCGACCTTGCTTATTGCGCATTCGAACTCCGCCGTGCCCAGCCTGTGCCCGGATACATTGATGACGTCGTCCATCCGCCCGCTGATTTTGATGTCCGCGCCGTCGTACGCCGCACCGTCCCCGGTTCTGAATATCCCGTCCTGCGTTGCATTTTCAGCGCCTATGATCGATTTGCACATTCCTGGAAAATGCCCTTTTAGCACTAATTCGCCGTCGATTATTTCGGTCTCTACGCCGAAAAATGGCTTCCCGGCGACCCCAGGTTTTTGCTCCAAATTTCGCAACGGTGCCAGGATTATGCCACCGGTTTCGGTTTGCCACCACGTGTCCATTATCGGACACCTTCTGTTGCCCACTGTCTCGAAGTACCATTTCCAGGCGGACTTGTTAATTGGTTCCCCGACGCTACCCAAAACTCGCAGTGACGAAAGGTCATGTTTTTTGACTAACTTTTTGTTGAACATCTGGAGTGACCGGATGGCGGTTGGCGCAGTGTAAAAGATGTTCACTTTTTCATTCTCGATAATTTGCCAATACCGCTCAGCACTTGGATACGTCGGACTTCCACTAAATATGACTGTCGTCAATCCATAAAAAAGCGGCGCATACGTTATGTAACTGTGCCCGGTAATCCAGCCAACGTCGGAGGTGCAAAAGTAAACGTCGTCGCGTTTTATGCCGAATATCACCTTAAACGTCGCCGCAACATAAAGCATATATGGCAGCGCAGAATGCAACACACCTTTTGGATTTCCTGACGAGCCAGATGTATACAAAATAAATAAATCGTCATCCGAATTTTGCCACTCTATATCTGCATTTATATTATCAGGATAAGTTATACTATCAAGATTTATGATATCTATATCGATTGCATCCGATATGCGGTTCACCAATTCTATCTCTTTTCCGCCGCGTCTAAATGAAGTAACCGTCAGTAATACCTTAGCATTGGACTTTGTTAATCGGTATTTCAGCGCTTCCGGTGAAAATCCAGCAAAAATAACGAGGTGAATAGCCCCAATCCTGGCGCACGCCAACATTGCCGCGACTGCTTCGGGTATCATCGGCATATAAATTCCAACGACGTCGTTTTTCTTTATACCTCGACTTTTTAAAATCGAAGCTATCCGTATAACCATCCGAAGAAGCTCGGCGCACGAGATTTCACGGCGCTCATCCTCCTCATCGCCGTACCAAATAATGGCTGGTTTTTCAGGCGTCGCAATGGCATGCCTATCAACACAGTTATAGCAAACGTTTGAAATGCCTCCTGAGAACCACTTCCCCGTAACAGCGTCAAAAACAATACTTGGTTCGATTTTCCAAGATATACCTCTAGCATGAGATTGCCAAAACTCATTCGGATTTTGTATCGAATTCCTGTAGACCTCTGTGTATGCCTGCTCATCAGACCAAGCGTTCTTATAACCCGAAAACATACCGTGCCGAATAGTATCGCATGGGCTTATGCTACCATTCCGTACCTTTTTAGGCGTGTTACAAAATATTACCCAATTCACACTGCTGGAGTACGATTAGCCTTGGTATTACAAATGATCCATGTTGTGCTAGAATGGGTAGAGGAGATTGTTAATAAGCTAAGTTTGATGTTTTTAAAGATAAAAGAAATATTGAAATCGTGTTTTCTGTTTTGGAAATCTTTTGTTTTGGAGAAAGATAAAAAAGCATTTTTGCAGCAAAATCAGAGCGTGTTTAAAACGCAGATTATAGTTTTGCTCGCGACATCGTTTGCTTGCTTTGTTTTATACAGTTCCATGAAACCGGCGGTTCGCGGTGCTTGTCGCATAGTTTTACAGTCCGCTGATTCCGAATTTGAGCGAGGAATGTCGCGGGTCACTGGGGTTGAAGCAAAAAGGGCTATACTAGGTACGACACTTCGGGAGGTCAAGTCTATCGGTGTTTTGAAGGCAAATGCCGAAGTTGTAATAAAGTCTGAAATCGCCGGAAAAATCGCTGAAATTGCGTTCGTTGAAGGCGCTAAAGTTCATAAGGGCGATACTCTTATAAGATTTGAAGACGAACTTTATAAGGCTGAACAAGCTAAGTATGAAGCTGAATATATGCTGAAAAAATCTGAGTACGATCGTGTGGATAATTTGTATAGAAAAAATGTTGGCTCAAAGAAAGCCTCTGATGAGGCATTTGCTCAGATGCAGGTAGCGAGAGCGCAACTTGATAGTGCGAACGCTCAGTTGGCACGCACCGTAATCAGAGCGCCATTTGACGGAGTAATTGGGATTATGCGTGGTTCGGCGACGCCGGGAAACATCGTACAGCAACAAACAGAACTTGTATGTATCGTTGACAACACGTCTGTGCGCGTTGAGTTTACCGTGCCGGCGAAGTATGTCGATGATATAGCGGTCGGACAGAATGTTGAAATAACCGTAGATGCATACCCGGGGAAGGTGTTTTCTGGCACGGTAGATGCCATAGATTCTGAAGTTGATACAAGAAATCACAGCATTTTGGTCAGGGCGGTTATTCCTAATAAAAGCGGAAAGCTGAAGCACGGGATGTTTGCGAATGTGAAGCTCGTCACTGGCGAAAAGGGTGACGTTGTCCTGATTGATGAAGATGCGCTGCTACGCGAAGGCTCGATAGAGTACGTCTGGATTATAGATGAGAAGGGTAGGGCATATAGAAAGCGCGTGCTGTCTGGTGCGAAGGATATCAGTGGTGTTGAGGTAATAGCTGGATTACAGGCAGGAGAAATAGTGGTAACGACAGGTCAGCTAAAATTGTCGGATGGAACGAAGACGAAAATACTCAATAAAGAGGAATTTGAGGAATCAGGAAAAGGGTTGAAGCTGAATGATAGCAAGAAGGAAAGTAGTGAAGCAGGTGAAAATGAAAAATCTAAATCTTTGTGGGGAAAGGTGAAAGAAATTTTCAAGTCGAAACCGAAAGATGAAGAAGCGGCAAATGAAGAAAAACCGAAAGAAGCCGAGGAGAAAAGCGCAGATAACGATGTGGATGCGCCGGAGGCGGGTGAAGAAGGAGAGGGCGAATAATGAAGCTATCAGAAGTTTGCGTACATCGCCCGGTTTTTGCCTGGGTTTTGACGCTAGTCGTCGTTTTGCTCGGGATGGTGACCGGAGACAGGTTGCAGGTTCGGCAATACCCGAAGATGGAGCGCAATTACGTCACGATAAAGATGACGTACCATGGCGCTGGACCTGAAATCATAGAAAGCCAGATAACGCGCGTTATAGAGGAAGCAGTCGCTGGTATCGAGGGAATTGAGACGATTACGTCGAAAAGCGATAGCGAGACAAGCGAAGTTTCGATAGAGATCGCGGAAGGGCGGGATTTGGATTCCGCGACAAATGATATACGTGACAGGTTAAGCAAATGGCGCGACAGGTTTCCGGATGCGGCACAGGAGCCGATTTTGACCAAGGCGGGAACTAACGAGAAATCGATTGTGTCGCTGGCGCTTATAAGCAAAAAGTTATCCGAAAGTGAGCTATACGCGTTTGCACAGAATGAGATAAGTCACGCATTGGAAGCAGTTCCTGGTGTCGCCAGGGTGGACGTTTATGGTGCTGGCGATTACCAAATGTCGGTGCGACTTGACCCGCAGAAGATGGCTTTCTATAACTTGACGGTTTTGGATGTTGTAAATGCTTTGGACAAGCAGAACATAGAAAGTCCGGCGGGAAAGATTATAAATAACGATAGGGAATACGTCGTGACGACTGTCGCTGACTTGCAGAGCCCTGAGGAATTTAAGGAAATCCCGATAGTCAATAAAGTGGGGAATATTGTGAAGCTGAAAGACGTCGGTGAAGCAATAATGGACAAGAGTAACAAACGCGTTTTAGCTAGGTTTAATGGAGAAAAGGTTGTTACGCTTTCGATTATTTCACAAACGTCGGCGAACCCAATTCAGGTCGCGCGCGGAATTAAGGCGAAGCATCAAGAATTGTTGAAGCAAATACCATCGGGGATGAAGTTTAGCGTGGCGTATGACAGTACAACGTTCATAGAGCGTTCGTTGCATGAGGTTTATCACACAATATTCGAGGCGATATTGCTTGTCGTTTTGGTTGTTTTCGTGTTCCTGCGGTCGTTTAGGGCGGCGCTAATTCCGTTGATAACCGTTCCAATTTCGTTAATCGGGTCGCTATTTATTATGTATCTTTGCGGTTTTACGATAAATAGTATGACATTGATGAGTATGGTTTTGGCGATTGGTCTTGTTGTCGACGATGCTATTGTCATATTGGAAAACGTGTATAAGTATATAGAACGTGGATTTACTCCGATAAAAGCGGCAATAGAAGGAACTAAGGAGGTTAGTTTCGCAGTAATCGCAATGACCTTGACGTTGTGTGCCGTTTACGCACCGGTCGCGTTGGCGCAAGGCGAAACTGGGAAATACTTGAAGGAATTTTCGATAACTTTGGCTGGAGCGGTTCTGCTCTCGGGATTTGTTGCATTGACATTGTCACCGATGATGTGTTCCCGGACGCTTGTTGAGCAAAGTGCGAATATGGGCAGGCGCAGGTCGAATAAGTATATGTTGTTGTTGCAGCAATATATAGCGAAGTTAGATGCGTCGGAGACGATAAAAAAAGTTGAGGAAAAGTATGCAGCAACTTTGGCGAAAGTTTTGGATAATCGCAAAAAGTCGTTGCTTATAGCAGTGTTGTTTTCGGCGTATGGATATTTTGTATACGCATTTATGCCGAGCGAGCAGAAGCCGTATCAGGACGTCGGGATGTTTAGCTATGAGGGGCATGCGCCTCAAACTTCGACACTAAAGTATACGCAGCGTTACGTTGACGCGATAGACAAGGTTTTGGGCAAGATACCAGAAATAGAATCGCGACAATACGTCATCACAAACCCGACATTCGAAGGAGTAGCCATAATAAAAGACAGAAGTGGCAGATCGACCGAAGAGATAATGAAGCAATGTGAGCGCGAAAGCGACGAGGTTTCGGGTATCGCGGTCAGATATACTTCCGGGCGCGGCGGCGGCGATGACAGTTCTCGGTACGTTTCGTTTGTGGTACGAGGGAACAAGTCGCATAGGGAGTTACGAGAGATTTCAGAAAACTTAATGAATGAGATATTGGCGAGCGGCATAGCTCAGTCAGTGCGCTCAATGAATAGAACCGAAGCTGAGGACTTTACTATAGAAATAAATCGCGATAAGGCGGCGTTATTACATATAGATCCGAAATCTATAGCAAGCACCATATCCGGATTGATACAAGGTCGGGTGGCAACGAAGTTTAAACGCGACAATAAAATGCACGATGTTATGGTCGAAATAAACGAGGAGGAAAAAAGGTCACCAGATCAGTTAACGGACATATACGTCAAGGCGTATAACGAGCACGAAGAGCGCCTTATTCCGATAGCCGAGCTCATAAACGTATACGCCCGCTCCGGACCTGTGACGATATACAGGTATAACAGGATGCGTTCGAACACGCTGGTTCCGATACTGGCGCCGACGATATCGTTAGGCGATGCGATAGACGTGATACAGACGCTGGCGAACAAAACGTTGCCTGAGGATGTGTATATAGACTTTGTTGATGAGACGAAGCGCTTCTTAACTGAGTCGAACACAATGGCGCTGATATTTATGCTGGCGCTTAGCTTCATATACCTTGTTATGGCGGCGCAGTTCGAAAGCTGGAAGGATCCGCTTATTATAATGCTAACCGTGCCATTGACATTGGTTGGAGGCGTACTTACTCTGGCTTGCATTGACAGTACGATAAATATGTGCTCAAATATTGGTTTTTTGACGCTGATTGGTCTGATTACGAAACACGGGATTTTGATAGTGGACTTCGCAAATAAGCTGGTGGAGAAAGGCAAAACGCATCGGGAGGCGATACAAGAAGCCGCGCGGATGAGGTTGCGTCCGGTATTGATGACGACGTTTGCTATGGTGCTGGGCTCGCTGCCTCTTGCATTAGCTCGCGGCGCTGGCTGTGAAATACGCATCCCGCTTGGTGCAGTTATTGTCGGTGGTATGACCGTTGGAACGATATTCACAATATACATTGTCCCGGTGATGTATACGTATATATCTGCAGCTAGATTATCAACAGTATGCAATTGGCTCAGATCCTGTGCCGTGTATGCGAACAGGTATTTAATAACTAGAAGAAGTAAGGATAGAAAAGGATGAGAAAGGGTGCAATGCTGTGGTTTTGTGTGGCTAAACCGAGTTGTTTCGTTTCAACTTTAATCCACCAATGATGACATTGCCCGAAATACTTAAATCTATGACGGACAAACCGTTTCTGCTTATTATTCCACTTCTAAAAAGATTTGCGATCGTGCCCAAAGCCTCATCGATATTTTTTTCAGGTAGCTTAACTTTAATTCCTGAGATAACCATATCCCACCGACGTTCGCGTACAAAGACCAAGGACTCTACTCTTTCTTTTATATCTTGGTACTCCGAAAGTTTTTTAAGAATTGTGGCTACATTTTTATGAGAATTTTTTCCCGCAACAAGCGGTAACCCAGGAAACTTTGCCGTCAACTCTTCGAGAAATGTTCCTTCTTCGTCAATTAACATAGATTTCCCGTCCTGTTGGTATATTGCTATGGGGATTGCCTCAATTACATTTATTTTTATTACGTTTGGTAAATTTTTTTTCACTGATACAGATTTGACCCATGAGATACTGCTAACACGTCGGTGTATTTCAGAGCTTGGCATTGCTAGTACCGAACTTCCCTCTTGCAGACCTATCCTTTTTCGTATCATCTTTTCCACACGCAGACTTGCTCCTTGAATATCTATTCTTTTTACTTTAAACCCAGCAATGTTTATAACATTGTCGCACAATATATCGTAAAGATTAAGTATGTGAGGCTTAGCATAATAAATTCCAGCTGAGACACATATAAAAGGAACCACATATACTAAAATCTTTTTTCTTTTCATTCTGTTCCTTTTAATTTTTCAGCTTGATCGTATTCAATCAGTTTATCTATAATTTCGTCTAACGCCGAACCATCCATTATTTTGTCAATCTTGTATAACGTTAAATTTATACGGTGATCCGAAACGCGTCCTTGTGGAAAGTTATATGTGCGAATTCGCTCGGATCGATCACCAGTCCCAACTTGTGTTTTTCGATCAGCTGAACGTGCCAATTCTTGCTTCATACGCTCATTCTCATATATCTTTGCCCTCAAAATTTTCATTGCTTTTGCTTTGTTCTTATACTGTGAGCGCTCATCTTGCACAGCAACAACCGTTCCTGTTGGAATATGCGTTATTCTGACAGCACTATCGGTCTTATTCACATGTTGACCACCAGCTCCCGAGGCTCGATATGTATCTATTTGCAAATCTTTATCTTCTATATGAATATCGACGTCTTCCGCTTCTGGTAACACCGCCACAGTAGCAGTGGATGTATGTATACGTCCTGAAGCCTCAGTTTCAGGCACTCGTTGTACACGATGCACTCCCGATTCGAATTTCAAACGCGCAAAAACACCTTTTCCGGAAATAGATGCACTGGCTTCTTTTATTGCTCCGATGCCGCTTTCAGAAAACTCCAAAACTTCAAATTTCCAACCATTGAGTTGCGCATACATTTCATACATCCTGAGGAGGTCCGCCGCAAAAAGTCCAGCTTCTTCGCCTCCAGTCCCCGCTCGTATCTCTAAAATTGCTCCTTTTTCATCATCGATATCCTTAGGCAATAGTAATATTCTTATCTTATTCTCAATCTCAGCAATCTCAGATTTCAGCGTCAAAACCTCTTCTTCCGCCATATCCTGAATATCTTTATCGTCAGATTTAGCTAACTCAGTAGCTTCTTTCAATTCATTCTCTTTCGAAAAAAGTTTCGTTATCTCATTAGTCACTGCTTCTAAATCCGAGAACTCTTTGGATAACTTCGCGTACTCGCTTGGATCAAAGCTCTCTTGAGCGTTCATCTTTTCTCGCACAGCTTCGTAATGCTCTAAAATTGAATTTAACTTTTCTCTAAATGAATCCATTATTCTCTCATCATTGCGGACAATGTCTTGGAAATTAACCTTATATCCTTGCCCAAGTTTTCCACCACATAATCCCTATTATCATAAGTTCCTTGAACCAATTCTTCTAGTGATTTGTTAATACCATCAAGTTTCATTAACATCTCGCTCCAAATCGTGTCATTTATTCTCTTCGTCATACTATGTAACTCGATTTGAGTAGTGCCTAACGTTTTAAACAAGTTTTGTTGCTCGGATATCGCATTTGTTAAGATCGATATCTTGTCTGAAAACTCCCTTTGCATTCCAACGAGGGTTATCCGATTGCTCTCAAATTCTTTCAACTGGCTTTGAAAGGCGTATATCATCTCTATAGTCTTCTCCAGCAATCCCATTGAAAATATTTGCCCATGGTATTCAGAGTTAGTCTCTAATGCTTCGAGAGTTACCGTATGTTTTGTTATCCAGACTTCAACTTCACATAAAAAATCGTCGGCAACGCGTCTTTGGTGTACGTTGAGAAATCCCAAGATTAAGGAGCCTGACAATCCAAAAAGCGAACACCCAAAGGCTATGCCCATACCAGAAAGCGGTATTTTCAAGCTATCTTTCAGCTTTGAAAAAGATTCTGTCGCATCAACTTGATCTATACCGAGGTTATCTATAATATTCGCTACATTCCCTATGGTTTGTGACAACCCCCAAAAAGTTCCGAAAAGTCCCAAAAAAATGAGTACTCCTGATACATACTTTGAAAAAGCTAAACCGCCATCAACCCGTCTCTCTACGCTGTCGATAACAGAATTTAATTTGGATTGCGAAGTCAAATTGCTTGGTTTCGATATATAAAATGAAATAGGAGACAATAATTTTAGCCTCTCTATTTCAGTTTTTTTTAATGTTTCATATCGCAAAAGTTTCGCATATTCGTTATCATACAAAAAAATATGCCTATATATGAAAAACACTCCAGTAAAAAAACTTAACAAAATTACCGAGTTGATCGGCATATTGTATACAAACGCGCTCTTCAGATTGTCAAATAACAGACCAGCAACAACCGCTATAGCAATTAGAAACATCGATATGCGCAACATACAGCGTTTTGCCGAAAGCAGCTTCATAACAAAAATGCACACAAAATCCCATGCTGTCATGCTACACCACCCTCCCGAGGCATGCCAAGCAAAAGTAAGCTATCCTTTGCTCGGAGGCAAATACGATTATTTCTTAAATATAAACTTCAGTTTTTCGAAAAACCCGCGCATCTTCGTTTGGTTATTATGTTCGATCAGCTTTTTTAAAGTCACATTTTGCCTGTGCCAATTTAAGATGTTCACCGCTGGTGAACCGGCAACTTTACCTCCTGATTCAATATCTCGCATAGCTCCAGATTGCGCTGCAATAGTAACCTTATCCCCGATAACCAAATGTCCGGCAATTCCAACCTGTCCACCCAAAAAGCACTGGTTGCCGATCTTTGTACTTCCAGCTATGCCGGTCTGCGCCGCTATCACACAATAATCACCAATTTCGACATTGTGGGCAACATGCACCAAATTATCTATTCGAGAATGACTTCCTATAATCGTATCTCCCATACTACCGCGATCGATTGTACAATTTGCACCAATCTGCACATCGTCACCGATGATCACTTTGCCTACTTGTAAAACATCTGTAATACCAGCTTTCCCGATGTGAAAACCAAAGCCCTGCTGACCAATTCTAGCACCCGTTTTTATGTAAGCATTTTTCCCGATAACTGCAAAACCAATCGTCACATTTGGCTCTATATGCGAATTTTCTCCGATTTCTACTCCATCTAAAATAGTTACATTAGCACCTATAAATGTACCTTTCTTGACAATTACTCCATCCGCAATTGTCACATAATCGGAAATATAGCAACCATCTTCTACTACAGCCAGTTTAGAAATATTCGCCTTTGGAGATAAATATGCCTCTCCTCGTTTGCCTTTGATTGAATAAAATTCTTTCAATAATACCGCAAGCGCTAAATACGGTTCCGGGACAATAAGAGGAATTGTGCCTTCTGGTACCAAGTGCGCATTTTTCTTTGAGACGACGCAAGCAAACGCCTGTGTTTTGCTCAACTCTGCCGCGTATTTCGCGTTGTGAAAAAACGTTATATCGGCGCTAGTTGCATTATCTAGTCGAGCTATGCCTGAAATTTCCCTTTTGGAAAAACATTTGTCTGGAAGCGGAACTCCAAGCAATGTACATATTTCATCGAATAAAATGTATTCTCTCTTGTTATAAAATCTTGTATCTACCATTACTCGAATTCCCTCAAATCTACTGACGGCAAAACTTCATCCATCCGTTTCACTACTATATCAGTTATATCAATATTCTTTGCGTTATAAAATACATATAGCGCTGTCTGACTGCCCTTATTTACGACGATATCTATTTTCGCTTTCTTAGCCAAAATCTCAATATTTTGGAACAACTTGTTTTGTATAAAGTTTGTCAGTTTATTATCCAAATTTCGCAATTTTTGCATTTCAACACTATATTTCTCCGATTTGATTTTCCATCGATTTTCAATTTTTGCAAGCTGCATATTCCGGTTATACGCCGTAAGTTTCCTGTTGTTCTTAATCTTTTCATAAGCGCTCTTCATCTCATTGGATAACGTATGAAGCTGCCCTAACACCACGCCAATCCTTCTTGCAATTTTATCATGTGCTCTAAAACATTTCGCCTCCACCTTCAGGCGAGCTCCATCAAGCACCCCAATCCGAAGCACCTCAAACTTTTTTTTATCTATATTCGCGCTAGTGTCTGCAAGGTAGCCTGCGACCGAAGTAACCACCGCAAGCCCACCCAAGCTCAGGATGCCAACAAGCAAACCCCTCCAATGGCTAAAATGACGATACATCACTCTAAATTCTCACTTTCTGTCGCTTATTATACCATGCAGTAAATCATCGGCTTGCGGCATCATATCCCCGAACCGAAAGTGAGTGGCAACATTTTTGTTTATTTTCTGGATAATCTGTTATTGGCTTATTTCTTGGCTCGTTCATTGCAACTACTACACATATTTTTACCCATTTACATCAAATTATCCGGATTCTCTAGATGTATCGACTTTTTTTGTGGTAGTATATAAATGTCGTTTTGCGACTATGGTGATAAACGGTTTGCGAAATAGGCTTTGTGGACCAGGGGGCAGTACCCTGCGCCTCCGCCATTTGTATGGGGGCGAAATAGGTTCGACATGGAGCGATAAAGGCTTATTTTTCACTCGGCATTGTACCGTCGTTATCGGGCTAATTTTAATAAATGCCAATAGAAATGAAAAGGCAAAAGTCGCAGCCAATCTTAACGAGCAAGCTGCTGAAAGGAAAGTTGCTTAATCTGCCCGTGATGGGATTTTGAGTAAATTCTGGACATACTGTTTCTAACGAAGCGGTAGACTAAAAGCGGATAGGGGGATCCGAGCAACAGAATTCCCCCGCTTTGTTGTGGAGAGTGGATTAGTGAGTAAAAAATTAGATTACGGTTTTCTATTAAGGAAAGCCTCGATTTCGGTCGTGAAGGAAATTATTGAACAGATTGCGACGGAGGGGTTGTATAAGAAACAACACATATACATAACGTTCGCATTGAATCATCCCAATGTGAAAATATCAAAGTTGTTGCGGGACGAATATGATGACGAGATGACGATTGTATTACAGTACGAGTTTTGGGATTTAATTGTTGACGATTTTGGCTTTTCAGTAAGTCTAGCTTTTGAGCATTCTGATGAAACAATATACATTCCATTCGCATCGATGATTTCGGTGAGCGATCCGTCGGAAGACTTCAATTTGGAGTTTACTCCTGATTTTTCCGACATAGATCCCAAAACTGCCAAGGTCGATGAGACAAGCAGTGGTAGATCTAGCAAGATAATTTCCTTGGATATCTTCAGAAAGGGCAAATGAGCGCTGATGTGTCTTGCCAAAAATTGATAAAATCACTTCTTGGCTCAGATCTGTTGGAAGCGTGGCTTTCTGAGGGTAACCTGTATTTTAAAATAGAGCTGAAAAACACATTGAAGTGTATGGCTACATTAGCCACGAACAAAGCAACTTTGTTTGAAGTATTGACAGACTGCTTTGCCGTGGATTACACCGAGCAAAGCAATGCGTATGGGGTGTATTATCAGTTGCACAGTTACAAACTAGACAAGAATATCTTTGTAACTACAGATGTACCAAATGGTGCCTCTGTGCCAAGCGCTACGCCTCTTTTTACCAATGCAAATTGGTATGAACGGGAGATTTTTGAGATGTTCGGAATAAAGTTTATAGATCATCCAGACTTACGCAGACTATTAAGCAAAGAGGACGGATGAAAAAATATTTACTAGAACTAAACTTACTTAGTCTGTGAACATTTCTCCGGTCGCGGATATTATGCAATCTCCTGAAACGTAGGTAAAATCCGAATCTTGACAAATATAGACCTTTTCACCATTCGATCCTATCGCAATAAACTCCGACTTGTTTACTCTTTGTTTCCAATATGCAGACAATTTTGTGCAAGCTATTGGGGTTATTACATCCCGATGCACTCCCAGCTTGGGTGCAACAACCTTTGCTATAAAATCGTAATCCGAGTCTGTTTCATAGTGCGTATCGGCAGTTATGGCAAACGAGTTGTAATCCATTCCGCTAAGCATACCCGTATTTGGGTGTAAATCTTGCAATCGGCTTGGGCTCCTAACTTCCACGATCAGTTCATCTTTGCACTCCGCGAGAGACACGACTAACTCACCGCCCAATGCTGAGTTTAGATTTGCTGGTATGGGCGCTTTTTCTAAATCTACCAATGAAAAACGCACCTTAATCCGAGTATCATCCAAAATCTCTATCGCAAAAACTCTAATTCCACAGGTAATACTGAATTGCTTTAACTTGGTTTTTTCATTTATAACTTTAGCGGCGCCAAACAACGCATTTCCAAAGAACAGCCCCTTGCATGCCGGGGTAAAACAAACTGAATCGAAAATGCCATTATTGAGATCTTTCAAAAAGATACTTTCGGGAGCATTTACCTCCATCGCAATGTTTTGCAGTAGCTTCTCATCGGACAAATCATCTAAAAAAAATACCGCAGAAGGAATGCCACAAAAAGCCTCTTTACAAAACGTATCAACTATCCAAAACCCAATCGACATACGCATCTCTCACATCCCAATACGCTCATTGTGTCAAAGTTACATAGTTTTTTCAACAATTCACTTTTGGTTACGAGTGTAAGCTGTATTATTTATATGATTTTGTTAAAAATGCGTCAATGATACAAACTTTGTATATTATTTTTAATAAAAATATTCTGAGGCATCCTCCAATTAAATGGTTAACCAAAAATTAACCAATCGCATTATAGAATCTGATAGAAACCCGATGAATTCGAAAAGAAAATGAAACTGTTTGAAGAATTACGGAATAAAACATTGAGGATATACATTCTCATGGCTTTTTCGGCATTGCTATGCACAGTTGTCATATGTGAAGTTTTGTATTCGTCACATGCAAATAAAGAGCTCATTTTACAATTTCAAAGAGATCACTACACGAAAAAAGCTACAGCTATAGCAACAAATTGGTTGAATTCATACTTTAAACAAGTTGAATTGATCATTAGTGTTCTAGCGCAGAATAACCTTGCATTAAATAACCAAACAGTAGGCTTTTCAGATTTTGAGGATTTATTTAAAGAAGGAATAAAAAAAACACCTCTTGCAATAGCATTTTATATCGGTCTAGAAGATGGGCGATATATGCATATTGCACAATCTAACCATTTTGATACTAAATTAGGAAATGACGAAAATAAATTGCCAGCTTATGTCTCATACGTAATCAAAAAAATTGAAAGGGCTACCGGTCACAAATTGGTAGAAAGTTGGGAATATTTAAATAGTGATTTCAGGTTAGTATCAAAAGATACGGTACAAAATCTGACTATAGATCCAAGGAAAAGACCTTGGTATATTCAAGCAGAAATGAATAAGTGTGTCACTTGGACAGATGTCTATATGTTCAAAACATCAAAAGTTCCAGGTATTACCGTTTCCGCGCCCATTATAAAATCTGAAGGAAATTTCCTTGGGGTTGTTGCAATCGATTTTGCAATCCAAGAGTTAAAAAAACTTTTAGTTGACAATATTAAGCCAACTCAACATTCAAATATTTACCTTATAAATTCAAAAAATGAAATAATTGTCTCTACTTCTGATGAAAATGAAGTAAAAATAGAAAATGACAATGATATAGTTTTGCAGAAGGTGACTCTTACGGACGACGAGATACTCACCAATGCTGCAAAAACACTTTTAGGAACTAATGAAACGCATACCACATATAAATTGAAGAACGGAGACGAGTACATTGCGACAATACAAAAACTTGATAAAATTCCTTTTTCACTTGTAATGACCATCCCGCAATCGGATTTTACCGGGAGCTTACGAAAAGTTCAACAAAACATGGTGCTTATACCGATATTGATGCTTCTGCTATCAGCTGGTGTTATATTTTGGTATTCTCGCCGAATTTCTGAGCCTATTGTGCAACTTTGCAGATCGGCAAAAGCCATTGGTGATATGAACTTGGAACAATTTTTGCCTTTATCAAATTCAAAAATTTCAGAAATTCGGAAACTATCTGAAGCAATGGATTCTATGAAAGCAAGCATTTCAACATTTTCAAAATATGCTCCCAAAGATTTGGTTCGAAAATTATTAAAAAGTGGAAGTCGGGCAGAACTTGGTGGGAAAATGGCAGAGGTAACTTTGTTTTTTTCTCACATAGATGATTTTTCAACGATTTCTGAAAAATTACCTGCAGAATATTTAATAACTCACCTTTCAGAATATTTTGATAAACTCACTAAAATCATTATCGAGAACAACGGAATAATTGATAAATATATTGGAGACAACATTATGGCTATATGGGGTTCTCCAACCCCTGATGATGCCCAAGCAACTCATGCATGTGAAGTTGCACTACTGTGTCAAGAAGTTTTGATGCAACTTTCCAAAAAATGGCTCCCTCTCGGGAAACCGCTAATGCCAACGCAAATAGGTATACACACGGGAATGGCTATCGTTGGTAATATAGGTTCTCGAGAACGTATGAATTTCACGGCAATCGGTGATACAGTTAACATTGCGTCCCGCCTTGGGGGAGCAAATAAATTTTACGGCACTAATATACTTGTTTCTGAAACTGTTGAAATTAAGTCCCGAAATAAAATACTTTTTCGTGTAATAGACAAAATAGCCGTCAAAGGTCGAAATTCCGGCATTACTGTTTTTGAACCCTTATGCTCAATAAAAACTATTGATGAAACGTACTATAAACTTATAGAACTATGTTCAAAATCAAAAGAGGCATTCGAATTATTTCAGGCTCAAGATTTCAGTGATGCTTTAAAAGTTTATGAAAATATCAAACAGTTATTTCCTGAAAAAGAACGGTCTATAAGTCCTCTTATTGAACGGTGTAAAGAATTTATTGCGAATCCTCCCCAAAACTGGGATGGAGTAAATTATTTGAAGAAAAAGTAATAACAGAAAACTATAAATACTCTCGATTAAATGTTCAGAATTTACCATTCCGAAGAAACCTCAATCTGGCTCATGAAACGCTTGACAAGTTCAGAGCAACCGTTTCCAGTCGCTGCAGAAATTATGAAAACTTCATTTTCTGTATTTCTCTCAAACGTTTGTTTCAGCATTACAAGTCGCTTATTTTCCACTATGTCTGATTTATTTAAAGCAATAACTTCAGGTTTTTTATATAAGTTATTGCTATACTTCTCGATTTCTCCTCGAACAATCTGATAATTGCCCCATGGATCATCCTGTGAAGCATCAACTATGTGCAAAATAACCGAACATCTTTCAACATGTGCCAAAAACCTGTCACCGAGCCCCTTGCCCAAATGCGCCCCCTCTATTAACCCTGGTATATCCGCAATGACAACTTCTTTACCACCGCACCTTATCATACCAAGCTGAGGCGTCAAAGTAGAAAAAGGATAATCCTCTATTTTTGCTTTAGCATTCGTAACAGCTGAAATGAACGTCGATTTCCCGGCATTTGGCAAGCCCACAAGCCCGACATCTGCAATGAGCTTCAGTTTTAACCAAACCCAGCGCTCCTCTCCGGGCTCACCACTCTGCACTTTTCGTGGCGCCTGGTTAGTTGACGTCTTAAAGTAAGCATTGCCTAGTCCGCCTCTGCCTCCTTGCGCTAACAAAACCTTCTGCCCTGCCTCAGTCAGATCCGCTATCTCCGTAAATTTATCGTCATCAAGTATCTGCGTCCCCACCGGAACTCGTAAGATTATATCTTCCGCAGTTTTGCCGGTTTTATTTTGTCCCGCTCCATTTTCCCCCTTCTTCGCCTTGAAATGCTGCTTATATCGATAATCTATCAGAGTATTGACATCCTTCACCGCTCTCGCGTATATCGAACCACCGGCGCCACCGGCACCACCATCAGGACCACCAAACTCAATAAATTTCTCGCGTCTAAAACTGAGACAGCCATCCCCTCCATCTCCAGCCTTTATGTATATTTTTGCTTCATCCAAAAATCTCATTTATTCTCGTCGACAAATTGCGAAAATTTAGACTTGGGCATATAACCAACAAAAGATGCAACTTTTGTGCCATTTTTAAAAACCATCGTCGTCGGTAACGCATGGACGTCATATTCCGAAGCCAACTCTTTTGCTATGTCGACGTTCACTTTAACAATCTCAAGTTCTGGATTTTCCTCGATATATTCGTCTATAACAGCTCCCAGCATTCGACAAGGACCGCACCAAGATGCCCAAAAATCAACTATCACAACATCATGCGAACCCAAAAACTTGTCAAATTCATTCTTTACTGTAATTTCATTTATCATATCTTTCTCCTACTCCGCCTTTATTTTTTCTATTTCTCTCATCACTATCTTTTCTACAAACGATTCCATCTTACTATCCACCCAACGCTGTATGATTTTTTCAGCGATTTCCGAAAACAGTTGCTCCACCGTCTTTGCCCCTGCATTGCTTTCCCGTTTATGCTTTTTCCCATACGCATTCAACGCATTCGTCAGTTGCTCAAACGGACTTTGTCTTTGCTTATACGCTTCAGTATCATCATTCGCAATAACGCCCGTCGATAGAGTACTCCTTTCATGATACACCGGCAAATCCTCCGATGGCTCATCTGTATGACCAGATACTGTATCCCCTTTGACCTGCGACGCACTTAAACTTATCACATCCTCGTTCGAGGTATAGCACTCACTACTACCATTCTCACTTTCTTTTTTATCCATATTCTGTTCGTCATCTTCCGCAACATATTTCCGTATGGAAGACAAAATATCTTCCATCGACATTTCATCCTTAGATCCCTTCTCAGAATAATTCATATCACTTCCTCTCTACAACCTATTCTTCGTTTTGTTATAATGCTGTTTATAATTAAATCCGCTATCCTTCAATTTCAAGTATTGCGGATTCATACGTCCAATCAGAGCATTTGCTCGGCATTGATTTGAAAAATAATCATTTTCGGCTTTTGTTTCCATGTACTTCGCTTCAAATAACTTCTCTTGAGCTTCCAAGACATCATTCACAATCTTGATACCAGTTTTATACTCCTCCTCGGCATCATGCAAGGCTATTTTTCTCGCCTCAACCGCCTTTCTCGCCGATAGCAAGCTCTGCTTCGCAGCTGCCTTCGCAGCCCACACCGTAGTTATCTTTGTTTTCTCATTCTCTATAATTTGCTCCTTTTCAACCGCAGTTTGTGTTGCCAAATCAATATATTTTCGCTTCTCCGCTCTAGCTCTTCCCCCATCGTAAATCGGAGCACTTAGCGATAAGGTAACGGTATTCCCAGTTTCATGAAACTTATCGCTTGCATGCCCGCGCGTGTTCGTTGAGCGATTTCTCATTTGGTCAAATGAGTACGACACATCCAACGATGGTACAAACTCTATAGTCGGCTTTTTCACCGCTTCTTTGGCAGCTAGCAATGCATACGTCGCAGCGATAATCTGAGGATTATTCTTTTTAGCAATCTCAAAGGCTTGCTTTTCGGTAATGTTTTCATCGAATATTTTTTCCACCATCGTCAAAATCTGTGGAACTTTATATCCAGTCAATACCTCGAATTGCGCACAATTTGCAATATATTCCGCCGCGGCTACCGCCAATTTCGATTCAGTCTCCGAAACGGCAGCGATGGCTTGTGAAACATCCAGATACTTTACTTCCCCGGTCTTATACCTCCACTCTGCAACCTCTTTGCTGTTTTGCCGCGCCTCTAACAGTGCCTTTAAATGGCTTATTTCATCTCTTTTCGCTATCAGCGCAAAGTACGTTATGGCAACGTTTAGTAAGACCTCCTGTATTTTTGCCTCATAAGCGTACCACTTCGATTTTATGCTGAGGTCGCTTTCTTTCAAGGCAGCAAGATCCGAAAATCCATGAAATAGGTTTTGGCTCACTCCTACGCCGTATGAAAACACCTTATCGTCATAGCTGTTCTTAAGACCAACGGTATCATTGTCATTTGCTGCTTTTCTACGATCTTTTTTTGAACTTAACTGAGCCTTTGAATTCAACGATGCTTTGGGTCTAAATGCCGATGCTGCTGTAACTCGGTTCTCATGAGCAGCCATAAGTTCACTCTGAGCAGATAGGATTTCCTTGTTATTTCTAAGGGCACTTTCCAATGCGTCAAACAACGTTCCTCGTTTCGTTATTCTTTTTTCGAAATTTTCCATCTTCGCTTTTTCCAACGCCTTTTGCGTATCAGTAACGGGAACTTCTTTTTTCGGCTCCTTGTTATCCTTAGACATTACGCCAACAATAGACCCGAGCAAA
The DNA here is from genome assembly GCA_902769055.1 of uncultured Pseudomonadota bacterium. Lineage (GTDB taxonomy): Bacteria > Pseudomonadota > Alphaproteobacteria > RUG11792 > RUG11792 > RUG11420. The sequence continues at coordinate 7,542 of CACXNL010000009.1, read as the reverse complement.
ATAGTCGTCAAAATCTTTTTACCTACCACAAGAAATGCTCAAAAACAAACTAACTATTCCGCCCGCTAGGATAGCATTATTGCCTTCCGGACACAATCTATAGGATCCACATAATATTTTTTAATGAAGGCAAATATGACATCCCACCCCCTCAAAAAAACGCTGAAAAAGCGGGGTAAAAGAGGTATCGAATGACAAAAAAGTTGAGATTTGACAACAGGATGGCATAACATGCTGTGTGTCGGGTGTATTTTGTGTTCACTGTTATGATATTGAAAAGTTTTCGAAATGCTTCTCACAGCTTTGCAATAAAAGTGTTGTTTTCTGCGATTATTTTGAGTTTTTGTTTATGGGGAGTAGGCGATATTATAAGAAACTATTCCGCATCGAAAGCAATATTCACTGTGGGTAAAGAGAGAGTTACGGTATCTCAGTTTTTGCACGAGTATTCTCAAGAAAAACAACGAATTAAAAATATGAGTGCAAAACCACTGACTGCTCTTGAAATAATGAAGTTGAACATCAAGGATATTGTTTTGGACAAACTCATTAGCGCCAGTGTTTTAGAGCAAGCGTATAAAAAACTGGGAATTATCGTCCCTAGGCAAAGCATAATTGATGTAGTGCACTCTTTGCCACAATTTCAGAACAACGGGGGATTTGATAGTCGAGTGTACGAAACGGTCATCAGAAGATCCGGGATGAGCGAGAGCGATTTTTTAAATAGTGTAAAGAGCTCTGTAGAAAGGACACAACTGTTTCATCCGATAATGGCGGGATACAAATTTCCGCAAATAGTAAGGGAACTGATAGCTAAAGATTTCGAAGCCGAGCATACAATTTTGGTAGCAAGGGTGAACTTAAATTCGGTAAACGCTCGCAAGAGTATCACGGATGAAGAGACAAAGCAGTATTACGCAGAAAATAAGGAGAAATATCGGATACCCGAAACTAGAGACATATCAATTTTAACGATTGATTACAGCAACCTCGCGAGTGATATGGCGGTGGATGAGAACGAGGTAGAAAAAAGGTATCAAGAAGACAAGGATCTGTATATACAGGCTGAAACCCGTGAGTTTAAAAGATTTGCGTTTGAAACCAGGAATGCAGCTCAAAAGGCATGGGAGCTATTAAATAAAGGGAAAGAGATCAAAAGCATAATGAAAAAGTTGCTACCGGAAATAGATACGATAAAAATGGCAACAAGAAAAGATTTCCCCGAGGCGGTAGGAAAAAAGTTATTTACGATAAGGCTTGGGAAAACGTCCGACGTGTTTTCGATTGGGAATAAATTTTATATCTATAAAGTGATGAAAATAAATCAGCCTAAACAAAGGACTAAAGCAGAGATAAAAGCTGAAATTCGTGCCGATATGCAAAATGAGATGTTAAACTCCCCCGAGTTTGGTGCGAGAATGAAGGAACTAAAGAATAAAATAGAAGATGGCTTTGGTGCTGGAAAAGCAATAGAGGATATAGCGCGCGAGACCGGCATGAGGGTAACTCAAATAACATCGATGCCACGAGATGGCTACGCTAGATTAGGCGCAATAGCGCCCGATGAAGATACCGCAAAAGATTTAGTAGAAGCGATATTTGAGACGGACGAAAAACAAGCGAGTCAGATAGTGGCATCACGGGAAACAGACCTGAAGTCATTCGTAGTCGTTGTAAATAAAATCAACTCGGCATGTATCCCGGGGTATGAAGCAATAAAAGCGAAAGTAACACATGATTACAAAATGGAAGTTGCGAACAAAGCGTTAAGTGACGAAATGCGGGAGATGACATCAAAAGGGAAGGGGGGAGTTGTAGAATTGAAACGTAAATACAAAACGAACGAATACAAGGTATCGAAGTATGATCTTTTAACAAAGAAAAACGCTACCGATATAGCTCGTATAGCAAAAGAAATACCAAATACGTCTTTAATTGTTAATCTAATGTCAACTTTAAGACCGGGCGAGGTTACTTATGCGAAAGCGTCGGATACTGAATACGTCATAATTGGAAATGGAGGCACTGAAACTAAGGCGCAAACATCGCCGGAAGTCGCCGGGATCGTTGCACGATATTGTGCAAATATCGTGGACGAAGTGTTAGAGCAGACTGTATCGGCATTTAGAGGTTCGATGAAAGTCAAAATAGATAAAAAGTTGATAAGCGAGGTCACAAAGGAGAATGACGAGCAGGATGCTGAATAGTTACAGCGAGTACGGTGCGAGCAGTGAATAAAGCTGAGACTTCGTCATTGCCCCCAACGTTTACTTGATTTTCATTTTAATCGCGTATTTCTGGTTTGCATCTATAGAAAGTTCCGGAACTGTTTCTATTAGAGTTGCACTATTTCCGAACATCTCATTTATCTTTGAGATAAGAGAGAGCGCTTGCCTTTTACTCAAAACCGCTTTCCCATTATTAGATATTCTAAGTTTTATATCTCCATCTTCGGAAACTATATCGTATTTACCTCCAAGTTTGGGGGCTTTGAAATCCTTTGAATCGATAAGTCTTGCGGCGAAAAGATGCTCTGTTACTTTTTTCGCATCACTTTCTGAAATAATCCCATCGCCATCTCCATTGGAAACATTTTGAAATTTTTCGCTTGCCGTGGCATCGTCACCTGGAAGTGCTCCATATGAATTTATATAGCTTTCAATCACATTTTGTATATTTTGATAATCATTCACAACCGATCTAACCTGTGCTACCTCAATTAAGTCGCGTCCTTTTAGCATTCCTCCGGCTATAACTCCTATTATCAATAGGACAATAGATATTTCCATCAGGGAAAACCCATCAAGTCTTTTATCGAAAATGCGACAAAGCCTACTCTTCATTACTGTTTTCAGAAATTTCAGTTGGTTCTGCTTCCGGCAGCTTTTCCGGTGTTTCTTCAGAGGTTTCATCATTTACTGCACCTTCTTCTGTTGCTTTTTCGGCATCTTCAATCGCCTTATTCGCCTCAAGTTCGTTATCCTCGGAACTTTCATTGGCATCGTTATCTTTGTCAGTTTCAGTATTTTTTGCTGAAGTATCAGCATCAGGGACATCATCTGTTATCTCGATGTCTTTTTTGGAACCGTCCTTGTCAGAATTTTTCGTTTCATCATCATTTACAACATCTCCTTCTTCCAATTCAGTGCTAGACATATCCTTCTCGGATACGTTCTTCGAAGCCTTTTTTGAAGATTTTGTAGCATCACTCCTATCAATCTCTATTTTCCCTTCAGTATCTGAAATTTTCTTAGAAGATCTCTTATCTGTTTTGTCCTTGTTCTCCTCATCAGCTATCGGTTCTTCGGAACTATTTTTTATTTCCTCAGCTAAAGCCTTTTTTTGTTGCTCCTTTGTTTCAGAAATCTCTGCACGCAATTTTTCCACTTGGATTATTAAGTCTGATTGTTTTTTAGCCAATTCGTCGATTTTCTCCAACGCTGTTTTCAATTGGGATGTTTTATCTTTTTCTGAAGATATAAAATTTTGCGTATCCAGCATTGCATTATTTTCTATTTGCTTTAAATTCTGTCCTTCCCGAGCTAGTTGTAGGGCAATGGTCGTCTGTTGAACCTCCAGTTCTCCGATCTTTTTCTTCGCATCTATTATTTTTTCAGCTATCTCACCAGCTGAGCTCTCTCCCATTAACCCCAAAATCGAGACGAAATATACAAAATTCTTTATGTTCACAGAATTCTCCCCAGTACGAACACCTATCTAATTAGATTATAACATAAAAAATCATTGCAAAAACATTTTAACTAAATAGTTAACGACTATTAACTATTTGCATAATAACCTTGTAACACGTCTTGAGAATAATATAGTTAATAGGGAAATCGTGGCAAGAACTGAACTTGCTATGAATGAGTGGCGTAAAGAATATGTATCGGCAATATACCCAGCCATAGCTCCTCCAACAAACAGTGATATAGCGCACACCAAGTTGTATATTCCAATTCCTGTGCCTTTCAAATCTGCAGGAACTATATCAATAATTTTAGCTAGGAAAACACTTTGCGTTACTCCGATATATGCTCCCAAAAACAGAAGCGCTATACACATCACAGTTAAATTGTTCCCAAATATGAATAACATATCGGACAATAAAAACATCACTATCCCAAAAACAAACATGCATTCTCGATTTTTGAGCTTATCGGAAATAACTCCAATCGGTAGTGATATTAAACTGTTGCCGATTTGATACACTATCATACAAACCGGCGCTGCGTATTTCGGCAATCCTAGGGCATCTACAACGTATAAGATCACTATAGATTCCGAAACTTTCGCAACCATATATGTACAAGCAACCGCAATCAATATCCAGTATTCAACTCCGAGCCCCATTATGTCTTTTAATGTTATCTTGCGGTACTTAAAATGACCTTCGCTATTCCGAGGAGTTACCGATTTTTTATCCTTTACGCAAATAATAATGAGGCAAACAGCGATAAATGACGGAATTGACGCCATCCAAAACACAAATTGAAAGTCACCTACAGATGCTTTGAAAAGCATCGCTGCCAAAATTGCTCCAACAACAGAGCCCAATGCAGCAAGCGATTGCCTCAGTCCAAAACATGTTGCCTTGCGTTCTTTTGGCGCCCAATCGCCCACTATAGCATCGCGTGGAGTTGATTGTAACCCATTCCCAATTCGTTCCAGAATTTTTGCCTGAAACAATGACCAGTAGTTTGTGGCAATAGCTTCCATCGGTTTAGCTATGAAAAGGCAAATTGCGCCAGTTAAAAAAATTAGTTTGCGATTCATAAGAAAATCGCTCATAACTCCTGAAAATATTTTCATCACGAAAGATAAAGCCTCAATTGTTCCGTCAAGAAGACCGATTTTGGAAAAATCTACATGTAATTTGTCGTGAAGGTATAGCCCAAACAGGCTGAAGATCATCAGAGTGGATACATTCAGAAGGAACGACACCCCTCCGACTATCCTTATAGTACGCGGTATATTAGAAAGCATTTTTATCATAAAATAGCCGTTCCCTGCCTCTTTACCTCTGATAGCCATCGAAACCTTGCTGTATATCCGGAAATTGTCGCATGAACTTTTAAAAAACGCAAATAGGAGATCACTACGGCACGCTCTTCCCCTCTCTGTAGATATCGGCGTGTAGATACCAGCGTCCCAAATTTGCTAGAATGTCCGTGTTATGCGGGAATTTGGAGTGGTGTTTTGGCAAGAATTGAGCAATTGGGCAATGGGTTAACCGTTGCAACTGATAGTATTGATAATTTCGAAACGGCATCAATTGGCTTGTTTGTAAATGTTGGTTCAGTTAATGAAAGTAATAAACAGACTGGCATTTCGCACTTTCTTGAGCATATGGCATTTAAAGGAACGAAAACGCGGTCGGCACTGCAAATATCGTACGCTATTGAGTCGGTCGGAGGATATATAAATGCATATACGAGCAAAGAAGTTACGGCATTTCACGCGAAGGTGTTGAAGGAAAATGTACCTCTGGCGGTTGATATTATTACCGATATTATTCAAAATTCGACTTTCGATGCAGAGGAATTTGCTAAAGAGCAAGGCGTGATTATCCAAGAAATACGCCAGCTGAACGATGCACCGGATGATTATGTTTTCGATATGTTCCAGGCGAAGTGTTACGAAAATGAAAAACTAGGTACGCAAATCCTGGGAAGTGAAGATGAAATTTTGTCGTATAAACCATCCGACCTCGATATGTATCTAAGAACAAAATACTCCACGGACAAAATGGTCTTGTCTGCTAGCGGAAAAATCGAGCACGCTGAATTTGTTGAATTAGCAAATAAATTTGCCTCCAATATGCGGAAGTTCGATGTAGAACCGGTCGGGAAGCAGGTTTATAAGGGTGGATTTACGTTTAAGCAAAAAGATTTAGAGCAAACGCACCTGATATTTGGATTTGAGGGAGTTAGTCACACGAGCGACGAGAAATTCGATTTGACAATTTTGTCGGCAATACTCGGTGGTGGTATGTCTTCGCGGTTATTCCAGGAAATCAGAGAAAAGCGCGGCTTGACGTATGCTGTATTTTCGTTTGCTAGCAATTATCGCGACACTGGAGCTTTTGGGGTATACGCTGCTTGCGAGGATAGTAAAGCTGAAGAGGTTGTTAAGTTGTCGTTGGCAGAGTTTGAGAAAATACAGAACGATATAACGGAGGAAGAGATCGCTAAAGCAAAAATGCAATTGAAAGCATCTCTAATGATGGGGCTTGAAAGCTCGTCGACGAGGATGGAGAGGTTGGCAAATCAATACATACACCTTGGACGAATTATGGAGCCGTCGGAAGTTGTTGAACGTATAGAAAAAATATCGGTAACTTCATTAAAGAAGTTAGCAAATAGAATTTTCAATAAAAAGCCGACCTTGGCGCTTATAGGAAAAGGCAAAGATGCGGAAAAATTGCGCAAGTACGTGTAAGGATTTGTCCAGAAGGCTCCTATACACGACGTTGATTTTCCTTGTTGGGTGCGCAACGAGGACGCCTGTAGGTCCGGTGCATATGTCGAGCAAAACGTATTTTTGTCGCGGTTCTTGGCATCATCCACAGGATTATTACGAATACGATAAAGTCGGAATTGCGTCGTGGTATGGTGATGATTTTCACGGGAAATCGAAGGCTAGTGGTGAGCGGTTCAACAAAATGGCAATGACGGCGGCGCACAAAACGCTGCCGATACCGTCGGTTGTGAAAGTAACAAGCTATAAAACTGGAAAGTCGGTTATAGTTGTCGTAGACGACCGAGGACCTTTTGTTTATCAGGGGCGAATAATCGACCTTTCATACAGTGCTGCGAGGGCGCTGGGCATACATCATATGAAGCCGTCGCCGGTGAGAGTGCAGACGCTAGTTTCGGATAGTCTGAAGTTGTCACAATACATTGGGCGAAATTGCAAAAATAAGCGCGACGCAAAGGGGCGTTCTTGGGCGGAGGTATATTTTCAGGAAATCCGTGGAATGCGCCCGGATTTGTATACCGAACCGAAGATAACGATGGTGAAGTCCGTAAAATCTGCGAAGTCTGCGAAAACGACTAAGCCGAACGATAAGCCTCAGGGGCGCGTAAAAAAGCGTTACAATAATCTCGGAAAGTGTCTAAAAAAGATTTAATGATGTTTGCAAACGCAAAGTTAGTTTCTGCCGCTGAGATTTTGCAAGATGCCGTGCAACGTAAGGTTGCGGTGGGGGCATTTAACTTCACGAATATGGAGGTTATACAAGCGATAGTCGCTGGAGCAAATGAGCTTAAAACGCCGGTTATTTTGCAAGCATCGTCGTCGGCAATAAAATACATCGGTTTCGGTTACCTCAGAGCTATGGTATCAGCCGCAGCTGAAAGCTCTGAGGTACCGTTAGTTTTGCATTTAGACCATGGAAAAGATTTCGAGATTTGTAAACAGGCAATAGATAATGGTTTTTCTTCAGTTATGATTGATGCAAGTTCGCTGGATTTTGAAGAAAATGTCACTGTAACGAAAGAAGTTGTGGGTTACGCACAAAAATATGGCGTTTCTGTTGAA
>CACXNL010000008.1 GCA_902769055.1 uncultured Pseudomonadota bacterium | reverse complement strand
ATCAAAGTTTATATTCGTCTAAGCCGAAAAAATTTACTGAGCACGTCGTTATAAACGGTGAACGGCGCCTGTTGTCGATTGAGGAAACGCCATTTATGGGAAATAACAGATCGACTGGCGTTGCGGTTGACATAACGGATAAAGAAGAAATCGAAACGAGTTATCGCAACTATAAAAAACAAGCAAACATGATTTTTGATAATATTTCTGTTCCGATTGCGGTATTTGACGCACATGAAATTCTTGTTTTTGCAAATTTAGCCGTTATAAAACTATTTCAGATAAATGGACTCGATATTTACAACAATTGCAAGCTGTCGGACATACTGGATTATATGGTATGTAACGGCTCGATTATTACTTCCGCTGATGTTCTGAAATACAAGCAAAAAGCGAAAGAGCTATTTCGGGATGTTGCTGCTCCTCAGTGCGTGAATATGTATCTCAAAAATGGTGATGTCCTGTCTTTGACGATAACTCCAAACGACGATGGTGGGTTAGTTTTTTTGTTTGAAAACATAACAAGTAAAGTAAGTCTCGAAAGAAAGGTAAATTCACTCGCATTGGTTCACAACGAGGTGTTGGAAGCTCTATCCGAAGGGGTTATCGTTTTTGGAACTGACAATAGGGTGAAGATAGCGAACGCTGCTGCAAAAGCGTTGTGGAAACAGGATATCGTTGATAAAGATTTAAACAAGTTCCTTGAAGCGTCGTCGCATCTGCTTGAGCCTGATGACAAAGCTAAGTTGCAGAGTTTAAAGATAATCGAAATGATATCCAATCGAAACAGTTTTTCGGAGACACTGAAATTTACTTTCGGGAAGACAATTAAGTGTGATTATGTGCCGCTTCATGAGGGCTTAAATCTGTTGAAGTTTTCAGATATGAGCGATGCTGTTGCTCTAGACAGAGTTAATGCTGAAGTGGAAAATATAACTAATCAAATTGGTGTGCTTAAGTCCAATTTGGTTTCGAACATATCGCAAGAGGTGCGTGCTCCTATCCAAGCAGTTTCAGGTTTTGCCGAAATATTGAGAAAAGACTATTTCGGAGAGCTGAATGAAAAACAAAAGGAATATTGTAACGGAATTGTAAACTCCACCGAACAACTGTCTGAGGTTGTCGAGACGCTTATAGATTTGTCAAAAATAGATGCGGGGTTATTAAAAATCAAAAAGTCCGAAGTGAATTTGCTAAAATTCGTTCAGGATACAATATCGTTGTTTACAGATAAATTAAAAGATAAAAATATAACTTTATCCACTAACTTTACGGATCCGAACCTTACCGTTTTTATAGATAAAAATTCGATGAAAAAGGCTGTGCTCCACTTGGTATCACGTTCGATACGCAGCCTTTCATCTGAAGGATTTGTAAAAATTTCGGCATCAATCGGTAGTTCTCAGGAATATATCGAGATTACGTTAAAGGATAATGGAACAGTTTTGCCGGACGACGAACTGGAAAGGCTACAAAAAGCATTGCTTGATGATTCGGATACTTGCTGCTCGGAGCATTTGATTGAATTTAATCTCATCTTGGCTAACAAGCTCGTAAAAATGAATGATGGTCTGCTTTCCCTACAATCAAACGAACAAACAGGGAACGTTATAATTTGTGAATTACCGATATACTGTTTATAGAGACATGATTTTACGTGTCCTAGCTGTAAGATAAACATCTTAATGTAATTATTGGTTGTAAAAGTTTTTTCAGAAGTAGCAACGGTAAATGGACGTTTATTGGCTGTCGTAATATTGCTATCCTTGCACCATTTGACTAAGCATGATAGGATTAACGCCGTGAAGGTTGATAGTAGCCCGGTCTTGCTGTTTTTGCAGATCAGGCATTGTTCTTTTTGAGTTAAGGAGAGAAACTTTTATGAGTAAGGAAGGCATGCCCATTGAAGAAGAGTTCACAGGATGGCGAAAAATTCTTTGGCCAATTCACAATTTTGAGCTGAAGAAGTTCCTGCCGATGGGCTTGATGATGCTGTGTATTCTTTTCATATACACGCTGGTGAGAGACCTTAAAGATACCCTGATGGTCAGCAAGGCCGTTTGTGGTGGTGCTGAGACCCTTGGGTTCCTGAAACTGTACGGAGTAACGCCGTCGGCGATTTTATTTATGATCGTCTTCGTGAAGTTGGCAAACGTGTTGGAAAGAGAAAAACTGTTTTATACAATAGTCCTATTTTTCTTGTCGTTCTTCGTTGCTTTTGGACTTGTGTTGTATCCGTTGCGTGATATTCTGCACTTTTCGGAAGATACGATCCTGTCGTTGCAAGCCTCGTATCCGAGGTTGCACTGGGTTTTCCCTGTTATAGGCAACTGGAGTTTTTCGCTGTTTTACATATTGGCTGAGCTGTGGGGTAGCGTTGTTTTGTCGGCGTTGTTTTGGCAGTTCGCAAACGAAATCACGAAGGTTAAAGAATCGAAGCGGTTTTACGCATTATTCGGAATGATTGGGAACGTCGGATTGTTGGCTTCTGGTTCAGTAATTATATTCTGTGCGAACTTGGCGAAAAGCAGCGCGACGCTAGATCCGAACACCGACGCGTTTGGAACAAACCTGTTTTACCAAATGGGCGCGGTGCTGGTCTTTGGCGTGATCCTGCTCGGATTGTATCGCTGGATGAATAAAAACGTCTTGACCGACCCGAAGCTGTACACCCCTGGTGAAGGAACGAAAAAGAAGAGTAAACCGAAGTTGGGTATGGCTGAGAGTTTCAAGTGCATAATCACATCACCATACCTGTTGATGATTGCAGTGCTGGTTTTGGCGTATGGCGTGTCGATCAACCTGGTTGAAGCTGTGTGGAAGGGGCAGTTGAAGGAGCTGTGTCCGGATACGAACGACTATAATGCTTGGATGGGACGTTTGTCACTGACGACTGGTGCTGTAACGATTTGTTCAGCAATAGCTGCACAAAACGTATTCCGCAAATTTTCGTGGAAAGTCGCGGCAATGATAACTCCGGTGATACTGTTCATAACGAGCATTTTGTTCTATGGGTTCATCATGTACAAGAATAGCGTCGGGTCTGGAGCGGAGCTGATGGGCTTTTCAGTGCTGTTTTTGGCGGTATTGGTCGGTTTCTTGCAGAATAGCTTGAGCAAAGGAACGAAGTACACGCTGTTCGACTCGACAAAACAGATGGCATACATACCGCTGGATCCTGAGCTGAAAGTAAAAGGACAGGCTGCTGTCGAGATTTTGGCTGGACGTGGCGGAAAATCCGGTGGCGCATTCATACAGTCCACATTGCTGATGATTGTCGGCGGTGGAGTAAAACTGTCAAGCCTGGTTGATATATTAGGTACAATCGTGATGGTCGTGGTGATACTATGGATAATCTCGGTGTTAGGTCTTAGCAAGAGGTTTGAAGCGCTTACTGCTGAAAAAGAGGGCAAAAAAGAATAAAAAATACAGAAAAGCACGCATGGGATTTTCCTGTGCGTGTTTTTTTATATGTAAATTACACCAGTATTGGTGTATCTAATATGATTTACAAGGTTTACGAAATGCCTATAAAGCATGATTTTTACGTCATGTAAATGTTAAACGGGATTAAAACTTTAAAATTCCGATAGCTTCCCTGACTTCTTCTACAGTTTGTGTGGCGATTTTTCTGGCTTGTTTCGAGCCTTCAGTGAGAACTTCCAGGGCATCATCGGCAGTTATACTATTGCGCTTGTCGCGTATCGGCTTAAGTAAATTCTGAAGTGTATCATTCAATAACGATTTAAGCGCCATATCCCCCAATCCTCCTCTTTGATATTGCGCCTTTAAATCATCTAACTCTTCTTTATTTTCATAGAAAGCATCGAGATATGCGAACACTACGTTGCCTTCTACCTTTCCAGGATCAGATACCTTTATGTGATTAGGATCGGTATACATACCATAAATCTTCTGCTTTAAAACATCGCTAGGATCTGACATAAATATCGCGTTATTAAGCGATTTGCTAGCCTTCGCTTTGCCATCAATTCCAACTAACCGACCGACTTTTCCGACCATTGCTTCAGCTTCCACCAAAACATCAGTATTATATATGCGGTTAAATCGTCGCACTATTTCATTTGACACCTCTATAACAGGTAATTGATCTTCACCAACTGGTACCAATTGCGCTTTGAATGCTGTTATATCGGCAGCTTGACTCACTGGATACGTTAAAAATCCCGCAGGCACCGAATCAGCAAAACTTTTTTGTTGCAATTCGGCTTTTACAGTCGGATTGCGCTCAAGCCTCGACACAGTGACCAAATTCAAATAATAAACGGTTAGCTCAAATAATTCTGGAATTGATGACTGAACAAATATCGTGCATTTCTCTGGATCAAGTCCAACAGCCAAGTAATCTTTGCACACTTCGAGAACATTTGTTCTAACCTTCTCTGGATTATCAAAATTATCAGACAGCGCCTGAACATCGGCTATCATGACGAAACAAGGATATTCATTTTGTAGTTTTACCCTGTTTCTCAGAGAGCCAACATAGTGCCCCAGGTGAAGATGTCCAGTCGGTCGGTCACCAGTCAAAACGATTTTATTCGTCATCATTCATCTGTAACCTTTATGTCTCTAACAATTTCCTGCTCTTCTGCCAGCGCTTCATTTTCATCGATTGCGGTGGTTGTTTCTTCGTCCACCGGCGTAAATTCCGTTATAACAAGTTCTTCGTTATATTCTGCTATCTCATCTCTGGCTACTTTTGCGCTTTTTCTATTTGTAAGCTCCGAAACTTCAAACTTATATTTGCAATTCGGACATATCAGTGAGACTTTCTTCATGCTGTAAAACCGAGCTGAACATTTTGGACAGCAAACCTTTTTTCCCCAATCTAAATTCATAGCAAAATTTCAAAAAAATCTAAACATGGAGCATTCTAACTTAAATTGTGATTTTTTGCACTTAATTAACATAACAAAACAAGGTGAAGGTTCAGATGAAAAAGTGTTTATGTATATTGTTAAAGTTTAGTATTTCAATGTCTGTAATCATAATTTTGAAGTTTGCAACAAGGATATAAAGTTATTTTTAATTTGTTAATAAAAAATTAACTTTTTGTGTTTATTCTCAAAATAGAGAGCAATAAAGCTCTCAAAGAAAAGTGGTCTTGAGAAAAAAATTCTCAAATTTTTTATGGAGAAAAATGAATAAAATACAAAAACTAAGTCTGGTCTCAGCAATGACTATTACGAGCGGTTTTACGGCAACCTTGGTAGGGACGCTGGATACTGGTGCGGACATAAGTAACGGCGGTGTCGTAATTGTGGTGAATGGAGATCAAGTAACGAACAGCGGAACTGCAACAGGGCTAGTTAATGGAGTGTATACATCAGCAGATAGTGAGGCAATCGATGTTAGGGTTGGCGGAAGTCTAATTGGAGCATCAGGGCAAACGGCTGGCAACGCACCGGGAGAAAACACTGGTGGAATAGTCGCGGGCTTGGTTATCAGGCATCATGCACAGAATTGGGAAGAAACGAGTGAAAACTCCGGGACATATGTTCCTCAAACGACGCATGGCTTTGTTAGCAAATCACTAACAGCTAGTAGCTTGCAAGAAATGTTCGATGAAGGTAGTCCAGAAACTGTCTATAGGGTTGTCGGTGATAACGCCTAAATAAATAGCCGCAAGAAAAACGATTTTTTTGACGACGGAGTCGAAAAATACGATCGGGAGGGGGGAGTTGGATCTTGTAACAGGTAACCAACTGAAACCAACACAGAATGTGATATTTGGCAGCACTGTTGTTATCAACAACTCTGGCGATGCTTCGGGTGAAATCAAAGGAAATTTAGCAAACCAGGATTTCGAAAAAAATAACGAAACCGTTGCTGTTCCTAATGGATACACATATGCGACAGGATTGCAACTAATCAGAGGAACAACTGCCGGCAGTAAAACTTTAACGCTAAGCGGAGATAACAGCAACTTTGTCGGACCTTTGACAATCGGAGACGGCGCGACGGCAGGTGTAGTCTATATGGGGGCTACCTCAAGCGGAAATCCGAAAAATGCGCTCGGTGGAGTGACAGATATCACGGTTAATAATAGCGCCGAACTTAACTTACGCGGCACTGCTGGAGATAACATTGAAACGAACGGTGACTGGGATTTCTTTGGAAACGCAAAGCTAACCACAAACAAAAGGATAGTCATCGGAAGTGGACATACAGTTACATTTGGTAAATCTATTAACCCTTAATAGTTGAAATTTACATATCAAAGCACGTGTGATGGGCTATACCTCAATAGCCCACTGGCGTGTCTGTAATTTATATTCATTTTTTTTTTGAAAAGTACTTAAATTACCAAATTATCTTCTGCAAAGTATTAAAAATAGTCTAGATAATCACCGCTGATTGTTTTTTTATACTTCCATCTAAGAACATATATGTATTTATCGATTTTTTCCCCACTCTTTCCTCACTCCTAGTATATTCATTGTGTAGCATTTCTAGATCTAAGTGCTTGATGTTTGGTTATATGTTTTTTGGTTGGTTTTGTGAGAAAGGTCTGAAGCAAGGTGTGTTTTGGGCGGTTATGATATACCTTGTGGGAGCCCTAAATGATGTTCTTGCAAAGTTTCTTGGCAATAGGTTACATGCTGTAGAAATCGCTTTTTTCAGATTTTTTTTCTCCGCAATTATTGTCCTAATTCCTATGCTAAGGTCGTTAAAAATTGGACAAAACTTATTTAAATCTAACATACATGGTTTGCACATAACTCGCGGAGTTCTTGGTGCACTGGCGCTTGGACTTTGTTGCTATAGCGTAAACATCATGCCCCTTGCGGAAAATACTACCATACTCTTCTCCGAAGCTCTATTCATGTTGCCGTTAACAGCGATTTTTTTAAAAGAGAAAGTTAGCAAAATATCTGTCCTTGCAACTGTCATCGGATTTTTAGGACTTGTTTTGATGTTTCGCCCAAAATCTGAAAACATAAATATACTTGCTTTTATACCAACAATTGCAGCTTTTCTTTTTGCTGTCATGAACATAATAATAAAAAAAATGGTTGATAATAAAGAAAACACATTGACTATGTTGTTTTACTTTGGATTGTATGCAACTGTAATGTCAGCTATGGTGCTACATAAGTATTGGGCCGTGCCGAACTTGCACGAATTACTTCTTATATTTTTGTTAGGGATTGGTGCAAATCTCATACAGCTTTTTATTTTTTTAGCTTACAGAGCGACGACAGCATCGAGCATAAGCCCCATCAGATACGTTGAATTGCCTTTTGCCGTATTATTTGGGCTGATATTTTTTAATCAAATTCCAGACATCACAACGATAATTGGGGCGGCTTTGATAATAACCGGCACATTTGTTGCTTCACGCAAAAGTCGATGAGTACTATCAACTACGCTCTGGAACAGATTGACATTTAACGGGTGGCGAAGTACAATGGCACTGAGTTTAATGGAAGGGAGTTTGGTATGAAAGTTGCAAATTCAGTGAAAACCCTGAAAAGCAGGCATCGCGCATGCAAGCTGGTCAAGCGCAAAGGGAGGCTTTATGTCATCAATAAGCAGATCCCGAAGTTTAAGGCAAGACAGGGGTAATCCACGAGTTATTGCGATTATTGCCGCGGCTGGGAAGGGCACGCGGTTTGGTGGGGCAGTACCTAAGCAGTTTTGTGATGTGGGGGGAGGCGTCCCGTTGCGCAGGTCCGTTGAACTGTTTTTGTCGTTGGGTTTTGTGTCTGGCGTGGTTTGCGTAATCCCTGAAGCGTGCGAACAGATATACGAAAGTTTGGTTCGTGACATTAAGAGTGGGCGACTGCTTCCTTTTGTGGTCGGTGGCTTGACGAGACAGAAGTCGGTTCGAAACGGGCTGCTAGCGATAAAACCAAGGTTACCTGAGTACGTTTTAATACACGACGCTTGCAGGTGTTATTGCTCGCGTGATGTGGTAAGTGGCGTTTATGGCGCTTTGTTAAACGGGGCTGAAGCGGTGGTGCCGACAATAGCACCGGTTGATTCTGTTAGATGTGATGGCAAGTCGGTGAGCCGAAGCAAAATTGGGTTGGTTCAAACTCCTCAAGGATTTCGGTATGAAACTATAGCCGAGTTACATGATAGGTATGCCAATGAAGAGTTCGCGGATGATGCGTCGCTTTGCGATAGAGCTGGGATAGAGGTTGTAACCGTGAATGGTTCAATTGAGAACAAAAAGATAACGTATAGAAGCGACGTACAGTCGATAACATATCGAATAGGGTGCGGTTATGATGCGCATAAATTTTCAGGTGATGCGAGTAGGAAACTGTACATAATGGGACAAAAAATTGATGGCTATCCGGGATTAGCCGGCGTTTCCGACGCTGATGTTGGTGTACACAGCTTAGTGGACGCGATACATGGCGCGCTTTGTCTTGGGAGTATCGGTGAACATTTTCCTGAAACTGATCCAAAAAATGAAGGTATAGCTTCGACAACTTTCTTGGAGCATTGCAGGGAATTGCTTGTGAAGCACCGGGCAAGCATTGTTAATATTGACACTATTATTATTTGCGAAAAACCGAGAATTTCAGATTATTCCGAAAATATGAAGGAAATTGTCGCACGATGTTTGCATATTGAGCCATCAATTATAAACATAAAGGGAAAAACAACCGAAGGTATGGGATTTGAGGGGCGCGGAGAAGGTATTTCAGCGATAAGTGTAGTGACACTGAGGGGAGCGATATGATACATCAATTTTTGCCGCCTGATTGGAAATTGTCAGAACATCTTAAACGTGCGTATGAGCATTCGAAGACTGTTGCGAATGCGGCAAGGATAATAGCGAATCGTGTATCTACGTTAGATGAGGAAGTCGCTTATACGTTTGGGATTATGCATGATGTTGGGAAATTTTATCTTCCGGAGGCGGAAAAATATAAGCATCCGAGAGTAGGGTATGAACTGTTGAGGGATAAATATCCTAATGTCGCTCTTATATGCCTGACCCATCCATTTCCGGATTTCGGGGCATACGAGCATATATTGCATTACCATCATAATGATGAAAGCGAGGCAAAGAAGGTTTTTGAATTGCTAAGTCAAGTCAAAAAAACGATTTATATGGAACTAATACAGTTTTGCGACAAAATTTCTCGCGTAAATGATTATATTCCATGGGAGAAAAAACTTAACTGGTACTTAAAAACGTATGGTTTGGATCCAAACGAAATGACTAAGCAGTACTCTGTTCATCTTCAAAAGATTAAGCAGAAATTGGACGATATGACAGGTGAAGATGTGTATAAATTACTAAAAATTCAGCCATAATGTTGCGTACGAATTAAATTTTAGTTATGTAATTCTGGTAAGATTTATTTTTGGCAAGTTCAGCATGTGTACCGAACAGATTTTCATCTTTACCTAGATATAAAATTTTGCTGGAATAAACCATTGATGTTACCTCGTTTGTTATGAGCATTACCGTATATTTCTTGCGGGCATAATTTACGAAATCGTAAAAGAGTTGTTCATTATCCGCGGAATCAAACTCGTGTGGAGTTTTTATAAGTAAAACACGTGGTCTTGTTAGCATTATTCTCGCTATTTGTAATCTGATGCGTGCTTCTTGTGGTATATTCAGCTCCCCAAAGGGACTATATATCAAGTCATCCACGTATTCCTCAAGTCCGATTTTCGTGATAATTGTATTGATTCGATTTCTGTTGTTCTCCGCTAATGTCAAATTGTCATAGACTGAGCCATGTATAAGTCCAAAATTTTCCTCGAATATGCCTATTGTGGAACGCATTTGTTTCTTTGGAATATTTTCAATCTTCGTTCCAGCAATATATATTTGCCCTGACTGCGGCTTATAAAACCTTAATAACAAATCAAAGATATACTCCTGCGCCAAGGTATTTTCACCAGTTATCGTGATGAATTCACCAGGTAATACTGAAAACGACAGATCGGCTATTAACGGTTTGTTTGATATGTGTGTCGGTTCTTGAAAATATACACCATGAAATGCAATGAAGATATTCTGCGTATCGATTTTTTCGTTATACTCTATATTTTCTGGCGCGCCTTGGTATTTCGATATATCTTCAAAAATTATGTTTTTCGAATATTGCCAACGACGCCATGTAATTACAAATAATGTGAAAAAGAACAGTGATGCAAAATACGTGGCATAGGCATCCTTAATGCTAAACAATGCAGTTAAAATATATTCTTTATTTATTATATATGCGATAACAATCATAAAAAATATCACACACGTATATGTAAAAGATTGCCACACGGATCGTGTACTTTGAGCTTTGACTGTTTTTGCTGAAATTTGTTCCGCGCTAAAAATCTTTGACTGCACAAATTGCTTAGAATCGTAGTATTGAATACTCCTTACGGAAGTTGATAAATTTCTCAAAACATCCTGTAGGCTTCTTTGTTTGAGAGCTATGCTGCAACGGTTTGAAATCGAATTTGAAAACATAACAACTATGGTTGATAGAGAATATCCGATAGAGTACGCAGGGAAAGTTTTCCAGTTTTGGTACATTCCGAATGCCAACAAAGTTGCAGATATTGTGAAAAATGGCAGGCAAAATCCCAATAGCTCAAGTCGGCATGCCTCATATTTTTCAAAATTTTCTATCAATTCTTCTGTTAATTCTTGCAAACGATTTTGTGCAATCTTTTCAAGGCCAGCCTTGATGAGAGAAAAGCCAAAGTTATGTACTCGGTTTATGACGTCGCGGTGGATTATCAAATTTGAAAAATACCAACATAATATAAATGCGACTATAGCAACAAACACCGAAGCCATTTTAATGTAAATAAGCGAATCAGTATTGCTTATTTTTAGAATTTTCGTGTGAAACACCCCAAAACAGCTGGGCAAAAACAGCAACAACGAGATCGTGTAAGGTACATTTAACTTCAATTCTCTTACAAAATTGGTGGAGCCAGGGGGGATCGAACCCCCGACCTCTACAATGCCATTGTAGCGCTCTCCCAGCTGAGCTATGACCCCAGTAATTTCCTCATCAGTTTCCCACAACAATGAGTTCCGTGCAAGAAAATTTTCGCGGTAGAAAAACTACCCCCCAATAAAAAACGCGTTTTCCTTTTCGCTAAAATCGGTTTTGAGAAGCCTTTAAAACGCTTGTATTCGAAAATGGCGCGCTCTGAAGGATTTGAACCCTCGACCCACAGCTTAGAAGGCTGTTGCTCTATCCAGCTGAGCTAAGAGCGCTAACCGCCAATCAGTCTACCACGTGCCGATTAGTCGGTTCAATGAAAATTAGTTTGGTTGGGAATAAAGATACCTCGCAGGAAGAATAACGCCTTAGCAACGAATGACGAGGTTCATGTAGGAATAAGTTTTTAAAGACTTTTTATTAAAAAAATAAAAGTTTAAGTTCAAAAGGATACACAATACAAAAACAATAATATAACCGGCAGCTTCGACTATTTTTCATTCTTCGCAGAATAGGGGTGGTTGGCGCCGGCAAGAATATGTGTGCTATCATCAGGCTGTGTGGGCTTTTGCTAGTTGTTCGAACAATGAACTTTTGTGGAGTGGATTTTTCAATACATAGGGAGGGATTTCGGTTTGTTGCTATTGGTGCGGGTGTTTCTTTTGTGTTTTTGTTTTTTTCGGCGACACTATCGTGGATTGGGTTTATCTTGACAGCATTTTGTGCTTTCTTTTTCAGAAACCCGAGAAGGGCTATCCCATCGGATGAAAACCTTATTGTTAGTCCCGCTGACGGCAAGGTTGTTGGCATAAACCTCGAGGTTCCGCCACAAGAACTAGGATTAGGAGAGGATAAACGGTACAGGATTAGTGTTTGCTTGAGCATTTTGAACGTTCATGTCAATCGAATTCCGGTAAATGGTAAAGTGAAAAATGTTATATACCAGCCTGGGTCTTTTCTGAATGCTTCTTTAGATAAAGCCAGTGTTTTTAATGAAAAAAATACGATGGTTATTGAATTTGGAAAAAATGCTGAAAATCTCATAGGTGTTAGCCAAATTGCCGGGGTTATCGCTCGACGTATAGTGTGTGAAATCCATGAAGGGCAGGACGTTAAGAAGGGGGAGATATTCGGTCTGATAAGGTTTGGAAGTCGTTGTGATGTATGGTTACCTGTGGGAGCGGTTCCCCAGGTAATTCTAGGACAGACGACGGTAGCAGGTGAGACTGTTCTAACTGATTTAAAGCGACAGGGTGCGACTTTGTTAGAAGGGCGCATAGTATAAAATTATGATAGATGCAGGAGCAGTCACCAGTTTTGTTAAGGATTGGGGGTATATTGCCGTTTTGGTGGGATCGCTTTTTGAAGGTGAGGTGATCTTAATAACGGCGAGTGCACTGGCGGCGATGGGTTATTTGGATATAACCAAAGTGTTTATATTGTCTTTATGTACAACGGTTTTTACCGATCAATTCTTATTTTTTTTAGGTTATAAATTGGGGACAGATTGGATTATACGCAGGCTACCACGATTATCGGTAGCACACGAAAAAGTTTTTAAATTACTAAACAAAATGGATATATTTTTTATATTCGCCTTTAGGTTTATCTATGGAATACGCACGATAAGCCCGTTGATTATAGGCTCTGCAAAGATAAAGCCGAGACGATTTGTTATATTTAACGCCTTCTCGGGGCTATGTTGGGCAAGTGTAGGATGCTTTATTGGATATGTCGGAGCTGATGTTGTGGTGGATGGGAAATTTGATTCCATGCCAGCAATGTTGGCTATAGCGATCTTGTTGGGGATAATTTTTGCAGTGATCTTTCTAATAAGAAAGCTAAGAAATTACTAGACAATACATACGTTTGTGCATTGCATGTTTTTTTTGTACAAAAACGATGTAGGTCTTATTTTGGGGTAAGCAGTTACAATTTTGGTACTGGTATATGCAAAAAAATACGAACCTTACTTCGTACCTCTTATATAACAAAATGCGAAAATGCTGAGAGTTCTATTCTTGATCCCGGGAAAATGGCGTGATACCCTGGGAGGGAAAAGGACTTTTGAAAGAAAAGAAACATGGCTGGAACCTTAAACAAGGTTATACTGATTGGAAATTTGGGCAAAGACCCAGAAGTGCGTTTTATGCCGGATGGCTCTAAAGTAACTTCTTTTAGTTTAGCAACTGGGGAAGTTTGGAAAGATAAAGTTACTGGGGAAAAGAAGGAAAAGACCGAGTGGCATCGTATTACTATATTTAATGAAAGAATAGTTGAGCTCGTTGAGAAATATATCCGAAAGGGTACGAAGGTTTATTTGGAAGGTCAGTTGCAAACCCGCGGATGGACGGATAAAACTGGCGTTGAGAGAACTACAACTGAGGTGGTTCTTGGAAAGTTTCGCGGCGATTTGATAATTCTTGATGCGAAGAAGGCTGATTCAGCTTCAGGAGCAGACGCGTCAGCAGATATTCCACTGTCCGACGATATACCGTTTTAGTATTGCGATTAGTCTATGAAGATATCTGTTCTTGGCGCAACCGGAGCTATGGGGGGCTATGTAATAAAGGCAGCTCTTCAGGAGGGGTATGCGATCGAGAATAAAGTTTCGAGCAAAGATGATATAGCGAATTTGTTCGAGGACACTGATGCTATCATAGACTTTTCGTGCCCCATAGCGACGGAGTCGATGCTCCGGTATGTTATTGAGAACACCAAGGATGTTCCTCTGATAATAGGGACAACTGGGCTTTCGAAGATGCACATAGAGTTAATGAAGAAGTGTGCCTCGATAGTACCGGTGTTTTCCGCACCTAACATGAGTTTCCTAATAGCCATCATAAACATGGCAGTATATGCCATGGCTAAGCTGTTGGATGAAGATTATGACGTCGAAATACTTGACGTTCACCATAAACTAAAAAAAGATGCACCATCCGGGACAGCGCGTATGTTTGGGAAAACCGTAGCGAAGGCACGAGGGAGGAAATTTGATGAGGTAGCAAATTTTGTTCGGTATGGCATAATCGAGCAACGCAAGAGGGGGGAAATTGGATTTGCTGTGCAAAGGTGTAGCAACGTAATCGGTTCTCACGAGGTCAGTTTTATGGGCGAATTTGAGAACATCAAGATAAAGCACGAAGCACATTCAAAAGAAATATTTGCGAAAGGCGCAGTACAAGCGGCAAAGTGGATATTAACACAACCAAAAGGGTTTTATACAATGAACGATTTTACAAAGGATCTTATGGTTCCAATGGTAAAATCGCTATACAAGGACTTTTTCACTAGAAGACTGGATAGCGA
The DNA here is from genome assembly GCA_902769055.1 of uncultured Pseudomonadota bacterium. GTDB lineage: Bacteria > Pseudomonadota > Alphaproteobacteria > RUG11792 > RUG11792 > RUG11420. The sequence goes on along the minus strand of CACXNL010000008.1, from coordinate 37,899 downwards.
GTAAAAAGATTCATATGGGACTTTTTTACAAGTTGACAGGAAGTTTCCGGGTATGTAATTCTGGAACTGTGGGAGGGACAGGTTCTGATATTAGGTTGGCGACCGACAGAACGAGAATTATTTTTTCCAAAGGACGCGAGAAATACAGTCGTTTTAGCGAAAGCCTGTCAAGGCTTAAAAGCAAGCGCGGGCAGTGCCCGGAGCGAAGTGTGCCTTGATAGGCTGAAAGCTAAAACGGTACAATGCGGAAGCCTTTGGGAAAAATGCACTAATAAAAAGGTTCCTTGTTAACATCGTAACGTTTCAGGACAGGTTGTTACCCGTGATGTTTCTTCGGGCGCGCGATGTGATATCCTCGGCACTTTATCACATCGCGCGCCCCAGAAAGTCAAGATAATAAGACGACTGAAAATGAAATCGCATCTCTACAAAAAATCCTTCTTCCCATCATCAAAAACGAAATTATATATTTTTTTTAAGAAAGGAAAAGTAAAATGAATATAATAATAAAGCAATCTGATAAGCAAATCTTAGACTTAAGCATTTTGAAGCAGCACCTAAGAATTGAGCACGACCACGAGGATGCCTACCTGAAGGAGGTAATCTCTATGGCGACCGATATTCTGGAAAAGAACATTGAAAAACCAATACTGAAAAAGACATACCGATACATCTTTTACAATGACGAGTACGCCAACACCAAGCGGATACCCATCCCGGTGAGCCACGTGACGTCCATAATTTCTGTGCAAAAAATTCTCAATGAGAATGAGCGGGAAAGCATAAAGTATACCGTTGAAAACAACCGGGATAAGACGTATGTCATTACCAATGGAACGAAATACCTCATTGAAATAACGTATATTGCAGGAATAACCGACAACGCGGAGGAAATCCCGAAGGATTTGCAATTCGCCGTGCTTCAAATCGCGAAGAACATATATGAATGTGCAGAAGAAGATGTTTTAGAGTCGAAATACATAAAACATATCATAAATTCCAATAGGACACTATACATTAACTAATAAGGAGGAAAACATGAAATCCATTATTTCAACACTGATCGAAAAAGTAACGTTGCTGAAAAACTCAACGGGTAAAAGTAACACGACAGTCGACCGTTTTGATAAAGTCTATAAAACTCGAGCATCAATAAGGGCTGTTAATCACGATTTATTTGAGGTAATCATACCCAGACCGCCGGCAAAACTTAAAAACGCCCCTATTTCCGCAATTGAGTGGAACGATGCTGAGTACGTCTACGTTTCGCCGATTTCTGAGCACAAACACGAGTTTTTAAAAGGCAAAGTCAAACTTTGGCGGTCGAAATCAAAGCCTCAACAAGATTGACGATACGCTCCCTCACCTTGTCGTTATCGACCGACCTAAACGCTGTCAGCAGCCGCGCCTCCAAGTCCTCATCGCTGTCCCCCCCCTCCTGAGCCTCAGCAAACGTAAATGATGTGAAAAACCTCGCCGGATGCGTATGCAAAGCCTGGCAAATCTTGAGCAGCACCGACAGCGACATCTGCGATGCCCCGGTTTCGTACTTCTGAATTTGCTGCGTTGAGCACCCGATGACCTTTGCAACTTCACTTTGGGTCATACCAAGCTCTTTGCGTCGTGCACGTATTTGCTCACAAGCGATACTTTGGTGTTTATCTTTAAGCCTTTTCGCCAAACAAATTCTTAAATTTCTCCTGACCGAATAGCTCCAAAATCCAAGCCTTATACACCTCGTGATCCGAAGCCAGTCTCCAAAAGCCGCCAACCACAAGCCTAGTATATATATCAGCGATTGTTTTGTCCTGCAAAAATCGCCTTTTGGTATGTCTTTTCTTCGACCACGGATCTGGGAATAGCAAAAAAACGCCCGACAACGTATCATGCGGAATTTCCTTTATAAGCCCCCTTGCGTCCGCTTGGTAAATTCGGATATTTTCGATTTTATTATCATCGATTTTGCCCAATAATGATGCAACACCATTAACAAATGGCTCACAACCGATGAATAAGTCGTTTGGATTGTCCATCGCTGCGTGTACCAAGTGCTCTCCGCCGCCAAAACCTATTTCCAGGAATACGCGATGAAAATTTGCGATGTCCGCGTCTTTATGTGATTTTATTCCAACTTTGGGCATTAAAATTTCAAAAAGATTTTCCTGTCGTGCACTCAAACGCCGCGTTTTCAACCTGCCATGAAATTTTTCATCAGGTCTCATTACTTTTTCCATACGATTACCTCTTGATTTTTCAGTTCAATTCCATACCCATCTTGTTCTGCTAACTCCTTTACGTAATTCACAAAAACATTGAAAATGTCATCCTCAATCACTTTTTCAGACAAAGCTACGGAAACATTTTTTGGTAAATTTCGCCCTTCTGGAATAGATATTACGATTTTATCTTCGTTATGATTTATTTTTACGATATCTCCAGGCTTTGAAACTTTCATTATGACATACAAAAGTCCACAAATAGCAGCTTTACCATTGTGTTGCGCGACAATGTCATTTAGTGCAGGAGCAACAATGCCTTTTTTGTTATATATTTTATGTATAGCAGATATAAGCGCATCGATATTTATTTTGTCTGAGTAAATACCTCTAAAGAATTCTATCGTATACGTAAGTAGTTCGATGTTTTTTATCATCTCTTGTATTTCAGGTGTCGCGGTGTGCTCTATATCCTCACGGATAAAATTCAACACACTCAAATAATTCGCCATCTCATGACAAATCTTCGCCACTGTTAAATTTGTGTGCTGGTTCATTTTGGAATATGCAAAAATCGATAATCTAAAACGAATTTTATACGAGAGACAGCGATTTTGCCCAGCTTTTTCCAGAAAAGGATGTTTTTTCTTTGTGAGGTTCTGAAGTAGGCAAGCGCGCTTTAAATAAACGCTAAATAGCGAAATCAGTGAATTGATTTTAACAATACAGACAATGGCTAGTGAAAACCAGATAATTCTTCTGAAAAAGGTTTTTTAATGAGAGACAACATTAGCTAAGAAAAGTCTCCGCTTGCCGTAATTTCAAACCGGAATTATAATCTGTGTTGTCACTGTTGTGAAATTTTATATGTCTCGTTTCGTATTTGTCACTGGCGGAGTTATGTCGTCGTTGGGCAAAGGGATTGCTTCGGCGAGTATTGGCGCGTTGCTGCAACTTCGCGGATATTCCATAAAAATGAAGAAGTTGGATCCGTATATAAACGTAGATCCAGGCACTATGAGCCCGTACAAGCACGGCGAGGTTTTTGTTATGGATGACGGTTGCGAGGCAGACCTCGATTTCGGGCATTACGAGAGATTTACCGGCATTTGCTGTACTCGGGACGATTCGTTGACTACAGGTCGTGTGTACGAAAAGGTTTTAAATAAAGAGCGTCACGGGGACTATCTCGGATCTGATATACAGGTTATTCCGCACATTACAAATGAAATAAAAAATTTTATAACGAAAAATTCCGAAAATGTTGATTTTACGATATGTGAGATTGGTGGCACAGTTGGCGACATTGAGGGGTTACCGTATGTAGAGGCACTAAGACAGCTCTCGATGGAGCTTGGGAAAGAGCGTACAATGCGTATACACCTGACGTTTTTGCCATACATAAAGGTTGCGGGTGAGCTGAAGACGAAGCCTACGCAACATTCGGTTAAGCAATTGCAAAGTATGGGTATTCAGCCCGATATACTTCTCTGCCGTAGTGAAAAGCCATTAAATAATGAAATTAGGGCAAAGTTGTCGATGTTTTGTAGTGTTGCAAAAGATAATGTAATGGCGGCGCTTGACGCTGAGAACATATACCTGATACCTAACCAATACCATCTTGAAGGACTGGATAGACAGATTTGCAAACACTTTAACCTTCTAGACAGTAATGCAGAGGCGCAAGTCGAAACGGCAATAAAGAATAAGTGGGCGAAGTTAACGGAGGTAATCTTACATCCTAAGCATAGTATTAAAATTGCAGTGATTGGAAAGTATACGAAACTAAAGGATGCGTATTTGTCACTAACGCAGGCTATAGCACATGCTGGGTACGCGAATAATGCTAGAGTCGACATATCGTGGATAAACGCTGAGGATACGCCTGAAAATATTGAAAAGTTGTTGAAGGACGCAAAGTGCATCATCGTTCCGGGCGGTTTTAGTTCGCGCGGAATTGAGGGCAAGATGCACGCTATAAGGTATGCGCGAGAGAATAAAATACCTTTTCTGGGAATATGTCTGGGACTGCAGTTAGCTGTGATAGAAGCGTGCCGGAATATTGGCGGTTTGGCAGATGCGACGAGCCGGGAATTTACAGATAAGGGAAGTTTTGTCATAGATTTTATGAAAAATTGGGACAAAGAAGGTTTCATCGAAGAGCGCAAAGAGGATGGCGACAAAGGGGGCACGATGCGCCTTGGGAGCTACGAGTGTAAGATTGCTGAGGGTACTTTGGCGCACAAAGTTTATGGCAAGTCACACATAACGGAACGTCATCGCCACAGGTATGAAGTGAACTATGCGCAGTATAAGGATGTTATAGATTCTTCCGGAATAATCGTGTCCGGAACGTCTGTCGATGGCACGTTGCCGGAAATAATAGAGCGTCGTGACCACCCATTTTTTATAGCGACGCAAGCGCACCCGGAGTTTAAGTCAAGCCCACTATCTCCTAACCCACTGTTCTATGCGCTAATAAAAGCGGGGATTGGATAGTGTTATGAATTCAACAGCGTGTTAGAATGTCGCTGTGGGTATGAATAAATACTAAATATTGTGTTTGTAATAAATGGGACTGAACTTTTTCTAATAATTTTAGCGTTAGTGCTTTTTTGCTATGCTATCTACCTTCTGAAAAAGAATGCGAGTTTGCGAGAAATGCTGAGAAGCGAACAGATGCTATCTCAGCGCCAGGGACAACTGGAAGAAAAGTTTAAGACAATATCGAACGAAATTTTAATAAAAAACCATCAAAATTTTTTGAGCATTGCGAGAGAAACTTTTGATAAAGTATTGCAGTGCGAAAAAGTTGAATTGAATAAGAAAGAGAACAATTTTTTAAATCTAATACAACCGATACAAAATACTCTAAAAAATTTTGACGATAAAATTACACAAATCGAAAAGGAACGTGTGGATTCCTATAGTGATTTACGGCGTCAAGTGCAAGATATGATAATTTTTCAACAAGAATTGCAAAAGGAAACTTCAGCTTTGAACAAGGCGCTTTCGTCGCCGGCGATAACAGGGCAATGGGGAGAAATGCAGTTGCGTCGTGTGGTTGAAATTGCTGGTATGGTTTCCCATTGCGATTTTTTTGAACAACAGCAGGAAGAAAATTCCAGGCGACGTCCTGATATGGTCATACGCTTGCCAGGCGATCGGAATATTGTGGTTGATGCAAAAACTCCAATTAGCTCTTACATGCAGGCGGTTAATGCAGACGACAAGACATATTTAAAGTCGCATGCTGAGGCGGTTAAGAAGCATATAAAAATGCTTGCGCAAAAGGCGTATTGGGAACAATTTTCACCAATGCCCGAATTTGTAATTATGTTTTTACCAGGTGAATCTTTCTTTAGTGCGGCGCTGAAAGTTGATCCCAGTCTTATAGAGTTTGGCGTTCAAGAAAAAGTGATCATTGCGACACCAATAACATTGATTGCATTGCTAAAAACAGTAGCGTTTTCTTGGCGCCAGGAAGCAATAGCCCAAAACTCGAAAGAAATCGGAGAAATTGGGAGAATAGTTTTTAACTATCTTGAAGAGCTTATGGGATGTACAAAGGAATTTGGTAAAAAACTAGAAAAGAATTTCGAGGAATTTGATAAAATCGGGATGTTTATCGAAAAGAAAATAGCCCCCGTAGCACTAAGACTAAAAACGCTTGGTAGCGAAATTAGTCCAGAGCAAGCAGTAACACAGGAAGATAAATCGATAGGTTTAAAAGTTAATGATGCCAATTTATTTAATAGCGATAGCGGTAATACGTAGATTACGTTGTCCTATTGTCGGGTTAAAATTCCCAAGATTTCGCGAACAGATTTTATTTTGTGTATTTTAATTTTCTCATCAAAGTTTTCCGTCTTATATGAGCATATCGCCTGTGTGAACCCAAGTTTTTGTGCTTCTTTAATTCGCGAATAAGAAAGGGTAGATTGGCGTATCTCACCTGACAGACTGACTTCGCCAAAAAACACAGTGCCTTTCGGCAATGGCTTATGGAATGCTGATGAAACTATCGCCGATACCACAGCTAAATCTATTGCTGGCTCAGTTATTTTTAGTCCGCCGGCGACATTCAAGTACACATCTTTATTCGAGAAATTCAGCTTGCATCGGTTCGATAACACGGCGACTAGCATCGAAAGCCTGTACGGATCAAAGCCGATTGCTGAGCGCCGAGGTGCCGGGATTGAGGTGTTTGAAACCAGCGCTTGGATTTCCGACAAAATCGGTCTAGTGCCCTCAATTCCTGAAAAAACAGCGACGCCACTAACATTGTCGTCATATTCTGAAAGAAAAGCCGACGATGGATTAGCAACCTCTCGTAACCCCTCAGTCGTCATTGAAAACACACCAATCTCGTCCGTCGAACCAAATCGATTTTTCTCACATCGCAATATTCGGTAGTCATACGCCTTATCGCCCTCGAAGTATAGGACGCAATCGACCATGTGTTCCAAAGTTTTAGGTCCAGCAATCGCGCCATCTTTCGTAACGTGACCGACAATTACCACGACAACATCATTAGCTTTCGCGAAATTAACTAGCTCCTGAGTACAAAACCTGACTTGTGAAATGCTTCCAGGCGGGGATTGTATCAAGTCTGAAGAAATCGTTTGGATCGAGTCGATTATGACAATGCTATTGTGCTTAATTTCATTCAGTGCCGACAAAATTTGATGAATACTAGATGTAGAAGCAATCATAAGTTTTGGATTGGTTATCGACAGCCTATTTGCTCGCAACATAACTTGTTTTGTCGATTCTTCAGCGGAAATATATATGTAATTATCGATTCCGGAAATTTCAGCCAAAATTTGTAAAAGCAGTGTTGATTTCCCAATACCGGGATTACCACCAAGAAGAACCACGGAACCGCTTACAAAACCTCCACCTAAAACCCTATTCAGCTCTTGTAACGAAGTCATATAACGGCTTGTTGGTGCAGCTACATCTGCACGTTCAGTTATATTCATGAAAAAATCGTCTGGCACCTGTGCCGAGCTATCCTTCGGTGCCTTTTCTACCAATTCCTCAACAAGACAATTCCAGCTTTTGCAAACATCACATTGCCCCATCCATTTTGGTGAAACCGCTCCACACTCTTGACATATAAATTTCGAACTTGGTTTTGCCATCTTTATCTCCACAAAAAATGGCGTCTCCTACGGGATTTGAACCCATGTTGTCGCCGTGAAAGGGCGGTGTCCTAGACCTCTAGACGAAGGAGACATTGGTGGGCTTGGCAGGAATCGAACCTGCGACCACCTGATTAAAAGTCAGATGCTCTACCAACTGAGCTACAAGCCCATCCGTTCCCCATGGTAGTATGGCTTCTGGTGAGCGTCAAGTTTCTTTTTCCATTGAATATAAGCAAAATAGAATGTTTTAGTGCGGTATTGGGTATTTTTGATTTAACAAATAGCTTCATATTTAAATATCTAATGTGTATTGAATGAACTGATTATTTTGATATTCACTAAGGTTGTGATTTTTTATTTATCCTTACTAAGGATGGTGCCGATGATCCGGATAAAAAGTACTCTTTCTTGTTTTATAGAATGTCAACTATGTTGCGTTTATCTTAAATTTGCTACAAACTGGATCTGTTAGTTCGTTTTTTATAGGCAGTTATGTCTCTTTTTTCAGCTAAGTCTGACACTTCAGTTGATGTTTTATCAAGGATCCTCGCGGATTCATACGTTCTTCTCATGAAGACCCAAAATGTCCATTGGAATGTTGAAGGTGCCGGGTTTAGAGCCATTCATTTGATGAGTGAAGAGCATTACAATGATCTCTTTAATGCAGTTGATGTGGTAGCCGAGAGAATTAGGATGCTCGGGGGAAAGTCGCCAGCGACTTTTGATGAGTTTTTGAAATTAGCTTCATTTGATGATCGGATCGGTGCCGCGGATCAAAATGGAATGCTGAAAGATTTGCTAAAAGCACACGAATTGGTTCGCAAGGATCTGATCGACGGAATAAAGAAGCTTTCCGAAAGCGAGGATTTTGGAACAACGGATGTTTTGGGTTCGAGGTTGGCGTTTCACGAAAAAGTTATTTGGATGCTTAAAGCAACCTTAGAGGAAAAATAATCGGCAGAATCTTCGTTGGGGCTTATGTCTGGTGATTGGGTCTCAACGAGATTTTTCCGAAGGAATTAAAAATCCCAGAGAGTACTCTCAGATGAGTTTTTTTCTTCGGAGTGTGAGGACGTCCTGTTTTTGCTTAGTACGTCAACTAGTCTATAAATACATTTTTCTTTAAACATTTTTAATTTCTGTTCATTTATTTCGAAATCTGTGTTATCAGGATTTTCTAAGTTTTTAGTATATAAACAAAATGTATTTGTTGCGCTTTGAATAATATAATTATATTCATCAGAAGATAGATCATTTTTGAGATTTTCTGCGATTAAAATGACTTCACCGAATATATTGGTATTAAACTTGCCGTTATAGTTTCTAATACCTTCAGTCAAATTTTCACAAGGAAGGGCTTCAAGTCTGGAAAGTACATTTTTGTATCGGATTGCTGAATTTGTGGATATTTTCGGATTAGACTTCGCATTCGTACTGTTTACGGAGTAAATTGATAAAGGTAACAGCGGAATGAGGCATTCAACAAACCTAACCTTTTTCATGCGCTTTTCCCGAAAAGCTCCTTCCTGAGTTCAGATTATCTATAAAAACTTAAGATTTTCTTAAGCCAATTGTGGAAATTTGGCGCAACGGAACTTTTCATACAAACAAAAATTTTTTTTAGAAATTAACGCTTACTTAACTGGTTGTATCAGAACCTGGGAGCGGGACGAATTGCAGAGTACGAGCTATGACCAAGATTACTAATCTTTTTAAAAAAGCGGATTTAAGCGCATTTTTGAGGATACTTATCTCTGATAGTCATCTAATTTTGAACCACATTGTTGCAAATAAAATTGTGCATAAAATCGAAGTCGAACTTGTAGACAAAATTAAAATCTTTGAATATGTATACCGATACTCAACGCTGCCACTAGAAGTTATCATTTCAAACAGTACAATGTCGTGTCGTTCTATCTCTTTAAATAATTCAAGTGAGAAAGATATTATGGTTTTGGCTAAAAATATTTTAAATGGGAAAAATAGTTCAATAAATTTTGCCTGCTATGAAAAAAAGCTGTCCTATAGAAGAGGAGTTGCTTTATTTTGCGATATGAAATTAACTCCTATTTTATTTCGGATTTTGCAAGAAATATTCAATATCAAAAATCCGATAAATTCTATTACTGCTAGTCCATTTTGGATTGTGTCAAATTACTTTAATGCTCATCCAACCGAAAGAAAAAAGTTTAAGGTACAAATTTTTGTTGCCAAGACAAGATGGGAATCGGAAATAATTGCTTTACATGATGAAAAATACGTTTACTACAGAAAGATGAGCGTAAACGATTTTAACGAAAAAGGCGAAGTGAATAGTGCTATAAGTTTTGTAAAACAACTTTTCAATACAAGTTTAGAAGATGTCGCGATTTATTCGCTTGACGAAAATGCGATAGATAGATTTACCACAAGTTCGCAAATCGATATGCGTGTAGTTTCTCAAGCCGATTGGAGCAAGCGCGTCAATGAAAAACAGGACTTCGAGCGAGCTTTACATCCTGTGTGTTTGCTAATTTTTAGTGTTTTGTTTTTGAAAACTGCAATTGACGTTGGACAAATAATCCACTGCAACTCCGAAATAAATGATATTCAATGTTCCATCAACAAAATTACTCCAGATGTATTTGATGATATTGCTGTATGGAAACATTTGGATTCGTCGGCGTATCTGAAGCAAATAAATTTTAAAAATAAATTTAAAGAGGAGCTGAATAACACCGACAAAAAACTTCAGAATGTTTCAATAAAAATTGACGAAAAAACTAAGCAAATCATTTTTAAGTCTATATACGAAGAATGATTAAGGTTACGCGAATTAACTTTTCCAAAAGCAAAGATTTTCTTATGAAATACAAAGTGCGTTTTTTGCCTATCTTGGCAATGCTGATAGTGTCGTTCATTGTATCGATATACAAATCACATAGGTTAACAAAGTGCACCGAATTTGAGATTGAAATGCAGCCGCTTATTAACATAAGTATGAACAGCGAAAAAATGCATTTTATTCAAAAACATAGCTTCAAAGGAAAATATTTAAACTTTAAAGATTTTGTAAATAAAGCGGCTTACAAAAATTGCGCAAAAATATCGTGCTTTGAAAATATATCAAAAGCTACGATAGAAAAAATAGATGTTAGCTTGATTAAGCTAATCGGGCTTTTTTGGCATGATATTTTCATTTTCAATTTTCTTGAGGAAATTCAAGATTTTTCTCCGGGCTTTGTTAATATAGTTTCAGTTGAGATCAATAAATTCTCAAAGCAAATATTACACAAACCTACCTTAAAGTTAGAGGTTGTATGCAAGATATTTCAAAAATCGTAGTTACTAGCTTTATTCTGAGTTTCGGCACACTTGCTAGTGAACAAACATCGTTCTTTATGAATGATTTAGATTCAAAAAAAGCCTTATCTTTAGCAAAACAATCCAACAAAGAAGAAACACAAAAGATCCCTGAATTAAAACTTTCCGGAATATTTTTTATCGATGATCAAAATTGGACAATCTGGCTGAATGACACTGCATATTCTGAATATGGTCAATATGAAAACTTCTCAATAGACGCGGTATCTGAGTCCGAAGTTACCATAACAAATTCGGACAGTGAAACAGTGACTTTGTCGGTGAAATAATTAGTATTTTGCTAATTAGCCAATCAACTATTTTTTGCGCGCTCCAGAATGATATATTCATCCTTTTTGCTTAAATTTAGTATTGTTCTACACCTTTCTTCCAGAAGATCGAGATCTAAATTTTCAGAAGATAAGAGTTTTACATTGCGCTCTATCACTTTAAATTCTTGTTCCAATTTATCAAGTATTAACTGATTTTCTAAAATCAATTTCTTTGTCTTTACATATGATAAAAAGCCATTTTCTCCCGAAATTGCATGATATATGAAATAAAACAGTGCAACAACTATCGTTCCCATTTTTACGACAGTCTTTATATTGTTCGAAATTCCTACAAAACCATTAAATTTCATACGTACAAAAAATCCGGGTGACATTAAGATTGTCCCCGGAAAATAAACAATTAGCCAACAACTGAAACAGTACGGCGGTTCTTCGCATGAGCCATTTCTGTTGTGCCAGAATCGACAACTCTCTCTTTTCCATACGAGACAGTCGAAATTCTTTCACTAGAAATGCCCTGATTGCGCAGTTCTTTTGCCGTGGAGTTGGCGCGAGCTTCACCAAGAGCCATGTTGTATTCGGCTGTTCCACGCACGTCGCAGTGTCCTTCAACTGTGACATTTGTGCCCGTATACGTCTTAAGCCAAGCGGCTTGCGCCTCAATACGCTTCTTTGCCGAATCCGTCAAAGTCGACTTATCAAAGTCAAAATAGACGACGCTCGGAGTATTTGCTGCGAAATCCTCAGGCGTTCCCGGTTTCATATTGCCGCTGTCAACTCCACAAGTGCAGTTGCAGGCAGATACGACAACCGCAGTAGCTGCCATCAGTCCCAATAACTTATTTCTGTTCATAACCATGGTTTTTTCTCTAAAAACAAAAATTAGATCCATGACTTCAGTCTATCAAATTTTAGATTTATCCGAAAGGGTGATATTTTATAAAACTTTGTACAAAGTAATCTGAATTGTGGCGGCAAAGATTGCCGCCACGATGTCATCTAGCATTATCCCGATGGCAACTGTTTCGATACGGGTTTTCATTGAGGTTTCAATATTCCTGATTGGATACGGTTTCGCGATATCAAAAAGTCTAAAAAGCAAAAAATTTACTAGTAGTACGTAGTGCGTAGTGTGGTTAAAACAATAAATCAGCATCGCGCCAAGAAATATGCCGCATGCTTCATCTATCACTATATACCTGGGGTCTCTATCAGCGTCATATCTTGGAATATACAACTTGCAACAAAGCCATCCTATAAAAAAGGATGTCACAAACATACTTGCAACTAAAACAGGAGATTTCGGCAGCACTATTAAACTTAGCGTCGCCACAAGAGAACCGACTGTTCCCGGCATCCTCTTCGAAATAAGCCCAGTACCAAAAAATGTGACTATAAAAAGTAAAACCTTACGTTTTAATTTTCCAGATTGTGCCATCTTTTGTATCTTCGATTATTACGCTGTTTTTCGCGAGTTCATCGCGAATAGCATCCGCTGTTGCAAAATCTTTTGCTTGTTTAGCTAGATTTCGTTCCCTTATCTTCGCTTCAATCCAACCTTTTTTCTCTTTATCCGTACCGCAAAACCACTCAGGAATAGGTGTTTGCAACAGCCCAAGAAGTGTTTTGCAAGTGTTAATGAAAACACTTGCAAATTCGGAAGACTTTGTTTTGTTTATCTGCTCTACTTTTGCGCATAAAATCGCAATAGCTTTCGGTGTGTTCATATTGTCCAATAATGCTTCAAAAACATCTTGAAAGATTTCGCTTGTTTCGTATATCTCGATATTTCGTATGGCGTTATACCACCTATCAATGATATTTTTAGCTTGTTCCAACATACTTATACAAAAATTCATTTGACTTGCATAATGCGTCATCAAAAACGTAAGCCTTATAACTTCGCCACTGTATTGCTTTAATAGCTCATTCACTGTGACAAAATTATTTAATGATTTTGACATTTTTATTCCATTTACGTTCAGGTGTCCATTGTATATCCAATAATTTGCCATCCTTTTTTGCTTCGTTAGAGCGCAGGTCTGTGCAATTTCATTTTCATGATGCGGGAATATCAAGTCTGCTCCACCGCCGTGAATATCAAAAATTTCGCCTAAATATTTTTTCGACATTGCTGAGCATTCGATATGCCATCCGGGACGCCCTTTGCCCCACGGACTGTCCCAACCAAAGTTGAATTTTTCATTGACAGGTTTCCACAAGACGAAATCTAGCGGATTTTTTTTATTTTCTGAAATTTCTATCCTGGCTCCAGAAATCAAATCGCTTATATTTTTTTTAGAAAGTTCACCATAGTTTTGCGATGAATTTATATCAAAATAAACGTGATTATTTGATATGTATGCGCTGCCATTATCAACCAGAGCCTGTATAAATTCGATCATATCTTGTATATGTTCAGTAGCCTTCGGCTCAATCGTTACCGGCAGCACCCCCAGAGCTTTCATATCTTCGTGATACATTTTTATAGTAGTTTCAGTTAATTTTCCAATCGGAATATTCTTTTCAGTAGATGCTTTATATATTTTGTCATCTATATCTGTTATATTCCTGACATAGGTTACTTTGCTGTAGATCCTTTGTAAAATCCTGAACAATGTATCAAACACCACCGCCGGTCTGGCATTTCCGATATGCGCGCGATCATACACCGTTGGACCGCAAACATACATTCTCACATTGTTCGCATCAACGGGGACAAACTCCTCAAGTTTGCCGGACAATGTGTTATGAAGTTTTAGTTTCATTCCTTTTTCGCTTTTTTTGAAACGCCAACTAGCGCCGGTCTAAGTAACCGATCGTGTATCATGAACCCTTCTTGCATAACTTGCACTATTATGCCTGGCTCCTTATCGTCGCTTTCAATCTCAATCATTGCCTGATGAAAATTTGGATTAAACCGTTCGTCAAGAGATTTAATTATTGTTATTCCATTTCGTTCGAGGATTTTATCCATTTCGGACATAGTCATTTTAATGCCGTCAAATATTGCTCCCGAATTTTCGATACTATTATTCAAGGCAAGCTGCAAGTTGTCTCGTATTTGCAAAACATCTTTTGCGAACCCTGAAATACTATACTTCGCAATATCTGTCTTTTCCTTCTCAGCGCGTTTTTGTATATTCTGAGCCTCAGCCAGAGCGCGCAACAACTTCTCTTCAAGCTCATCGATCTTTGATTGCAACTCAGTGGTCTCTTTTTCGTCGTTGTGCATGCTTTCAGTTTCTGTAGTCTCGGAAATATTTTCGGAAGATGAATTCTTCTCAGGCATGAGCAACTCCTAAATCTTGCATTCTGATGGGATTGTATCACAGTTTGACTTTTTCATAGAGTTTGGATGAATTGACATAGCTTAATGAATACGATACTCGGGGGCAGGGTTTGTCTTAAATTTTATTGCTGGCGTGCTTCCGTGATTTTGTATTGACAGAACATAAGATATGTTTTACTCTAAAAGTAGAGGTTGTATGTTGGAGGATTGTTCATGGAAAACTTTAAGTACGCATTTTATTACACTACGCGAAATATATTATGGCAATATGCCTACTGTTTCTTGTATCTAGGGATGTTGGCAATCGCTTTAGTGGTGCCATTGGTGATGGCATTTGGTCTTTCCATGTTGGAAAGTAGCAAAATTAACATGGGTGAGAACGCAAAGGATATTGTCTTATTGATTTTAGGCAATGCTTTCTTTTGTTTGCTTGTATTTGGCGCAATAGTATTGTGCTATTTCGCTCAAAAAAAAGCGTTACAAAAGGTATTCTTTAAGCCATACAAAAGATTTAGGTTAATTCCCAGAATAGGGCGAATTACTCCAAAAATGGTTTGGTTTTACATAGTGCTCAGTCTTCCCACTTTTTTAGTGTCATGGGCTGCTGACGCATTGATAAAGCCCCACTTCGACGTATTCAACGGATTTAATGCAGAATTCATTAAATATCTTTTGGTATCTATTGTTTGTGGCACTCCGCTGTCTTACATGTATGTCTTGTTTATGAATCGCTTCTTTGTTCAAAAATATGCCACTATTGTTGACAAAGGTGATGATACGACCTTACCTGTCGCAACACCCCATGACGAAGTCTAGAGAGCCTAGAATAGCGGTGATATCCGGAATGGTGTGACCTACTAATACTTGTTTTAAAACTTGTATTGCGGCAAAACTTGGCGATTTGAAGTGTATGCGGTGTGGCTTGGCTTGATCTTCTCCGACAAACATGTGAATGCCAAACTCTCCGCGTGGGGTTTCACTCGCTGAATATACAGCTGCATTTTGAGGTAACTTGATGCCTGAACGAAATTCCAATGCTTGTGAATTCAAGATTTCTCCAGGCTCGATTAGGTTCAAGCATTGTTTAATTAGGGTAATACTTTGTTTTATCTCAAGAAAACGCAGCATATTGCGAGCATGACAATCTCCATCAGTTTGTGTTATTGGCTCAAATGACAATTCCTTATACATTCCATAAGGAACTGATTTTCGCACGTCGTAGGGCACTCCCGACGCACGAAGATTAACACCCGAGATACCGTTTTTGATAGCCATTTCTTTTGATATAACCCCTACGCCCTTTGTTCTATCTTGAAAAATTCGATTATCTAACGCGAGTTTTCTGACGGCATCCAAGTAAAAATTTATTCTATTTATATATAATTTTATTGCGTTCAGTATCTCACGTGAAACATCGTTACGCACTCCGCCGAAAACATAATATGCTAAGTGCATCCTGTTGCCAGTCGTTGTTTTGAAAATGTCCATGATCTTTTCACGCTCTTCAAATCCGTACAGGAACAGACTGAGGCATCCAAGATCGTAAGTTGCGCATCCTATTGCCATTATGTGGCTTGAAATCCTTGTCAGTTCATCAAAAATTGTTCGAATGATCAGTGCACGCCGTGGCACTTTTATTTCGAGTAATTTTTCTATTGTACGCACGTAAGTATGCTCTTGTATGGCAGGAGCAAGATAATCCAAACGATCTACGTATGGAATTATCGAGGAAAAATTTTTATGCGTAACGATTTTTTCAATACCTCGATGCAAGT
Organism: uncultured Pseudomonadota bacterium; assembly: GCA_902769055.1. Classification (GTDB taxonomy): domain Bacteria; phylum Pseudomonadota; class Alphaproteobacteria; order RUG11792; family RUG11792; genus RUG11420. The sequence goes on along the minus strand of CACXNL010000008.1, from coordinate 21,831 downwards.
ATCCGATCTCAGGAGAGCACGCAACAATCTCTTCACCTTGAAGCGTCAATACTAATCTTAAAAGACCATGGGTCGACGGATGTTGAGGACCAAAATTTAATGTGTATTCAGAGTTTCGATTTTGCTTCATTTAATATAGCATCTATACGTTCTGAATATTCGAAAGAGTTATCTAGTTTAAAAATGAGATTTGGGATAAAACGCAATTTCATTTTTTTCGCGATCAGGTTTTTAAAATAGTGTGATTGCAATTCAAAAAATCTTACTGTTTCGCTCTTTTTCAATCCACCAAGCGGAACAAAGTAAACTGTGGCATTCCGCAAATCTGGTGAAAGATCAACATAAGTTATGGTCACAGGGGTTTGAAGCCTAGATTCATTTTCATGCTTAGGCAAAACCGGAAAATCGCCTTGAGACAAAGCATGCGCAAAGCACTCTTTTAACTGCATTGCTACTTTGTCATTTCGTCGAGAAGTCGGTTTCCTTATGTCTGCCCGAAACAAATTCAACTTAGACACAACACACTCCTCATCCAATAGCGCATTCACTCTGATAGTACTATTTTGCGGTTAAAAATCAACCATTTTCTAGGATGTTGAAAAAATGTTTATGGCTTTAATAAAAAATTAACGATTTCCGGTTACTCTGAATTTGCTGGAGGTTTTTTTTGAAGAGCCATGACAAACGTGGCTTGCCGTAGCATCTGAACTAGGGGGCATCAAAGTGCTTGCGCTTGGGGAGTGGCTTAGCCCGTAATAACAATCGTTGGGTATCTGCAGATTGTTATTACTGGGCTAAGCGACAGTGACATCTTTATTGTGTAAAGTGCGAAATTATCACTCCTAAATTTAGATGAATAATAGCTACACCATTTCAGCAATCTTAATTGTTGACGATTTTAAATCAATTCCATACAATGGGAGGGTGCGATATGTATTTTTTTGTTATCCGAGAGGAAGAATAAGGTGAACAAGAAGCCGTATGCGTTGCAGCTTGCAGCAAAACAAAGATTGAGAAGAGAATACGGGGATATTTCTGAGCATGTGTTGCGCAGGATACATGATGCTTCGGCGGCTAGTAGGGGGCAGACCATTGCCGGCATGATAGCCAGGCTCGAGAGCAGACTTGAGACAGTGGTGTATCGTTTAAATTTGGCTCCCAGCATCAAGAGCGCGCGACAGTTGATTAAGCACCGTAAGATAAAGGTCAATGGCGAAATAGTTACTGCTCCGTCGTATGAACTGAAGATTGGTGATGAGGTGGAAATCCAAGACAGAATGGCAGATGTTTTGCAACTTGGTTCCTTACAAGTAAAGCGTGATGTGCCGGCGTATTTTGAGGTAATTACACCGGAACGCAAGGGAAAGTATGTCAGTGTGCCGAATGTCGAAGATATTCCTTACTCCGAAAACGTTGAGCCAAACTTGGTCATCGAGTTTTACGCAAGATAATAAGACTGATTTTTGTTTTTGATGGCGCGTATGTTGGACGGGCAGTCCAACATTTTTTTTGTAGGTTAACAGTTTTTTAATTTTTTTTAGGTAAACATAATGAAGAAAGGTTGAACCTGTGGAAGGAATATGTCTAACAAGGTAGTATCATTTATCGTTGCAGTTGCAGTAATCGGTATCGCTGTGGTTTTTTGGAATAAGAGGAATGGTGATTCCTTAACATCAAAGACAGAAATGACTACCGACATATCTAAGAAAGTTGGCATGAAGGTAAAACCCCAAGAGTTGCATAAAGATATACTGAGGCAGATAGCATACGGTAAGGAACCTGTTTGTGGCATAACTCCGGAGGACGCTGAAAGAGAGCTTGAAAGGAGAACAGGAAATGAAATTGAGATCGACAAACGACCATCTGATGTTAAGAAGTTACCATTCGAGATTGTTAAATTGATATCAAAGTCGCCAGCATCTTTGGCTGGTATTCAGCCCAAGAAAGCAATGAATGAACTAGTGAGAAGATACCTTTCAATAGATTTGACCGATGCTGATGATGTTAATTCTTCCGTACTTCTGGAAGCGCTAAATCATCGCGGAGAGCAAAAGGCGATTGACGATTGGGCAAAAAATGAAGATGCAGAAGCAGTTGAAGCATTCCTAAAGGAAGAGGCTGACAGAGATCCGTCTTCAGTCGCAAATTTCGCGATTGGTTTAAAGAAATTTTCCAGCGAACATGATCTAGCCATGAACTACATGGATCGATTTGCTACTCACGCTCAGGGCGATGCGTTCGATAACCCGGATGAGGAGAAGTCATATAAAGAACTCATCGAGGCAGTTAAAAAACTAAAACAGTAGAAGCATCAAGATGTATTTTAGAACAAAACCTTCGTACAGGGGAGAGGCTTAGAGAGGCGCTACAATGCAATACCGATCATCGCCTTTTAGCCCAGTGCTTTAAGGTTTCACATCCGTATTCCCAGCCTTCACGAGAAACGTAATGCCCAGCGTTGTGCCATGTCTTCAATTCTACTTCGATTTCCAACTCTTTTAGATCTTTTTCGGCTTGTTGAGCACATGCGTATGGCACAATGTTGTCGTTTTCTGAGTGTACCAACAACACGTTCGGTTTTGATACTACAGTCCCTCCAGTAGGTCTCGCAAACAATCCCGAATACGATATTATTCCAGATATATTGCTATGATAGATCATCTCCAACGCAGTCATTGCCCCCTGAGAAATTCCGACTAAGTAAATATTTTCGCAACTGTACTCAGTCGCTTTTTCACTAATGTACCGTTGCAGTATTGGCGCTATTTCATTTAGCCCTTTACGTATCTCTTCATACGTCATATTTTCAAGTGTCAGCGGGAACCACTGCCTTCCCGTCCAAGTATCACAAGGACTTGGAGCGTCAGGCAGTATGAACATTGCATCGTCTATGTAACTTCGCCAAAATCTATCAATTGCGGTTACACAATCCGCTCCGCTATTCCCATACCCGTGAAGAACTATAATAATTGCTTCAGCGGTGGAAAAATGCGTCGACATCAATGATATCTCATTTAGTTTCATTACTCTCTCCTAACTTCGTTAACTTGACCAAAGTCACTTGCACCCTGTAACGCTTCAAGATTTCGAATTTGTATCCATATAAAATAAAAACTTGACCAACGTCAGGTATTACTCCTATCGTGTTAATTATAAGCCCCGCAACAGTCGAAGCTATATCACTCTTAAAGTTTGAACCAACCTCTCTGTTTAAATCTCGTACATTTACTGAACCGTCTATTATGTAAGAACCATCATCTTGTTTCCTTATTCCACTTTGTGATGGCGCATCGTGCTCGTCTTTTATATCACCCACAATCTCCTCGATTATGTCTTCTAATGTTACGATACCCATAAAAGCGCCGTATTCATCAACAACCAGAGCAAAGTGCTCATGATTCGTTTTAAAAAATTGCAACTGATCCAGCAAATCTTTATTCTCAGGAACGAATCGCGGTTTCAGAGCAATATCAGATATGTTTATTTTTTTTATATCTTCATCTCGTTTTATCGCTTTCATTAAATCTTTTACATGTAACACACCAATGATATTGTCGCGTTCCTTACTCCAAAGTGGTACGCGCGTATATGGACAATTCATTATTTGGTCAATAATTTGCTCAATGGGTTCATCGGCGCATATCATCGTGACATTTTTTCGATGAACCATAATATTTGATATGGTTACTTCTCCTAAATCCAAAACGCTCCTCAGCATCTCTTTCTCTTTTTGGGTATCTTCGACATTTTCACCATTATGCAAATCTATCGCTCCCCTTAACTCATCTAATGAATTTTCATACTCCGATCTTTTGTTTGTCTTCGCAAAATGAAGCATTCCTATCAGGTTTCTTGCTATAAAACCGATTATTTTATTCAACGGTTTCATTACAATATAAGTGTATTTTATAAATTGCGCTGATGGCAAAAGGATACGTTCCGGCGTAGATATCGTTATCATCTTGGGTAAAACTTCTGCAAAAAGGACTATAAATACGCTAGTGATTATAGGTGCAAGTACGATCGCATAATTGCCTAGAATTTCAGATAATAAATTTGTTGTAACAGCAACGGTCATTGCATTCAAAATTGTGGCACAAGTCAATATCGCACTAATTACCAACTCAATTTCTGGCTGCAGTTCCAGTATAATTCGCGCCTTGTTGTTTCCATCTTTTGCTAAGGTATAGAGCTTCGGTCTCGAGTACGCAGTCATAGCCGTCTCACAGGCGGAAAAAAATGCCGAACAAACCAAGAACACAACAACCAAAATTACGTTCATTGATAAGTGCATCTCTAAACTATTCCTCACTTGGCAAAGGTAGGCTCTTCTCTGTTTTGGTCGAGTTGCTTACTTCAATCAGCTCTAATGTGCGAAACTTCTTATCCTTTATTGTGCTTCGCTTCTTACCGTAATTGAGCGAGTCCATCGCAAAAGTTCCGCATGACCCTTTTGGTAAAACTTTGTCCTCTTTTTTGTTGTTTTTGTACTTATTCATTATAAGTCTGTACATCTTTTCTAATTCTCTCATTTTTTCATTATATTCTTTTACAAGCTCCTGCAAGATCTCGTTGCTGGCGTCCTTCTTTGAACTTTCGTCTTCTATGTTGAACAAAGTTTTTCTTAAATGCCTTATATCCTCCTTGCATTCTTTCAGATCGGGTTGCTCATCCTCTTTCTCAGTATCCAATTTGTCCAACTCATGCAGCAACGCACTCAAAAAATCTTTTTCTCCTTCCAAGTTCGAGAAAGTTAACTTCGCTTCTAAAGCACAAGTCACAGCCAAAAGCAACGTAATTACAAGTTTAGCTTTCATTTATCGCATTTCTTCCAGAACCCCTCGATACCAGGCTATCACCAATTACGATTTTTTTCTACCTGGCAGATTGTAATAAACATTGCGTATATATCGTATAGCTTGTGCTTTGCAAAATTTCTTTTCTAACAATTCTTTATCTCATGTATTCCATTATGATTGTCATGATTTGCCCGGCTATGCGGAATATGTGCGCTGGGAGGTATAAGTACCAGATTTCCCTGTTGCGATTTTGCTGGATGTATGTGTCGTTGCCGATTTGCCCAACTATTTTGGGCGCGACTGTTCTGAATTTGTAGCCCAATTCCCATGATCTGTATAGCAAGTGATCCAACGGCATTCTGATTGGCAATGCGTGGCGAACCAGGCTTGCGGCGGCTTGTCTATTTATTAAGTAGCAGCTTGCATTCCATACGCGGCATGATGGCGCTTGTAATGTATATATTGACGATATCTGTTTCACAACTTTGCCATTTCCTGGGCGATGCGGGTCTAAATTTACGCAATCCCACTTGTCGCTGTTTGCAATTAACAAATTTACCAATTCTTTTAAGTCAGCAGGAGTAAACGATTCATCGTCCTCGAATATTAAGGCATACGACGCTTTCGATTTTAGAAACTCCTGCCAAGTCTTAAGATGACTTAAGTAACACCCTATTTCACCATCCAATACGTCCTTTTGCATCAAAATCCTGAATATCGTTCTGTTTACCGCCTTATCCTTTTCCGCTTTGGGCAAATCTTTTCCATATATTGCCGCTATGCGCTCAAACGGTATTCCGATTTGACTCAACAATGTCGTTATTGCATTTCGACGGTCTTCGGCTTTATCTAGATTTATGTAATATGCCTGCACGCTTCCATCGCCCACTCCCTCATCAATATTCGGCAAGTTCCGATGAGGTAACACAAACGCAAAGACTATAATTGATAGAGATATTATAAAAACTAAAACCTTCCAAATTCTCATCCCTTTATCCTTTCTACTTAGTTCATATATGCCATTATATGGCACATAGCGCCGCTTATCATCCGATTTATTTGCTGCGTCAGTTTTAAGTACCATTTTTCACTGTAATCCTCGCTTCCAATATATGAGCCCCCGAAACCGTGTCCTGCCGCGTTCGGCGAAACTATTCGGAATTTGTATCCAAGTTCCCACGACCTATAGACATAGTGATCGACCGGCATCCTGATTGGCAATGCGTGCTTTACTAAACTAGCCGCGGCTTTACGGTTTATTAGCTGACAAGTCGTTAGCCATACTCTTTGTTTCGATGCTATTAAATTATATTTATCGGAAATTTTTTGCACAATACGACCGTTTCCACTGCGATGCGGATCAAGATTTACATAATCCCATTTGTCATTATGTTCGATTAACTCATCAACTACCGCCTTTAACTCGGCAGGATTGAATGTCGCGTCATCCTCGATTATTAGAGCGTATGATGCTTTCGACTTCAGAAATTCCTTCCACGTCTTAAGATGACTGATATAGCACCCAATTTCACCATCAACTATACCTTTTCCCATCAAGACCTTGAACATCGTTCCATCTGTCACTTCATCTTTTTCACTTTGCGACAACTCTTTACCATAAACCGCCGCTATGCGCTTATATGACAAATCAAGTTGGCTTAACAATGGTACTATTGCATTACGTCGATCAATAGCTTTATCAAGATTTATATAATACACATGAACACTTTCATCGCCGTTACCTATATCAACTTCAGCTAAATTCCAATGTGGTAAGGCAAATGCGCAAGCCACAACAACCGTGCCCACAATAACAGCCACAATTTTCATAGCTATACCTCCTAACTATCGCAAATATGCCATTATATAACACATAAAATGGCTCAAAACCTCGTATATCCTGTTCGTTACGCGCAAGTACCACTTGTTACTGTAACTATTGGAACCATCGTCAATATACGAGCCGCCGAAATCATGCCTGACCACAGGTGGCGCAACTATCCTGTATTTGTATCCAAGCTCCCACGTCCTGTGCACGTATACGTCCACCGCCATCCGTATTGGAAGCGCGTGCTTAATTAAACTGGCGGCAGCTTTACGATTGATTAGTTGACCCGTGTTTTTCCACACCACATAAGTCGGTGCCCTTAAGCTAAATTTATCAGACAGAATTTTCACAACACGTCCCTTATTCCAACGATTTGGGTCAAGGTTTACGTAGTCCCATTTGTCATCATTTGTAATTAACCCATCGACTACTTTTCGCATTTCGACTGGATCAAACGAAGCATCATCCTCGAAAATCAACGCGTACGATGCTTTCGACTTCAGGAATTCTTTCCAAACCTTGAGATGACTTAGATAGCATCCAATTTCACCATCCAGAACTTCACGGCGCATCATAAGTTTGAATATCGTTTTATTTACCAATTTGTCTTTTTCTGCTGCGGGCAACTCTTTTCCATATACTGCGGATACCCGCTCGTACGATATTCCCAGCTGCTCAAGTTGCGGTACTATCGCTTTACGTCGATCAATAGCTTTATCGAGATTTACATAATACACCTGAACACTTCCATCTCCTACGCCCTCATCAATTTCAGGCAAATTCCAGTGAGGTAAGACAAATGTATAAGCCACAATCGATGCGGCTACTATACAAACAAAAATTTTCCAAACCTTCATTTTTCCATCCCTTCTATTTAGCGCATATACGCCATTACGAAACACATAAAGTTGCTCAAATCTCTGAATACCTTATTCGTCAGGCGCAAATACCACTTTTCACTATAACCGCCATTTCCAATGTATGTATTGCCGAAGTTGTAATCTACCACCTTCGGGAACACCATCCGATATTTGTACCCCAGCTCCCAGGTTCGATGAGCATATTGGTCGACCGCCGCTCGAATTGGCAGGGCGTGCTTTATCAGACTAGCTGCGGCAGCTCGATTTATCAGGTAGCACGCATTACACCACATCCTCCGGCGCGGCGCCTGCAATTCGTAATGCTGCGTGAGTTTTGTTATAACACGACCATTCCCAGGTCTAAATGGGGATAAATTAACATAGTCCCACTTGTCATTATTTGCGATTAACTTATCAACTACTTGTCTCAGCTCATTCGGATTAAACGAGGCATCATCCTCGAAAATCAGCGCATACGACGCTTTCGACTTCAGGAACTCCTTCCAAGTGTTGAGATGACTTAAGTAACACCCGATTTCTCCATCCAAAACTTCACGTTGCATAAAAAGTTTAAATCTCGTTTTATTGACAAGTTTATCTTTTTCTTCCTGAGGTAATCCTTTCCCATAAACTGCCACTATTCGCTGATACGGTATTCCAAGTTCATCAAGTTGCGGCGTTATTGCTTTACGACGCTCTTCTGCTTTATCAAGATTTATGTAATACACCTGAATACTCCCATCTCCTTCGCCAGTATCAACCTTCGGCAAATGCTTGTGAGGCAAAATAAATGTAAAAGCAATAAAGATTACGCCAATGGTGGTTAAAAGTGCTTTAACAATGTACCGCACTGTAAAAAACTTAGTCACCGTGCGTTCAAACCTCGTATTATATTTCCTAACATCGTACAAAGTATCAGTAATTAAGGAATTTTTCAAGTTTTCTTGTATCATATAAGGAGAAGTTAGCTTTTGGTTACAGTCGATGTATTTCAAGTTTATTGCTGCGTTTTTTGCTCTTGTAGGCAGTGTTTTTGCAAGCGATTTAAAAAAGTTTGATATAGAGGTCATTGCGCCGTCCAGTGGACTTCCAGAGCAGGGATTACCGGAAAAGTTGGCGAAGAAGATCACCCAACTTCTTGGCAATATGAAAATTGACGTGCCGATTGGCGGCTCTGAGGCGCAAGTTTTCGCGGACGAAAATGCGAAATTTCTGAAATTGGACAAATCGTTACGCTCGAACCACAAGATTTTATGGGCACTCCGTGGTGGGTATGGTGCGGACAAACTTATGCCATTCGTTGTGCAGGCTGATTATTCAAAGGTTCCTTCAAAAATTATCATAGGCTACAGCGATCTGACGCCGCTTATGATACACCTCTCGCAAAAATACGGCTGGATAGCCATCAATGCGCCGATGCTGAAGGATTTTGTCATAGGCGATAAGTCCAAGCAATCGTATCAAAGCATTATAAATTTTTTGAATAACATTTGTAGTTGTACGAAAAATTCGCTGAAGATTTCAGATTTAAAACCAATAAATGATATTGCTAAGTCTAAAAAGGTTGTTGCTGGTAAAATAACTGGTGGCAATATAACCTGCATTATTTCGACGATAGGTACTTCATGGCAAATCGAAACGAGCGGGAAAATCGTTTTTCTGGAGGATACGAATGTTACCAGCTTTCGCCTAGACCGCCTGCTTACTCACATGAAAAACGCCGGACTTTTCAGGAATGCCAAGGCGATTATATTTGGCGATTTCGGAGCGGATGTTATGAAAGTATTGAAGCGATTTGCATCAAAATTAGACATCCCAGTATACAAAAGCTCCAGATTCGGTCACGGAAACACAAACCTACCATTTGTGTACAACTACACCGGAACAATAAGACGCATTGGTAACAAAACGGAAGTGGAGATGAGAGTACATGAATGACTGTTGAACGGAATAGTCATAACAGATAAACAGCCATGCCATAAGGTGTGGCTGTTTGCTACGTAATCTAGTGATCCCATTCAACATTTATTTCGCTTACAGCGAATGGGGAGCCTGTTGTTGCCCAATCCTCATTTCACTAAAGCATCCCCGCCCCAAACACCGCTATTCCTACAAGCGTTAGCGTCACAAGTCCAATAATCTTTCGTTTCGACACAATAATCTCAGGATTTTGTTCTAGCATCTTTTTATACAAATACACCGGCAGAAATATTGCCAGAACGACAAGTATCATCCCGGAAACGCCTAGAATTTTGATGAACGCGGTAGGTGCAAAAATCGCGACCAGCGCCGAAGGGATAACAGTTATCGCGGATGAAGCCGCCTTGTTCAGCTGCCTATTCCACTCGTCAAAAACCGCAATTCCCACGCCAATTATCGAAGTCAGCAATGAAAGCAGAGATATTACCCAAAACATCGCCTTTAAATGCGGCAACTTCGATATATGCGACAAGCACGCTATCAATTCGGCTATCTCGACCTTCCCATTTATCATCCTGCTGAACAATTCTGCATCGTTGTTGTATACAATCAACACCACGCTGCATGTCCAGACGGTATACACAACAGCTGGGATGATGCTGCCAAATAAGCACGCCCGCTTGATCAACGTTCGATCATTTTCGACAAATTTCGTGAGCGAATGTATCGAGCCCTGAAATCCAAACGATGTGAATACTATAGGTAGCGCCAGTGCGAACGAGTTCAACGTTAGTAATTGACCTGCGGGGACTTGTAACTCGGACACCCCGGATTTTACAAGTAGCCCTACTGTAACCAAAACAAACGCCGAAACCAAAAATACAAACAAAATTTTGTTTGTCCGTTGAATTAGACTATTCGAAAAGTACAACAAAACCATTGTACCGCTAGCGATTGCCGCAATTAGGTACCTTGCGTCAAAAGCTAATAGCTCGTTCAGTAATGAAGCTAAGCCACACAGATACGCCGCTATTAACGAGTATGACAAAAGTTTTAACGAAATACTGCCAATGTATGACGCTATCTTGCCGCTGTAATGCGTACCAACATCCTTTAACGCAAAATCAGCTTGCGAATAAATGTTCAACTCGGCTCTTATTACCGACGAATAGTAAGCAACCCAAACAAAGGCTACCATTAACACGCAGCTTAACTTCAAACCGTACCCTGCCAAAACCAACGGCAGAGACAACATACCCGAACCGATCGCGGTTCCTGCTAAAAGCGCTACAGCACTCAATTGTTTTTTCATAAATCACCCATAAAATCGACCAACACAAAACCCGTTAGCGCCATATTTTATGGATGCACGACAAATACGACGCCAGAACTACGCAAAACATGCATAATAATAGCTGTCCATACAAAACCACACATCGAAACAATCGCTATCCGACATTCTAGCATAGTTTCTATCGGATGTAACAAAAATTGAGAAGGCATTTTTTACTTTGTAGCCTGAAACTTCAAATACTCCGGCTGACTGATGAGGTACCCAAAAAATTCTTGCTAAAAGCGCGCACTCACTCCACCTGGAACAGCAATGTTGTAGCATAATATCAATCATTTTTAATAATAGTACTTCGGTGTATCTATACATAGCTTATATTGGTGACAGTGTAATTTTTCGTTCCATTAGGTGTAAAAACTTCGATAGAGTCTCCCTCCTTTTTGCCGATTAAGGTTTTCGCAATAGGCGATGTGATAGGTAAGAGCCCACGCTTGACATCAGCCTCATCGCTGCCGACGATTTGAAATTTCGAAATCGCATCTGTGACATCGTCCGCGACTTCAACAGTGGCGCCGAATTTTATCGTATCAGATACAATTTTTGCGACATCAACAACCATCGCTTTGCTGAGCCTATCCTCGAGATCCGAAATTCTGCTTTCAACCATGCCTTGTTTATCTTTTGCCGCGTGATATTCAGCATTTTCGGAAAGATCTCCCAGCGCTCGCGCCGAAGCTATGGCTTCAACTATCTGAGGACGCTCGACATTTTTCAGATGTCTTAACTCATCCTGCAACTTGTTATACCCCGTAAGGGTCATTGGTATTGGTTCCATAATAATCTTTCTAAAATAAAAAACATGTCATAACCGGGTATGTTTATCATAAAACGCAGTCACCCGTCAACAAGAAAAGTGACTACGTTTTTGGCTAAAAACTCAGTTTTAGCCTGAAGTTGATTTGGCATCGGTAGTAGGGTGTTTAGTAGGAGCATCAGGTAGTTCAGAAGACGATGCTATGGATTTTCCCTTAATAACGTCTTCATTCTTTGCCGCAAAGTCCGCGATGTTAAATTGCTGACGCACGGATATAGATGCCGTAGGGATGATGTAATTTTGACCACCTTCGGCTTTATAGACCGTCTGCGATGCAACTAGTGGAGCAACCAATTCGTGCATATTCTTCAGGGTAGATGTCAAGCTCTCTCGAGTAGCTTTTAAAGCAGTCTGAACTGCCGCAACTTCGACCCTTGCAAGCTCAGTTGCTACCCTTGCCGTTACAGATGACATTTTGTCAAACGACGATTTAAGAGCATTTATTTCGTGTTTCATGTTCTCGGAGCTACTACTGGGCATACCCGAGCTTCCATCGTTTGCATAAACACTCCCGAACATTGCGACAACTACTGTTAACGCCAACCTTTGACTGAGTTTCATGATCAATCCCCCATATCACATGGTATCTTCACCTTTATATGGTATTGTAGATTGGTTAATTTTTCGTTAATGTTATAAATTCGCATTGCGGACTTACATAATGATGCTGAGTATTCAGCTTTTTAACAGAAAGGATAATTGGTATGAACATATTTGTTACTGGCACTGATACGGATGTTGGGAAAACCGTAACTTCGGCTTGGATTTGCCGGAACAGTAGTGCGTTGTACTGGAAGCCCATACAAACAGGAGATGATTCGGATACCGAAACTGTGGTGCGTTTTTCTCCGAAAACGCGTGTTATTCCCAATGCGTATCACCTGAAGGCGCCCTTGTCGGCGTACGATGCTGCGCGTCTTGAAGGTGTAAACATTGATGTAAATAAAATTGTGGAGCAATGTCCCCAAAGCAATACTGTAATTGAAGGAGCTGGTGGTGCGCTTGTGCCGATCACCGACAGTGTAATGATGGCTGATCTAATGGCTCGACTGAATGTCAAGGCGCTGATAGTTGCGAAATCGCAGTTGGGATTTTTGAACCACATATTTTTAACGATTGAGGCACTGAGGGCTCGGAGTGTCAGTATTTTGGGCATTGTTTTAAACGGGGAAACTGAACTGACAGACACCATCGAACAATTCGCGAGGTGTAAAGTTCTCGCGGTTCTGAAAAATTTAGATTCAATATCGAATACAAATGTGCCAGTCGAGATTTTACAAGAGTTGCGGTAGGCGATAAAATCACAGAAACTTCGGTTCTGAAGGGCGATCATGAAAATTTGGCACCCATTTACGCAAGAAAAGACTGCGACACAACCTCTGAAAATTGTGCGAGGCGAAAAGGAGTATTTGTATGCCGAAAATGGCAAGCGTTACGTCGATATGATTTCCAGCTGGTGGGTCAATATTTTGGGGCACTCGCAGCCTGAAATCGCCGACGCCATAGCTAAGCAGGCGCACACTCTGGAGCACGTTATTTTTGCGGGATACACCCACGACCCGGCGGAAAATCTGGTTGAAATTTTGTCTCAGCATTTGCCGAAAAGTTTGTCCAAGTTTTTCTTCTCAGATAATGGCTCGACGGCTGTCGAAGTAGCTCTAAAAATGGCATATCAGTATTTTTTCAATCAGGGAATTAAGGATAGGGATGTTTTTATCAATCTTGAGGGGGCGTATCACGGTGATACTATCGGGGCTATGAGTGCTGCTGGTGCGTCTTCGGAGTATCATTCGAAGTTTCAGAAGTTTTTCTTCAAGACTTTTTCAATAGAATTTCCTAAAAATGCCGAAGATGAAATTACATCAGTCCGTGAGTTGCAAAAATTTCTGGAACAAAATCATGAAAAAGTCTGTGCATTGATAATCGAACCGCTCGTACAGGGTGCAGCTGGTATGAAAATGCACTCGCCGGAGTTTTTGGATAAGGTCGTCGAAACTGTAAGGAGATACGGAATTATCGTAATTTTCGATGAAGTGATGACCGGGTTTTACAGGACAGGAACGATGTTTGCTCTGCATCAGACAAAAAATATTCCAGATATTATTTGTTTGTCCAAGGCGCTGACTGGCGGATTTATGCCGATGTCGCTGACGGTTACGACAGAGCAAATATACGAGGCGTTTTGGTCAGACGATTGGCAGAAAGCCTTCATTCATGGGCATTCATATACCGCAAATCCATTGGCTTGTGCTGCAGCCTGTGCAACGCAAAAGATTTTGCAAACTGAGGAAGTACAACGTCAAATACAGGTTATCTTGAAAATTCATAACGAGCGTTTAGCAAAAATGTCTAAGGAAAGTATTGTCTCAAAAAGGACTTGTGGAACAATTTCAGCAATTGATTTAAGTTCAAGCGACTTAACAAAAGACATAACAAAAATAATGTTTGATAATGGGATAATTATTCGCCCATTAAATAACACAATATATTTCATCCCACCATATTGCATATCTTCGGATAACTTAAATGCGGCTTATGACCTGCTCGATGAGTATTTAAAATAGATTCACAAAAATGTTTTTATTGCTCAAGCGCACGACGATATATTTCCAGAAGTTCCTCTTGCTCTTCTATGTCTTCCTTTTTTCTTTTACGGAGTTTTATTAGCTGTTTTAGCGTTGCAACATCAAGCCCCTGCGCTTTTGCTTCAGAAAAAATGTCTCTTTTATCATTTAAGATTTCTTTTTCCCGCTCTTCCAAGGCTTCAATTTGGGACACAACCTGTTTGATTAGTCCGGCTGAAACGGTAATGCTATCGAAATTGCTCATAACGAATTTTTTGTAAAATTTTTAATAAGTCTAGATGGATTTTAAAATACTTTTGTTGCAAAAACTAGTGTGATAGGAGCATGACGTTAATCACAACTTATAGACAATATAATACGGAAGTTTTAGAAAAAATTACATTTTAAGCAACAATTAAAATAAATTTACAAAACATCCAGTGCCTTGAACGAAACATGCCGATTGTCGCCGATGATAATGTGGTCTTGGAGAGAAATCTCGAGGACCGCCAGTGCCTCGGCGATGCGCTTTGTCGTAAAAATGTCGTCACGTGACGGCGTCGGGTCACCGCTAGGGTGATTGTGAATGAGGATTATCCCAGACGCTCCAAGCTCTAGGCATCGGCGCGCGACCATACGTGGATAAATTTTTACAGTATCAATATCACCTTTTTGCATAACTTCATCCGCGATTATTTCATTCACGGCATTCAGAAACAGCACGCGTAGCTCCTCAGCGACCAGGTTTTTCATATTCAACTTGCAATAATTGATAACGTCGTCGAAACAATTGATGTGATTACGATTGATAACGCGACTTTTAACCGCGGATAACGCTATTCCATTTATAATCTTTATCGCATCCGCCGCCTTTTCGCCAATTCCCTTGATTTTCACAAGCTCCGACTTCGGCGCGTCAAGAATTTTGTCGATAGTCTTGAACCTCAACAAAAGCTCCTTCGCCAGTGGCTTTACGTCCTTTCGCTTGAAAATCAGGAATAACATCAGCTCAACGACTTCATAATCGCGAAGTTTATCGACACCCAAATCCAATAACTTTTCCCGTGCCCGTTGTCTATGACCTGCGCAATACGACTTTTGACTTGCGACGGACATCGCTATAGCCTTCCGTTCAGGACGATCTCATTTTTTGGGGTTCGGCAAATATTTCCAGAAAGTTCTAGCTCAGAAATTAGGCACAGTAGCTCTTGTATACCAATACTGAGACGCACCGATAATTCATCAATCGAAACCGGTGTTTCTGATAAAAGCGACAGAAGTTCAGTTTTGCCGCTTTGTATTGGCAATTCATTTTGCTTAATTACGGTGTGCTCGTGTTTTTCCGTACTACGAGAGCCCAGGATTTCCAGCACATCAAAATGATTTTGTATTAAATTTGCACCATTTTTTATGAGCGAATTCGAGCCAAGATTGCGCGGATCCGTCGGCGTCCCAGGCACTACCATAATCTCGCAGCCGCAATCCAGCGCCATCGTCGCAGTCGCCATAGTGCCTGACTTGTACCCCGCCTCTATGACGATTATGCCCTCGGAAATCAGCGAAATTATGCGATTTCTTGCCTGAAACATTCCCTGGTCTACCGGCTTTCCGTACGGTACCTCCGACAAAACCAGTCCCTTTTCAGCGATTTCCTGAAACAACCGCTGGTTTTCCTTCGGATATATATTGTCAAAACCGAAAGGCACTATCGCAATAGCCGATTTATTGTCCGCAGACAAACCGGACGCATTTTCAAGCGAGCCTATATGCGCGCTTGCGTCAATTCCCTTCGCCAATCCTGAGACTATCGCGAACTCGCAAGTCAACCTGGACGCTAGATTTCTAGCGATTTTCTGCCCATTTATCGAAGCATTCCTGGCGCCTATAATCGCAAGCATTCGCCTAGACAAAATTGACTTATCGCCCTTATAAAACAAAAGCGGCGGACAGAAGCTTGACCTTCTGAGCGATTTCGGGAAAATTTCATCATCAGCCAGAATTACGTCGCAATCCATATTTTTAAGGCACTTTGCAGCGTCTATTTTCGAAAACGGATTTTCGACATGTTTCAGAACTTCCGACGCGGTTTTATACGTATTCATCAGCGACCAGAATGTCTTCGCTCCAATACCCTTCGTATTGATAAGACAAAACCAATCCAAAACCGTATCATTCAACACCATAATCGGCACGCCAAACACTGCCCGCATACCCAGTTTATTTCGTGCTCCTTAATTTTGTGTTAAACTGAGGCGGGGACAATGGCTATTTTTAAGGAGTAACGACATGTTGATCAAGAGAGTTATAGGTTTTATATTTGCCTTTACATTTTTGTTATTGAATTACTCGATAGCTACTGAAAATACCTTAGAAAACTCCATTGCTAAATTGATGAAAGTTGAACCGAAGCAAATAGAATTAAGAAAACAGAGCAAGGGGATGACTTCGTCGCAAAATTATTTGTTTGAGTTGAATAGTAAAAAGTATGTTGTCAAAATCTTTGGAAAAAAATGTAATCCGAAATACAAACTGAAGGAAATTGAAGCAGCGAAGACTTTTTCTGATTTTGGACTTGGCTCAAAGTTAGTTGCGGTCGGGAACAAAAATTCGTTTTATATCAGGGAATACATTTCGGGAGAGACGTTGAAATACAAAGATTTGAAGGATGATAAAGTTTTAGAAACATTGGCAAAAGCAGTGCGAAAGATCCATGGAGTAAAGAATGATGCGTCAGCGCGAGGATTATTAGAACGTGCCCAAAAACATTGCAAAAAAATTGCGAAGAAAAGAATTGCGACACCGAGTGGTTTTGAAAGTTCTTATGAAAAATTCAAAGAAATGCTTAAGTCTTTAAAAGTTTCCAATGGGTTTTGCCACAACGATTTAAATCCTCATAATATAATTTTCACTCCTGAGGGGAAGATATATTTTATCGATTTTGGCAATAGCGGGTATTCCAACGTATATGAAGAGCTTGGGTATTTGACTTTGTTGAATGGAATTACTGGAGAAAAGCTGGAGCGGTTCTTAACGGTATATTATGGCAGGAATCCGACTTCAGAAGAGATTTCGCAAGTCAAATTGGCGCAGAAACTAGTGTGCTTCGTTTCAGCAACGGTATATTTTGATTTTTCAGAGACCAAGAAGGATAAAAATATAGATATAAATCTTAGGCAGGAAAGGTTGGACAAGTTGCTGAAATCGAGCGAACTGAAGTCGATTTCGGACTGTATAAAAAACGGGGAAATCGTCAGTATAAAATCCAGGAAGAAAAATTTAATAAAACGTTGCGCTGTGGCTTTTTATAAAAGTTTTTTGGAGATGTAGGCGCTACAGTTGTCTTGTAGCTTCACTGGAGGTGGCTACTTGATGATTGAACCAGGTAATTTGCCGTTTGGCGTAGTGTCTGGAATTCTTCATAGCTAGTTCTTTCATTCGTTCAAAAGAATAAATACCATCCAAAAATAAAGTTATTTCTTTTGCGCCGATAGCCTTAAATATCGGATATTTTCCGAAAATTTCTTCACGATTTGCATTGTTAATTTTAGAAAGCAATTCTCGTACTTCTTCGATAGCACCATTATTTAGCATCTGTTCAAATCTCTGTTCTATTCGTTTATAAAGTTCTGTTCTTTCGCAGTGTACGATTTCATACTCAAACTCGATATTCTCGATAAATTTTATTTTTGGCAATGCCCAAAAGTATCTTACCGATTTACCAGTTTCCAGCAAAATTTCATACGCTCGCGTTAGCTGATGGTGCATCGACGTGGGTAACAAATTTTTCAAATCTGGATCAAATGTGTACAATACATCACACATCCCGTTGAAGTCCTGCCTTGAGAACATTTCAGCTTTTTTGCGATTTTCATCTGAAATTTCAGGTATCGGAGATATTCCCTCGACTAAAGTTTTGACATAGAGCCCAGTTCCACCGACTATTATCGGTGTTTTTCCCGAACTTAGTGTGTTTCTTATTTCTGTTGATGCTAATTTTGCCCACTCAACTGCGGATGATTTTTGGTCATAATTCAGATATCCAAATAATTTATGTTTAACCTGGTGCATTTCATTTTTACTGGGAAATGCAGTTAAAATTTTCAGATCTTTATAAATTTGAAGACTATCGCAGTTTATAATTTCACCATTGCAAGTTTTTGCTAACTCTATAGCTCGTTTTGTTTTTCCACTAGCTGTAGCCCCGACTATAACTTTTACTTTATTCATACCTTTAGTTTCTTTATGTTAGGATTACTTTCAACTAGCGCTTTGATTTTATCATTTGAAACATGAGTATAAATTTGCGTAGTCGAAATATCCTTATGTCCCAAAAGTTTTTGTATACTTAACAAATCAGCACCATGCGACAATAGGTGTGTTGCAAAAGCGTGCCTTATCACATGTGGTGAAATTTTCTTCGTCGGAATGCCGACTTCAAGCGCCAATTCTTTGAGCAATTTGGCAAATCCCTGTCTGGTGATATGTCCTTCCTTTGCATACGACGGGAAAAGGTATTGATTAGATTTAAATTTTTCATTTATATCACGCAAATGCACCTTAATAGCTTCAATAGCCAAATCATTCAGAGGAACTATTCGCTCTTTATTCCCTTTTCCATATACTAAGAGCACGTATCTTTTGCTCTCCTCATCATAAATTACAGAGTCCTTAGTTAGGGATACAAGTTCGGAGACCCGAAGCCCTGCGCCATATAAAATATGCAACATCGCATGAAGTTTCAGGTTCGATTTCTTTTCAAAATAAGACAACAGGAGTTTTATCTCTTCCTCAGATAGGACTTTCGGCAACGTTTTATTTTTATTTTTCAGATGAATTTCTAGCATAGGATTTTGAGATATTATTTTCTCATCACACAGAAAAGCAAAAAACTGTCTGAGAGCAGAAACTCTACGCATAATTGATGACTGTTTCACTTTTTTGGAATTGAGATATTCTATATAACTTTCAATTTTTTCTTTTTTTATATCGATATCACTCTCGATGTATTTTAGGAAATTTTTTATATCAGCTTTATATGCCATCAAACTCTTCAGGGACAAATTCCTTTCGCCAACAAGCATCTCCTCGAATCGTTCGACAACCGCTTCTATATCCATCGCATTATCTTTGAGCAACTTTTAAATGCCAATTATGAAAATACCGTGTTCGTTAGCAAGTTCAACAGTTTCGTTATAGTCTATTATTTGTGTATTTCGTGCTCCAAGCGCTATACCAGCAAGATTTGCCTCTTTCGCTTCCATTATAGTTTTTGTTCCAATTGTCGGTAAATCCATTGCTTCGTCTTGGTTTGTTTTGGCGATCTTCACTAGTACTCCTCCTTGTTCAGTCGTTAATTTAAGCGCCTTTGTTCGCTTAATCATCTCGGCAGTTCCTTCCGCCGCTTCTACGGCAAGCACTATTCCCTCTTGAACGACAAGAGCTTGCCCGATATCTGCTTTCGCCATTGTATTTAAAACAAACATTCCTCGTGCTATATCTCTTATGTCTCTTTCTGAAGGCTTCATTTTTGTTAAAATCCCCGACGGCGTCAATAATGCGTTAAGTATATCTTGCGGCTTCAGTACATTTAGCCCTTCCTCTCTTAGCAATTCACGTATTCGTTTTAATAAAGTATCATCCCCAAGGAATGCTCGTATCCCCAATTTCTTCAGCCACTTTTTTCCCACTGAATCAAGTTTCAGGGAAAACATACTCGGTCTCTTTACGGCACCACAAAAGACTATGTCTGTCACTTTTCTTGTTTTTACGTATTCCAGCATCCCCCCAATCTCGCCAAGAGCGAATTGAGGATACGCTTCAGAGCCAAAGCCAGATATTGATACAACGACAAAATTTGATTTTAGCTCCTCGAGCTTTGCAATAATCCGGGTAGGCAAATCTCCAGAACCAGCAACTACAGCTATAACCTTTTTTCGGAAACTAGACTTCAACGACTTCCGCCTTTTCTTCACTTTCGCTTCCGGATGGCAAATTTTCTCCAGTCAAGCTATCAGCAACAGAACCTGCGTTTGCCCTTATTGCCTGCTCAATCTCGTTAGCTACTGCCGGGTTCTCTTTTAAAAACGTCCTTGCCGATTCCTTTCCTTGCCCAAGTTTTGTATCTTTGTACGAATACCAAGATCCTGACTTTTCAACTATTCCGGCAACCACTCCAAGATCTATCAGCTCTCCAGTTTTCGAAATTCCTTCGCCGTACATTATATCGAAATCAACAACCTTAAACGGAGGCGCTAATTTGTTTTTAACAACCTTCACTCTCGTTTGGTTTCCGAGCATTTCATCTTTATCTTTAATGGAGCCGATCCGTCTTATATCAAGTCGCACCGATGCGTAGAATTTCAGGGCATTTCCACCGGTAGTCGTCTCCGGATTACCAAACATTATGCCAATCTTTTGTCGAATTTGGTTGATGAATATGACCATACAATTAGTCTTGGAAATCGAACCAGTTAGCTTCCTCAGAGCCTGGCTCATCAGTCTTGCCTGGAGCCCCATATGAGAATCTCCCATATCACCCTCTAGCTCAGCCTTAGGCACCAGAGCCGCCACGCTATCTACCACTAGAACGTCAATAGCTCCACTACGAACCAAAGTATCGGCTATTTCAAGAGCCTGTTCGCCGGTATCTGGCTGCGAAATGATCAGATTGTCGATATCTATATGCAATTTTCTTGCATATACCGGATCAAGCGCGTGCTCCGCGTCGATAAAAGCGCAATTTCCACCGTTCCTCTGAGCATTGGCAATAACATGAAGCGTCAGTGTCGTCTTTCCTGAAGATTCAGGACCATAAACTTCGATAATTCTGCCTTTCGGAAATCCGCCAATTCCCAAAGCTAAATCAAGTCCAATCGAACCGGTAGAAATCGATTCAACTTCTATGACTTCGCGCTGCCCAAGTTTCATAACCGAGCCCTTGCCAAAAACCCGTTCTATTTGCTGCAACGCTATATCCAATGCCTTACTTTTATCAACGCTCATCGAAACAAAAACTCCCAGTACCACCGACTAAATTCTACATCCTTATTGACTGCAGGACAACGCATTTGGAGAAGATGTACAACGTGGCGATAAATTAGGGGATTGTCGGTGGAAGTAACTATTGTATTCGCGACAGGATCCGGTATTTGGTTATTGTTTTGTGCATTAGGTTGAGTAGATTTAAAGAAGGTAGTATCTGAGATTTTGATAGCTTTGAGTTCATTGGCTTTGAGGTTTGCGATAGAGTACTGTTGGTTGTTAGCGTTGTGGAAAAGAGCAACAATAGCGTCAGTTAGTTCGTCCATGTTGTGAATATTGTCATAGTTTTGGATTTGTAAAGCGGTGATATCGTCGAATATAGAGTGACCGTTGTTTTGACCGTTATCTTTGTCCAAGAAATCCGTGGCCATTTTGACGCTAGATTCCGTTTCAGATGCAAGTTTTTTAGCGATAGAAGATTTTAGTTTTTCTAGGTCCTCAGCGAAGTTCTGAGCTATTGTGTTGTTAACATTTAGAACAGCCGCTTTACTGTCATTTAGTGCGTTTGATTTTGCTGTATTATATTTTTCTAGATTGAAGTTTTGATCTATTGTGCGTACGACTCTGTTAATATCTTGTGTATTTAATTCTGTGGAGGTGCCATCAATGAAGGTCATTTTACGTAGCATTTTATCGATTTTATTCTTAGCGGTT
>CACXNL010000007.1 GCA_902769055.1 uncultured Pseudomonadota bacterium | reverse complement strand
CTCAGGGAAGCTGAAGAAGCCAAAATATCTAGTAAGTGCATTAAAATAGATAAATTGAAAGAGTATTTTACTGAAATACAAGACAACAGAGAGTGCAAATCTGAAATATGTAAAAAGGTGTATAAAAACAAACACAACGAAATAAATGTGGCAAAATTGTTGATTGAGGCTAAGGAAGAGCTTGGTTCTGCCGAAAATGACGACCGGCTCAACATTAAAGAGGATGCAGAGAATGTACAAGAATACGAGGTAGATCTGAGTGATAAGGTAATAACTTCAGTAGACCAACTAGAGTCCCTCGTGTACATTACTCCAAAAGAAATAAAAAGACAGTACGACAAGAAGAGGTATAAATTTTTCCAACTATATAAATGGGGTGAGATATCTTTACAAGAACTGAGCGATAAATTGAAACAATGCGATGACGAAGAAGCTATACGGATAAACAATGTATTACAAGGAAAGGGGATCCCGAGTATGGAGTTAATGACGAGCCCCAAAGATGCACGACTGATCGACTTGTATTACACCTTGAAAGCAAAATACGAGAAACAAAAAATACTTCAGGAAAAGAAACTTCCTGAGACCCAAATACAAAAAAATGAATCAAATCCACTCAATAGGGCTTTTTCCGTTGTGCGTAATACAATTAAACGCGGTGTTAGTGTCATTGCGAAGTTTTTTGGTTCGAAAGTGCGGCGTATTTTACAGTAAATACTGGTCAATGGGGGGGGCCGTAGGCATCTCCTCATTCACAAACTGATCACTCACTTGATAAAAACAAGCCATCGCACAAATGCGAGTTTAACAAACAGGTACAAAATCAGATTGCTGAAGAGATGCGCGAAAAGTCCGCAACCTATGCTCTAATAGGCTTAAGTGTTATTGCGGACTGTTTTTGTTCGCTGCCAGTTCTTTCTTTTTAGACATATAAAGTGAAGCGAAATCAATTGGATCCAACCTCAACGGAGGAAATCCACCTGCGCTTGTTATATTTTCTATAAGTTGGCGGATATGCGGAAACATCAAAAATGGACAATGTACCATTAAAATGGATTCAAGGACTTCCTTATCCAGATCCTTGGCTACAGTTACAAGAGCCCCGTATGCAATCTCGATAACAAATACGGATTTATCAGCGATATCGGACTTCGCTTTGACATTTAGAGTTACTTCAAAATGCTCATCATCAATCTTTGCGACGCTATTCTCCAGGCTAACCCCTATTTCAGGATCTTTGCTACTCTCGCCGTATTTCATCAGATAATTTGGATTTTCAAACGATAAATCCTTCACATACTGATCATTTATACGAAACGGATACTGATTTGACTCCTGCTCGACCGCCATGTGCTCTCTCCCAAATCCTTATTTCACACCTTTGACTTTTAACATCCTTTTTAAGGCTAAAGCTCTTTTACTCAACTTTTCATCGCCTGTGCTTAGCAAAAAGCTATCGAGACCACCCTTAGCCTCAACCGTTCGCACACTACTGGTAGCCACCCTGAAGCGAAAACTTTGCCCAAGCCCTTCACTTAGAAATGATATACTTTGCAAGTTCGGCAAAAACCTACGGGATGAATGATTATTTGCGTGACTAACGTTACAACCATACTGCACCGCCTTACCAGTTAACTCACACCTTCTGGACATAAATACTGAAAATCACTAACGACAATAACTCGATTCTAGCATCTGCTTCTCATTTGTCAACTTCTGGCACCAAAAAAACGCCTAAAACTTCGCATAGACATTACATTCAAAACTGCCCTTCTATGAATAAGGGAGTTCCGAATGGTACTGCGCCCTTCTGTAACCTTACATTTCATCAAATTTTTTATAATTTATGCCATAAATATTAGTGACACAAGAAAATATTATTTTATTACGCTCATTGGATTTACATAACAAAACATTTCTTTTTACCGTTTATTTCATTTACCTTAAACACTTGCAGGATTTCTCTCTTAAGTCTTAGAATACCAACGTAGAATTGATGTATGTGATGTCGCCACACGTGAAGAAATTTTGCTTTTTTGCTACAACGTTTTTGTCCTTATTAACAAATGTTGAAACTTTTGCGAATGGCTCAAGCGATGGCGTTGCCATTGCAGAAAAACCGGTGATAACTGAGATTCATCTTGGAAATCCCGAAGTAGAAAATAAAATCGAAATTTACATATCTCCCTCTTGCTTGCATTGCGGACAATTTATCGTGGAAACCTTAGAGGAATTTATGCACCAACTCGATCATAAAACAGAAGTTTTATTAAAGTTTTTGCCAACCTCAGCAAAAGATGTTTTTATAATGAAGCTACTTCAGCATGAAGCAAAAGATGAAAAGTCATACTACGACATCTATAAGAATTACATAAAGCGAGCAATTGCTACGGTAAATTTTGTTAAACCAACTAAAGAGCAAATTTCCACATACAAGGGGTCGGCGAAAGATCCAGAGATGATAAAATTTCAAGTGGTAGCTTCGGAATTTGGCTTTTCAGATAAAAAAATAGTTGATGCTTTCCCCGATCCGAAAATGCAAGAGCCATTTGAGCACACCTTGATGCAAACATACTCAGAACGAGTTCGGATAATTTCTAAGCTGACAAATACAAAGCAGCTTGATCTACCACTAATTGTCAAGGATGGAAAAATTTCGAAATCACTAAGGTAAACCTGTTTGCCGTATCGCTTTTACACTAATTCTTTTGTTACAAGACGAAGGGAAATAGCCTTTGATGCGGCACGAATACCTAGATTGCTGGCGAATTGTATTATGCAGTTGACGGGAACATGTACTCGTGCCCCCTCTAAAAAAATCAAAATGCTATCCGTTGTGGAAGTTTCCCTCCACAACACTTTGTAGGACAGGTAAGGTGTCGGGGGCGTTTTTTCTTGAAAACGATTTTACATTTTCTGTTATCATTTGATTATCTGGTTCTCTTGTGGTTTATTGAAACTGGAACCAGTGTTTTTTGGTTTTGTAGTTGAGGTTTGGAATTGATTTGGGAGATATTATAAAGAAATGACAGGTAATTCCGAAAATTGTGCGACGCCTTCAAGACCGGCATCGCCTCTCGTGAGTTTTTTGCCGCCAAAGTCTGTTGTCCTCGTCGGACTAATGGGATGTGGGAAAACGAGCATAGGAAAGAGGCTCGCGAAGAGGTTTGATTTACCGTTTTGTGATTCTGATCAAGAGGTGGAAGACGCAGCTGGGTGTGCTATTAGCGATGTTGATTCTATCTTTGGAGATGGAGCTTTGCAAAGTGGCGAGTATCGGGTTATGTCGAGGTTGCTCGGTCAACAAGTACAAGTTATTGCAACCGGATGTCTTACATTTACTTTTGAAAAAACAAGAAGTTTGATAAAAGAAAAGGCTATTTCGGTTTGGTTAAAGGCGGATCTACAGACTCTTTTCGAAAGAGTTACCGGCAGAAAAGATCGTCCATTGTTGGAGGATGGGAAAGAAGAGGAAATCTTGACGAAAATGATGGAGGATTGTTATCCATTCTTTGAGCAGACTGATATTTGTGTGCAGACTTATGATGAACCCGCTAATATCACAGTTGATCGTGTTATTATAGCTCTCAGTGATTTTATACATACACAATATCCTGATTACCATGTTTTAAGATCGGTCTAGTATGCCGAATGTCGGTGAAATAGAACGGCTAGTATCATATTTCAGTCGATTTCCCGGGATGGGGAGCCGTTCGGCGTTAAGGGTTGTGCTGCATTTACTAAAACGAAAGAATACGGTGTTGCGAACAGTTATAAGTTCGTTAAGTGATCTTTATAACAATTGTAAAGTTTGTGAGATATGCGGAAATATTGATGTTATTACGCCGTGTGCTATATGTTCGAACAAGCACCGAGACAGCTCAACACTTTGCGTCGTTGAGGGAATAGCCGATCTTTGGACAATAGAGCGTGCCGGATTTTATAATGGCAAGTATCACGTTTTGGGGAATAAACTTTCAGCCGTTGAAGGTATTACTCCTGATGATATAAACATAAGTGGTTTATATAACAGACTTGCCCAAGGAGATATAAAGGAAGTAATAATGGCACTAAGTGCTGATTTGGATGGGCAAACCACTCTATTTTTCATAAAAGATAAAATTGAAAATTTGGGGGTCAAAATAACCACGTTGTCTCAGGGTATTCCAATTGGAAGTGATCTTGAATATCTTGATAACGGCACAATCCTTGCCGCATTTTCACAAAGACGAGGTATATAGTTTCACTGCGGGGGAGTTGTGTTAAGTAGCGATATTGTATCTGAGATATTAGCGTATAGACCAAAGGAATTGTCCAAATTCCAAATATCTGCATTGCAAGTAAAGCCAGGTGGATACGGAGAAGGTGACACATTGTGCGGAACAAGCTGCCCTCAATTGCGACGCATTGCAAGGAAATACGCTAATATTCCAGATGATGAATGCGAAAAATTACTTTGTCACAATTTACATGAAGCAAGATTTGTTGCCTTGGTTATTTTGAGGCATAAGTTTTTTAGCGATCCAGAAAAGATTGCGCATCTATATTTGGATAATACAAGACATATAAATAATTGGGATTTAGTAGATTGTTCAGCACCATATATCATTGGAGAATACATGCGCTTAACGAACAATTATGAGCATGTGTATAAACTTGCCGCTTCGGATAATTTGTGGGAGAACCGTATAGCAATTGTTTCGACTTTATCTTTAATAAAAGCAGGAAGTTTTACATTAGTACTTGAATTATGCGAAAAGTTTTTAACGCATAAGCATCATTTAATTCACAAAGCCTGTGGTTGGATGCTTAGAGAAATAAGCAAACGTAATTCTGCCACCGTAATAGCTTTTATCAAAGAACATCACAATATTTCAAGTATTACAAAGAGCTACGCTTTGGAATGGTTAAAGAAAAGGAAAACTATCATAAATAGTCATTAAATTACCACTGTGCCTTTTTTAGGGATATTCGCCGCGAATAACCGAAAAATTTTCACCACTCATATCTATTATAGTCGATGGAATGTTTTCACAAATTCCCCCATTTATTACAAGAGGTATCCTATCTCCAAAATCTGCTTTTACCATCTCCGCTGAAATCGCTGTCGGATGCGTTGAAATGTTTGCACTCGGGGCCACTACTGGATGCCCTAGAGCGGATATCAGTCTAATACAAAACTTGTTGTTGGGAATACGCACCGCTACTGTCTCTCCTCCACCAGTTACTAATTTGGAGACATTTCGCTCTTTAAAAATCAGGGTCACCGGTTTGCGTGTATTTATCCATATATCCTGTGCAATTTTCGTTTTTTCGTCAGTAATCTGCGATATCTCGTTTGCCATTTCGATGCTGTTGACTAGGACTATTAGCGGCTTCGTTAATGGACGTTGCTTCAATCCAAATACTTTCCTCACAGCATTGTCATTTGTCGCGTCCGCTAAAAGTCCATAAACAGTGTCTGTCCTTACAGCTATCACTTCGCCTTCTTTTAATAAAGACACCGCTTCATTCAGATATTTCATTTATCTTCAATAGCTTTTGAAGAATATTCCTTCTCAAGATTTCCCACAGATATCTTTGCCAAAATCCAATTATCCTTGCCAAATGCCCGCTCGAATATCCATCTATAAACGACATCGCGGTAGAGACGTTTAGGATTATCGAATGGGATACCATTACTGTTTACCATCGCGCTCATCTGAGAAATCACGAACGTTACCAAGATTTGCACCTTTCCTGGAATTACTCGGATCGTACTTAAGCTGGTTTCAAGATGCTTTACTAAAAGTTCTTGCCTTAGATTTCGGGCTTCCCTTCGTTCAATCTTGCTAGCAAAACTTTCATACAATCTCTCGGTCAACATCGACTTTAAAAGATAATGGTGAGAATTTGCAAAAGCATTAAATATCGAATCAAACATTTCTTCTGCTTTGCTTAAAAACGAAGATGGAGTGAAATCAGGAAATTGTTCGCGCAATGCCTCTGTCACCCTGTCAAGCTCCGGATTGCCAGAACTATCAGGGGTTCCATATTGTTTCGCGATTATACCGTCTATTACATTTTTTAACTTCTCTCTATCTTCTTCGCTAACATTTATGATTACGTTTTGAGTTCTCCCGAACTCTCTGAATAATTTATAGAAGATCAAAAAAGCTGCCATCGCTAAAACATATAAAACCATACATCACCTACAAAAAACTATGTGGCAACCTATAAGCCGGGTTCTGTCCAAGGATATTATACCCTCTGTTTGGTCATTCATCTAGACTTGCCGTTACCAACAAGCTCAAGCAACCTACCCGGATGACTGTGACTGTAAGCGATCACGAAAGGTATTCGCGTCATCCCTATTTGGTCTTGCTTCAGGTGGGGTTTACAATGCCATTACTGTTACCAGCAACGCGGTGAGCTCTTACCATCACCATTTCACCCTTACCTTAAAACCTTTTAAGGCTCCAAGGCGGTATACTTTCTGTTGCACTAGCCCTATTGCAGACCTCTCGCTCCGCAACGCCGGACGTTATCCGGCACCTTGCTTACAATGAAGCCCGGACTTTCCTCTGAAAGATTTGCACTTTCAGCGACCAACCAATTGCCACATCGGTATTCTAGCAGAAAAAGCCATGGTCGGACAGTGTTTTTTAGCTTCAGTTAGCGTAAGTTTTTCCGAGTGTAAATTGTATGAACCAAAC
This sequence comes from uncultured Pseudomonadota bacterium, assembly GCA_902769055.1. Taxonomy (GTDB): domain Bacteria; phylum Pseudomonadota; class Alphaproteobacteria; order RUG11792; family RUG11792; genus RUG11420. Next base: position 31,755 of record CACXNL010000007.1, on the reverse strand, counting down.
GATAGTACTTAACCTTGGTATATTGAAAATTTAATGTTCTTATAAGATTAACGAAATATTAACGATTTTCCGGAATAATAATATTGTGAGTTGGAAATTTTGGTTGAGCGAAAATTATGAATACTTTGATGAAAAGTTTGGCGTTTATGTCATCTATAGCATCGTGTAGCGCTACGACGATTGTATTTAATGGATGCACGAATACAAACAATAATTCCAGTAATAACTACCTTAAGTTTACCGCTGGTTCCTCACAATACAATATATCCACGTGCCTACCTAAGTCAGGAAATACTGGAGGTACTGTAAAGTTTGTCATACCAGCGCTTGTGAATGGCAACCAAGTGAGCGTGGTAAAGAAAGCGTTTTATTGGGATACTTATAGCTCTTCCTCATATTCCGCATTGAACGTTGAGTTGGAGTTCCAACCGTCAATAGACGAAAGCACCGGAGAAACTAAGTACGTGACGTTTCCAAACGATCTCTCGGATATGTTCGCGGAGTGCGGAGATGAAATTGACTACGATACGTCAAACAAAATATCGAGGACGCGAATTGATTTACGCGGCGCAAATACATCCAGCGCAACCAGCATGGAAAATATGTTTTATAACTGCTTTAGACTAACTTCTGTAAATCTAGATGATATTGACACAAGTAATGTTTCGAGTATGAAACTTATGTTTCGCGGTTGTGTAAGTCTGACCTCTTTGGGTCTTAGCGGACTTGATACTGCTAATGTAACAACTATGAATGGTATGTTTTCCAGATGTGCCAGTTTAACGACACTAGATTTGAGTGGTTTTAACACAAGTAGAGTTACAAATATGGAGGGAATGTTCAGATATTGTTACGGATTACAAACATTGAATTTATGTAACTTTGACACAAGTGCTTTATCTAGTACAGCAAGAATGTTTGCAGATTGTTCAGCTTTAGCAGAATTGAGAGTATCGAGAACGTTTGTAGTCCCAAGTAGCTATACAAATATGTTTAGTAATGCAAAATATAATATGAGGATTATCGGAAATTACCTCTTTAGCTTCGAGGAAACAGACGATGATTCAAAGCCCATTATAAGCGCGCGGGGGGGGCGCCGACAAAGTTTACACTGTGTATGGGACGCCAGGTCTTTCAACAAGTTTGAGAAATGTGGGGTCCGCTCAGCTTTCAGGGGCTGAATTCTCGGAAGAAATTAGCTTCGATTTCAGTGAATTATTCAATGCTACTTCTAACGATGCGGCATACATTGGGATGAACACTCCCAATCAAACGGTAGTCGCTGATGGAATTAATAGAATTATCTCGGGAGCTCTAATAAATAAAACGGTTTCTGGCATTGGGTATTATCCAGCGAATTTGCAATTAACAGGAACGATTACATTATCCGGCGACAATTCAGAATTTAACGAAAAATTGTTTATAGTTGGTGATGGAACTAAAAATACGAATATTACTTTAAACAATACAGCTTCGCTCCCGCAAACTAACATATATATCAAGGCGAACGGAACATTGATTTTTTCAGGCACGGAAAACCATACATTATCTAACAACGTTACCGTAGAACATGGTGGATATTTAAGAGCTCTAAAACGTTTGTCACTCTCTAACGGCGTAACACTTAAATTTGAGTAATGAAGGTGTTTTTCAGTGAATTTCAAAATTAGATTTAGAGATTGGAGAGTTGTAGATGGTTTATAGAAGGTGATACCATGTACGCGGTGAAATTTAGGGGTATGTCTATGATTAAAAGAGAAATTGTCATTTGCAGCGATAATCAAGGAAAGATTACTGAAATAAAAAAGTGTTTAAGTTTCTTGAAAAATGTGGACGTTTTATCTAAAAAAGAAGCCGGGATAAGAATAGATATCGAGGAAACAGGAAAAACGTTTAAAGAAAATGCGACATTAAAGGCAGAAACGATATATAAGTTAATAAAACAACCAGTCATAGCTGATGATTCTGGCTTATGCGTAGATGCACTAAATGGCGAGCCAGGCATATACTCCGCACGATATGCTGGAGAAAACAAAACGGATGCGGAAAAATGTTTGTTTTTATTAAACAAAATGAAAAACGTTACTAATTTGTCAAAACGCACTTGCCATTTTACGGCATGCATTTGTTATATCGATCGAGATGGAAAGGAGCACTATTTCGAAAAATATCTTTATGGACGAATTGCATTCGAGCCTCGTGGACAAAACGGGCATGGATATGACCCTATCTTCCTATTACCAAATGGAAAACACGCTGCCGAGCTTTCCATAGAAGAGAAAAATAGCATCAGTCACCGGGGACAAGCTATCAGGGAGTTTGTCGATTATATAAGGCATAACGGATTATAGTTGCGTCATCTTAATTATTTCCTGTATACAATCCGGATTTGATATAGTTGTCAAATCTTCGAAGTCTTTTATGTCATTTGCTGCAATTTTTCGCAGTATTCGGCGCATTATCTTTCCAGAGCGAGTTTTCGGTAAATCATTGACTATAGCAATAACATCAGGGCGCGTTATCGGACTTATTATGTTTTTCACTCTTTCAGATATTATTGACTTAGCATTACTCCGTTGTTCGTCTGTGATTTCCTTTTTAAGAACGACGAATGCGTATATACCCTCCCCCTTTATTTCATGCGGATAGCCAACAACGGACACTTCCGCAACGACTTCGGAACCAGTGATGACTTCCTCTATTTCGATTGGACTTATTCTGTGTCCCGAAACGTTGAGGACATCGTCTATACGCCCGGTTATCCAGAAATTTCCATCAAAATCGAAATACGCCTCATCACCAGTGCAATAAATATCATCTCTTGATTGCGAATAATAAATCTTTTCAAGAGCATTCTCGGCGCCGAAAATCTTAATCAGCATTCCCGGCAATGGATACTTTATAAACATTGCGCCAGGCTTTTCCGGCATCGTTATATCGTTATCGTCCTCATCTTTTAGAATCAATTTACATCCAAAAAACTGGCGACCAATATGCCCATACGTCTTCATATCTTCGAGACAACTCAGTGGTGCTGTCGGCACGCCGCCAAGCTCGGTCTGCCCCCACATATTTACTATCGGACAACGTCCTTTGCCAACTTCGTTGAAATACCAATACCATGCATCCTTATTCAGGATTTCGCCAAAAACTCCGAGATATTTCAGCGAATCACGAGAAGTATTCGCTAATGTTTCATCGGCGTTTTTCATCATAGCTCTTAGCGCCGTCGGAGCTGTATTGAACGAAGTCACCTTATGTTTATCGATTATTTCCCAGAAAATGGACTTTCGCGGGTATGTCGGAATTCCTTCGAAAAACACCGAAGTTACGCCGTTACACAGTGCAGCATACAAGGCGTATGCGTGTCCGCCCATCCAGCCGATATCGCCGGAGCCCCAAAATATTTCGCCATCAAATTGATTGAAGAAATATTTTCCGGTAATGCTCGAGAATAGCAAAAATCCACCAGTACCCATCGTAATACCTTTGGGTTTTCCGACCGAACCGGAGGTATAGAGAATGAACAGTTCCGAATTCGCATCGGTATCCGCGATTTCGCATTCGGTCGGCATAGTTTCAACTTCTTTGTAGTAATCAATATCCAGCTCATCGTCCCAAGTTATATCGATATTCTGGCGCCGCACTATAAGCGCCTTTATATCGCGATTACACAACTTCCGTGTCTTATCGACGTTTTCTTTTAATCGAATGATTTTTCCGCCGCGAGCATTCCCATCACAAGTGATAACGAAACTCGAGTTGCAATCATTCATTCGTAACGCAACGGCATTTGGCGAAAATCCAGCGAAAACAGCGGTATACGGAATGCCTAATCTAGCGCAGGCAAGGCAGGCATATACCCCCTCGGGGACCATCGGCATGTATACGGTAACGTAGTCGTTCCGAGTTAGTCCGTATTTCTTCAATAGATTTGCGAATTTGCAGACATTATCTTGCAATTGCTTATATGTTATTACCTCACACCTATTTATGTCCTCGCTTTGCCAAATAATAGCCGGCTTATCCGGGTGCTTTAAGGCATGTCTGTCTACGCAATTGTAGCAAGCGTTTATTTTGCCATCGGGAAACCAGCGCGTTTTACCTCGTGCCCCCTGTTGCATAATTACTTGCGGCACTTTAGTCCAAGACAAAGTATCTACTTGTGCCTCCCAATACCCCTCCGGATTTTCTATTGAATACGCGTATATTTTCTTGTATATCTCCTCGTTCCGCCAAGCATCTTGGTGTTGCAAAAATTCCTTCGTTAGTGTCTCCATAATCCCTCAATCATATTGCAAAGAAAATGCTTGCCAGCGTTGCCGATAGCCCGGTAGCCAAAAAGCCACCTATAAACGCTTTCCCGACCAATTCAGCGATGCTCTTGTTACCAGGCGCCAGGGCACTCATACCGCCTATAGTTATTCCAATAGCCGAGAAATTGCCGAAATTATTTATCGCATATATGGTCTTGACTACGCTTTCCTGCGATACTGCCGCTTTCGCCAAGTCAAAAAACGCCACGGTCTCGTTTATTGCCATTTTGGTACCCAGTATTTGCGAAATCGCCGACAAGTCTTGCGGTTGTATGCCCATAAGCCAAGCAAATGGATACATAAATACGCCAAATATTCGCTGCAATGTTATCGGCGCTCCGGCAACGTTTGGAAACGATTCTAAAACATAATTAAACAGCGCAATCAACGCGATTGTTCCAATGAGCGAACCGACTATACACCACCAAACAAACAAACCATCAGACAAACCTTTCGACAAAGCTCCCATAAAGCCTTTGTGTTCGCTTGCCTCGAATGTATCACTGATGTCTTCAGCAATATTGCTCTCAGAAGGCATAGCTATTGCAGCAACTATTAAAACCGAAATAACACCTAAGACCGATGAAATGATTATATGCTTCATAGCATCTGGACAAACCGGCGCCAGTACTGTCGCATATATCGGCATAACTGAGGCAGATGCCGTCGCAAATGCTAACGCCAGGACAACGAACATCTCCGATTTAGGAAGCGTATTCAGCTTGCTCTTTATCAGGAGCGGCGCCTCCAGTTGTCCTATAAAAATTTTCGCTGCAGCAACCATCCCAATATATGATTTGACATTGAACACTACTCTGAATACGTATCCGATAATTTTCGCTAAAATTGGTAAAATTTTTAGATATGTAAGCATAGCAGATAACGCGCTTACCAAAATAATGGTGGGTAAGACTTGGAACGCAAACACGAAAGCGCTGCCGTTTTCCTTCAGATTAAATGGCAAATCTCCGCCACCGATATAGCCAAAGCAGAACTTCGTGCCTTCGATAGTCGCGTCCTTGAGCTTCATAACTCCATTAGCGACCCACTCGATAGCCGAAACACAAGCTGGCAAGTTCGTGAATGCGAAAACTACGAGAACCTGGAACAGGATGCCAAATACAATCGGTCTCCAATTTCGTTTTTGCAAAATATCACGAAAATTCCCACAAAGAAAAGCTGAAGCTGTGAGAAACAAGGAGTATCCGATTATTGGTCTTAACATCAAGCTATCCAAAACGATTAAGGCTCTGAGGAATGGTACAACACTTTATGTTGTGCCTTCAAACATATTATTCCGTCACTTCAAGAATTATGCTTATCATCGCAGTCGAAAGTCCTGTTGCCAAAAGTTCGCAAATGAATGCTTTTCCAATTATTCCAGAAGTCCAACTATTTTTTGGGGCAGGTGTCATCATTGAACTAATCGTTGCTCCTAGCGTAGAAAAGTTTCCGAAATTACATATTGCATAAATTGTTTTTGTCATATCAATTTGAGAAATTGAAGTCTTGGCTAAGTCGGAAAATGCTACTGTTTCATTGACCGCTATTTTAGTTCCAATTATTTGCGCGACTTGATATAAATCTTGCGTATCTATCCCTATTAGCCAAGCAACTGGGTGCATAATAAATCCAAACAGTTTTTGCAACGTAATAGCCCCCCCCCCGAACAAGTAATTTAGTAATAAAACTAAAGTATAGTTTATAATATAGATGAGTGCAATTACGCCAATGAGCGAACCAACAACACGCCACCAAGTATTCAAGCCATCAGATAATCCTTGTGATATCGCGCTCATTAAATTTGGATGATTGAGTTCTTCAGAAATATCGAATTTTTCATCAACTACGCTATCTTGTGTTGGCATGGCAACTCGAGCAAGTATCAAGACAGATATTATATTTAAAATTGAGGCTGTTATAATATGTTTCAACGCATCTGGACACACTTCAGATAAAATATTTGCAATAACAGGCATATTTCCTGCTGAGGATGTCACAAATGCTAGCGATAATATAATAAATGTTTCGGATTTTGTTAGGGCATTTAGTTTGTTTTTGATTAAAAAAAAGGTTTTCTTGTGGACCTATGAAAATTCTTGCTATTGCAAACATTCCGATATGTAATTTGATATTAAATACAAATTTAAGAACATACCCGACGATTTTCGATAAAATGGGGAGAATTTTGAAATACATCAACACAGCGGACAAAACACTGACTAATATAATGCTCGGAAGTGCCTGAAAAGCAAAGACAAAAGTTTTTCCGTTTTCTTTAACAGTAAATGGCAAATCCCCGCCGCCAATATATCCAAAACAGAATTTAGTTCCCTCCGCAGTTGCCTCGCTAATCTTCGTAACTCCTCTCGCCATCCATTCAATAGCCGAAATACACACAGGCAAGTTAGTGAGTGCAAATGCCAGGAAAATCTGCAACAAAATATCCAATACAATCGGTTTCCAGTTGCGATTTAACTTCATATTTGATTCTTCAGCTAAAAACATGGATGCAACGAGAAACACAAAGTATCCAACGACAGCTCTTACCACATTCACGTCCACCAATACGCAATCCTCAATGTTCAGTATAACATCATGTGCGTCAATCACTTGTGAATTTCTGATAACATGGAAATACCACTTGTGGTTTGGTCGGAGGCGTGCTTTGCTGGAAATTCTGGAAACTTTGTGGAAGTTGTTCGTTAAGGTGCTGCTGCCAAATGCTATATTTTGGTGTATTGTATCAGTTGCGATTTTAATATCCGTTTTTGGGATGTATATCAGGGCGAGACGAAATTTACGCTCCGCTGAATACTTCCTCAACATCGTAAGGGACGTTTCTAAAGCCCTTTCCAGAAACCACGAAGTCATTGCGTTTGATGAAAGTGATGATGTCATATATACTACTCATCCGCAACTATACGGGGACAAAGAGGAGTTTCTGCAAAATCTTTCTACGCGAGTTACGGCGTCTCCGAATTATCAAAATTTTTGCAAGTTTTTCGAAACAGGAACGCCTTGCCACACTACAATTTCCGGCTCTGGCTCAGGACTGCACAATCAATTTAAGAAGTGGCTTGCGACAATAAATACACTGGATAAACAGAATTCATTGATTGGAGAAAGTATTTCTGTCGTAACGATTAGTGATATTTCAAAGCAATTTGCAGAAGCGGAAAAAAACTCTGCGAATTACGAGAAACTCGAAAATTTTATCGACCATTTTCCATTTGGGATATTTTATATAAACAATTCCGGAGAAATTCTCGGAGCTAACACTACTTTTGCCAATTTACTTAATGCGCATAAAAACGAGTTGGTTGGCGTAAACATTGGTGAATTCATAGAAGATTTTAATAGCGATAATGTACAGCAAAAGCAAGTTAGCGTTGTAATAAAGCCCAGGCTCGCCAGAAGTTTTTCGGCAATTCTTGCAAAATCATCTATGGGAAGCACATTTTCGACAACCCCGTGGGTAATTTATAAGGCAAATAGTGCTGATATTATCAGATCGCACGATGCAGGGATTACGACTGATATTTTTACATCTTCTCCAATACCATCCGTTATAACAACAGAAACTGGAGAAATAATTTCATTAAACCCCGCTTTTGCGTCAATGGCGCAGGATAAAGTCATCGTGGAAGGAAGTAAGGTAGTACAGGTTGGGGCTGATATTTGCGAATTCATAAAGGGTGAAGATTGCGATTTTGCATCGCATATAAAACAAGCATTACAACATAGCAGTAATACACAGCAGCTAGAGCTCAAATTCGATGGCGGAGCTGCAATAGCAAAAGTTTGTATCAGCAGAATAGAAAAGAACCGTTTGCTCATACAGATAGTGGATGTCACTACGCAAAAGGGGCTGGAGAAGCAGTTCCTTCAGTCACAGAAAATGCAAACGGTCGGTCTATTGGTGGGAGGAATTGCGCACGATTTCAATAATCTTTTAACTGCGATGATTGGATTTTGTGACCTTTTGTTGCAGCGCTATACGCAAGACGACCCGTCGTATGGCGATATCATGCAGATTAGGCAAAACGCCAGTAGAGCTGCAAATTTGGTCAAGCAACTGCTGGCATTTTCGAGACAAAAAACGATAAAGCCAACAGTTGTTTCGGTGACCGAGATTTTGATTGAACTTTCATCGCTATTAAGGCGTTTAGTCGGAGTTGATATTGACTTGCAGATAGTACATGGACGAAATGTCTGGTGTATAGAGATTGATGAAAACCAGCTGGAACAAGTCATAATGAACCTGGTTATAAACGCCAGAGACGCGATTGAAGGCGAAGGAAAAATCAAAATAAAAACAAATAATGTTTATGTAGAAGAAGCGTTAATGTGCGCGAACGGCACGGCTAAGCCTGGAGACTACGTCCTGATTGAGATTAGCGATACTGGAAAAGGAATAGCACAAGAGGATATACCGAACATATTTGATCCGTTCTTTTCAAGAAAAGATGAAAATATTCGGCACAGAGCCGGAACTGGAACAGGACTTGGGTTATCAACCGTTTACGGCATAATAAATCAAGCTGGTGGATTTATAGACGTTGAATCAGAGCTTGGAAGTGGAACGACATTCAAAATATACATAACGAAATATACCGGTTCAGAAAAACCGGCAGAAATGGAAGAGAAAACAGACATGACGGGTTTGGGGGGCTCAGGAACGATACTTTTGGTGGAGGACGAAGAGCCGGTAAGGGTATTTTCAGCACGAGCTTTGCGAGAGAAAGGGTACAAGGTCATTGAAGCGGCTTGTGGCGATGAAGCGCTGGAAATACTGAATGACGAGAAAATCGATTTGTTGATAACTGATGTTATTATGCCCAAAATGGATGGTCCCACCTTGAGCAAAATGATAAAAGACAAATTGCCAGGCATAAAAACTCTTTTCATATCGGGCTACACTGCGGATACTTTCAAGCAGGACGTTAGCAAAAATTCGGATATACATTTTCTGAAGAAGCCATTTTCTCTGCGGGATTTAGCAGTAAAAGTGAAGGAGGTTTTATCAGGTGCCTAAAGATTTATCGCGCACATTACCTACCGATTTGCTCACTGAGACAAAATCCGGAGTAGAGCTTTCGGTATACCTTGTGCCTGGCGCTAAGAATGAGCAAATACTTGGGATTATCGAGACTGAGCATGGGAAGGCGCTTAAAATTGCAATACACGAACGCCCAATTGAAAATAGGGCGAATATCGCTTTGATAGAATTTTTAGCAAAAATGTTCAACGTGCCGAAATCAAACATCTCAATAAAACGCGGTCACAAATCGCGAGAAAAGAGAATCTGTATATCGAAATTTTATGGTGCTGAAGAGGGGACTTGAACCTCCGACCTACTGATTACGAATCAGTTGCTCTACCAGCTGAGCTACTTCAGCGCACACTTGAGGGTACCACACTTGCTGAGAACCGTCCAGGGGATGTCTATAAGCTCTGGATGCCTCCTTCAGTTTTAAGTTTATTTATAATTACTCGCAGTAGTTCAATGGACATTTCTAATTCATCAGGTGTATAGTGTCTTTTATCATTTTCATTGTCTTTGTAAAGATGATCTATCGTATTTCGTATGTAAGTGGGTAAAGTTTTCCAGGTCGTGCCGTTATATGTATCCTCTTTTAACCAGCTTTCTTTTTTACTCCAGTCCTTCATCCCTTTTTCGAAATTATCTTTGTTGACTCCCAGTGCCTTAATTTTCTTAATGTTTTCGTAAATTTTCGCTTCTATTTGCTCATGAATGTAGGTATCGATATCTAAAATGTTTTTATGTTTCTTAACTTGTAAATAAGCATACAAGTGCTGATGATAGTCAGGAGATGAAATACCGAATACGATGTAATTTACTTCCGCCGGTGTCGGGCTATCATTGAAAATGAAGTCGTCATTTTCAGGTGCATCGTTTTCCTCCGCTCTATCTTTCTTTACGCAAAAACCATTGTCTGTGCTGTATACGTATGTTGGTTCAATTTTCCCGTCTTTTTCCTTCAGAGCCTCTTTCAGAATAATAATCAGCGTATCGTCTTTGTTTGCACCAGTCATTGCTGATTCGATGATATGCTGTGAGTGCGTGGCGACGATTAGTTGCGCTGTTTGTTCCTTTGCTATCTCGCCTTTTTCATTCTTTATCGGATTACCATTTTCATCAACTTTGTCAACAGATAGTAAATCCTGGTAGTACTTGAGTATTCGCTTCTGCCATTTCGGGTGCATACTTAGTTCTGGTTCATCAACGAGGACAATATGAGGTGAAATGCTCTCAGGTATTCCCCCATTGTGCTGTGGACTAGCCTCTTTCCTAGGAAAGAGGAAATTACTCGCCATCAAGACAATCCTCTGTTCTCCACTGCTTAAAAGATGTATATTAAATTTTTCCCCCTTTTTATTAAAAGTAAACGAAAAATTAGTGTCTTGCTGCGGATATTGATGAGAAAACTGGGCTATATCATAAAATCTTCTAAGCGCGTGATTTACGGCTTTACCTGAATCAATCTCCTTTATCCCGTTTATATCTTGATTTCTTTGGATAGTAATTTTGCCGAAAAATTTTATTTTCCATTTTTCTGATTCCGGCTTAATAAGAACGCTCACTTTATCATCCTTAGCGGGAATAGCGTATGGTCGCCTCTGCGCTTCTAAGAAGTTGGCGTTTATGGGGTGAATTGTAATTTCTGGGTGTTTGCACAGTTCCAAATTTTCTTCTGCAAAGAAGCGATCAAATGCTTTTTTAAGTCGAGATATACGACCGTTTTCGATTTTGTCATCCTGACTATCCTTAATGTACAAATCTTGTAACATCTTCAAAACAGATGTCTCATTGTGATCATTATCGTTCGAAATAAATGGTGAGTAACCGCCGTAACCTTTTATCTTTACTTGAGGAAAATTACAATTCTCATCTTTTTGTTCTTCCATTTCATTAGTGCATTTTTTATCAAATTCCTCTTTGAAATATTGTCGTATCTTATAATGATAATGCGGATGATCTTGATTATCGCGACACTTGCATTCGTATACATAGCATTTTATTTCCTTGTTATCCTTTGTTGATTCTTGAGATTCAAGGTACAAATATTCAAAACTCCAGTTATCGTTCAAATCACGCAAATTCTCAGCATCTACGGGAGATGCCTTGAGGTAAGGGGAAACATCATCTCTCACCTGATAAATTTCATAAAGGATCGTCGTCTTTCCGCACCCATTTTCTCCCGCAAGGATGATTGTACTATACGGTTTTTCCATTATTTTATTGTAAAAGTCTAATTCTAAACCATTCAAAATATCTGTTTTGCAAGGATGTATCATTTTGCTGCTACGAAATTTCAGTTTTCTTATAAAGAACTTATCCATTTTTTTTCATAAATCGTAAAAATCTTTTAAGATTATATCAAATTTATCTAAAGTTATCTTCAGTATTGAAGTTTGATTATGTCGGTATAAATGCTAGGATTAGGAGGGTATTTGGAATTTTGCGAAGCATTTCATGTTCGATTTGTCGTCACTAAATAAAGAACAACGAGAGGCAGTTCAGACAACTGAAGGAGCAGTGTTGGTATTAGCTGGTGCTGGAACTGGGAAAACCAGGGTTTTAACGTCGCGTCTTGCGTATATTGTCTCGCAACATCTGTGCCGTATAAACGAAATTTTGGCGGTCACATTCACTAATAAAGCTGCAAATGAAATGAAAGAACGCTCTGTAAATCTTTTAAATCGATCGAGTACATTTGAATACTCTAGTGAAAAATTGTGGATTGGTACGTTCCACTCTTTAGCACTTCGCATTATTCGTCCTTATCACGATTTGTTCAATAGAAGTGCGAATTTTACCATAATAGACGCAGCCGATCAATTGCGCTTGCTCAAGAAAATTACGGCTGAGTATAAGGTGGATGACAAAAAGAATACGCCAAAACAAGTTGCGTATTATATAAATCGTTGGAAGGATAAGTGCTGTAATCCGGATGATGCGAAGAGGGGGGCGCCGCGATTTACGGCAGAGGCTATTGCTGCAAATTTGTATCAGCCATATCAGGATATGCTGGCGTCCCTGGATGCGGTTGATTTCGGGGATATTCTGAAGATTTCCATCGAACTTTTCAAGAAAAATCAAGAGATTTTGCAAATATATCAGGAAAAGTTTAAGTATATTATGGTTGATGAATATCAAGATACTAATACTGCGCAGTATATATGGCTCAGATTATTAGCGATGGGACATGGCAATATTTGTTGCGTTGGTGACGATGACCAATCGATATACAGCTGGCGTGGTGCAGATGTCGGAAATATACTGAAATTCGACCAAGATTTTAAGAACCCAACGATTATTCGACTTGGACAGAATTACCGTTCTACAAAAAATATCATACAGGCAGCGAGTGGGCTGATCGCGAAAAACTCGATGAGAATGACAAAGAAATTTTGGACTGAGGAGGAAGCTGGATTACCGATTATAGTAAAAGCACTGATGCACCCGGCGGAGGAGGCGAGATTTATTGCAGCTCTTGTTGAAAATAAACATAAGCATGGACTTGCATATCACGATATTGCTATTTTAGTTCGGGCGACATTCCAGACACGCGTCTTTGAAGAGCGGTTCTTGGCGGAGGGAATACCGTATATCGTGGTTGGAGGATTGAAATTCTATGAGCGGAAGGAAGTAAAAGATGCAATTGCGTACTTGCGATTGGTGGTAAATCCGGATGACGGCGTGGCTTTCGAGCGGATCGTAAATCTGCCGAAACGTGGAATTGGCACGACTTCGATAAATAAATTTTACGCTTTGTCTAAAGAAAAATCGATTTCGCTACCTAAAGCCGCTTTGTTGGTCGCCGAAAGCTCGAAATCTGCGTCAAATACGAAACTTCTGAAGTTTTTTGAGCAAATAAATGGCTGGCGACAGGAAATCGAAACGTTGTCTCCATCTGAATTGATGCAGAAAATCCTGAAAGAATCTGGGTATATAGCGATGTTGCAGAGCTCTAAAATTCTTGAAGATGAGGCGAGGCTGGAGACTTTGGACGAATTGGTTAAGTCTTTGGAGGAATTTGAGGACGTAAATGAATTTTTGGATTACGTCAGTTTGGTGATGGACAAAACGAATACGAATAATTACGACATGCTTACTATATCGACGATACACGCGGCAAAAGGGCTCGAGTTCCATAGCGTGTTTATACCGGGATTTGAGGAGGGTATACTGCCGCATCAAAAATCGATTTACGAAAAAGGCGATATAGGCATAGAAGAGGAGCGACGACTTTGCTACGTTGCGATAACGCGCGCGAAAAAGGAAGCATACATAACGTTTTGCAACAGACGAGGCTCATATGCCTCCCCTACCCCCACGTACGCCTCACCATCCAGATTTTTACGCGACCTGCCGAAGAGCTGTGTAAAGATAATAGGCAGCGCAGGGTAACTACTTCAGCATGAGGTATGGCAGCATGCTACACTCACGGGGTAGGAGTATACAGAACGAGTACTGTATGCCGTTTTTGAGCATCGGTATAAAACAGAGTCAGATCTGGCATTTTTCAATACTTGCGGCAGCAGTATTTTTGTTAATGGAATACATTATTTTCAATGGTTACGAAATCAATTTTGATTTTGTCATCTTTTTGATTGTCTTTGATGTTATATTGCTGCTGTTTATTTCGTTTATTTTTTATAAACGCATTAGGATAATTCTTAATTTAAAAGATACAAACACAAAAAGACACTCGTTTCGCCGACAAATATTTATTTTGTTTTCCAGCATGGCTATTATACCTTCAATATGCCTTTTCATATTTTGGATGTTATTTTTTAATGTTAATATAGAGAATTTATTTAAAACTCCAATGAATGTCATCTTAAATAATGCCAAAGGTATTTCTGCACTTTATACAAACGAAATGGAAAATACCCTTGCAAAATTTGTCGATGTGATAAGTATTCGAATAAAGGGGTGTATAAACGAATATGCGGTTGATACATCTCGAATGAATAAAGTTTTGAATGAAGAGTTTGCAGATTCCAGAGTTGACGTTTCTGTTATACAAAAGCTGGTATTTGGTTCTTCGCGAATCATTTCAAAAACTACTTTTGCAGCAGGTGCGGAAGCAGAATTTGAAGAAAAACTAAGGGAAATCGATTGTATAGAAAATGGAAATACCGTAATACGGACTACTCCTGTGTCAGTTACAGCGTTATCGATGATTGATGAAAATCTAGGAATATATCTTCTCGCTTCCGCACCTATAAATAAAAACTTTATATTAGGAGCACAAGGCATAAAAAATGCTATAGATGACTATTCAAATATAAAACTTTACAATGCAAAAATGAGATATTCATTTATAGCTTTGTTTTTCACGGTAGTGCTTTTAATCGTGCTCATTTCAATTTTGATTGGAGCTATATTTGCAAGAAGAATTTTTCATCCAATACGTAAACTGATTATTGCAACAGAGCGAATATCGAATAAAAATTACATCAATCCGGTAACTGTACCCAAGACAAAAACCGAAATTGATATTTTGGTATCAACTTTCAATAATATGGTGACACAATTAGAGCAACAAAAGCAGCGATTAGTAGAGCTTAGTAAACAAAATGCCTGGAAAGACATAGCACGCAAAATCGCACATGAAATAAAAAATCCGTTAACTCCGATCCAACTTTCTGTTGAACGTTTAAGAAGCAAGTATCAAAAAGAAATAACAAGCGATCCAGAAGTATTTCGCTCTTGTATCGATACTGTACTCCGTCAAGTTCATTGTATTAACAGTTTGATAAAGGAATTTTCAGATTTTGCGAGAATGCCTGCGCCTAAATTTGAGCGCGTAGATATCGTCAAATTACTAGAGCAAGTGACCTTTATTCAGGCTACTGCGAATAGAAACATAAAGTTCGACCATAACTCCGATAAGAAGGAATTTTTTTGCAGTATAGATCCGGGGCAAATCAATCAAGTTATGATGAACCTAATACAAAATGCAATCAATTCAATTGTGGAAAATAATACATCTAAATACCCTTATATCGGAAACATTGTGACTGATTTTTTTGTACGAGATGGTACAATGAACATATCGATCGAAGACGATGGTGCCGGGGTTTCGGATGACGGGATTAAAAAAGCATTCGAGCCGTATTATACAACAAGGGAGAAAGGAACCGGTTTGGGATTGGCAATTGTGTATAGAATCATAAAAGATCACAATGGGGAAATAAGTTTGGGGAAATCTGCAAAACTTGGTGGGGCGAAAGTATCAATTACAATACCTTGCGCTCGTTTTGATTTGGGAAACGACAAAAATGCCATTTAACGTTCTTGTAGTTGATGATGAAGCTGATATACGTGAGCTAGTTTCAGGAATTCTCGAAGATAAGGGATATGCTGCGACAACCGCTGGCTCTTATGTTGAGGCTTATGAGGCGATAAGGCAAAGGTGTCCAAATTTAGCGATCATTGACGTTTGGCTTGGCGAAGGTGAACGTGATGGATTGAGACTTTTAGAGCTATTCAAAACAAGTTATGAGTGTGTTCCAGTCGTTATGATAAGTGGGCATAGTACAATCGAGACAGCTGTATCTGCGGTAAAGCAAGGTGCATACGATTTTATTGAAAAGCCATTTGATTCGGCGAGGCTTCTAACGTCTGTTGAAAAAGCTATAGAAGCCACGAAATTAAAAATGGAAAATACAGAGCTAAAGAAAAAAACAAAAGTTGCTGATGGAATATTTGGTAAGTCCCGAAATATTCAAGATATACGACAACTTGTCGCCAAAATAGCTCCTTTGAATGGCAGATGCGTTATTTTAGGAGAAACAGGTTCAGATAAAGGGGCGATCGCTAGGGAGATACATAATCTATCCTCACGAGCAAAAAATCCATTCAAGACAATAAATTGTCGTTCGTTCAATTTGATGCAGCTGGAAATGGAATTTTTCGGCGTAGAGACAACAAATTCAGAGGGCATGAGCTTCAGTACTGGAGCGCTAGAGAACGCCGCCGGAGGCACATTGTTCATTGATGAGCTGGCGTACACTTCAATAGAGTTTCAGCAGAAAATATTGAAATTATTAAGACAAGGTAGTTTTAATAGAATAGGTGCAAGTAAATCAATTTGTGTTGACGTTCGTATAATAGCGGGCTTGCCATTGGATACAGAAACCTTGATAAAAGCGGGGAAATTCAGCGATGAACTTTATTATCGGCTAAATTCAAATACAGTACGGATTTTGCCTTTAACGCAGAGACAGGAGGATATACCGTGTTTGATTGAGCATTATGCGGAGGAATTTGCGCAAGTTCAAAATATAAAGCCTAAAAAATTTACAGCAGAAGTTCTCAGCGTCCTGACAACCTACCCCTGGTCAGGTGACGTTATGCAGCTAAAAGGTGCCATAGATTGGATTTTGACGGTAGTAAATACCAGAAACGAAGACAAATCGATTATAGGGATAGAAGATTTGCCAGTAGATATGTTTGAAAATAAAAGATTATGTCCAGATTCGAAAATTCAATTTATTTCACAGGTTTCTGATCTTCCCGCAAAAGAAGCCAAAAGAGCTTTTGAAACGGAGTATTACGCCGAACAGTTAAAAAGGTTCAGAGGTAATATTTCTCAGATGGCAAGATTTGTTGGCATGGAACGTTCCGCCCTTCATAGAAAATTAAAAACCTTGGATATTGACGATTCCAAGTTGTTTAGGACATATGAGTAGTATCGTATATGAATGTTTTAGTTTTGGGAGCAGGAAAAGTCGGGTATGGAGTGGCGAGAGAGCTATCGCGGGGAGAAAATAGTGTTACTGTAGTAGACTCGTCTGAGATAGCCTTAAGTTCAGTTGCAAACAGGCTGGACGTAAGGACGGTCTTGGGACATGCCTCTGATATAAGTGTTTTAAAAGAAGCTGGGATCGAAAAGACCGAAATTCTCATAGCGGTCACATCTTCAGACGAAGTGAACATAACCGCTTGCCAGATAGCGAATTTTATATCGAACGTTGGAATGAAGATCGCAAGAATTAACGCGAAATCGTATCTGAATGAACAAGACCTTTTTAAAGAGAATCGTTTTTCCATAGACTTCGTTGTTTCTTCAGCGGTTGAAATGACAAAAATGGTTAAGAGAATGGTCTCAATTCCAAGCGCTCTTGATGTTGCTTTCTGCGCTGGCGATAGGCTAAGAGCTATCGGTGTCACTTGTAAGAAAAATTCGCCGATATCCGATATTCAGCTAAAGTATCTTCAATCGGTTGATCCGAAATCCTGTATTGCAATTCTTTTAATGAAACATGCTTTGGGTGAATGGTTCATCCCTACAAACAACGACGTTATTCAACCTAACGATGAGATTTATTTCATTTGTTCTTCTGAAAACGTCCCGCAAGCAATGGAGCTGTTCGGTTATGCTGCTCATACAGATGCAAACATAGTTTTTATCGGAGGAAATAATCTTTGCGAAGAAATCGTTAGTTCCATGCCTTCCGATGATATTTCTATAAAGGTTATTGAGAGTGATTTATCGCGCATTGAAGAATTAACGAAAAATTTAAATAATGTTGAGATTTTGCAGGGTGAACCTTGTGATACGGAGGTTTTAGAATTTTCTGGTATACGTGATTCTGGACTTGTTATTTCATCTACTAATGATGACAAAGTTAATATTCTCTCATCATTACTTGCAAAGAAACTTGGAGCGAAACGTGTTGCTACGATCTTGAATGATTCTTCGTATTCAGACATTTTGCATTCATTGGGTATAAATTCAGTTTTAGATTCAAGAGGAGCTGTTGTTTCAAAGATTTTGCACTATATTCATGAAGCTAATGTGGAAAACATACTCTCTTTTAGCGAAGCTGAAATAAAGGTATTCGCAACGGATGTTCTTAATAACAGCTATGCAGTTGGGACTTTAACGGATGATATGAATATTGAAAGTGAAGTCTATATTCCCGTAGTGCTTAGAGAGGATAAGATATTTGTCTCGCCCAAAAAATTGCTTCTAAATGCTGGAGACAAAGTTTTGTTTGTTGCACAGGTAAAAGCAATTGATAAACTTTTAAATTTATTTCAAGAAAAGCCAAAGTATTTGTTATAATGATTTTAAAGAAAGAAGATTTAAAACAATTGGTGCTTTACTATAATGTGTCGTATCACGATGCTTTGTTACTTTTATCTAGCATCTTGAAAATCGAATATTCAAAACTTTTTTTTGAGAAAGCATATGATATTTCCGAAAGTGATTACGCAATTTTAAAATCATTTTTGGCGCGACGTGGCAAAAGTGAACCCATCGCAAAAATCATCCAAGAAAAGGAATTCTATGGTTTATGCTTCAAGACAACGCATGATACTCTGGATCCTCGCCCGGAGACTGAACTGCTAATTGATATATTCAAAAGATATCACCGGGATACTGCCGCAAATTTGAAAATTCTGGATCTTGGTTCAGGCACGGGGTGTATCTGTATAACACTATTAAAGCTATATCAAAATGCGATTTGTTGCTTTGTAGACATAAGCACTGGGGCACTAGAAGTCGCAAAAGAAAATGCAAGATTTCATCAAGTAGATGGACGTTCAGATTTTATACGCAGCAACTGGTTTGAACATATAGATAATACTACGTTCGATGTAATAATTTCTAATCCACCGTATGTCGCAAGTAACTATAAAATCGATAAAGAAACATCGTATGATCCTCCGCTGTCTTTATTCGCTGGAGTGGACGGTATGGACGCGTATAAGGTAATTCTACCTCAAGCTCACGAATATCTGAATGGTAACGGGCTATTGCTTGTAGAAATAGGCATAGGACAATCCAGCAAAATTGCACAAATTTCGACAAATTTAAGGTTATTACATATAGAAAAAGATTTAGCTGGCATAGAGCGAACTTGTATATTCCGCAAGGAAAACTAAAATGAATGTATATAAAATATTTCATTTTTGAGTTCTCAGAGTTTGCACACTGAATGGATTGCATCAGTTTTTGACATGGTAGAATATCAGAAGCACCGAATTATACTTTTGCAATAAATGAGCACGATATATATTCATTGGGCGTATTGCCTTTCTAAGTGTCATTATTGTGATTTTAATAGTGTCTCCTGTAACAAAGATTTGGATTACAGAGTATGGTTCTATGCGTATAAGAGAATATTGCAATTTTATAGAAAGAAATTTTATAAAAATGAGCCGATTATCAGCATATACTTCGGTGGTGGGACGCCATCGCTTTTGCCTAGCTGGTTTATTGCCAGCATTTTGGATGAAATAAATAACACCTTCAACTTGGATACAAATGTAGAAATAACTCTTGAAGCTAATCCGAAAACTATTGACAAAATAAAGGCGACGGAGTTACGAAGTGCTGGCATAAACAGGCTTTCAGTAGGCGTTCAATCAATAATCGATAGTGATTTGAAAATGCTCGGCAGAACTCATACAGCGCAGGAAGCTAAAGATTGCGTTTTTGAAATGGCTGAAATTTTCGATAATCTCTCCATTGATGTGATATACAATCGCCCAGGACAAAATTTACAAAGATGGAAACAGGAACTAGAGGAAGTTTTGCAGTATCCAATAAGTCATATTTCCTTATACGAGCTAATAGTTGAGCCGAATACGAAACTAAAAGCTATGATTGATGCTGGAATGCTTCCAAGGCCCGACTCTTCCAGCGAATTTTTTGAAGCGACAATAAAAACAGCTAGAGGTCATGGATTTGAGATGTATGAGGTATCTAATTTTGCGAAGAACAAGCATTATGGTAAGCATAACATTTCGTATTGGCGATATGAAGATTATTATGGCATAGGTGCTGGAGCGCATTCGCGGTGTACTGTCAATGGACATAAGGTAGCTATAGCGCAGGTTTCGGACAACGAAAAATGGTTAAAATGGGCAATGGAAACTGAAAATCCAGCATTAGATGAGGAAGTTCTAACTGAGGACGATGAATTTAAAGAGCGGTTAATAATGGGACTACGTTCGAAATTCGGTATAAAGCTGGATATAATAAGCGAGAGGATAAAGGCGAAGTATGGGCTAGAAAACAAGTTGAAGAAGTTGCGCGCGAATTCGTATATAATACACAAAGGCGATGATGTGGTTTTGACGGATGAGGGGATTATGAAACTGAACCTTATAGTTCGCTACTTGACTGAGAAGTGTGTATGAGAATTTTACTCAGCAACGATGACGGCATAGAAGCCCCTGGAATTGCAGTTCTGGAGGAGATTGCGAAAAAATTTGCGGATGACGTTTACGTCTTTGCTCCAAGCGCAAATATGAGCGGTGCTGGACATTCGTTGACTTTGAAGACGCCTCTGCGAATGAAGGAATATGACGACCACCACTTTTCGGTCAATGGCACGCCGACCGACAGCGTTATAATGGCGCTCAGGTACCTGCTTAAGGAGAAGCCGGATTTTGTGCTTTCGGGAGTAAATCTCGATGCGAATTTGGCGGACGACGTTACGTATTCTGGAACAGTAGCTGCGGCTATTGAGGCGTGTCTTTTTGATATACCGGCTATTGCATTTAGCCAAAGGCTGACCAGAGACGGCAAGGCGAACTGGGATGTAACGAAAACATATGCGCCCGTGGTCTTAAAAGTTATAATGGATAGGTATAAATTCAAAAAGAATGTGTTTTTAAATGTTAACTTTCCGTCTTGTGAAGTTTCTGAGGTACAAGGCATAAAGGTGACCAACCAGGGCTCGAGAGCGATAAATGATCACGTGATACAGTTCGTTGACCCGCGTGGAGATCCGTATTTCTGGATTGGTTCGGCAGAGTACCGGAAGGAGGATTCGAACCGCGACTTAACAACTGATTTGGGCGCAGTTCATAGTCATTATGTGTCAATTACTCCGATGACGATCGATATGACTGCAAAAAATGAAATCAATATTTTGGAGGAGCTATTTTCATGAAGAACATTTTAAGGGCATCTTTACTGACGTTGTTTTTGTGCGGTTGCGCTCGTGATGGCGACAATTTGCCTGAGGTCGTTCAGGTGAAAAAGATAACGCCGTATCACAAGGTTTCCGGGGACGATACGGTCGAAAGCATTGCGAAACAATACGGGATGAAGCGCTCTGAGCTGATAAAGCTGAACAAGTTGGAGCAGCCGTATCACCTATACGAGGGGCAGAGGCTGATTGTAACGCCGCGGGTTAGCGATGTTCCCGAGCCAGCGGTGGATGCAGATATTACAGTAAAGTCCAATTCTAATGATGTTCCTGAACAGAAGATGGAAAGTGAAAAGTTGAATACTGGCGCTCCTGTTGAGGACAATGAGGTATTGGATAACGAGGCTCTTCAAAACGAACCCAAAGTAGTAGAAGCGAAAAGCGATTACATTTGGCCAGTTGCGAATGGTAAGTCCAAGATTTCGCAGCGTTTCGATGGTGAAGGTGGAATAATTATAGACGCGTCAGTCGGTACTCCCGTGAAATCGATTGCCGATGGAACGGTCGTGATTGCGGGCGTACCTAGTGGTGATGCCGCGGCATACGGCGTTACTGTTGTTGTAAAGCACCCAGCGCAGAAAACTATGTCGATTTATTCGAACTTGAAAGAGGCGACTGTTGCAGTGAATCAGAAAGTGAAACAGGGAATCATTATTGGTAAAGTCGGGCAAACCGGCTCGATAGCGACGAAGCCCCAGCTATACTTCGAAATTAACGAGATATCAGATAAAGGACGCCAATCGGTTGACCCAGAAATACTGTTAGGTTAACGGAGCAATACCGTTGTTTAGCTAAAACAGGTTTTCCTCAAGCTATCTACTGCATCTTGAGGAAGACTGGGCTCGCTTACGGGCAATTTTTATACTGCTTGAGATTTAGGGGCATCTTACTCTTAGCACAAAATAATATATTCGCACACTAGCCAATCAGAATCATCACCACGAGAATCATCTTTAATTTGCACAATCTTCGTAATTGCATACTTACCATGAACATTCTTCCAAATAATGGATTGACCTATTTTAGGACATCTACATCTGGATGAAAAATCTCCATCTACAGATTTTATATTTTGCAAATCCACGTTGTCCTTGATTAAAGCAATTTTATCTATATTTTGTGAATCATTATACGCATGAATTGATCTATTTGACGCCTTACTCCATTTCGTATCAAATTGATAATCACCTTCTCCAATTGTGAAAACACCATTATGGTTGGAATAATCAAATTCAAACGTTCCGTATTTTGCTTTACTCACGTTTAACGCTGTTTTATGAGTTATAGTAACAACACGTGGTCTAATCTTAAAGAATTTTGATGCTACATCAAATACTACCTTGAACAACCAATCCAACATACCGCTTCCTCAATGTATCTTTTTATCAAATCGTGCGGTCGGGAATGACCCGACCATTTTGTCATTTCATAAACGACGCGACTTCTTCAGCGAAATTCGTTGCCGTTTTCTCTATGCCTTCACCTAGGACAAACTTTGTGTAGCTCGATACTTTGATGTGTACTCCGTTATCCTTGTTGAACTTCTCGATAACATCCTTGACTTTCGTTTTTCCATCCATAACGAAGATTTGCTCCATAAAGGCAGTCTCCTCGATGTACTTTTTTGCCCTACCCTCCGCAATCTTTGCCGCTACATCTGCCGGTCGTCCGACCTCCTTAGCCTGAGCAAGTGCTATTTCCTTTTCCTTGTCAATAGCTTCTTGAGGCACACACTTCGAGCAAAGATATGTCGGATTTGCCGCAGCGATATGCATAGCGAGCTTCTTGCCAAGCTCCGTTACAGCTTCCATTGCACGCTCTCTCTTCTCCGGGTTGCTACAACACTCGCAACAAGCCCCCTCCGGCTCCAGAGCAACTAAAACGCCTATTTTGCCCATATTCGGCTGAACAGCACTGTGAACGTACGTCGCTATAAGCCCCATATCAACGTGTACCTTCTTGGCTCGACGGAAAGTTATATTCTCTCCAACTAACGAGACCAGATGCTCTATTTCCTCCTTTGCGGTCTTCCCACTCGGGAACTCCTCACTCAAAACATCTTCATTTTTCAGCGCTATTTTCGCTAATTCGGAAGCTAGCTCCTGGAACTTCTCATTTCGCGCAACGAAATCGGTCTCCGAATTGAGCTCAACGATGGAAGCCGTCTGCCTATCATCAGACACCGCCACAGCGACTAACCCATCCGCTGCCGTACGCGTTGATTTTTTCTTCGCATCCATTAGCCCTTTTTTGCGCAGGTACTCCTCAGCGGACGCGATATCGCCGTTCGCCTCAATCAGTGCCTTCTTGCAATCCATCATTCCAGCTCCGGTTTTGTCGCGGAGCTGCTTAACTAATTGTGCTGTAATTTCCATATTCAACTCTCCATAAAAAATAATTACTTATCACTTGCTTTTTTCTTCTCGATTTCTTCTTCGACGATATTTTCGGAAGCGCCCAAATCAATGCCGGACTTCTGCATACCCTTCTGTAGCCCTTCAAGAACCGCGCTCGAGAAGAGGTGACAATACAGCTCTATCGCCTTTGTCGCATCGTCGTTCCCAGGAATTGGGTATGTTATATCGTCAGATGAAGAGTTCGAATCAACGATAGCTACAACCGGAATACCAAGTTTTACAGCTTCTTTAACGGCTATTGCTTCACGAATTGTATCGATAACAACAAGTAAATCCGGAAGACCACCCATCTCGCGTATTCCGCCAATCGCCAAATCGAGCTTCGCCTTTTCTCTTTGGAGCTGCAAAACTTCCTTTTTCGTCAAACCGACTGGATTTGCTATTTTTTCTTCCAGCGCTTTTAGTCTCTTTATAGACTGATTTACGGTTTTCCAGTTCGTGAGCATTCCGCCTAACCATCTGTGATTGACGTAATACTGCCCACACTTCTCAGCGGCTTCCTTGACACGATCTGCAGCCTGCATTTTCGTTCCGACAAAAAGCACTCGCCCGTAGTCTGAAACCACATCCCTGATTACATTCAGAGCCGTTTCCAGCATAGGTACTGTCTGCTCCAGGTTGATTATATGTATGCCGTTACGCTCGCCGAATATGTACGGAGCCATCTTCGGGTTCCACTTTCGGGTAACGTGACCATAATGCACACCCGCTTCCAGGAGCTCTTTCATTGTAAAACTTGCTGACATTATTTCATTCCTTTCCGATTAAAACACAGCAAAGAGTGGTGAAAATCCCAAAATAGGGCATCGGAAAACTCGTTTGCCTTAAAACTCGCCCATAGCACCACGCCACGAACTAGAAACATTGTAACACACACTGAAAAATTCGAGAAATATTCATGGTGCCGATTGGGAGACTCGAACTCTCGACCTACTGATTACAAATCAGTTGCTCTACCAACTGAGCTAAATCGGCACATATGGGGCGAGTAATCGGAGTCGAACCGGTGACCTCTAGAGCCACAATCTAGCGCTCTAACCAACTGAGCTACACTCGCCACACTGCGCCTGATTGTAACATCCTTTTATCCTAAGCGTCAATTCCGGCACGATATTCTCAAGCAAACGCGGAAGATATAAACTTTTCCAATAAATCTGTCAAATTTTTAGATACGTTGTTTTTTCTTTCTCAACACCTTATCCGGGTGTTACAATGAGCCTTGTTAGTTTTGGTGGTGAGCGTTGGAAATGATTTTTTTATATGAAAACGATTTACCAAACAGTTTCATGGAGTTGTTACATTCGTCAGTCGCGATTGATACGGAGACGATGGGATTACTGCCGCACCGGGATCGATTGTGCCTTGCTCAGTTTTCGCTTGGCAATGGCGATGCGTACCTCGTTCAATTTACAGATTATTCTCAAGCAAACAATATAAGAAATATACTTTCCGATACGAAAATATTAAAAATATTTCACTATGCGCGTTTTGATATGATGATGTTATTCAAATATATAGGAATTATGCCAAAAAATGTTTATTGCACTAAGATAGCGTCGAAGCTATCGAGGACTTATGCTCAAAAGCACGGTCTTTTGGATCTCTGTAAAGAACTTTTAGATATTGAAATTTCAAAAGAGCAAACGTGTACAGATTGGGGAAATAGGAAGTTGTCAGACGAGCAAAAGGAATACGCTGCGAACGACGTTTTATATTTACACCGTTTAAAAGAAAAACTTGATGAAATGTTACAGAGAGAAGGACGGGTCGAATTGGCTCAAAGTTGCTTTAATTTTTTGGAAACCAGAGCCAAGATCGACTTAATGACTGGGGAGGATTATGATATTTTTTCGCACGGTTCATGAAGTGTGCGAAAACAAAGCGATATAAAAAACGACGTCATGGGAACCAAGTTTTAGAACATACCGATGTCCTCTTGAGATTTGTATATAAGGATAAAGGGATTTTGAACCTATCAATTCGAAGTAACAGAATGTGAAACACAATGAGATATGGAATAATAGAATAAGTATAAAAAATTAAGAAAATATTAACTATTTTACCTTAGGATTTAGAAAGAGGATTGCGAGCTTGTGATGGTATAAACATGAACATAGCACAAAGGATGTCGCAGAAACTTGAATTCATTAGAAGGCTTGAATTATGTCCATCAATATTGAATTTATATGTTGAAAGATATTCTTTGAAATTCCTGCTGAATGATATTTTTGCGGGAATAAAAATATTTTTACTATTATTCCCAATAGTTTTTTCTCTCGCTTTCTTTTCTGGGGGAATGCCTGTCCAGGGAATAATCTCATGCGCGGTAGTGGCGCTTATAGGAGCCATATTGGGAGGAGCAAAATACCGGATAGCATCGGTAGCCTTGCCGGTTTGTGTACTGGCAGTTGACATTTTTGCAAAGTATCAGTATAAGGGAATGTTTTATACCGCCTTGTTTGTTGCGTTAATTTTAATTCTGTTTGGAGTTTTAAAAATTAGTAATGTTTTAAGACATATTTCGCACGCATTTATTTCCGCGCTTACGACCTATGTTATATTGGCAATCATCGTAGGACAGTTACAATATATTCTTGGAATAAATACAGTCCAATCGTCTCAAGAAATTTTAGAGAACTTTTCATTATTTAACGAAAATTTGGATAACATAACAAAAGCGGGATTGCTTTCAGCCGCGATATTTTTGCTTCCTATAATTTTACTCAAGTCGTTTTTTAAAGGTTTCTTTCCTTTTTTTGCATATTTAGTAATCGGATGTGCAATAAGTTACCTGTTCAGTGTTGGACTAGTTCCAGAATTATTTGAAATAAGAACAGTTGGACAAGAAATGATATCTGGACTATCTGCCTTGGATAATATGATGACGATGTCATGGACAAGTCCATCTCAAACTTTTTTAGCGAATGCAATAAATTATGCTTTCGTTATTGCGTTGATAATCGGCTGTGAGGCTTGCTTTTGCACAAACGTTTTAACAAGCATGACAGGTGACAACAGGCTTCAAACAAACGCCGAACTGATTGCCAGCGGAATTGCAAATGTTGCTTCGGTCGCATGTGGTGGATTATTTGTTTCTCCTAATACCAGCTTTTCGGTAAAAAACATAAAATTTAGAGCAAAAACTGTAATTCCACTATTGGTCATAGCAATTTTATGCGGAATCCTTATCTATTATAACGATACAGTCATGCGTTTTCTTCCTCTTTACTGTCTTTCCGGCATTTTGCTGGTATATGCCGTTTCAGAACTATTTAATCGACAAATAAAACAGTATTTTAATATAAAATCTCAGGAGACATATATATTTTGGATCACATTATTGCTTAGCATTTATTTTGGCTTTATTCCAGCCACTATTATTGGATTTGCCATTTCTTGCGTTTTCTTTGCCGAACGAATGGTAAAAATCAAAGACGCAAACGTTCACTCTACGCGAAATCATGATTCGGGAGCGGTGGAATTTTTAAAAAATAAACAGGGATTTGCAAATTCAATGGATATTCCTAAAGCGGTGCTCGATAAAATAGAAATCATTCAGGTATCAAATATTTTATTTTTAAACATTGCGAAAATTGTTGAAGAAGCTCTAATTGCTCAAGGAAAATTTCCGCGTATACTTATAATATATTTCAACAATGTGCCATATTTTGATAACGAGGCGTTCGATTCTCTAAAGGAACTTGTGCAAATTGCAAAATCTCACAATGCCACCGTGATGATTTCTGGCACAAACGGTATACTTCTAGATATACTACAGCAGAAGGCATCAGCTGAAAAATACAATGACGCTTTCGGATACATTGTTCCAAATTTTAAAGAAGCTATAAAACAAACGGTAAATAGGCTTTCATGAATATATAGTTCTAGCCTATTTCCTCTTCGTTTATCTCAACTAGCGGTTCCTCATCTTTCTCCTGATTATTCTTTGCCCTCAATATTCGCATTGCTTCTTTGCGATCGTTTTCTTGCTTTATCTTTTTTTCGTCTTTAACAACATCCTTCATTTCGACTTGATCTGGCACTCCATGTTCTGGCTCTGTCTCAATGGTTTCTGATGTATCTTCTATTTTTGTTCTAACAGATTGTTCCTTTTTCGTATTAGTTTCAGTTACAGGAGCTCTGTTTATTAGAACTGAAATACTTTCTAATGCTTTTACGGAACTAGGCATTTTCGGCATTTTGCCTGGTATTTGCGGAATACTCACGCTAGTCACAGATGGTTCGCCGGGCTTCTTCGGCAAAGACGGCGTTATACCCATGTATATCTTCGCTATTTTCCCTGAATTCAAAGGCACCCTAAAGTTCAGCACGCTCTGATTTGGCGCCAAGGTATCGCTATTAGTATTCGCAGCCTTGTACTTCTGCAAAAACCGTATCGCAGCCCAATTCCCGACACACTGGATTTGCACAGTATTTCCCTCCAGTATCAAGTCGGGATCATTTTGGTCATACACCGGCTTGTCCGCCTGGTCATCGCCTTCAGCCCACCTCAGCCTGAGCTCTATCGGGTCGCCGAAATACCAAATCCCCGATTTATCCGAACTTATAGGTTCAATATTC
The DNA here is from genome assembly GCA_902769055.1 of uncultured Pseudomonadota bacterium. Lineage (GTDB taxonomy): Bacteria > Pseudomonadota > Alphaproteobacteria > RUG11792 > RUG11792 > RUG11420. The sequence continues at coordinate 3,449 of CACXNL010000007.1, read as the reverse complement.
GTATCGTTATTTGGAGCAAACACACGGTCAACAAGGTAATCTGTATTTTTCTCTTCACGCTTGTTTATGTCAAAACTCGCCTCCAGCCTAACCTTTATTGCCCCATTCGGATCGGCTAAGGAATCGCCGAAAAACGCCCGTATACTGTGGAGCTTTTTCATAAACGTATAAACCTCCTTCGCGTCCTCGCCAAGCTGGTATATCTGGTCTAAAATCGCTTCAGGGGAACCTCCAAATTCGTCGTACATCGTGAAAAATTCACGTACCGCATCGAGGTCAGCATCCGTCGCCGTACGCTGCGATTTCCCGTAATTCTCAAATGGATACTTGTTCTCCAAATGCTTTGTGTAATAATCGCGAAGCGCGTCGTACCTCGCTATATTGCGTTGTCTCAAAAGTACTTCGGCTCGTGACATTAGTCCTTTTTTGATATTTCGTATTATATTTTGAAAATAATCGCCAGAATTCCCACGAATATCCTTGAGAGATATTTTCTTCGATATTGTATCCAAATCATAGCTATTCAGCGTCGTCCTTATGAAATTCTCGGTTATAGCAACAGTACTCGTTGGGTCTTTCTTTGCCACTTTCTTTACGTTGTCAACAATCCTCGTCCATTTCGTTAGTTGCGTATGCTCACCATAATTTGGGTCATATACAGCTTCCGAATTCAGAAAGGCAACTATGGTATCTGCAAAATCCAGCGCCAATCTAGTCACAATGCTTCGCTGAAGTTGCAAGTACAAATCCAACTCCTCGGTATCGGTTGACGAATATGCTTGTAGCCCCGCGCCAGGCTCGCCATTCCAAAAATTGAAGTTCGTATTATTTGGATAATACGGCTTTTGCTGCTCGAACAATTTGTCAATATGTCCCAAAAGCGAAAATCCAATTTTGTTTAAAATTGCACGCAAATTCCCAAAGACAAAACTGAATTTATCGCTACGGAGAATTTTTAATAAACTCACGAGTTTGGGCGCAACACCTTTCAATTCCGTTACTTGCTTTTGCAAAATTTCCTCAGATGTTATTTCAGAAGTTATACCGCTCGGTTCGTCCACTAAACTTTGTGATTTCGCAACGGTACTTGCTATGACGGCACATAAATTCGAACGTGCCAGTAAAAGCACACCCTCCTGCATTTTGCGCGGAAAATCTTTTATTTTCGTCGCCACAAATTGCTCGAAGCTCTTCCCAATTTCATATGCGTATTTAACAAGTTCATCGTCCCAGAAAATCATTTTCCCAGCAGGTATATCAGTTATAAGCTGGTAATCGCCCGGAATTTCCATAAACGGCTCGGCGCACAGCGAAGATAAACAACGTTCCATCAAAAATATACCGCTCGACGGAAACTCATTTTCCGCTTTATTCTGCAACTTCTTGCCAGGTATATCGCTCTTCAGCGCATTATTAAATTCGCTCAGTTTCGCTTTCAGGTGTCCGAAATTTACGGCGACTATATCCAAAATCTTTTGCGCTTCTTCTTTGCCGAATAAAGTTTCTACACCATCCAAAAACGCATCAAATTCTTTATCCGGCTCGAATATTTCCTTATCTAACCAAGTCGCGCCCTCCTTTCCGATTTCAGCGCAAACAGCAGTCAAGTCTTTCGAAAACTTTATGAAATCCGTGCAATTCGGCTTTTCCTTTAAATTTTGCCGCGAGAGTTGAAGTATGAATTTATTTAAAAATGCTATTATGCTGTTTTCAGAACGCGTCGTAAATATCGCATCCAAATACCCATGAAATAAATTCATCAGGACGTTATATGCAGTTTGCTTATAGGGAGACAAGTTTATTGCAGGAAATGGCGTATTCATCAAAATCAGCCTGAACTGCTGATAATTGTCCAGGAATTCACGAGGTAACGAACCTTTAAACGTGTAATCTATTAAATCATTCAAATCCTTTGGATCCCCTGAAGTCCTCAATGAATCAAACTTCTTTATATTTTTCTCAAGCTCAATCAATCCAAAAACATAGCGCTTCATCTGAATGTACTCAGCGCTATTCTGCGGATTTAGCACTTCCGCTATGCTTTTTGACTTAACATCTGAGCGCATTGTCAAAAGTTCACGTGCCTTTAACATAAGGTTCATATAAATTGTCCTAACAACTACGCGCTGATACGAAGATTTCAGTGTGTGTGTCAAATCAGAATGTATCGAGCTAAACCACGATGCCGGAACAAATATCGACGAAAACTTCGCGCTATTTATCTGCTGCATCATCGCAAGCAATTGACTTGAGCAATCCGCCAATATCTCATTTCCATTTACCTCGAGATTTTTGTACGTCAAATCGCTCGCATTTTTTATAAGTGAAGAAATTTTATACAACGATGGATATATAATCTGCTTACTTTCCTTCAACTTATCACTAGTGCTGAGCAGCCCGTAGCTTCCAATAACAACAAATGTCGCTGTCGAAATTTTTGCTATTAAAATCGATTTATTCGCCTGATTTACCTTAGTCCTCATCGGTGATGCCAGACCTTCTTCAGCAAATATTTTCTTCAGTAACAAATCCTCAAAAAAGAAAATCTTCTTGACCGTTTCTTCGTTATATGAAGCTGAAACACTCCCGACTTCATTTATATCAGCGTCCGGAGTGCCCACTATAGCCATCGCATCGTTCTGAACTAAATCGCCATCAAACGACAGTAATGGCATCATCTTGCTATCACCAGTGAAGTAAAATCCCCTGAAATAGAATTTTTCATCTACGGACGATGACTTAAATATCGTGTCGATATACAGACTCAATGCCTCCTTTATCGTCAGCAACTCGCTCGGAAAAACGAAAATACCATCCCGCGTCATCGACATGGAATTGCCGGAAAAAATCTCCATCCTAAGCTCATTCAGTTCATTCTCGAATGTCGCAAATCCCTCATCCAGCATTCGCGGAGAATACGGGATGTCGACCGAATAAGGCGAAGACCAACCGAGCATATTGCCACGGTTCCGGACAGGTATTTCTGAGCAAAAACTCTGAAATCCCGGCACGACGTCAGTCTTCGCCACGACGATATAAATCGGCAACCGCAGACCCAAATAGTTCTGAGCAAAGTTCAATTTTCTCGCAACATATTGCGCACGCTTCTTTACTTCCTCTATTGCTAATTTTGACTTTCCATAAAGCTCATCCGCCGGAATAGTCAGTATTATTCCATTAAGCGGACGTGCTGAACGGTATCTGGAAAGCATATTTAAAATAATGTTCCAACTATTTTCATCCGCATTAAATCCAGATTTCGGCAGGAACATCGAGCCTCTTACATCAAGGACGACGCCGCTTTTCAAAAACCACCACGTACAGGGCGCCTCTTCACTTTCATCATCATATATTTCATCGTGCGTAAACCCGCTCATAAGCGACGACTTACCTGAGTTTTCAGTGCCGATTATCATATACCACGGCAATTTGTATTTATATCCAGCACC
>CACXNL010000006.1:17335-61796 GCA_902769055.1 uncultured Pseudomonadota bacterium | reverse complement strand
AAGAACTTCACATTGAAACACGTATTTATATTTTTTTTATCATGAGTGTTGAAGCGAGCTAACCTGAGACACATACAAATAGCAAAAAATGCCGAAATCATCCAGCCAACTCTGTTAAGAGAAGAAAGACTGAAAAGATATATGACAATTGCCGGGCAAAGCCCAAAAACCGCAAAATCAGATAAAGAGTCGAGTTCAGCGCCAAAGCGGCTGCATGAATTGAATAATCGGGCTAACCGCCCATCTGTGGCATCAAAAAATGCAGCTATAACAACTGATATGACTGCATATTCCCAATTTGATACGAGCGCAAATCTTACTTGCATCATACCTACTACTAGCGCCGAAAGAGTAGCTAGATTTGGGATGATCTTTCCAATAGGTAAATTCTTGAAAATTCGTTTTCGATTTTTTTTCATTCTATTGTGTTACTCGCATTGCGGATACCGTATGGATTCTACCATAGGAGCCATTTATTCGACAAAGATAACCCTATCGTTCAGGATGCCGTTAAAATACCCTTGAAACTATTCCACCAACAAGTATCGATAAAACAAAGGTTAATCCCCATAAAAAGGTAGCCAATTTCCAACTTAATTCTTTTGAAATAACTACGATAGCGTTTATGCATGGTACGAATAGGCTTATGACTATAACCGAAGTGAAGAGTTGTGTGTTGTTCGTAGGAAACGTGTTAGAAATATTGAGCACTTCTAGTGATGCCATATCTCGGCGTATTATTCCCATAATAAAAACATTCGAGAATGCACGTGGCAGTTGCAGCCAACTCTCTACGATGCCTGAAAGCCTATTTTCAAGCCAAGCCAATGCTCCATATTTGTATAGTATCGTGATAAAAACGGAACTAACGGAAAATACTGGGAATGTCTCAAAAAGAAAATCCCTCACTCTGTATAGCGTCTTTTTATAGCAATTTCTTATAGTCGGCATTCTTAGTTGCGGCAACTCCATAGCAAATCTTGTATTAGCTCCAGGTAAAAACCGATCCATTACAACACCACTCATCACCATTAGAAGGAGCATAATTCCAACGTATGCTACCCAATACCCGAAGTTGTTGATCTTCGCTAGCATCGAAAAAATTATTCCCTGTTGTGCAGCGCACGGTATTGCTATCGCAATTAGGGAGGTCGCAATTATTCGTTCTTTTCTGGTTGCTAGTATTCGAGTTGATATAGTGCCCATAACGCTACACCCAAACCCCAACAATATCGGGATAACTGCATCTCCATTTAGCCCCAAGAAATTAAAGAACTTTTTAGTCAGAATCGCCATCCGTGGTATGTATCCTGAATCTTCTAGAAACGCCATTGCTATATAAAATCCGGTAATCAGTGGCAGCAATATTCCGATAATTGATTGCACTACCATCGTAAAAATTCCAAATTCGCCGACTAAAATTTCTGAAAAGATGCTATTACCAAAAATGTTTTGTACCGATGACGTGACAAACGGCACGTAATGCTGTTGCATCAAATTAACTAGATAATCAACGATAGTTCCCGAAACAAAAATGCCTAGGAAAATGAATAGGGCGTATAAAATGGAAATAACTACTCCCCATCCGAAAATAGGATGCAAGAAAAGTTTATCCAATTTATTCGACGATAAAGGTAAGCACTGTGACGAAACTTTGTTTAAACACACATTAGTGTTATGCGTATTTATTCCACAAATAGCTATTCCATCGGCAGTGATTTCACGAATTATTTCATCTTTTCCGACACCCTTTGTTGCGACAGCTTTTATAACAACTACCCCCAGTTGCTCTAATTCATCATAATTTATTTGCTTTTTCTTTTTTGCTGCTTGATCGACTTGATTTACCACCAATATCACGCGGTAATTCTTTTCCAAAAGTTGCATCGTCAGTTTTAGGTCGCGTTCGATGGTTAGCGCATTCACAACATTTATGACTATATCTGAATTTTCCAAATGTTTGCGTGTTATCTCAGCGACTTTCGTCGTTTCGTTTAAATCGTATATTCCTGGAGTATCGACTAAAATGCCAAAGTCAACTTTGCTCCAAGCAACGGATATGCTTGTGCCCGGATAGTTGCTTACTTCAGCGTATTTGCCAGTTAACATATTGAATGTCGAGGATTTGCCAACGTTTGGGTTGCCAACAAGTGCTACCTTGTACTTTTTTCGGTAAAGACAACTCTCGCAACACCCCATATAACAAACACCCACATCCCCGCCTCGTGTGGAATTTTATAACAATTTGATATAAGAGGTCAATCGCAGCTGTTATTCGAGATTCTCGGCACGAATATTGAAAATATTGCATTTTCTGATTGCTAATATTGAATCTCATGATGCAATTACGCCTCGTTATGTGATCCCGTATGCTAGAATAAAAACAGAAGGTTGTCTTGGAGAACAGCTGTGTTGCGAACTAGCGGGGTGGCAAAAGTTATTCACAGGACGCATAATAAAGGCGACCTGAGGCAGTAGGGAATGTTATGTTACTAACGATTTTTGTGTTGGCATGTTTTGTGGGATATTATGTCGTTTTGAAGGTTACTCCAGCGTTGCATGCGCCGCTAATGTCGGTCACGAATGCGATATCTAGCGTCATTATAATTGCTGCTATTAGCTATGTTTTTGCATCGGTTATTAGCAAAAGTCAAAATGTTGATTTATGTTCTTGGCTTGGACTAGGTGCGATTTTTCTGGCTTCAATAAATATTGTCGGCGGTTTTGTGATTACGAGACGGATGCTTTCGATGTTTTCCGGTAAAGGCAACAACAAAAAGGAGAAGTGAAATGATTTTATATTACATATGCACTTATGCATCTCTAATCGCCAGCGTTTTTTTTATTTTGGCATTACGCGGACTTTCCTCCGCCAAAACCTCGATAAACGGCAATCGCTTCGGGGTAGCCGGTATGATTTTGGCGATTTTAGGCGCACAAATTTCTATGTACTTTCCTGGATTAGATGTAAATCTGACGCCTACGATAATCAAAATTGTAATAGTAGCAGTTTTGGGTGGCATAGTTGGATATATCGTTGCGAAGAAGGTAAATATGACCGCATTACCTCAACTTTTGGCTGGGTTTCACAGCCTGGTCGGGCTCGCAGCTGTTTTTATTTCGCTAGCGTCGTTCTTTTGCATATATGGGATACCGTCAGTAAATCACGACAATATGCGAGCGCTAGAAATGGTCTTAGGAGCCGCGATTGGCGCTATAACGTTCACCGGTTCAGTTGTGGCGTTCGGAAAACTTCAGGGAATAATCAGCGGTAAACCTTGGCGATTTAAGGGGCAAAGGCAAATAAATATCATCCTGGGGGCTTGCCTTATGGCACTGATAATTGCCTTCGTCATAAAACAAACACCAGACCTACTTATAAAAGTGGTGATATTGTCACTAATAATTGGCTATATGCTGATTATGCCCATCGGCGGCGCTGATATGCCGGTGGTTATTTCAATGTTAAATTCATACTCCGGCTGGGCTGCAGCAGGTATTGGCTTTTCAGCAAGTAATCGCTTGTTGGTAATAGTCGGCGCATTGGTGGGAACGTCAGGGGCTATATTAAGTCACATAATGTGCAAAGGTATGAATAGGTCGTTGCTAAAAGTAATTTTCGGCAGTTTCGCTTCCAAAGGTGAGGTCGCAGAAACGCACGAAGAACAAATAAACAGAAATGTAAAATTGTGTAGTCCTGAAGATGCGGGGTTTATATTGAAGAATGCGAGTTCAGTCATAATCGTACCTGGGTACGGGATGGCAGTTGCACAGGCTCAGCATGTCATCAAGGAGCTTGCAGATAGGCTGAAATCCGCGGACATTTCCGTGAAATACGCCATACATCCTGTGGCGGGGAGAATGCCGGGGCATATGAATGTGTTACTGGCTGAGGCGAATATACCATACGAGGACGTGTTCGAGTTGGACGACATAAATCACGAGTTTGGAATGACCGATGTAGCAGTAGTGATTGGAGCAAACGATATAACAAATCCGGCGGCGAAGAACGACCCGAATTCGCCGATATACGGTATGCCGGTCTTGGATGTTGAAAAAGCAAAGACGGTTTTGTTCATAAAGCGCTCTCTCGGCTCTGGCTACGCCGGTATCGAAAACCAGCTCTTTTATAGAGAAAATACAATGATGGTCTTGGGAGACGCGAAGAAGGTATGTGATGCTGTATTAAAAGCGCTCAGCGATTAGAAGGGATCAGCAATTGCTCGTCAAGAGCGTTGCGTCTAGGAATTTTGGCGAAAATACGATGCGAATCACTGTATTTTTACGATGGCTGGGCTCTATTCGAAGTTTAAAACACAATAAATAAAAAAAAATCTACAAAACTTTTCTAGACAAGTTTTTTGTGGAAATTTATTTGTTACAAAAATTTTTGGAAAAAATGTTAAAAAAGTGTTGACATATGTCGCGGGGGGAGAATTGTCCTAGAAGTTTTTAAGGAGTGTTAAAAATGCAAGTAAAGAAAAACGGAGCTTTTTTGCTCGGCGATGTCGCGATGGTTGCGACGATGAGCAATGTGCAGGTATCGCATAGTGCTGAGGAAGAAATTGTAATTGCCACAGAGTGCTTAGAAGGCGGAAAAGAACGCAACGGTATGAGTTTTGATTGGAGCATTGTTGATGACAAAACTTTGGTGTTGCACAAGGTCACAGTTTCAGAATTATCTGATGAAGAGAACCCGAGCGGTTTGAAGGAACTGAAGATTGTTATCCCTGGATATTGGAACGGGAGGAGCGTCCTCGTAAATAAGGGTGCATTTTCTGGACTTGCTGCGGAAAACGCCTTTAGACTGCATCTAGTGTTCAGAGAAGAAGCTGGTCGGCGTGTCGTGATGCCGAAGGATTGTAGTCGCATGTTTGGAGATTCAGCTTCAATAGTAAGCATTGATTTCAGCGGTGCGGATGTTAGTCATGTGACTTCAATGATGGGCATGTTCGCAAACTGTGCACGCCTCTCAGAATTAGATCTGAGAGCTTTTAATCTAGCAGCGGATAATGGCGAATGTATATCAGGAATGCTTCAAGAATGCGCTGGCTTGAATTGGGTAAAGCTATCTAAGATAAAAAAGAACCCACAACAAGTATTGGCTACGATGCTTGGTGAAGAAGTAAACATAGAAAATAAGGATGAAAATATTATGGATGTTGCTAGTCTAAATAATTTCATACATTTCGAAGTTATCGTAGGCACGACCAACATGGGCGAGAAGGATGCAAATACAGAAAATACGCAAGAATCCGCAATATCTTCTTCGAAATCGGAGAACGTTAAAGATGCCCCGAACAGGCTTCATCTAGCAGCATCCGAAAAGTTTAACGACTTAGAGGAGAACGATAAACAAGAAGCTGCCAAAAAGCAAGACGCACAGACAAAGCCACTTGACGTACAAACGATAAAGCACAAGAAACATTGGTATACTCCTATAGTTAGGGTTTTCAGTTGGGTAAAACGTACAGTTTTGTCATGGTTCGGACGCTAAAATAAGTAACGAGTGCGCCGACAAAGGTTCGCTCGTAATCTTTTAATATCTTGAGACTTGGAGATACAAGTAAGTTGCCAGATAATCGCCATAACTCACTATGGATTTTGGGCGGAAGCGAGACAAACGGGAAATAAAGAAAACCTATTCTACAGACCAACGGAGCATTTCTTTAATGTTTTGTTAAATACTTAGAGAAGGGGGGCAGTTGCCTCAATTCCCGAAATTGATAAACAATTTATGTACACACGCTGGAGAATTTTCACCGAAATTTGCCGACTTAAGCACATAGCAAACCCAATCATCTCCCAATGTGCCTGAAAAACTGCGCTTGTCAACCACACATGGTGGGCGCCATAGGACTTGAACCTATGACCCACTGATTAAGAGTCAGTTGCTCTACCAACTGAGCTAGGCGCCCAAAAAACTTGGCGTCTCCTACGGGATTTGAACCCATGTTGTCGCCGTGAGAGGGCGGTGTCCTAGACCACTAGACGAAGGAGACTACCACTTCCAAGGCGATTATACCAAGAAAGCTGAAAATTCGCAATCCAAAAAATTTATTCACGTTATAGAGGGTGAGTGCGCCCGAAATATAAATTCTGGCGAATGTCATATCGTGACAAGGCGCAACTTCCCTGTAATAAGGTTGAATTTGCCGCACCCGGATGCTACACTCTTTCCCGGAGAGATGCCAGAGCGGTCGAATGGGACGGTCTCGAAAACCGCTGTGCGGGCAACCGTACCGGGGGTTCGAATCCCCCTCTCTCCGCCATTTGTGTTTTATCCACCTACGCTATTCGGTTTCGGACTTTGTTGAGGAATGGGGCTCTCCAGGTTTTGATGAGGATCTTCTCTTGGATGGAGGGCGACGTGGCTTTTCATTGCGAAGTGCCGCTTCGGTTTCTTTGCAAGCGTTCTGCGTTTCCGAATTTTGCGTTGCTTCGGTGTTGCCAGGTGACGGAAATCTTTCAGAGATTATCCGGTTGTAGTGATCGGCGTACTGCAGGTTATACTCATTTAGAACCCTGTCGCCGGAAGCCATGGCTTCTTTCGCGTAGTTCAAATATTTCGCTCTCAGACTGATATAGTAGGCTTTTCCCTTCACATTGTTCATATTCGCTTTTATCACCACTTCACAAAAAGCTCCGATCCCAATTCTACAATATCATACGGATTGACGCCAGGTGGTGGTATCCACATTCTTTGGGATATAGGCGTTTCTGGCTGTACGGTGGCGCTATTTTTGACAAAAGGCAATGTTCATAGGGCTGTTTGTAAATTTCTTATTGGTGTTGTTCTTTTGTGTAATTTTTATTATGCTGTCGTATATAGTTGATATTTTATAGAAAAAGGAGAAAGTCTGTATGACTTTTAATAAAATTTTATTGGTTGTTCCAGTTGCGGCGGTGAGCTGCATAGCGATGGAGCAAGACGATGCGGAAAAGGAGATGTTGGCGAAGATACCGGATGTGTCGACAATATTACCTCCGGTGGGGCAGTATGTAGTGAAGATGAAAAATGTAGTCGAGAGGTACAAAGATGTTTACAAGGAAATGAGCGAAACGGAAGCAGAGCAGCGTATAGAAAATGCGAAGCAGAAGGTTCTGGACTTTTATGCCGGTATTTTCGGTGTGAAGCTTTCCGAAGTAGAGAAATATAGTGAAAGTTTTACGACAGAACAATACTTAGCCTGGGTTGCGAAGGAAGCCATAAACGGAGGAAACTACACGTTCGCAAAAAATGAAGATGAGTTATTCGATAGCTGCGTAGATCATACAGAATATGGCGAAAGATATTATGATATATATGGCTTTTATCGTGACTTACAAAAGAAAATTCCAAGTAAAGAAGAGATAATAAGGTTTATGCAAATTTGTGTTCCTTATAACTCTCCGTACTTCGAATCATTTATAGTTCATGAAACTGGTCATGTTCTGGACCTTGCCTATAGAATATTGTTTGATCGAAGCAAAACGATAGATATATCATCTGGAATAAATCAAATAATATGCGAGGACGCTGTTTCAGTGTTTTTTGAAACAATTTTTACGATTAAGAATGACCCGACGTTTATGTTACATAGGCTGACTGATCTTTATGGAATTAGCTTTAAGCAGAAATATATGGAACAGATAAAGAAGTTAGGTATACAGGGCAGAACACAGAATAACGAACAATATAAAAAAGCAACTGGCTTGTCATATGTTGAGAACTACAGTCCAACAAAACATTTCGGAAAGGTAACTCCAGAGCAATTTATGAAAAATACTGCGAAGGAGCAACCAGAGTTAAGTTTCATATACGATTGCTGGAAGGAACAAGTTGATGAATGGGGTTTAACGGATTGTCCAACTAGCCTTAGTGCAAATGCCGACGATATAGCTTCTGAAATTAATGAAATCCTGCATGTGTATAAAACTGGCGAAGAAAGATTAGATGATGGGTCTAAAATACGTTCCTATGCTCAGTATGTTCCGCATGTTTATCGAACACTGAAAATATCGGAAAAACTTAACTCGGGCAAAAGTGTATTAGATGTGCTAGATAAAATAGTGCGGCACGTACCGGAAGTAATGAATGAAGACGAACTTAAAGATTTCGTAAAGCGACTAGGCTTCTAAAGACCAACGACAAGATCTACCGAAACAAGAGGTAGATCTTTACGTTAAATTATTCTCAGTCTCCCCGTTCACCACACTCGCGACGCAGCTGTCTGACCACACATTTAACGATGTCTCGAGCATATCTATAACGCTGTAAATCGGCAAAATCATGCCCAGCAATGGCATCGGCACGTCCATCGAGGAAAGCAGGGACGCGCTCAGGAAAAAGCATCCCATAGGCACCCCGGCGTTTCCGACAGCTGCAATCGTCGATATAAGTATCCAAGTTAGTATCGTAAATCCAGATATCTCAATGCCGTAGTTTTGCATCATATATATCACTGTTGTGAATATAAAAGCGGCGCATCCATTCATGTTTATGGTAGTGCACAGCGGCAAAACAAATCGGCTGACTTCCTTTTTCACCCCGATACGTTGCTCTGCAGCCTCTATCGTCAATGGCAGTGTCCCAGATGACGATTTCGTGAAAAACGCGACGGACAACACCGGCATCATAGCTCTGAAATTCGCGAAAGGATTTATCTTTTTTAACGCTAGAAATGCCGGCAGAATTACCAATCCCTGAACTAAATTTGCCAAAATTATAACCAAGAAGTATTTGCCCATTCCGTTCAAGTCCATCCCAGATTTCAGTTCTTTCACGCTAACTAAAATGAAGCCGAATAAACCAATCGGGAGAACTTTGACTATGAACTTCGTTATCGTAAAGAATATGCTGTGCAGTCCATCGAAAAACGATTTTAATACCTGCTTTGCATCCGCGTCTTCTATCGAGCGTATTGAAATTCCAAATATAACGCTTATAAGCAATATGCTTAAGACTTTATGCTCGGAAAATGCCCCGATTATGTTGTCTGGAATAATTTCTAATAGATATTTCGTGTAATTCGCATTTACTACGTTTTTTTCGGTTTGTTCGAAATTCATACCGACATTTGATGGACTTATGACGATGTATAGTAAAGCACTGATAGAGGCAGCGAGTACCGTAGTCGTCAGCGTATATTTCAGTGCTTTTCGCCAAAGCCTATTCATAGTTTTATCTGAGCCGCTGCCCGTCAGTGCAACTATTACGGACAGCGATATTATTGGCATACTTATGCACTTGAATATTCGTATGAAAACTTCGGAACAACTTTTTCCAATTTGCTCGACGAACCCAATTTCGGATAATCCGCCGATAACTCCGAGGGCTATAGCTATTAGGTAAAATACCCACTTGTTGTTATGTATTCCGCAGCACCGATTGCACATTGTATTACTCCACCAAATCCTTCAAAAACTTATCGACAGAAAACGCCTCGAAATCCTTCTCGCTTTCGCCAATCCCGACACCGTATATCGGCAACTTGAACTCATTCGCAACACGCACCAGCGCACCTCCCTTGGCATTGCCATCCAGTTTGTTTAGTATAAGCCCGGTAATCGGATGTACCTTCTGGAATTCCCGCACTTGTTCTACCATATTCTGCCCAGTCGTCGCATCCAAAATCAACACCGTTTCATGAGGCGCCGTATCATCGATTTTCTTCAGAACGCGATGTATTTTTGCAAGCTCATTCATTAAATTTGCGTTATTCTGCAATCTTCCCGCAGTATCAATTATCAAAACATCGCTCTTCGAATTGCTTAGCGCCTCATAGGCAAGGCTTGCTGGCTCTCGTGGTTTTCCACTATTGTCGGCGCCTTTATACAGCTTGCAATTCAATCTTTTTGCCCAAACTTCGAGTTGTTCGGCTGCGGCTACTCTAAACGTGTCGCAAGCAACCATATCCACAGAAAATCCTTTTCGCATAAAGTAATACGCCAGTTTAGCTACAGTCGTAGTCTTTCCACTTCCATTAACGCCTTCTAAAACAATCACAAACGGATGCTTCTCGCTATTTACTTTAATATCTGATATCAATGGAGAAAGTATTGCTTCGATTTTATTTTTCAAGGCTTCGTTTATATTGCCCTTAACCCCTATCTCCTTCGCTAACTCAGCAGCTAACTTAACGCCAAAATCAGCCTCTATGAGTATCTCCTCCAATTCCTCATTACTCTTGCTCGACGTAAAGTTTGCGAATATTGACTTTAGTTTCTTGAAAAACGACATCTCCTATACCTCAAATCTCTCAACATGCGCCCCACAAGCATTGAGCTTTTCTTCCAAATTTTCATACCCACGGTCTAAATGATACAGGCGATTTACGATAGTTTCGCCCTCCGCGACAAGCCCAGCTATCACAAGCGAAACCGAGGCTCGCAAATCCGTCGCCATGACCTGCGCTCCCTTCAGCTTCTCAACGCCGGTAACAAGCGCCGTCTTGCCTTGTACTGATATGTTCGCACCCATCCGCGCCAGTTCCGGAACATGCATAAATCTATTCTCGAAAATATTTTCGGTTATCGATGCACTACCATTGCAAATCGACATAAGAACAGTATATTGCGCCTGCAAATCCGTTGGAAATCCAGGGTAAGGTGCGGTTTGTATCGAAATTGGCTGGATTTCGTCCGATTTGCGATATACCAGGACGCCGTTATCAACTTTTTCGCAAGCAACACCGACTGAATTCAGTGTCTCAAAAAATGAGGTCAAATGCTCATATCTACAATCCTTCAGCAAGATTTTGCCATTAGTTACAGCAGCGGCTATCGCGTACGTCCCCGCTTCTATTCTGTCCGGGATTATTTCAAACTCAGTGCCGTGAAGCTCGTCCACGCCCTCTATCGTGATAACCGACGTCCCAGCCCCAGAAATCCTCGCTCCCATCTTGTTCAAAAGTTCGCAAAACGCCTCGACCTCCGGCTCCATCGCTGCATTTATAAGCCTCGTCGTACCTTTCGCCAAAGTCGCTGCCATCAGGATGTTTTCGGTACCCGTGACGGTTGTCATCGGAAAAGCTATGTCGCATCCAATGAGCCCATTCGGCGCTTTTGCTTCAATATAGCCATTCTCTATGGCGATCTCCGCCCCCATCATCTCGAGTGCTTTTATGTGCAAATCAACGCCTCTCGCCCCAATGGCACAGCCGCCTGGCAGCGATACGGTAGCCTGTTTATGCCTGGCAATTAGCGCCCCCAAAACTAAAATCGATGCGCGCATTTTCCTAACAAAATCATACGGCGCAGTTGCTGATTTTATACTACGCGTTGACAATGTTATTGTATGCTTATCATTATAACTTACTTCAGTTCCGATGCAATTTAATAGTTCTAACAGCGATTTTACATCAGCCAAATTCGGAACGTTTCGCAGCGTTACTGGTTTGTCAGTGAGTATCGTCGCAACAAGCGCCGGTAATGCCAAATTCTTTGCACCACTTACTCTAATTTCACCTTCAAGCCGACATCCACCAACTACTCGCATACTTTGCAACATTGCTTTTAGCTCATTAGCACACAACCGACCATGGGATTCTACAACAATCCACGTGATGGGCTCAAGTTCACGCTGGCTGCTGTTCTGTTACATTATTGAAGATTGTTTGATCCTTTTTTGTTTCTACTGCTTCGTTTAATGCCTTTTTTACTTGTTCTAGTACAGTTGTTACTGCCGAAATGTATTCTTTCCACTCCTTTTCCCTTTTTTGAATAAAATCCATTTGGGACATTACAGTTTTTTTTGCACTTTCGAAAAATGGGGCGACGTTTTTTGCGGTTTGATCAGATTTTGCGGATGCGTCTAGGTCCGTGAGTAACTTTTGCATAGCATATGTGGCATTCTCAAAACTTCGGAGAAATGTGGCTTGATTTAAGTTTTTACAGATTTTTTCAATGTTATCTAAAATATTTTTCATTAAATGAAACGTGTAGTAACTCGGGATATTTGGTCGTTCTTCGAACTTTGTCTTGCTGGCTTCGATAAATATCATCTTTAGCATGCTCTGCGTATTTTCAGGCAAATACCTAACCATCGGCTCTAGTTTATTGAACAATTCCTCAGCATCACCCTGGGTAATAGGTTTCGTACTGTCTTTTTGAGTTAGCTCTTTGATTATCCCGATCGTATTACTGGACATTATGTCAATACATCGTAATAAGATAATCAAATTTTGCATATATGGAATAATCTCTTCATACTGGTTACAAATCTCCAAAATAGCAGTTTTTGTTCCCTCTATTGTTTCTTTATTCTGAAACATGTTTTGGCGTTCAGATATAGATTTTGATATACAATCCATAGCTAATCTGTAGTCCGATGGACGTTTTGATAAAACATCGGCTCTAGATTCAAAAATCTTTTTTATATTGTCGGTAGATTTCTCAATTATTTCAAAATTTTTATCTTTTATTGATTTTGGTGCTGGTATTTCTGGCTTGTCTTTTTCTTTTGCTTTCAAAAATGTTTCAAATTGTTGTAAAAGCTCGGAGTTTTTCTGTGTGGCATCTTTTCCGTGTGCGTTAAAAAGGCAGAGGAAGCAACAAATAATGACAAGTCTCAATACATAAATCACATTCATACGTGTACTCCGTCACGATCGCTCGAACTAAGCCTACTTCACATCAATTAAAAAAATGTTAATCCTAAGATGATTGTCCATAGAGATGTATCGGCAACAAAATTGCCTAAGCTGTTAGTTTCTTCCTTTAAGCGAGATCGTGGATATGGTATGCTCTGAGCAAAGATGCGTTTTGCAATTTTACGCATGAAAGAAAAGATAACCGCTCCTTCCGGTGAAGCGAGTTCGAGCGTTTCAGCTCCACAAAGGCAAGTTCGCGACGGAAAAATCCCCGTAACTGTTTGGCAAATCGGCATAATGATGCTTTTGATGAACATTTCGTTCGTTATGTCGTACTCATTTTCAGGGCTTTACCTGAAACATATCCTAGGAACTTCCGCAATCGGTATCGGCGTTCTGGAAGGATTTTGCGAGATGAGTTCGCACCTAATGAAGCTGTTTTCAGGAATGCTGAGTGATTTTTTCAAGCGACGAAAAGGCATCATGATTGTCGGATACATCTTCTCCGTTTTAAGCCGTCCGGTTTTAGCTGTATCCAATTCGTTCGTACTGGTTTTTTCTGCGCGCATGATGGAGCGGTTTGGAAACGGCGTACAGGCATCTCCGAGGGATGCGATAGTTGCTGATGTTGCACCGCGTAAAAGGATTGGGGCATCGTATGGCTTGAAGCGCAGTCTGGCGTACGTCGGTTCGTTACTTGGCGGGGTTCTGGGAATTTGGGCAATGAAGGCGACTGGTAGCAATTATCAAGCAGTTTTCGGATTAGCTTCTATTCCAGCAGCAGTGGCGCTTGTCCTGCTAATATTCTTTGTTAAGGAACCAAAACGTTTCGAGCACCCAGCTATTACCGCGGAGGCTCCGTTGCCGTCTCCTAAAATAAAGCCCAAATTTACATTCAAGAACTTCAAATATTTGGGATTATCGTTCTGGTTGCTGATGACGGTAAATGCCGTATTCATGATGTCGCGAATGAATGAAACATTCTTAATATTGCGAATGAATGAGGGGTTCAACGTCGACCCAATGTTTGCTCCGGTCGTTATGATTGTGTACAACATCGGCACAACATTGTCGTCATACCCGATGGGATTGTTGGGCGACAGGTTTGACAGGATACGCTTGTTGTGCTTCGGCATTTCTGCACTGGTGCTGGCAGACATCATAATGTTTTCAGCGACGTCGCGGGCTGTTATGTACGTCGGCGTACTGTTTTGGGGCATACAGCTTGGGTCAACGCAAAATGTTTTTGTGTCGCTGATAGCTGAGCAAGTGCCTGAGGATTTGCGCGGGACGGGGCTTGGCGTGTACTGGCTTGTAAACGCGATGTCTGTATTTTGCGCCGACACAATTGCGGGGAAGGTTGCGCACGCATTCTCGCTGAACGGGATATTCGTCTCCAGTGGCATAATCGGCGTGTTGGCACTAATGACACTCTTCTTAGTAATACATACAATATCGCCGCATAGACGTGGCACATCTAGGTAAGAAAAAGTTAGCTACTTAATTGACCCTCAAAACAATGGTGCGGATGAAGGGACTTGAACCCCCACGGCGTGAGCCACAAGAACCTAAATCTTGCGTGTCTACCAGTTCCACCACATCCGCGACGAGATCATTGTAACACAATAGCATTGTCAAAATATCACTTTCTTTTCAGGCTCAGCTTGTTGCAAAGTGGACAAAGTTTTGCTTGTCAGATTTGTGTAATTCGCAACAAATGTCCGCTCGCTATACCAAATAGTTTGCTCATCCTCGTTTTTAATATTTTTCACCTTTATTATAAAAGCCACCCTATCACCCGGTATATCCGAGTTGAAATCACTAATGCCGATAGTTTTGTCCTCGGCAGTAAATATAGTTTTCCCGAAATTCGGGTTCATCTTATAAAGTAGCCAGCGCCCATTCCCATCCTTCGCAAACTTCTCCATAATCCCCAGCGATTTAAATGGGACGAGCCCGAACAAATTTTGCATTTCCTCACTTTGATGTCCAATATCGGTATTTATTTTTGACGGAAACGGAAGTTTGAGCGCTTTACTCGTGCAGTAAACCCCGAGTGCTTTTATAACAAAATCGATATTTCCTTGTGTCTTTTGCGATGCATATATTTTGTGCATCAACCGCAGTTGGCTAATCCCAATGGTCGAAATTATTCCGATAATAATGAGGGAGATCGAAACTTCGATTAAAGAGAAACCGCCAAAGCGGACTTTTCTTATTTTCACGATTTTCGTAGAATTTCAGCGTATCTTGGTTTTAGTTTTGCACACCGTGAGAGATAATTCATCCGTCATCGTTATTCCAGCTAGGCTGAATTCATCGCGTTTTCCTCGGAAAATCCTCGAACCTATCAATGGAAAGCCCCTCATAACTTACGTTTTGGAGCGGGCTAAACAAGCTAATCTCTGCGATTGCTATGTCGCTTGTTGCTGCGAAGAGGTGCGACGGATCGTTGAAAATTACGGTGGAAAGGCGATTGTAACTAATCCGGATTTGCCCTCTGGAACCGACAGGGTTTTCGAAGCTGTGGGTGCGTTGGATATGAGACCGGAGTATATCATCAATTTGCAAGGCGATACGCCGGTGTTTGACACAACTATTCTCAAAGATATTTTAGATGTTCTCAAGAGTAATCCTGAAATTGATATGACAACGCCGGTGACTTTGCAGGAGAACATCGATGATTTTACTAACGAAAATACTGTGAAGGTTATCTTCGACAATATGGAAAAACATGTTTCTGGAAAGGCAATATACTTTTCGAGAAGCGCAATCCCAAATGGCTTGCCTTGGTTTTATTCGCACATCGGTATTTACGCTTATCGATACAAAGCTTTGGAGAAGTTCATTGGACTACCACAATCGTTTCTGGAAAAAACCGAGAGGCTGGAGCAGCTGCGCGCAATACAAAACAATATGAACGTCTGGGCAGTACCAGTCAACGGCACCGCAATCTCCGTCGACGTTAGGGAAGATTTAGAGAGAGTGTGTAGGGCAATGGAAATGACTAGGTAATTCCTTTTGTTTTGCTATAATACCGGGCAGTAAACCCGTGGCTTACGTCGGGCGCATATGTCTGCCTTTTTGTTGTCAATGCTTTGCTTACCTCTTGAGACGATCGTGTAGTACCGTCACAGGTCATTGCTTTTAGGGGGGAGTAATTTTAATTTCGCAAGAAATTTGCATCCGATTCATCCTACTTCTTTGCCTGCAAAATCTATAAAAGAATGGTGTGATACAATGAACGCCGAAGACATGGATTTTGTGTATTCGTGATTATTTGGTCTGTTTCTCCTGTTGCGTTTAAACTTGGGACGTTGCCCGTTTATTGGTATGGCATAATCTATGCAACCGCGCTGTTTTCGGCTTGGGCGGTTGCGACGTGGATTTTGAGGAAGCTGCGTAACAACAATATATCCGTCCCTAGTAAAGAGGCGTTTGATAATTTTATGTTTTGGACAATTGTTTCGATAATTGTCGGAGCCCGCCTTGGGCATATTTTATTTTACGAGTTAGAGTATTTCATAAGGCACCCATTAGAAATCATAATGATACGTAATGGCGGATTATCATTTCATGGATCAGTTATAGCGTTAACAATATACGTTTTTGCGTACGTAAAGCGACACAACATTTCTTTAAAGATAATGGCGGATGTTTTAGCGATTGCCGGAGCACTCGGCGTTGGCATCGGACGGTTTGCGAATTTTATGAACCAGGAGCTATACGGCAAAATTACCTCCTCAGACATGGCGGTTATTTTCTCATTTGTCGACAATATGCCGCGATACCCAACACAACTGCTCGAAGCGTTTTTCGAAGGGTTACTGAATTTCTGGATACTTTTCATAATTTTCCGGCTGAAGGGGGTAAAGATTATCGGAACCGGTGTTCCTTTTTCAATCTTTTGCACCATATATTCTTCCGCACGTTTTATTATCGAGTTTTATAAGGAAGTTGAAGTTTATACATACTTCAATGCAATTGCATTAACTGTTGGGCAAGTTCTTTCCATGGCGTTATTTCTGTTCGGTTTGTTTGTGCTATATTATAGGCGAGATGGCTCAATTTCAAGTTAAAATATGATAGATATAGATTTTGTTAGAAAAAATTCTGGTGCTTTAGATAAAGCACTGAGAAATAGAAATAAAGAGCCGGTTGAGGCGAAACTTTTGGAATTGGACGAGAAGTCGAGGGCGGCGCAAACGAAGTTGCAGGAATTGCAGCAGGAGCGTAATAGGAATTCCGAGGCATTTGGGAAAGCGAAAGCCAAGGGCGAGGATACAAGTGCGTTGCAGCAGCGGGTGGAAACGCTGAAGCGGGAAATGGTCGAGATGACGGAGGCTGCGAACAGCGCGAAATCAGCGTTTATGGAACTTCTAGTGACTATCCCGAACATCCCGTCTGATGAATGTCCGGTTGGCGCTGATGAGGGTGCAAACGTTGAAATACGACGGTTCGGAACGCCGCGAAAGTTCGATTTTAAGCCACTGGAGCATCACGAGCTTGGGGCAGATTTGGGTATGATGGATTTCGAAAAATCTGCCAGGATTGCCGGTTCGAGGTTCGTGTTTTTGTTTTCTGAAATAGCGCGTTTGGAGCGAGCATTGGCGCAGTTTATGCTTGATACTCACACGAAGGAGAACGGGTATACCGAAGTATACGTTCCGCTAATACTAGAGCAAAAGGCGATGTTTGGCGTTGGGCAATTGCCAAAATTTGAGGAGGATTTGTTTAAGACGACAATCGGTAGCTACCTCATTCCGACCGCTGAGGCTTCGCTGACAAATATTCATAATGGCGAAATACTGAGCGAGAAGGAATTGCCACTGCGATATACAGCGTATACTCCTTGTTTTAGGTCTGAGGCTGGCTCTGCCGGACGCGACACCGTTGGTATGCTGCGCCAGCACCAGTTCGGCAAAGTCGAACTGGTCAGCATTACGACGCCGGCGCAATCTGTTGCTGAGCACGAGAGGATGACTGAATGTGCTGAGGGTATTCTGAAAAAGCTGAATTTGCCCTTCAGGACGGTGGTGCTTTCGACCGGCGATATGGGATTTTCGTCCGAAGAAACGTATGACTTGGAGGTTTGGCTTCCTGGGCAAGACAAGTATCGCGAGATATCCAGCTGTTCTCGCTGCAATAGTTTCCAGGCGCGTCGTATGAACGCGCGGTATAAAAATGAGCAGACTGGTAAAAATGAGTTTGTACACACCCTAAATGGCTCGGGGATTGCTGTCGGGCGCTGCCTCATTGCCGTTATGGAGAATTACCAGCAAAAGGATGGCTCGATTGAAATTCCAGAGGCGCTAGTGCCGTATTTCGGAAAGGAGCGGATTGATGCAAGAAAGTAACGGAATAAAGCTCAGGTCGTACGTGTGCGTATACCTCCTCTTGGAGCGCGACGGCAAGGTTTTGCTTTCGCTCAGGGAAAACACGGGATACGAGGACGGAAAATGGAGTATGGTTGCCGGACATGCCGAGGAAGGTGAGATGGCGCGTGACGCAATGGTACGCGAGGCGATGGAGGAAGCTAATATAACGATTGCCCCTGAAGATTTGGAATGCGCGTACGTTATGGATAGAAAAAGCCCGAATAGGCAAAATATCGATATTTTCTTCAAATGCTCGAAATATGCAGGAGAACTCACAAACAACGAACCTCACAAATGCGGTGGTCTCGAATTTTTCGACAAACACAACTTGCCAGAAAATATAGTGGATTACGTAAAGGTTGCTTTTTCCGATATATTTGCCGGTCGCTTTTTTGGAGAATACGGAAAATGAAATTTGCTAAAGCAGATGCGGAAACAAAGGAATGCTTCGGGATGAAGATAGATGAGTATTGCGATAGGAAAAATCTGTTTCCGCTCGATTGCGCAGTCGTGCATTTTCGTAATAATCAGTATCCTTGGAAGATTAACCACGGATTTTACGAAGCCTTTTTCGTGTTAGAGGGCGAATGTGAAATTGAATTTGAGCATAAAATAGTAACACTCGTAAAGCATGATTTTTTTGTGATTGAACCAGAATTGAAGCATACCAGTCGGGCGGAATTTGCGGATGTTATGATAACTTGCACGCCTCCATTTGACATAAAAAATGTAGAACTTTGTGAATAGATACTGGTGTTAAAACAACAGGCAGCGGTTTTGCATGGACACGTTACAACAATAGGTCTTGAGATGAAATCAACAAAAATTTTTGTAAATGCTCGAGCAAATGAGCCCCACAAATGCGAGGGTATAGAATGGTTTGATAAATACGGTTTGCCTAACAATATAGTGGATTACGCCGTTGCCGGAAAGTTTTATGGAGAATATCATTGAATAAGCGGGTTTTGACATTTCTTTTGATGATGCTCGCCGTGGGATGTACTCCAAAGGTTGAAGACGAGGGGAGGTATGCAATTTGCACGAACTATACGACCTTAGAGGTCGAGAATTTTGCAAAATCGGTAAAGGCTGATATACTGCGCGGGAACTTGAATATTCTTGCAGATAAAGTTGCTTTTCCTGTGATGGTAAATGGTAAACCAACGGAAAAAAATGATTTTTTCACTGCAATACGCGAAATTCTTGTTACTCAAGATTTCATTGAAGGCATAAAACAAGAAACCTGCTATAGCATGTTTTGCAACAGCCAAGGCATTATGATGTCAGATGGTCGCGTCTGGATCTCAGAAATATTAGAAAAAGATGGAATTTCACAAGGATTAAGGATCATTGCGTTCAATACTATGATATAATGGGGCTCACACTCTTTATCGAGATAAAGTTTATGAAACATGCGAGTGAGGAGATATGCCCCCCCCCCCGGAAAGACATCGCTAAGTTTTTTGTATATATAGCGTCGGCATTGATACTTGCCGATGTAACACAGGCGAGTGAGTATATAGTCGATGGATATACAGATAGCACAAAGAAGCAAATTTACGAAGTCGTTACAAAGTATAGATTTCCGAGCATTCTGAGTCAGTTTACACAGGCGGAGTTTAATCAAAGATATCCCAACCTAAATTTGATCAAAACGTTTAAAACAAAGGAAACAGAGTATGAATTTATAAAAAATGAAGTTAACAAAATAGATGTAAATGCAAGTATTTATGCCGTTCCTAAAAGTCTTTATCAGTTCGTAGTGTATGACTGCTTTGCCAACAACATATTCAGTTGTTCTGATTCTGAAGATGATCTCTTTGAATTTTTTTACGCTCATCACGAAAAAACCGACCTTCGTAAATATGCAAGAGAAGGCGATGAGTGGGGAATAACAAAGGCATGCGCTCGTTTTATGGAGGACAAAGGAGTACAAAATGCTTTCTGGAAAGTTAACGACTATGCTACGACGATATACAAGAGACACAGGGGGGATATACAAGCTATTACAAACGAAATGCTTGATGCGTATAGAAAAAGCAACAGGTTGCTCGATAAAAGCAGTGTTTTAGATCAGGAAGAATTATCTGCCCAATATGGATTAGGTGCGCCACGTACAGAAACGCTAAGAGGAATGGAGTTGAATGGAGATAGGCTACGAAAATGGAGCAAGGTAAAGTACCATAAATTGAAAACTTTTACAAAAAATTACATTATTTCCGAAAGCAAAAATCCTAACTACGTTATATGTCGCGGAGGTTTTTGCAAACCGGATCCAGAACTCGCAATCCGAAAGGCAATTTGCTTTAGCGATGGATTAGGCAGCGGATATGTATTTGATGCGGGAGCAAGCGCTTATGTATTATCAAATAGCCCCAATAAATTGTGGAAACTAGAACTAGATAGAGTAAAACTGTTAAAAGGCGAATATCCTATCTTTATTCCGCCTGCGTTTCACCTTTTATCAGCAACAGGAAATGGGGAACTATTTCATATAAGAACAAAAGTTGTGCAAGGAGTCTTCAGTTACGCTTTTTATACTCTTGGATATAAAAACGCAACAGAAGTCGATGAAACAGAATTAAACATAAGATATTTGATAAAACCCATTGTTGCCGGATACAGACTAAATCAGACGCCAGAATACTTTACAACTCAAGCTCCAAGAATGTTTCGAATGGTATTCGAAGATAACAGAAATAACAAATATAGATATGAGGATACGACCCAGGGCGAGTTTGATGAGAAGGGCGCTAAAAAGCTCGCATCAATGATCCAAAGTATTGAAGAAGTCCCTGAAAATGGGGTATTTTGACCTAAATTAAAATATCGCGTTTTCCAGTGTGATTTGGGGCTGAGAGGACGCCTTTTTGCTCCATCTCTTCGACTATTCGTGCCGCCCGGTTGTATCCTATCTGCAATTTCCTTTGTAAATAACTAATCGAACACTTTCGGTCATTCATCACTACTTCGATTGCCTTTTTATACATATCGTCGCCACCACTATCGTCACCGCCCGATACTTCATCTTCTCCAAACTGTTCACTGACGACATCGACGTAATCCGGCTCTCCCTGCTCCTTTATGAAATTTACTATACGTTCCACTTCGCTATCTTTGACGAAAGGTCCGTGCACACGCAAAATTCGCCCAGCACCCGACATATAGAGCATATCGCCTTGCCCCAAAAGCTGCTCCGCGCCCTGCTCGCCAAGAATAGTTCGGCTATCGATTTTCGAGGTCACCTGAAAGCTAATCCGTGTCGGGAAGTTTGCTTTTATGGTACCGGTGATAACGTCAACGGACGGTCGCTGCGTTGCCATTATCAGATGTATGCCGGCGGCGCGAGCCATCTGAGCCAGTCGCTGAATAGCAGCCTCGACGTCTTTTCCAGCAACGAGCATCAAATCCGCCATTTCATCGACGATTATGACAATATACGGCAACGGCGCGAATTCCAACTGCTGATTTTCAAAGATTGGACGCCCGGTCTCCTGGTCAAATCCAGTTTGTATTTTGCGCACTAACAAATCGCTATTTTCTTTCGATTCCGCGAGTTTTTTGTTAAACCCATCAATATTTCGCACTCCCAGTTGCGACATTTGCCGATACCGATTTTCCATCTCAGCAACCGCCCATTTCAGCGCAAATACAGCCTTTTTCGGGTCAGTAACAACCGGAGTCAACAGGTGCGGTATCTCGTCATATACCGACAATTCGAGCATCTTTGGATCTATCATTATCAACTTGCAGTCCTGCGGCGTAAATTTGAACAAAATCGACAAAATCATATCGTTTATCGAAACGGATTTCCCCGAACCAGTCGTTCCGGCAACCAGGAGATGCGGCATCTTGGCGAGGTCTGCCATCACCGGATTTCCACTGATATCCTTTCCCAAAACTATCGGAATACCGACTGCCATTTTTTTAAACTCGTCCGATAGGAGCAATTCCTTGAGATATACCGTATGGCGGTTCTTGTTGGGAAGCTCGATACCTATCGCATTTTGTCCAGGTATTGTCGATATTCTCGCAGATATTGCGCTCATCGAACGAGCTATATCATCGCTTAAACTTATTACTCGCGAAGTTTTTATGCCAGGCGCCGGGCGAAACTCGAACATAGTGACGACTGGTCCTTGTCTCACGTTTAGTATCTCTCCATTGACGCCAAACTCCTCCAAAACATTCAACAACTCCGCGGACATTATGCTTATTTTGCCATCATCCTGCTTCCAGTCTTTCTCAGAATGCTTATCCAAAAGTTCTACATTCGGCAAGGTATACACACCTTCCTCGAAATTAAATTTCGGATTGTCATGAAGTTTCCCAGTTGTCTCATTACTTGACTTTTCGTTATTGTCGGTTGATGTATTCTCTGAATTTTTAGATGCTTTCAACTTTGGCATACTTGGGGCTATCGCTACCAACTTCCGTGTCAATTTGGGAATATTATTGAATATCACATCGAATTCAACAAACAGTGCTCGCTTTGCAATCAAAAGCCAAATGACCGATAGTATTGCAAACACCCACTGGCACGCGATTTCTTCATTCTTGAAAATATCTATGAAAATCCACTTAGATAAAATATACCCGACACAGCCCCCAGCGTAAAAATCCATAGAAAATCGCCTGAGCAGTGCTTCTATTGTAGAATAAGCAGAAGTTACATTAAAAACAATTACACCGAATATAACAAAGATGAAAAATGTCCAAATACGGTGCTTTATGTACCGAATTTTCCCACTAAGATAATTTATCCCCCAAACAAAAAACAAAATGGTAATCATGTACGAAAATAATCCAAAAAATTGCAGAAATACTTCAGATACCGTAGCGCCAAAATGCCCCAGCACGTTTTCTGTCGTACTTGGCGAAACAGTTAGAAAAGTATTATCGTGTGAATTGTGAAAAATAAGCACCGTGGCTAAAATCAAAGCTGAAATTATTAAGAGTACTCCATATATATTGTTCTTTAGCCGGATATTCTCAACAACGGTTTCTCTCTCTATTCGATGTCTATTTCTCGCTTTTCTTTTTGCCACGTAAATAACCTTTTAAAAAACCTTTATCCTATGCTTTTTCGAAAATACAACAGATGCAAGCGATACTACAAATACCCCTATCAATATTATTGGAACGATACTATGCAGAGCATCGAAAAAAGTCATATCTTTTATCATTATACCTTTCACTAGATTATTACCATATACCATCGGATTAACCTTTGTAAACGCCTTCATTAGCGGATTTTCAATGCTTTCTACCGGCGACATCAAGCCCGAAAGTGACGCTATGGGCATCTGTACGATAAACGTTCCCAGCATCGCCTGCTGCTGAGTGTTGGCAAATGCTGCGATGCAAACTCCAATTCCAACAACCGAAATGACGTACGTAATCATCGCAAACGCCATCAACAACAAACTGCCACGAATAGGTACGCCATACATCCAACTTCCAAGAAACATTATGCAAATTCCCATAAAAAGGCTGATTATAACGCTGGGCGTCGTCTTTCCAATAAGCATACCCAGCGGTTTTATCGGGGAAACCAAGAGTTGGTCGAATGTACCCTGCTCCTTTTCGCGAGCAATTGCCAGGGCGGTAAGTGCAATCGCTTGACTGATGATAATCATACAAATGAGATTAGTTATCGAAAACCACCGCTGATTTTTATTGGGATTATACCAAGTCCTGACAGAAACGGAAGGTATAGCGCGCATCTCACTGCCTGAAATTTTCGCTTGATACTTTGCCAGGATTTGCGAAAGATAGCTGTACGCAATTGTAGCTGCGTTGGTTCTGCGCCCATCTGTTACGACCAATATATCAGATTTTCTTTTTAAATCGATATTCTTAGAAAAATCCGCCGGTATAGTTATTCCAATGAATGCTTCCTCCTTATTTATGACGTTCTGCAAGTCTTTATCGGAATTTACGTATATGGATTTTTTATATATGTTCGTGTTTACTATATCGTCCAAGAGATTTACGCTGTGTACGCCGCGATCCTGATTGAAAATCACGACGCTGGAGTTTTCGACGTCTTTGTTCGACGCCATAACGAATACTACCAAGAACAAAAATATCGGGAAAAATATTGTGAAAGAACTTTTTGGATCCTTTAATAAATCCAACAACTCCTTCCGAACTAGCGCCCCAACACCGGTGAATACCATAAACTCGCATCATCTGTTCCTATCGACTTCTTAAGTATACACCTAAAACTTACCTCAACTAAGGTGAACCTAAAGTTACTTAGGTACACCAATGTTTTATTTAAAATATCCATTTAAACTCTTTAATACTTAAACATCAAAACAATCTCTGTTTAAGTAAGGTTTATACAGGTTTCAAGAATGACCTCTTTATCGTTGAATGGAATGTTTTCATCAGCATAAATTTGGTGTGTTTCATGACCTCTGCCCATAACCGCGACGATATCTCCTGGTTGCATAAGTGAAACAGCGTATTTTATAGCATCTCGGCGATTTCCAATTTCGATTGCATTTGGACAAGTTTTGATAATTTGTTGCCTAATCTCTTCCGGAGCTTCTTGTCGTGGGTTATCGTCAGTCACTATGCAAATATCAGCAATTTCATGGGCTATTTTCCCCATTTCTGGACGCTTTGATACATCTCTATTTCCGCCACACCCGAAAACACAAATTAGCCGACCTCTGCAGACCTTCCGGAAACATTGCAACGCAGTTCTCAACCCCTCTGAGGTATGTGCAAAATCAACGTATATATCACCTCCATTAAATGTTTTTACAAGTTCCATGCGCCCTTCTAATGGCTTTATTTTCGGTAACACTTTAACCATAGAGCCAATATCAAACCCAGTAGCTAAACCTAGAGCAACAGCACACAAAATGTTCATAACCTGAAAATCCCCCAAAAGGTTACTCTCGACATCGTAAAAAACTTCATCCCTGTAACTTAAATCAAAAATTATTTTTCCTGGCGCTACCTTTATATTTTGGGCGCTTATGTCATTTTTCTCAGAAATACCGAATGTTATCAAATTGCTATTTATCTCAGAAACTCTTTCATAAATATCGGAAAAATCCAAAGAGACGATCGCTGGCATATCTTGAGGTAAAATTTCACTAAATAATTTAAGTTTTGTTGCAAAATAAACCTTCCGCGTTTTGTGATAATCCAGGTGATCCGAGGCTAAGTTTGTGAAAGCCGCAGCCTTTATCACGGCACTATGGCATCTTTTTTGCTCGAGAGCGTGACTTGATGCCTCGAAAACACAGTGCGTTACTTGCGAATTTTGCAGATATTCCATGACCTTATGGAAGGTTACAGCATCTGGCGTTGTTAGATTTGGTATGAAAAACTCCTCCGGTTTTACAGCTTGTTGATCTATAAACAGCCCTAGAGTCCCAAGATTAGCGGACTTTTTCCCGAGATATGTCCAAATTTGGCTTAAAAAATGAGAAACTGAACTTTTCCCATTCGTGCCTGTGATAGCAACGCACGTTTCCGGGTGCTCTGGATAGTTAAATCTGGATAATCTGGAAGCCAACAACCTGGCATCTTTAACCAATATCACGTTTTCATTAGTCGAATGTTCTGCAAAAACAATATCTGCTCCCTTTTGAAAAGCGTCAAATATGTTCTGCTCGACATTCTCACAAGGAATAGCTACAAAAATATCCCCTGGCTCGACGTGTTTTGAATTTATCTGGATATTTTTCATAATTTACACCTAAACTTCGTGTGATAATTCATTATAGGGTGATACGTACAGTTCCGAATGGAGAAATTTTGAAATGCTGGTTCAAATTTTGCTTTTGCTAGCCGTTTTGTACGTTTTTTTAAGATTTGCTCCTAAAAATACCCTTCGATTTCTCAGCAGACTTTGCATCCCATTTGTCAGATTTTATATCTTGCGAAGAATTGCGGATGGATTGGAAGAAAAAAATAGAGTTAATGAAAGATTTGGCTTGCCGTCCCAAAAAAAACCAAATGGAAAGTTAATTTGGATACATGCTGTTAGTGTCGGCGAAACTCTGTCAGTTATTCCGATAATCGATGAAATAAAAAAATTAAGACCGAATGTGTCCATACTCCTAACAACGACCACCGTAACCGCAGCAAAACAAGTCGAGCAAAGGCTGAAAGATAAAGTTATTCATCAATATGTTCCGTTTGACGTTTTTATGTGGATACGAAGATTTGTGAAATATTGGAAGCCATCTATTACGATATTTGTGGAATCGGAACTTTGGGCAAATACGCTCTACTACCTACATGACAAGAGGATCCCGATATACTTGATGAATGCCCGCATTTCAGAACGTTCGCTTAAACGGATGTTTCTCGTAAAAAGGCTTTTCGGGATTTTGCCGTTTAGCTTATTTAAGTGCGTTTATACCACAACTCCTGAAATGAAGGATGCTGTACAAAAACTTGGAGCGTTGGAGGTTCAAATTTTGCCAAACCTAAAAACGCTATCAGATAAGTTGCCAGTAAATGAGCCAAACAAAAAGAAAATCGCGAATAAAGTAGCGAAACGCAAGGCTTGGATGGCAGTAAGCACACATCCTGGTGAGGAAGAAATAGTTATAAATGTGCATAAAAACTTAAAGATTACATTTCCTGAGATATTAACGGTTATAGCGATACGTCATCCATCGAGAAAATTAGAAGTACAACGGCTTGCGATTTCTAATGGATTAACGGTTGCAATTTATTCTGAAACGTTGAAAAACCGCAAACACATAAAAGAGGATTTGCTCTTAATTGATGAGATTGGATGTCTTGGAGACTTCTTTGAAATTGTAGACACTGTTTTGGTATGCGGAAGTTTAATTCCAGGGATAGGCGGACATAACTTTCTTGAACCTCTTAACTTTGGGTGCAATGTAGCTACTGGAAAGTATATAGACAATTTCAAGGATACGTATACGGAGGTTTCTGAGTATTGCAAGATAATGTCAGATGAAGGAGATATAGCAAAATTTGTTTCAAACTCCTTAGAAGATTATGTTAGGAAATCAAATATTCCTAGTGTTGCCAATCTAAGGGACGACTGGTCAAATGCAATCAAGGGGATAGTAGATAATATTTAGCCAGACTACACAGAGCAACTAAGCGTTGTTGGGGCTCTTCCGATTGATAAAAATGTTATGCTTGGTAGAAGTGAGACAAAATACCTCCGACTTTTTTTTGACATCATCCAGTTAACTCTTCGTTTGATAATTTTTCCGCAAAAGTTCCCTTTTTGATTTTGCGTTTGTGCCAAGATGCAGCCTGGCATATTTTGTGTATTGGAAATTCTTTTATTTGTTTCCAAGTTTCTTGATCGTACGGCATATCCAAGTTTGTGTTGAGTTTCAAAAATGGTTCCTCTGGATAGTAATGATTTCGCAACATATTCAAGATGATATCAAAGAATTTTCGATCCTCCTCCATTGCCACCGCCGTAAACTCGTAAAACAAAAAATAATCCGCCCAATCTCTGTCTTTCCAATACTCATTTAAAAATGCAACCATACACTCCATAACATAATTATGTGGTTTCGAGGCATACATCAAGTAGTTACAAAATAGTCCGGGCAATAGCAAACTTTTGTACTTAAACTCAGGCGATTTTTTCGGATTTACGTCGCACAGAGACGGCGCAAAGAATTCAGCTTTAAATATATCCTGCGGAAGTGAGCCCGTCAGAAAAATAGTGCTATCAAGCCACAATCCACCGTACTCCTTCAACAAATTAACTCGCACGATATCAGAAAAATGCGCCTCACAAATTATCTTTTTCTCGTATTTTTCCAGGATATGCGCTGGAAGTTTTACATATTCCCCGACATTATTTTTATTGATAAGTACAACCTCCATATTCGGAATATATTTTTTAATGCTTTTCAGACACATATGCACAATCTTTGGTGCATTTTCCAATCCATCGCTCCAATAAAACCAAATTTTATTAGGATATGGATTTCGAGAAACATTTCGAACTATCTTGCGGTTCAACACATACGTATACTTCCTCAAATTTTCTTTCATAATAACTTTGTGCAAAAAACTACACGGATTTTTCATTACACCTTTTGCAAAATTTTTTACTCGCGTTTTTGTTTGCGTGTTTATCTGTGAAGTAAGTTGCGAAGGCAAATCATTTACTTGTGACGTCAACGTATTTACTGTTTCTTGCAGGCGGTAACAGAAAGTGAATATTGCAAGAAAGAGGCAAATATAAACAATGTGAATTACATGTTCACGCTTCATTTTCTTCGAAAATTTCAACAATTGTCGATAGTTTAACATATGCAACAACTGTAGTCTCAAAAAGGTATTACTAAAGTTTCATCCCATTCTCCTTTGAAAAATTTTGTGCTACCCTAAGGAAAGGTTTCTGTTTGGTGGAATGTACATTCTGCAAATTCGTCAAAGCATGATTTTCGTCGCAACTTGAGTTGAATGAGGCAGATTACCGAGGCTTTCTTGCAAAATTGCTGATGGTAAGTGTACCGATTGCATCGTTTATATTTTGAGGAAAAAAATGAATATACTGGAACAAATTGAGAAGGAACAAATCAAAAAGTTGACTACTAACAAAACCATACCGATATTCAGACCGGGGGATACAGTAAAAGTTTTTGTAAAGGTCACGGAAGGAACGCGCGAAAGAACGCAGTTATATGAAGGCGTTGTAATTGCAAAGAAGAATCGCGGAATAAATTCGTCGTTTAAAGTTCGGAAAATTTCGAATGGCGAAGGCGTCGAAAGGTTATTTCACCTATATTCTCCGAATATTCAGATTGAGGTCACGAAGCATGGAAGAGTGCGTCGGGCGAAACTATACTACTTGCGAAAGAGGACAGGAAAAGGTGCGCGTATTGCGGAGAAGAAGCGCCTGGAAGAAATGGGTTCAGCAAATTAACTTAGTTGCAAGAAGGGATAAAGCCACCGCGATGCGAGTGGCTTTTAGCTTAGTTTTAGTTTTATGTTGTCTGGTATGTTTTGTACGTTTATATCTTTCACATGATTATCCTGTAACATTAGAAGCGTATTTTCGCTATTTTTGATAGTCTTCCAAGTGTCACGAATTGTTTCCAAGTGCTCGTCTGAAATTGCATTGTTAGATAAGTCGACCAACTGCAAATTCGAACCGTCTCCCTGGGATAACTTAGCCAACACCGAAATTATCGCAATTGCTCCATTGCCGCTAATTCCCATATCAGAAAAGAACACATACTTAAGCATTGGGAAATTGCCCAGGCTAGATGCAATAGAAAGAGCACCGTCATCCCCCAATGGGGTGGAACTAAAGCAGAAACTACTGACAAGCTGCGGATATGCCCTTAGAGCATCAAGCAATTTCGCTAAAGAAGCATAACTAATTTCGCAACCTCTAAATGAAAGCGAAATTTTCTTAATGCCTTCGGATGCAATGCTCGAAAATTTTTCTACCAGATATTGCACATCTTCATCAGTGATACGTTGTCCCTCAAAACTGATGCTTTTTAATTTTCCCAATGTATCAAGTGAAGGAAACAAACTTTCTATTTTTTTTATCACGTCTTGTGAAGGAGCAACTCCATTGTCACCTTTCTGCGGCTCTTCTGCAGTTTCTGTTTCCTCCTGCAAGTTAAGTTTCTTCGCACCCTCATCTATTTTCTCAGAAACATTTAACATCTTTTGCTTAGCATTATCTACAACTGAAAATGCGCTATTGACCTTATCCTCAGATATCCCTACCTTTCCAGCCAAGCCCGATACAAAACCCTTTGCCCCCTGCACTTTTTCGGCAAGCCCACTCGCTTTTGACATTGCGGACTTTGCCTTTGATGATATGCTGGACGCCTTGCTTCTCGCATTTTTAACGACCCCAGAAGCCTTCTGGACTGCGCTCGACGCTTTCTTTTTTATATTGTCAAAAAGGCTTGCATTCGAACTATCTACCATGATGGATCCTATACAGCACAGTAATGTCGCTAAATAAACTCTTTTCATTTCCCCAAGCTCAAACTACATAATTTTCCTGCATACAGGATATATAGAAATAGTTAATTTTTTGCTAATTTACAAAATCACTTACTTTCTTCACTTTGAGTTACATTCGCTTCTATATCTATAAATTCTTTTTTGAATGCGCAAAATGCTTCCTCTAATCCTTGTCTTTTCTTTAAATCGACCAAAAAATTATCCAGATTTTCATCCTCTATTTTCACAAGTTTCAATATTTTGATCGCTTCTGCGTACTTTTCATCTGACAAAAATTTTCCAGCTTTCTCAAATTTTGTCTTATCGGAGTCCGAATCGCCTACTGGACTAGATTCTTCATCAAATTTTCGGATCTTTATAGCTTCTGAAATTTTTTCTTTAATCACTCTCTTCTGTCGTTCCCAGAAAGATTCTTCAAAATTTGTTTTAAAGAT
This sequence comes from uncultured Pseudomonadota bacterium, assembly GCA_902769055.1. Taxonomy (GTDB): domain Bacteria; phylum Pseudomonadota; class Alphaproteobacteria; order RUG11792; family RUG11792; genus RUG11420. The sequence goes on along the minus strand of CACXNL010000006.1, from coordinate 31,442 downwards.
AGTAGCTCCAACATTAGCATAATCTTTCTTTAAATCTGCCAAAGATTTAATATTTTGAGTTGAAAACTTAACAAGAGCCTCTGCAGATTTATATTTTGTCATATCGATTTTGTTTTTATTTGTCTCAAGGAAGCTGTCGAACGGCGCACCATCTTTTATCAAATTTTCAAAAGAATCTATAAAAGTTTTTTTCTCTGGCGACAGTTGTTTAGTTTGCTCATCCGCCAGTTCACTATCAATGTTAAGTTTTTCCTTAATTACCGAAATATCTTTTTGTAGAGATGAGAGAGTAGTGTATATGTATGAGGAATTTTCCTTGGAACTTTTCCACTCGGATTTTATCGCCTCTAACTCTGTATTCAGATCTTTTATAGTCTCAGCTAACGTAGCTATTTTAGCTCCAAACATCGCATTACTTTCAGCAACACTCTGAATCTTCTCATCGTTGTAACTTAATCCGATTTTCATTATCACGAAGACAGTACAGACCGAAACCAACGTGCTTGCCGCGCAAGCCATCGCTAACTTTTTATCCACAGCCCATGGCTCAAATCTCAAATTGTTTACACCCATAAAACTTCTCCCCTTTCGTATATACATACTGCCACAAAGACGAGCAAAGAGCAAGCCCTTAACTACGTAATGTTGCAAAACCATTTATTTCGACAAACGGTAACGACTACTCTTCCAAATTATGGAAAACATTTTGGACATCATCGTTATCTTCAAGTAAATCCAATAACTTTGTTAACGTTGCTTTTGCTTCTTCTGAACATGCCGTGTATGTCGTAGGGACCCATATTAGTCCTGATTCCGAAGGATCTCCGAATTTTTTCACAAACGCATCCCTAACTGGGGCAAATGCATCAACCGAACATGTTACTTCCGTACATTCATCGAACTCCTCAACATTATCCGCCCCAACTTCAACTGCGAAGTTAAATGCTTCGTCATAACCACCGGGAATTGCTGTGTAGACTAAATGCCCGATCCTATTAAACAAAAATGCGACACTGCCCATTTCGCCCAAGCTACCTCCCATTTTCGTAAAAGCAGAACGAATTTCGGCTGCCGTTCTGTTACGATTATCAGTCAGTGTCTCAACGATTATTGCAACTCCGGCTGGACCGTATCCTTCATACCGAACACTTTCGTAGTTGGCGGAATCTGCCGTAGAAGTAGCCTTTGCGATCGCTCGCTCGATATTATCTTTCGGCATATTATTTTCTCGCGCGACCGCCAACGCTGCCCTCAAACGCGGATTAGAATTTGGATCATCACCACTCAGCTTCGCTGCAACCGTTATCTCTCGAGCTATTTTCGCAAACATCTTGGCTCTCTTTGCGTCCTGAGCTCCCTTGCGATACATTATGTTATGAAATTGTGAATGCCCTGACATCGTATATCAACTTTCTAACTACCGTGTACATTCTAGCAAACGGTGGTAATCACAGTCTATGAGAAAAGTGAAATGCTTTTTGCAATAGCGGCGTGAAATTTATGTAAATCGGTTCTTGCCTTCGAAGAAATACAACATTCTATATGCTTCGCTCCCGCTGCCTTAAGTGTGTCCTGCGCATTTCGAATCGTCTTGCCAGTATCGATGATGTCATCAACGATCAAACAATTTCTGTCTTTTACCCAAGCTATATTTTCGGTGTGTCCAGATACCTTATCTATTGTAATCAATTCAGTGTGTAAATATTCAGCAAATGCTTTGGCTCTTGAAATTGCGCCAATATCTGGCGCTACTACTAGAAAATCACCATCCAGATATTCTTGTCCAAATAATTCATGAGGCAAAATATTCGCAATAAATTTATCCTCGATAGCTTTATGAATATCTATTGTGATGATTTTTCTTACTTTTAACGTTTGTAAAGCACTCAATACGAATTTAAATGCTTCGGATTTATCCTGACGCGAATACGGAATATATGGCATAAAAACATCGATGATTTCAGCATTTTGGAGATTTTGCAAAATCAAAAAATACTTTAACAACTGAGAATTGATATCATTTAAAGATGAAAATATAACCAAAACGTGCTTTTCATTTAAAGATATCGGTTCAATGTTAAATTCACCATTTGGAAATTGCGAAATATTTAATAGTAATTTTTCGCAGTCTAAATCTTGTGCAAGCAGTTTTGCGAATTTTGATAATTCACATTCGTGCAGTATAACCACTTAATAGTTCACCTTTGTCAAATAAAGCCCATATGGAGGCGCAGTAACTCCAGCAATCGTTCGATCCTGTTTATTCAAAAGCTCTTCGATGTATTCGGGCGGATATTTGCCTTCTCCTATTTGTTTTAGCGTGCCGATAGTTATCCTAACTTGGTTATGTAAAAATGATCTTGCTGATATATCCATAATGACTAAATCACCATTTCGATAAACCGCAATCTCAGATATAGTCCTGATGGGATTTCTAGCATTGCAATGCGCCGATCTAAAAGAGTTTAGATTGTGGGTGCCGAGAAAATATTTTGACGCGGCGTTCATAACTTCAGCATCTAGCCGTTTTGCAACATGCCAAGCGCGGTTTGCATAGATAACACTCCTCACTTGCCGATTGTATATCACGTATTTATAGCGTCTCATCTTTGCTGAAAACCTGGCATGGAAATCATCAGGAACGAGCTCAGATTTCACAATCACTACGCCAAGATCCATCAAATAAAAATTTATAGCTTTAGCTAACTTTTCAATATTTTTTTGCCAAATTTTAATCAACTTTTCATCAAATACTTCGAAATGAGCGACCTGTTCCAACGCATGTACTCCGGTATCCGTCCTACCAGCACCATATAACTCAATATTTGTAATATTCCCAAAAACTCGGTTTATCGCTTTTTCTACCGTCTCTTGTACGGATACGAAACCATTTTGCTTTTGCCAACCGTAAAAATTAGTTCCATCGTATTCTATTGTTAATTTTACTTTCATCCTCTATTATAATTTCTAATAATTCGATTTTTCTGAACTGTCCAATCGCGTTTTTTTATAGTTTCGCGCTTATCAACAACATTTTTACCTCTCGCCAGCGCGATACTGAGTTTCAACATTCCCTTATGATTGAAATACATCGTAAGCGGGACTATCGTCATGCCTTTTTTTTTATTGGCATTTAGAAATTTTGTTCGCTGTGGCTTATGCAACAACAAAACTCGTGGTCTTCTGGGTTCATGATTATTATAGCTGGCTTGCTTATACAGCTCTATGCTTGCATTAAACAAAAAAAGTTCACATGAGCCTTCCATTGCACCGACAAACGCCTCATTTATACTGACTTTTCCATTGCGTACCGATTTTATCTCAGAACCAGTTAAAACAATTCCGACTTCAAGCGTTTCAAGGATTTCATAATCAAACTTCGCTCGCTTGTTGCGTGCAACTACCTTAAAATTGTCGTTCGGCTCTTTAGGCACAATTACTCAAAATCCCATATTCTCTACCTCCATTTTATGATTTGTTACGTATTGTGGCAATGTGTCTAAAACGTCAATAAAGCACAAGTTTGGCACTGTTAGGGCTCGCCGTGACTCAAAATTGAGTAAAGAAATAAATAAAATTTATGACAAATTTTATTATAAATAGATTAAGAAAAAATACTGTAAAGATCGCTTTTTCTGTTGCTATTAAAATTTTATTGCTTTATAATGAACTCACAAAGAAGCGATAAGAATAAGTACTTATCGCAAAGTATTTTTTTTTGGAGGTATTCAATATGAATATGAGCAAATTGCTTTTAATAAGCACAGTAATATTAACTACAGGGCAAGTTACACATGCATCTGGAGGTAATGCCGTAGAATCAGTACAAAAACAATCGGAACAATTTATAGACAACATTTTCGATTATGCAGTCGCTCAATATAACGCTCCGGAAGGTATTAAATTAGTAAACGAAAAAGTAAACCATCCTGTATTTGGGGAAATGTACGTGATTTCTCACAAGGATGATATTGATTATTACAATAGCAACGTGCCTCAAGGTACAAAAGAAGCATTGGTCGATAACGTCTTTAATTACGTGCTAGATGATTGGACTTTTTCAAGTTTCTTGGGGATCACAAAGGATGAATTAAGAGATGCTTTACTGAAGATGGCTGGTACTAAAGTTGGGATGAATGTTTTAAAAGTTATAACCTCAAAATATATGCGGGTATATAACAAGTATAAAGGGCTTTATGAGAAACATAATGTAATTCTTAATGATTATCTTGATGTAGATAAAAGGATAAAGGAACTAGACAATGAGATTCGTAATTGTGAATATAAGGTAAACAGAAAAACAGATAAAAAGAAACAAATCAGCGATATACTGAATTCTAAAAAAATGGAATTACAAAACTTATTCGATGAAGGCAACTGGAAAATTAACGATGTATTTGAAGATTTGCCCAAATATCTTTGTTTACATAAAGAACGAGCATCTATACGCAAACAATTACAAGAGGTTCGAGAAAAATCCTCAAAAGACATCACGGCGGAGCAAAAAATACTTTGGCTAAAGAAAAAAGTAATAGGTGAGATAATGTCTTATGACGAAGAGGTACGTTCAGCATACAAAATCATAAAGACAGAATTTGCCAGACAGGGCATATATAACATAGATAACATCACTTTGGGTAAAGTACACAACTACTTTTCGTTAAAGTCAGAGCTTGAAAAAATTAGACAAGAGATAAAGAAAGCCAGAGAAGAGATGGAGGATGCGTCTGACAGTGAATCAGAGTCCGAGGATGAGACAGTAAAGGAATATGAAAAGAAAAAAGAAGAAATCAAGCAAAAAATAAAAGAAAACGCGGAACGAAAAGGAATAAAGAAAGAAGATTATGCAAGAGCGATACGGCACGCTTATAGGAGTTTGTTACAACCTTCAGCAAAGAAAGTTAAGCCAAGGAAGTACGAAAAAAGATATTTCAAAGAAAAAATGGCACAACTGGATAAAGAGGTAGGACTTGACCATAAAGTTATGAAAGAATTAAAAACTCACAAAAGATTCATTCTTGCGACTAAAAACATTGCATTTACAACACTCTACAATGAGCTTAGTCAGATTTGCGAAATAAACAATCCTATGAATTCTAAAGACGTGAACAGACTAATAGAGGTAACTAACTATTTCGATTCTAGGACCGTTTCTGGAAACTTTCGAGTGGAGTTAATGCTAGCACATATAGCTAATGTGTTTAACAAACCGAACGAAAAACTCGATAAATTTACGAAGAAATTGCGAATCGAATATAAACAAGGAAAGAACGCTTATTTATCATCAGAAGATGCTTATCAAATTAGGCTTAGTAAATCAGAAAATGAACAAAATTTCAAAATAACGCCGGATCACCAAATAATATCTGATAAGCCGAAGGAAGAAAAAGAAACAAGCACTTTAGATGCAATACAACATGAAGTTATACATCATAAAGATGACTTGAAAAAGAATATGAGCATCAACGGCAAAATGTCCATATCTCAACTTGATAAATCAGTTACAGTGAAAGGAGCATTCAAAACAAAATTTCAAGAAATTGAAAAGAAAGCATCAGATGACACAATAGCAAAACTCTTCGATCGAATATATGACAATACTGCGGAAATGGCGGGAATGTATGGAGTAATATATCGAGAGGGAAAATTGTACTTTGATCCGTTAAACGAAGCATTGGCTACAGCTGAAAAGGATATGCAATATGAAACGAGCGATAACTGCGATATAAAAACAGTTCGTACTGGTCACACAAAAATGGCGGAGGGCTCATCATCCCTAAGTTGGACTCAACCATCTAATGCTGAATTTTTGAAAAAACTTGATACGACTACTGAGATATACAGTTGGTACTTCAAACCTGAGCTACAAAAGTTAGCCGACTTATAAATAAGCTACATACAGCACACGATGAATGCCTTAAGGAAATTTGAGCGACATGCGTTTTTCCATTTAGGCATTCGTTTTTTTCAAATAACCCGAAACGCCATGACACGTCCGCAATACAAATGCGGACGTCTTAAATCAAAAAGGGCTTAATCTTTTACTTCCTCTTTGTCTTCCTTCTTTACATCTTCTTCCACTTTATCAGCCACATCCTTTACTTCTTCGACTTTTTCTTCTTCAGCCAACTTTTCCTCGGCTAACTTATCTTCAGCTTTCTGTTCATCTTCTTCTTTAGCTTTTGCCTCTTCTTCTTTGAACTTATCCTTTTCTTCTTCTAGTCCTGCCTTATCGTACATTTCCGTTGCGTCCGGCTCTTTTGCAGGCTCATCTTTTTTATGAGCGGCACTTACGCTTAAAGCTCCCACAGCAACCAATAAAGCCAAAACGCTAATTTTTTTCATCATATCCGATGCTCCTAAAACAAAATCAAGGGCTTTCCACCCCCACCTGTCATACATTCTATGACCAAAACGTTAACTTTCTCTTAAAATCCTCATACTTTTATAACTCCTATGGGCGCTGGATCTAAAGTTTTGTCGTTGATTGTCAGTTTTCTTATTTCTAATTTTTATAGCAGCGCGGATGTTTGTTATTCAGTATAAGGATGTTAAATAATTCATAATATACAAAACCAACAGCTTCGGCGTTCATTGTATCATAACCGGCTTTTATGAAGTTTGATAGCGAAACATTGAGACGCGCACCGAGCGTCGTCTCAATGTTCCTTTTCCCCCAGGTTTTTTGACGTGTCCCGAGTTAGCACTTCTTCTTAGGGCTTTTGCTTAATGATCTCACCCTTTCGTGAACTTCTTTTTGTACTAGATATGATTTACCGCTGTGCAAGTAGTGCGTCGTATATACTTCTCTTTCTAAAGTTAATATCTTAGCATTCTCCTGCTTCAGTTCTTTCTTTATTCGCTCAGGAGAATATTCCTTCACTTCCTTCGAGGGATGCGTTTTTAGATTATAAATGTTATTGATTCTATTCACAGCAGACGGATCCAAGCATGTGTTCCTGTTGTTTGTTTCTTCCTTTACTTTGCGTCCTATACCGTGTCGAACGTAATACTTTTCTCCAACATACTCCTCCAATTTTATCATATTTACTCCTTTCTTGCGTGCTTCTTGTTCGATCCGCTCAGGAGAGTATTCTTTCAGTGTATGTGTGAAGCCTTTTGCTACGTTGCGAAAATCAATTTGGTTTTCGTCAGGTGTATTTCGTGTGTTCGGTTTGTTTAACACGCATGGGTATGTTAGATTCGGTATTAGAAAGCATGCTGCATACAAGTCGAGTACTCCGGATAACGGATTAGTTTGCTCATGATGTATTTCAAGTCCAACTGGCGCAACACTTCTAATTGTGTATGGATTCGCATTTATTTTGTGTACATTCTCCGCTTGATGAATTGTATTCATGAAATATATCGGCTTTAGCATTCTTTCAGCTTTGTATGTGTGATAGTAATTGTTAGTAAAATTGTCTCTGACATATAGAGCCACGGGTCTGCGGCTGCGCAATTCAGTTTGCTTTAGAAGCCAGTTGTCGCTAGATGTTTTCTCGCTTGGAATAAAAGAGTCACTGCTTGTGTTTGTTTTCAGAAAGGTGGCGCGAGCACCTGCCTGTAAGTAGTCTAGACAATCACGTATGTAAAAACATGGCTTAGTAAAGTCTATTTTCTTGTTGGACAGTTCTGCTATCACTACTTTCCTGTATTCTTCCATATCTGGATTATTCCCCTTGCTATTTTTGAGATGCTCGCACAAATCTCGTATATACTCTCCGTATTCCTTTGCGTCTATGTATGGATTCCATAGATGTTTATTCCAATATTCAATAAATTCATACAAATGTAGATCGTGCGCCCATATTTTTGTAGTGTCAACTGCAACCCTTACTTTTTCGCCTATATTCTTAATCTGATATCTGTATCTATCTAATACTGCTTTTCCAGCGTTCTCAACTGCTTCGTCAGATACAGTATCTATCCAAGTATTCCCAACTGTCATACTCCTTGCTAAGAAATTGTGATACACCAACAGGCTCCAGTCTGATTGCGTGTAGTCCATCGCAGTTGGTTTTATGCTATATTCAACAAAATTTCCACATCCATACCCCGCATATATGCCTTGTCGAGTTGCACAGTCGGATATGCCATTTGCGAGCAAATTATATATCAAATTTTTTGCTTCCTTGTCGGTAAACCATTCGTTCCGCCGGATACAGTCCTCATCGTTTACTCTCAAACTGGCATGCGCTCGCCAACATATGCCCATTACGAGATGCTTTATGTTCGATTCAATCGAAGCGTTGACATTCCTGAAACAGTCACATCCAAAACAAGCTGAAGTAAAGCAAAATATTGCTGTAATACGCTTAAATATAAGCCCCCCCCCCCAGAACATGCTTTCTACTTAAATTCGTCATCTTTAATCTTGTCTAATCCAAAAAAACAACACATGAGGTATTTTGTCGCCATTTTGTCGTGAGCGCAAGCGAAATTATTTTGTTTGTTAATTTTTGCTGTTGCGTCAGGATACCCGGAGGTACTGGTTATTTTCCGTGTTGCTTGAGGGGAGGCAAACTGGTTCTTATCGCAATTTACTAAGCATTGGCTTAACGAAATCCTTGATATGCGGTAAAATACAGGGTGGCTTCTTCCGCATATATCGTCGGTATGTTTTCGAATTTAACGGACAAACTCATTGCGATTATAAGCAAGATTGGCAAGCGCGGGGTTTTGACTGAGGAGGTAGTCAATTCGACGATTAGGGAAATTCGGGTGTCGCTTTTGGAGGCGGATGTTGCGCTGCCGGTCGTCAAGGCTTTTTCGGCGAATTTGAAGGAAAAACTGATTGGGCAGAAAGTTCTGAATAGTATAACCCCTGAACAAACTGTTATTAAAGCTGTGTACGATGAATTGGTTGCTCTTCTTGGGGAAGCCGGTGAGGTATTGGTACGCAAACGTGGGAAAATTTTGATGTTAGGTCTTCAAGGTACTGGTAAAACGACGACATCTGCGAAATTGGCACATCTTCTAAAAAATAAATTTAATAGAAAAGTTTTATTGGTTTCGCTGGATACTTATCGTCCGGCGGCTATAGAGCAACTAAAAATACTGGCTACTAATAATTCTATAGATTTTTTTAATGAGATTTTGCCGACTGATACGCCCATCGATATTGCGAAAAAGGCTGTCAAGGTGCAAGAAAAATACGACGTCGTTATATACGATACCGCTGGCAGGACGCATATTGACGAGCAGATGATGGACGAAGTAATCGAAGTACACAAGATTGTGAAATCGGATGAATTGTTGCTCGTTATAGATAGTATGATGGGGCAAGATGCTGTAAATACAGCGAAAACTTTCCAGAATGCCGTGCCGCTGACCGGGCTGGTGCTGACCCGAGCTGACGGGGATGCGCGAGGCGGTGCCATATTGTCGGCGAAGTATGTCACAAATTGTCAGGTGAAATTCATATGTAATGGTGAAAAAATAAATGATATAGACCAATTTCATCCGGAGCGAATTGCGTCTAGGATACTTGACCAAGGCGACGTGATGAGCTTGATTGAGAAGGCTGCCGAGGCTGATATTCCCGACGTTATGCCGGCGCCGGGAAAGTTCGACCTGAATAGTATGGAACAATACCTGAAACAACTTGAGAAAATTGGTGGGTTAAGCGGATTTATGAAATTTTTGCCAGGAGTAAAGAAGATAAAGGAAAATTTGCAGAAGGCGAACGTAAATGACAAAACGATAGCCCGTCAAATCGCGGTTATTCGGTCGATGACTAAGGCTGAGCGCTGCGACCCGAAAATACTGAATGCTTCGCGCCGCCGTCGCATAGCAAAAGGCTGTGGGCAGGAAGTCGCAGATGTGAACCGACTTGTAAAGCAATTTGAAATGGCGAAAGTCATGTTTTCAAAATACAATAATCCAGAATTTCTTAAACAGTTGATGTAACGGCATTTTCTTGCATCAAGCGGATTTACTCCACGTTATGGGCGGTACTTCCCGGGAATTTGCTTAATATGTTGCTTACAAGTTCATTTGAAGTATCCGGTTTAGGCGTGATTTTATCGCCGAGGATTTGCTCAATTTTACTGAAATTATTCGGCACTTCAGATGGATTTTCTCTTATCATCAATTGCTCTATATCTGGAAACGAAGCTGTATGAGAGAGAATTACTACGGCGGCACTTAGAACATATTCGGGAAAACTTGCATTCCTCAGATTTTCCGTCTGCTTCAAAAAGATTTGCCAAATATACAACAAATTCGACAGAGAATAATTGGTTATTTTTCCATTAACTTTATCTACTATTATCCTGTAAAGCACATTTTGCATATTTTTAAACAAAACATACGGATCGGTGCCTTTCGCAAATAATTCTTCCGACTTTTGTAGCGCTTCCTTCGTTTTTGCATCCAAAATCAGCTTCAGTAACACCTTAACATCATCGGATGTTGCACCCCCCAGCATTTTAAGCACGCTATCCAATGTTACAATCTTCGTTTCAGCTGAAAGCATTAGTGCTTGCTCTAAAATCGACAAAGCATCACGCACCGAGCCTTCGGATTCTTCAGAGATTAAATTAGCAGCATCTTTTTCGAGCGTATAGCCTTCCTTTTGAGCTACGTTAATCAAATGCTCCGCTAATGCGTCAGGTGACACCGGATGAAGCCTAAATGCCATACATCTTGATAAAACTGTCTCGGGTACTTTTTGCGCTTCGGTTGTCGCGAATATAAATTTGACATGTGCTGGTGGTTCCTCGAGCGTTTTCAGCAAGGCGTTAAATGCACTTTTCGACAACATGTGTACTTCATCTATTATAAAGATCTTGTATCTGCCTAAAACTGGGGCATATTGCGTAGCTTCAATTACTTCGCGTATATCATCAACACCGGTTCTACTGGCTGCGTCAAATTCCATAATATCCAAATGCTGATCTTTGTCCATTGCAACGCAAGAACGACAAACTCCGCATGGCGATGACGTTATATCAGTTTTTCCATCGGAGCCGATGCAACACAAACACCTAGCCAAAATACGTGCCGTTGTCGTTTTGCCAACGCCTCTGATGCCATGAAACAGGAATGCATGGGGTACCTTCTTTGTTTCCAAACATGATCTTAGCGATTTTGCCAAGACTTCTTGACCAATCAGATCACTTAGCCCTTTAGGTCTATATTTTCTGCTCAAAACGACATAATGTTGCATTAGTAACCACAATTCCTCTTTCTGTAATCCACTTCATTATATCCAAATTAAAAGTACTCATCCATAACAACTATAATGGTAGTTGTGTTGTATCACCGCACTTTCAGCAGAGCGAGACCGAGGATGCCGAGCACCATAGAGATTATCCAAAAGCGGAATACGACGGTAGGCTCAGACCATCCTTTTTTTTCGAAGTGGTGGTGTATTGGCGCCATCAGGAAAATCCTTTTGTGCGTCGTCTTGTAATAAAACACCTGCAAAATCACGGATACCGTTTCTAAAACGAAGACGCCGCCGATAATCGCGTATGTGAATTCGTGCTTGGAAATCACGGAAATGAAACCCAGGACGCCGCCGATTGCGACCGAGCCGGTATCTCCCATAAAGACCTTCGCAGGAGGGGCGTTGAACCACATAAAGCCGAGGCTTGCGCCGACAAGCCCACTCAAGAATACGCAAATTTCAGACATTCCGGAGATGTATACCATATGCAGGTATTCAGCGAAGACGGTGTTTCCGACGAGGTACGCGACGATGGCAAGGCAAATCGACGAAATGATTACCGGTCCCATCGCGAGCCCGTCAAGCCCGTCGGTCAAATTAACGGCGTTGGAGCTACCGACTGTTATGAAAATTGCCCATATTATAAACAAACGCCCAAGGTCTACGTAACAATTCTTGAAGATCGGCAGAAAAACATTTGTTACTTCCGATGAATTAGACACTTTTACAAAGGCGAAGCAACATACTGCCGCGACGACGGATTGCAGCAGGAATTTTTTTTTGCCCGAAAGTCCGTGGTAATCACTTTTGCTTACTTTTCGGTAATCGTCGTATGCGCCGATCAATCCAAAGCCGATAAAAACAATTAAGCAGAGCCATAGATACGTGTTAGTCAAGTCTCCGAGCAAAATACTTCCGATTACTACTGCTGAAATTATCAAAATTCCTCCCATTGTTGGGGTACCTTTTTTGGATACCAAGTGCGATTGCGGACCGTCGTCTCGTATGGGCTGCCCGTTTCTTTGGTGAGATTTCAGGAAAAATATGAATTTGTTGCCAAGTAGCAAGACGAAGCAAAACGATACCAGAAACGCGCAAATCGAGCGAAATGTGACGTATTTGAGGACATTTAGAAACGAATAATCGCTGCCGAACAGTTTGTATATTAAATTAAAGAACATTTTATATACTCAATAAAACGCTTTAGCCCGACGCTAAGCGAACCTTTCAGTAACACAACGCTACCATTTTGGATTACTTCCAGTATTTTTTCTATGGCAAACTCATCAAGCCTTTCGAAGCATTGTACTTTTTTACATTGCCGCATCGTTGCCCACAAAGTTTTGTCACCTATGAAAAACACATTGTTTAAATCCATAGAACTTAATTTATTTGCGATTACATTGTGATAATGTTGCTCATACTGTCCCAATTCTTTCATTTGCCCGATGACTGCTACCTTTGACTGACTTTGCCACGCTTGTAACGTATCCAATGCTGCTAAGACAGCTGTCGGACTTGCATTATAGCAATCGTTAATTACTTCAAATGTTCTATTGCGAAATGTATACTTCTCAATATTTCCGCGTCCTGCTATTCGAGATAATTCGCTGAAAAACGGCAAGAATTCACTTGGGTTTAACCCCATAGCATAGATTGTTGCAATTATTGTTGCGGTAATATACGCGCAATGCTTTTCCTGAAATGGAATAGTATATTCTAACATTCCACTTGGCGTTACTAATTTTACTATTTTGTTATATGAAGTTATATAAAAATCACAATCTGACAAAAACCCAACTGAAAGTGTGTTCAAGTTTTTACTCTTAGCAACTTTACTGATTTCTGATGCAAATTCAGAATTACCGTCGAAAATCAAGGCACCATTTGGTTTTATGCCATCAATTATCGATATTTTTTCTTTAGCCAAAGATTGTTTATCCCCAAAATTACCGATATGTGATTCATAAATATTTGTGATAACGCCTACATCAGGGGTTAAATACTGGGAAAGTTCCAAAATTTCGCCGCTATGACTTGAGCCAATTTCGAAAACTCCGAAGTCGGCGTCGTCATCGAGTTGGCATAATGCGAGCGGGACGCCGTATACGGTATTGTAATTTTTTATTCCGCAAAAGGATTTATATTTATGACTTAAAATTGAGTTTAACCAAAATTTTGTAGTAGTTTTGCCGATACTTCCCGTTATGGCTACCAGTTTCTTTAAGTTTACTTTGTTTTTTATATAACTTCCTATGGACTTCAATGCTTCTGTTGTATTATTTACTATAACGGTTTTTCCTGGTACTGCATACTTTGGATCATCTATTACAGCCAAACTCGCACCAGCTTTTATCGCATCCGAAACGAACTCATGTCCCCGATTTATGGCAATAAAAATGTCTCCAGCCTTAATCGTCCGAGTATCGATAGAAACTCCGCTTGCGATAAATTCCGGTAAATTTGTAACATGTAGAGCCTCTTTTAGGAGGTCTGTTGTTAGTTGCATTTGCTGCTTCAGTATAAGCACAACGCCTGCTAGTATAGCATAGATTCAAAGAAGAGTTATATAATTGGTGTTACTTATCATTTATAGCCCGATATCTCCTTTGGCAAAAAAAACTTTTTTCAATTTGCCTTTCACTAAGGGATTACTTAACTCTTCGTTATAGATTTTGCCAATTTGAGCCAACCTATCTTTTGAGACATTGAATCCGTTCATTCCGACGATAAGTACATCATGTCCTGTCAACAATGCCATAACTCCTTGCATTCTAACTAGTTCGCGTATAGCTTGGTCGGTAGACGAATTTTCAATAGTGTTGCAACTTATGAGCTCGACTTTTTGTGGGGCTTCCCTAGGTGAAATTGTGCCGTCGGAATTTTTTAGGCTCGTTATGTATAACTCTTCTGAATACCAGCAAGAATTTT
>CACXNL010000006.1:0-17312 GCA_902769055.1 uncultured Pseudomonadota bacterium | reverse complement strand
AGCAAGAATTTTTCTTCGCGCTTTCGCTCAATTTTGCTAAACTTTCTGAAATTTTAGGGATGAATTTTTGCAGGTGACTGTCGTTTTTTTGTGCGCCACACCAGTTTATAGCTATCGGATTATTTCCTGCCTCTTTTTCTTTCAGTATCAATTCCAACGTATTTTCCTGAACACTGTTGACGGCTGTTTCATCGGTTGATGGGATACCATCCAGGGTTTTGTTAATAGCTTCTTCCGGTTTTGTGGTAGATGGTGTGATCGTTTTTATTATTTCAAAAATATCCTGTGCCGGTTTTACATATTCATCTAGTTTAGGTTCGCCAGCGCTTTCAGTGCTTGGCTCAGTTGATGTATCGCTACGTGAGGGAAACACGCTATCTGCATTTTCAGCTTTTGTTTCAAAAAGTTCAGAAGGTTTTTTGTCTCCTTCTTCAACCTTTGCGCCTGAATCATTAGTGGATACTTCGTTGTTGTTATTTATGTTCTCGGGCTTTTCATTTGATTTGTTTTCTCCGTTTACTTTTTCTTCTTCATTTTTGTCGCCCTCCATATTAGAGGAAGCGTTGTTTAATTCTTTTAATTCATTAACTATATCTGACGAACTTCTTTTTATGATTGCTTCTGCATTAGCGATCTTTGCGAAAATTTCAACATCGCTTAACCGGTCAGAAAGTACCTCTCTCAGTCTTTCCATGGCGTTATCTAAGTTGAGATTTTCGTTGACCATGTATCTGAAAAGCATTCGAGCGACTAGATAGTTTTCGGTTTCCGGTCGTCCAATTATGTCATCGATGGTGTCTTCCAGCCCTTCTGCGTTTGCTTCATGTCTTATCTTTTCACGAATTGCTAGGCTAATGGCTTCTTTTAAAGAATCCTTTTTTCCATCATTTTTCAAGAACGAGTATTTATCATAGTCATATTCGAGCTTAGATACCATGTCTTCAGCCATTCGATCTATATCGCGGGTTGTTATTGTCGTATTAGCATCGGTATATTTTGCGATACAATCCGCTCCCAGCGCGAATGACAAGACTGTTAGACATAATGCAGTACGTAAATAATTCATACGTTAAATAATAACTATCTTCTCTTCTTCCAGGCTACATAGCAAAGGTTAATTTTTGGTTAAATTGTTGAGTTTTTTTCTTTTCGTATCCAGAAGCATATATATGTTATTGATAGAACGCTAAACATGCCCCCGCATATAAACGGAGCGCAAGAGCCAGAAATTGAATATGCTTTCGCAACATCCGCAGAAAAACCTGCCAGATTGTTTGATAGCAATAATACCAGTCCCTCGATCCCGTAGAATATTGCAAATGCGCTGCCAGTCAAACGGCTAGGTGCCAACTTCGCTATTATCGCCCCTATAATTCCCTGCGTTGTGCCCATGTGTAATCCAGCAAATACGTATATGCACACAGTAGCTACTGTACTGTTTGTAAACACTCCAAACAGGTCGGCGATAATCAGGAGGCATATGCCAAGTAATAATATTTTTCTTTTATCTATTTTGTCAGATATTCGCCCAATCAGTACTGCAATACTTATTGCACACAGCTCGTATAGTCCCATGAACAAAGGAAAACTGCCAATATGTTCAGGTATAACGTCCTTCGCCCTTAATGTTATAAAACCTTCGCTAAAGCGGTTGAACATTAAAAAAGAAATTAAGATAATGAATTTCCAATATGCGTGAGGCATGTTTTTGATATCTTTTACACTCCATTTTTGTTTTTCTTTAAGTTCGTATTTCTTTGTATCATCGTATTTTATCTTTGTTCGTAATATATATATGGCAATAACTGCTGGCAAAACAGCTAAAGAAAAAATTAGTCGGAAATTTTTGCCAAGCATTGCAACTATAGTTGAAGTGATTATTGAGCCTGACAAAAATCCAGATATATTAGATGTATATCTTAACGAATATGCGAAACCTTTTTTCTCTGAAATTTCAGCTAGTATCGTGTCGGATGGGGCTTGTCTTAATCCTTTGGCAAAACGATCAAGTGATTTTGATATAAACACAAAGAACACACTTGGTGCACAGGCAAGCGATAGTTTACTGAATATTGTTAAAATTGTACCGGTATTTAACATTGGCAATTTTCGTTTAAATATGTCCATTATGAATCCCGCGAAGAGTTTTGCCATAAACGAGAAAAAGATTACTGCCCCCTCAAGAGCTCCAAATGATTTGCTATTTCCGCCCAATTCATCGACTATGAACACTGGTAAAAGTGAAAAAATCATGGATGACGCCATCCCCCAACAGAAGTGCATACCACAGAGCCATAAAATGGTCTGGTTTTTAACTTTGTCCGAGGTAATTTGTAAAAAACGCATCGTGGTCATAGCATCTATCCAGCAAATCATCCCACTATATTTTATACGAAAACTACCTCATGCAGTGATTCAATTCAGCCATAAGTTTGTATACATCCTCTGTACGCGCAGTTGTGTTTTTCCATTTTTTTATTATCACAATTTTTTGATCACTCCGGATTTTGAAGCTACCAGAATTTTCGGTAATTACTTTTGAACGCAAAAAATTCATAAGTCTATCTACGCTTTTACACTTATTTTCATGAAATGAGAACGTAATACCATTTGCCCCCACATCCAGTTTTTCGATATTAGTTGCTAAGCAACACAATCTCACTTTCAGAAGTGTAAGTAAATTTTTCGTCTCCGGCGGAATTGTTCCGAAACGGTCAGATAGTTCGTATTCCATAGCATCGATACTTGCTTCCGTGTCTAAAGCACCAATACGTCGGTACATCTCAAGTCGTAATGCAGAATCGCTGATGTAATACTCTGGTATAAGCGCCGGCACTCCCAAGTTAATCTGAACATCTTTGCGTTCTGATTGCGGCAACTCTTTCCCTGACTTCAACATTAAAATTGCCTCCTGTAGCATCGATTGGTAAAGCTCGACGCCGACCTCCTTGATGTACCCCGATTGCTCTTCGCCAAGCAAATTGCCAGCCCCACGAATATCCAGGTCATACGAAGCTAAATTGAAACCAGAACCAAGTTTATTTAAATTATTCAGAACTTCCAGGCGTTTTTTGGCTGTATCGCTCAGAACTCTGGCATTATCCAAGAGTAAATAAGCGTATGCCTGTCGCTTAGAACGCCCAACCCTGCCGCGCAATTGATAGAGTTGGGAAAGCCCAAATAAGTCAAATCTGTGTACTATAATTGTATTCGCATTTGGAATATCTATTCCAGAATCTATGATATTGGTAGAAATTAGTACATCAATCTTGCAATTGCAGAAATCTCGCAAAATTTCCTCGAGATTGGGCGTTTTACCGTGTGCTTTCGCTATTTTTAAATCAGGGAAGAGCTCTGATACGTATTCATAAAGTTCATCCAAATACTCTACTCGTGGCGTTACAACAAAGACCTGCCCGCCAATTTTCGTTTCATTTTCAATGGCTTGCCTAAACGTCTCTTTATTGTAATCGCAAATCAAAGTCTTTACAGGTAGCCTATCAGTCGGTGGAGTGGTAATCATACTCAGCTCTTTTACTCCAGACATCGCAAGTTGCAGCGTTCGCGGTATTGGCGTTGCACTCAAGGTCATAAAATGCGTCGTCGCGTGGTATTTCTTCAGAAATTCCTTCTGCTTGACGCCAAAATGCTGCTCCTCGTCGACAATCACGAGCCCCAAGTCCGCAAACTCGATTTTCTCAGTCAATATGGCGTGCGTGGCAATTATAATTTGCGCTTTTCCAGATTTTATATCCACTAAATTCTGCTTAAATTGCGTTTTAGGAACGAAGCGAGAAAGCTGGCAAATTTCAATGCCAAATCCAGCAAATCGTTTCAGAAAATTTTTATAGTGCTGCGAAACAAGAATAGTCGTCGGCGCTAGAAGTACAACTTGCTTCAAAGCCGCTGCAACTATAAACGAAGCGCGTAGCGCTACCTCCGTTTTACCGAAACCGACATCGCCGCAAACCAACCTATCCATTGGAATTTCACCAGTCAAATTGCCTATGACATCGTCGATAGCGGACAACTGATCCTCCGTTTCGATATGCCCAAAACCCTTGCAAAATTCATCGTAATTCGCAGGTATTTCAAGCGGCTGTGACTTATTCAGCTTTCGTTTTGCGGCGAGTTGCAAAAGGTCATTCGCTATGACCAGCAACTTTTTGCGCACATTTTGCTTGCGATTACTCCACGCATTACTCTTTAAATAATCGAGCTGCACATCAGAATTCGCATCTCCATACCGCGAGATGAGATTTATATTTTCAATGGGGACATATAACTTGTCATTATTTTGGTACCTGAGTATCACAAAATCGTGCGGCACTCCTGAAATATCAAGATTTACCAAGCCTTCGAAAATCGCAATACCGTGCTTTTCGTGCACAACAAAGTCGCCAACCGATAATTTTGAATAATCTTTAAAGAAGTTCTTCGCATTTTTCTTACGGCTAAATCGCAAAGTTTCACCAAATAGCTCCCGCTCTGTGTATACGTTCAATTCATCCGAAATAAAACCTGTATTTAAATCCGATATTATAATGTTTACTTTGCCCTGCTCAGCTTCATCGAAATTCGATATTTCTTTTATTTTGTGATTTTCTAGCAAATTTGTTGTAATGTTGAAAGCACCGTTGGTCCTAACAGAAAAGATAACTATGCCTGCGTTATTTCCCAGCAACTCAGTTAATTCACCTTCATTTCGGATGTTATATTTTTTCTCGTGATGCTTAAATTTTTTATTCGTAGCAAAAGGATTTAGCTCAAATGTCTGTAATCTCTGGCGAGCCTCAGTAACCGCATCTGTAAATACATCTGAAACTGGCAAAACGTCGTGTGCCTGGTTATACCGAGATTCGCAATCTTCAAAAAATAACTTATTGTGTTTCAATAACTCAAAATCAAAAATAAACTGTGTATCACGCGGCAAATATTCCAAAATGCTCACAGTTTCTTCGTGAAAACAGCTCTGAAACCACTCAACGCCCGGAAAGTAATTTCCATTCGCTACAGCTTCCCTTATATGCTCATTGTTAAACCTATACTTTAACCTAAACAAATGCCGGGTTTCCTCGTTCAAAATTATGTCAGAACATTTCGTTATCTCGACTTTCGCACTTGCTCTCTCCGTTATTTGCGTTTCCGGATCGAATTCCTTTATGTCCTCAACTTCATCACCGACAAAATCTATTCGAACGGGTTTCTTTCTTCCAGGAATATAGACATCGATTATCCCTCCTCTAACGGCGAAGGTACCAGTGGTTCTCACTACATCGGTTCTAAAATATCCGAAATCTATCAACTTGTTTACTAAATCTGTAACTGAAATCTTCGTCCCGCATTTTATTGATACAGCCTCTTTAAAAAATTCAGGTGGAGGTACTTTATAATTCAATGCTTGAATAGTTGCTATTACGTACCTTACTTTTCCCTCAGATATCTTCCTTAAAACAGTAGCTCGCTTCTTATATTTCTCATAATCTATATACGTCGCTTCATATATTTCGCCATCGAAAAAATCTAAATATTCTGTGTATCTACCATATTTTGTGCTCTTAAATATCGAGTACACACTCGCTGCAACTGTGCGTTCGGCAAATAAAAAAACAAACCAACCGGAGTGGAGGTACTCAAAAAACGGCAGCCATTCCGGTGATATACCCCCAAACTCCTCCCTCATCACTTCTTCTTTTTATCCTTATCCTCAGAAAGATCCAACGTTGTTGCAACCATCATTTGGAAACCGTCCCTGACTATGACAAATGGTACCGGCTTGTTCTTCATCTTCGGGTCCTTAGCAACCTTTTCCATTATTTGCTTGAATTGCGTAACGCTCTCGACCTTCTTGTTATCAGCCGAAATAAAGCCGTCCCCGGCAACAAATACCGAGCCATAGAACGAATTCCCTTTTTCGTCATCAACTTTTGATACGATCACCTTCACCTCCTTCGGGTAATCCGACTTGTAGTGCTCCGGAACGCCAGAGACCGTTATCCCCAGACAATCTATCGTCTCTTCCGCCTTCGCTCCCTCGGACTTTCCGCTCTTGCTATCCGACGCATCTATCTCACCATCTTTCACCGCCTTCTCAAAGTCGCCGACTTTCACAGTTGTCTCAACCGCATCCCAAGCCTCGGTATTTTTTTGCCGCCACACTCTGACTTTAGCGGAGCTTCCAATTCCAGCCATTCCGACAGCCATCTGCAAGCTGCAGTTCTCTGAGATCCGCTTGCCGTTGAACTCGATAATTATGTCGCCAACCTTTATGCCAGCCTTCTCCGCAGGTCCATTCGGCACAACCTTCGCCACATACGCACCATAAACCTTTGAGGAATCCAGCGGACTTTGCTTTATCAGCCCAACACTCTCCGCCTGCTTCGCGCCAACCGCATGCACTTCAGCACCTATCCACCCGCGGTACGTCCGTTTGTGCTCAATTAGTTGATTAACGGTCATCTTGGCTAAATTGGATGGTATCGCAAATCCTATACCTATATTCCCCCCACTCGTCGAAAATATAGCGTTGTTGATGCCAATTACTTTTCCGTGCACGTCGAGTAACGCGCCGCCTGAGTTCCCCATATTTATAGCGGCGCTGTGTTGTATATAATTGTCGGTTAAGCTCATCGAATTCTTTCCCATAGCGATATTTCTGCCGGTTGCCGAGACGATGCCGTGGGTCACCGTGCTTCCCAAACCGAATGGATTTCCAATCGCGATGACAAAATTTCCCTCATGCAGTTTCGAAGAGTCGCCCCATTCCATCGGTACCAGCTTGCTCCTATCAATCGCCAAGCCCTTCAACGATACCGACAGAATCGCTATGTCAGTTCTCGCATCAACAGCGTGGATTTGCGCTGGTAATTCAGTTTTATCCGATAAGAAAACTACCACTTTTTTCGCTCGTTCCACAACGTGATTATTTGTCACAATATACGCCGTATCCCTATCAACTTTTATTATGAAGCCAGAGCCGAGAGCATTCGCCTTCCGCACGCGCGATTTTTTCTGAGGAAAGTTGAAGAAATCCTTAAACAAATCGTCGAACGGTCCTCCTCTAAAAATGTCGGGAATATCAAGGCGCCCGCTGCCAGTCTCAACCAACTGCATAGTCGCGACGTTCACAACCGAGTGCATAGCATTTTTCGCGACATTTTCAAAACCTTTCTCAAAATCTATAGCCAAAGTACTATCAGATTTACTTTCTTTCACTTCGGGAATTGATTTTTCCTCATCTTTCTGCTCAGGCTGTTCATTGGCACCGGTGTTCGACTTGCTACTGTCGTTTGCCACTTCTTCAGCAGTCCCCCCATCTTTGCCGACGTTACAGTTAATGTTCCCATTCTTATAGCTAATGTTGCCAACGCCAACCTGCTCAAAAACATACCCCCGGCAATGTTCCCAGGCAACCACGGTTCCCAATACGACCACAACACAAGCAACGAGCTTCAAAAACTTCATCTCTATGTGAAAAATAACCTTGCTCGTTTCATGCTATCACGGATTTTGTGTTTCAGAAAATCTTGAATTACCCGAACGTAACAAGGTAGAAAAGGGGAGGGCGGTGCGGCGGCGAAGCTATATTGAACATATTGCTTGCGCAAACGAAAGTGGGCGTCTATATTTAATCGAATGAAGATATTTGTTCCTTATTTGTATGCGGATTGTTGGGGTGACAGATAATGAGAATTGCGACATGGAATGTAAATTCAGTTAGAGCTCGTGTAGGGCATTTGGTGGGTTTTCTCAAAAATGAGGAGATTGATGTCGTTTTGCTCCAGGAATTGAAATGCGAAACGGCAGCGTTTCCGCGCGAGTATTTTGAAGATATGGGATATAATTGCTTGGTTTATGGGCAGAAAAGTTATAACGGTGTAGCAATTTTGTCGAAGCATAGTATTGAGTGCTTAAAAATGGGAAACGAAGTCTTCAAAAATGATACACAGGCACGGTACGTCGAAGCATTGGTAAACGGGTATGTTTTGGCGTCGGTATACGTTCCCAATGGGCAAAATGTCGAGGCGCCGGCGTATGAGTATAAGTTGAATTTTCTGAAAATTTTGGCAGATCATATAAAGGAAGCGTCGCAAAATGAGAAGTTTATCATCGGCGGTGATTTTAATATAGCGAGAAGCGACGCGGACGTTTATAATCCCAAAGCCTGGAAAGGAAAGGTATGTTGTACGGAGCGGGAACGCGAGTTGTTCGAGAATTTGATGAATGTTGGATTGAGGGATATTGGGCGAGAATTTGCTAAATACGAAGATGAACCGATTTATACTTGGTGGGACTACCGCCGCTTTGCTTTTGCGAAAAATTATGGGTTGCGCTTGGATTACGTGCTGGCGACGCCGAATGTTGAAGTTCAAAACTGCTTTGTTGATAAAAGTGTCAGAGCCCAGGAGCGCCCGTCCGACCACGCCCCAGTTGTCGTGGATATTCGATGATTTTAGACAATATTAAAAAAACCGCAGATTTAAAAAAGTTGAGTATTGCGCAGTTAACGGAGCTTTGCTCTGAATTACGCTCCGAAATCATCAGAATTACTGCGAAGAACGGCGGGCATTTGGGCTCGAATTTGGGCGCTGTAGAGCTCATCGTTGCGATACATTACGTTTTCGACATTGAGGCAGACCGCCTGATATTCGACGTCGGACACCAGGCGTACGCCCACAAGTTGCTGACCGGACGTCGCGAAATGATGGAAAATTTGCGTACCGAGCACGGTGCCTCTGGATTTCCGGATCCGGCGGAAAGCGAGTATGACCATTTCATCGCTGGGCACGCCTCGACTTCCATAAGCGCAGCACTTGGGATGGCGAAAGCCCGGGATTTAGACGGCAAAAGCCACAAAGTGATTTCGTTTTTGGGGGATGGCTCGCTGAGTGGCGGAATGATATATGAAGCTATGAATAACGTCGCAGGAACGAAAAATTTCATCGTTATATTAAACGACAACCAAATGTCTATTTCAGAGTCGGTCGGTGCTATGAAGTTATACTTAGCGAAACTGCTAGCATCCCGAGGTGGGCTGTCGTTTCGCCGGCTGGTAAGCAAATCTCTCACATTTTTACCGCGAGCGGTTGCGCGAAAGATTGAGAATTTTGTTAAAGCTATAATACAGGGCAACAATATATTTGAAGAATTTGGTTTTCAATACGTAGGCGTGTTAGATGGGCACGACTTGGAAAAGCTCATAAAAATTTTCACGAATATACGTGATGTAGCAACGTATAAGCCGGTTTTAGTCCACGCGATTACTCAAAAAGGGAAGGGATACGCGGAGGCGGAGCGTGATGCGACCAAAATGCATGGGGTAGATAAATCGCACACGAACAAGTACTCCGGTGTGTTTGGGCAAACAATTGTAAAATTGGCAGAAAACGATAATAAGATAGTATGTATTACTGCGGCTATGAAGACCGGGACTGGGTTGTCGGAATTTTCTGAAAAATTTCCGGAACGGTTTTTCGACGTCGGAATTGCCGAAGAGCACGCCGTAACTTTCGCTGCTGGATTGGCGAAACAGGGGTATAAACCCTTCGTTTGCATTTATTCGACCTTCTTGCAGCGTGCGTTTGACCAGATTTACCACGACGTTGTTTTGCAAAACTTGCCTGTACGATTTGTTATCGACAAGGCTGGATTTCCAGGGGCGGATGGGAAGACGCACGCGGGACTATACGACATTTCGATGCTGCAAAATTTCCCGAATTTTGCGATTATGGCGCCTTCGGGCAGGACTGAACTTGAGAATATGGTGAAATTCGCATCCGAGTACGACGAAGCGCCGGTAGCAATAAGGTTTCCAAAAGCTGAGGCGACCGATATAAAACCGAGTTCTGAATTTACGCTGAAAAATCGGATTATCGTTGAGGGGACTATGACGCTTATAGTTTCGGTTGGCGATATGCTTGATACGGTACTTAAGGCAGTTACGATTTCAGGAAAACATCCGACGATAATAGATGTCAGATTTATACAGCCATTCGACTTCGATACATTTTACCATTACGCTGAGACACACGAAAAGATTATATTTATCGAAGAAGGAGTGTGGGGAGGATTGTCAAGCATCGTAACCGAAAAACTATTCGGCGATGGAAAGCAATGGTTGTTTCCTAGAATACAGTTCCTTACAGCAACAAAGGTTGCGCCGCAACATACATCCAGAGACGGGCAACTCAATAGTTCTTGTTTCTCGGTTCCGGAGTTAGCAACAATGTTGCGCAGTAACTGATAAAATCCTACAAAAAACATTATATAGATTTAAAATCCTGGGATGTTGAGCCCGGCAGTAGCTTCCTTCAGTCCCGTATTATATTTTTCGTCAGCCTTCGCTTTAGCATCTTTAAATGCGACCAGTATCAAATCCTCGAGAATCTCCTTTTCATCTTGATTAACCACATCCTTATCCAGGGTTATCGATTTCAATTCACCTTTTAGACTTAACACGAGGCTAACAGAGCCAGCGCCCGCCGTACCCGTCACCTCCTCCTTTTCCAACCTTTTCTGAGCCTCATTTACTTTTGCCTGCAGCTTCTGAGCACGTGCCATAATTTGTTGCATATTGTTCATGTTTTACTCCTTTATAATAATTCCGGAGAACTGTACACCTGTGTTCTCGCCAATACGGCGTCTGCTGAAGAAGTTCACGTTCGAATAAGTGTCTACATTCAGCTTCGACACAGTCTTTACTCCATTGCGCATAAGTTTTTCGAGAACCTGCAGTTGCATATCAAACAACGTTCTCTCCTCATCATATGACACGTATTTTCTGTCGATTTGGAAATCGATATCACTCTGTATCTCAAAGTGAATACGTTGCAGACAAGGACCAATACTAGCGACAATGTCTTTACAACCCAGTGATTTCATCTTTTCTATCGTATTCTCAATGATTTTCCCATTAGAACCGCGCCACCCAGCATGTATGGCGGCTATATATTTCGACGTCTTATCGCAAAGCAAAATCGGAGCACAATCGGCGGTATTCACGCTTATAAGAAGCCCCTTTTCTTTTGTTATTATTGCATCACCTTCGTTTTGAAGTGCCTGTCCTGGAGTTTTGAACAGGTATTTTTCTTTATTCTTCGCATCAATAACGTGAACTATGTCGCTGTGCTTCTGATTTAATATAATCAAATTTTCAACCGCGACACCGAAATACTCAGCTATTCGTGTCCGATTTTTTATCACATTTTCATCATTATCTCCCCGACCAATTCCGACGTTGAGCGATTCATACGTACCGGTACTCTCTCCACCCGTACTGTCGAAGAAACCGTGATTTATAAAATCTATCTCGGATAATAAATCCGTTGTCATTACATTCATTCTATTTCTCCTTTCGTTAAACTTTCCAAATTATTCTCGAGCCAGTGAATATCGAAGTCTCCGGCAATTATATCGCGGGTTCGCACCAGCTTTTTGTGTAAATCCGCCGTTGTAAAAATCCCCTCCACGACAAGTTCATCCAGGGCACACCTAGCCTTGGCTAAGCACTCGTCGCGCGTCGGAGCATGTACGATTATCTTCGCAATCAAGCTGTCATAATACGGCGGTATGACGTAGCCTCGATATATGTGTGAATCGATCCTTACCCCATTTCCACCCGGGAAATACAGCTCTTCCACCTTGCCAGGCGACGGCATGAAAGTCTCCGGATTTTCCGCATTTATTCTGAACTCGATTGCGTGTCCATTAAACCTCACATCTCCCTGACGTATACTCAGCTTTTCTCCGGCAGCTACTCTTATCTGCTCTTTCACCAAATCAATACCAGTGATTTCCTCACTGACACTGTGCTCGACTTGCAGGCGCGTATTCATTTCCATGAAGAAAAATTCGCCACCTTCGTACAAAAACTCCAGCGTCCCAACTCCGACGTAACCAAGTTTCCGTACCGCATTTCTAACTACTTCGCCAATCTTTTCACGTTGCTCAGGAGTCAACACCACAGATGGTGATTCCTCCATAAGCTTTTGATGATTACGCTGTATTGAACAATCGCGCTCCCCTAAGTGTAGCACATTCCCATAGGAATCCGCCAACACCTGGATTTCGATATGCCGAGGATGCGCCAGGTAACGCTCCATATAGACGCTATCATCGCCAAAGTTCGCCTTCGCCTCAGCCTTCGCCATTTTATAGGCATTCGGAATTTCATCAGGCGTATGGGCGACCTTCATCCCCTTTCCGCCACCGCCTGAAGCCGCCTTAAACAAAACCGGATACCCGTTCCTTCCAGCGATCTCTATTGCATCATCAACAGATTTCACTTCGCCATCAGAGCCTGTTACTACCGGTATTCCCAGCTCAGCCATCGTTTTCTTCGCGACTATTTTGTCGCCCATCATGCGCAGATGCTCTGGAGAAGGACCTATGAACGTCATCCCATGCCCAGCAACCATATTCGCAAATTTTTCATTTTCTGACAGAAAACCAACGCCAGGGTGCACTGCATCAGCTCCGGTTATCTCCGCTGCGCTTAATATTGCAGATATATTCAAGTAGCTATCCGCAGAGCGAGCCTCTCCAATGCAAACGCTTTCATCTGCGAATTTTATGTGCATCAAATCAGCATCCGCAATCGAGTGCACCGCGACAGTCTTTATTCCCATTTCTTTACAAGCTCGCAAAACCCTTATTGCGATATCTCCCCTATTGGCAATCAAGACCTTCTTAAACATCACTACTCTATAACAACCAACAGCTGCCCATACTCCACCGGCTTCGCATTCTCCACTGCTATGTGCACTACCTTGCCATCCGTCGGAGATTTTATCAAATTCATAACTTTCATTGCTTCGATTATCAGTAAAGGCTGATCTTTTGTCACTGCGTCTCCTACCGCTACAAAGTTTTGAGCCCCAGGTTCCGGAGCGAGGTAACATGTCCCGACCATCGGGGATTTCACGGCTCCGGAATGAGTATTCCAATCTATTGGTACTAGTTCTTCCTTTCCCGTTTCGGAAGTGTTCTCTGCAACTTCGATTTCCTGCTTTGCCTTGACGGGTGCCACTGGTGGGGTTTCATTTATGGCGCCTACCGTCCGCCCCAACCGTATCTTAACATCATTATCCTTATACTCTATTTCACTTAAATCATGCTTCTTTAAAACTTCAGCTAATTTATCAAAAACTGCTTCTTCTATCTTCATCTTCATGACTTATCCTTACAAATCAGCACAACTCATCAATTATTTTCTGAGCTATTTCATACACATCGTCTTCAATCTTAAATAGCTCTAAATCCTCTTTGTTTATCGCTCCGATGTTCAGTACTTCTGCCATCATCCACTGTTTTAAGCCAGTCCAAAATCTTTCCCCATAGAAGTAGATGGGTATGCGTTTCATCATTCCAACCCTAATGCGTACCAGTAACGAAAACATCTCATCGAGCGTTCCAAACCCTCCGGGAAAAAACACTATTGCGTCGCTGTAGCTGATCAAAGCCAACAATCTTATCGAGAGAGTGTTGTAATCCTTAATCCGGTTGGTATCTATTGACTTCGTTTCGGCATCTACCTCATCGCGTATCGTTTTAACCCGGAGCCCATATGACTTATTGGGATTTACCAAGTACGCCCCATTATTAGAGGCATCCATTATGCCGGAACCGCCGCCTGTGATGATCGATATTCCCGCCTCGGCTAACCGCTGCGCTAACACCTTTGCATCCTCAATATACGGCTCCTTCTCCTGTACTGCACTTCCACCAAAACAAGCAACCAACGGAGTTATATCGCTCAGGTCTGAACACAAGTTCAAATCGTTGCTATACTGCTCGCAATTGTATCCGAGCTCAACTCCGTTTGGCTTCTTCATTTTTTTATGCCTCTTATCCCGCATACCCAAGAAGAATAGATATTACTCGTTCAACGTATCCAGGATTTGCTTTGATCAAGTCGTGTATTGACTTTCCTTCAATTTTTTCTATTCCATTTATTAAAGCGCTCTTAGCCAATTCAATTGCTCTCTCCCTTTCGGCTAATCTCTTGAAATACTCCTTATCAGCATCATTCGATAACGAAGGCAGGGTGATAGGACGGCGATCGGCTATGTATATTACAGCAAAGTCTTTACCCGGTATTCCAAATTGAGAACCTTTTAATTCAACTACCTGCTTTATACAGGCTCCAGACGCTCCAGTTTTTAGTAACATCCATAGTTCAGATGGCGTCGCTCTCTTCGTAATATACCCCAGATCAACTGCTTCATGTTTGCTTTGCTTTTCTTTATATATGGTCGAGAACCGAGATCCACCAGATACTATCTCTTTAAGATCAAGCGCGGCATCTTCTCGGGTTTGATATAGAGCTATCTTTACCGAGATCTCATTGTCGTTCTTGTCTTCTTCCGGGATCGATTTTATGAATTTAGAATACGCCTTTTTAATATCCTCTGATTTCACCTTTACACGTTCTTTATAGTACGCATGCTGCGTCTCTATATCCGCCACTTCTTGCATCTTACTCACCACTTCCGGCTTCGTTGTGTAGTTGGTAGCATCCACCTCTTGCCTCAACACAATGTCGTCCATCATGAGTTTCGTGGCGTATATTATTACTTTATCCAATGAAATACCAAATTGTTTCGACATCGCAACGAACGTTTTATCTAACAATGTCTCGACTTTATAAAACTCCTTCAGGTCATTTACGGTTACGCTCCCGCTCTTATATGTGGCTATTACCGCATCCGATGCCAACTTCGATAATTTCACCAACTGTTTCTCATTTTGCTTCTTATTATCTTTTTCCGCCAATATCATAAACGGATCTACTGTCTTCCCATCACTGTCTTTTACCTTTACATCGTATTTCTTGTATAGAGTTTCAGTGTACGCTTTTACGAAGTCCTTCCTTGCAGCCTTTTTGTATTCTTCTGCAAATTCAGATGTAAATTCACGCTTTTTCGCATCATTTATGGATTTCACATAAAACAACATAAACATGCCTTTTAGTTCAAATGGACCGACAATCGTCCCGGCTCCTTGCTTGAGTACAGCGCTCGTTATTTCCTGAGGGAACATTCCCTGGGGACGTGAATCCATTTCCATCCGCTTTATTTTTGAAGCGTTTGTATCCAAAATACGGTCGAACTCACTTCTATCACTACCTTTTTTCTTTATGTTGTCAGCTAATGCCTTGTCGCTAGTAGTAACCGCCGTTAGCGAAAATTCCTTTGTCCCTTTGAAGTTCTTATCCCATACCTTGTCGTAGTTTGCCTTTAGTGCTTCGGGTGTCATCATCCCGTCTGCTTTTTCATTTAGCAACATGAACCCAGCAGCAATTTTCTTCTTCTTTTCGATTAAGTCGCTTATTTCTTTTGATTTCGTTACTCCCGAGCGTTGAGCGACTTCTGTCATAACTTTCTTATAGGCATTCTTCCAAGCCAAAAAGGACTTGATTTCAGCGAGTGACATCTTTTCTGAGAGTTGCTCTGGCACCTCGTCTAATTCCTTCTTTATGTCTTCGTCAGTTACCGTAGTCCCGTCTTTAAACAAAACGATCGTCTTTCCTGCTTTTTTTGTATCTCGAGAATTTAAAGTATCGGCGGATATGGGCTCTTTTTTTACATTCTCATTTTCAGGAGCAGTTCCGGAATCTTCTGTAATTTTCTCTTTATTATTTTCCTTAGAACGAGCTGAATCTTCAGCCTCATTGCTATCTATAACTTTATACGTGGCAAATCCCGCCGTAGCAACAACTGCCGAAAGCAAAACCAATTTCAAAGCCTTATTCATAATTCCCTAGCCCTTAACTCTCAAGCTATACCAATATCCTGTATGGTATCACAGAAACTTTTTCGCTCCAAGTGGATTTACTCGAGGCGAAATTGGAACTGCTAGGTTGCGTGGTTGGTACTGATATTTGAAAACATGATGCGACCAAAATAGGTAGTGTTTTTCCTGTATGAAGGGGTACGTTGTTTCCTGAAAATCCCATTTGGATAGCGGATTTGGGGTAAGTTGTCATTTTGTGATATTTGTCCTAGAATGTTCTTTTAAGGAAGTTTTCTTATTGCAATGAAAAGCCTTGGGTTTTCTCAGTTTTTGAAGCAATCGATACCTGGCACGATTTTTGCAATCGGGGTATCGTCGTTGCTGATAAATTTGTCTACTTCCGTTATACAATCGGGAGTTGCTGTGTATTTGAAAATCGTGCTAGGAGTTGCGGTTTCTACCATCGGACTTATAGAGGCGATAGTTGAATGTATTGCAAATACGATAAAAATTTTTTCTGGAGTAATTAGCGATTATTTAAGAAAAAGAAAATTGCTTATGGTTGTCGGTTTCGTTTTATTAACAATTTCGAAACCACTTATGGCAATTTCAAAGGGTATCATAAGTATTTTTGTTGCTCGCACAATCGATCGAATAGGGAATGGAATTCAGGCTAGTCCGCGAGATGCTCTGATTTCCGATTCAGCTCCGACAGAATTGAAGGGGGCATGTTATGGACTTAGACAAAGTTTGGCAGTTATTGGTTCGACACTCGGTGGTATGTTCGGGATGCTGGTGATGAAACTTTCGAATGATAACTTTCAGTTTCTGTTTCTGTTGGCTACGATCCCTGCCGTTTTGGCAACTTTAATTTTGGTGTTTTTTGTTAAGGAAAAGCCGATTGATGGATGCAAATCAAGCAAAAGGAAAATAAGGCTTCACGATATCAAGTCACTCGGAAAACGATTTTGGCTATTGATGATTGTTGTTGCGGTTTTTATGTTGGCAAGATTTGGGGAATTTTTTATATCGCTCCATGCTTGCGAAAATTTAAATATGAAAAAAACGCACATATTCATAATAACCATCATTTTTAATCTTTTTACTACGCTATCAGCTTTCCCGACCGGAAAATTGTCTGATCGAATGGATCGAATAAAGCTATTATGTTTCGGCTTCGCAGTACTATTTTGTGCTGATTTGTGTATTGGGTATGCAAATCACGTATTATGGATTTTTTTAGGGGCAGCATTTTGGGGTATTCAGCGAGGTATCGTAGATTCAATGTTTTCGATATTGGTTTCGTCTTTTAGTCCCAAAGAATTTCGAGGCACTGGCTTTGGTGTTTATTACATTGTTGTTTCTATATCAACATTCTTAGCAACAACTTTTGCTGGTTTTATTTCTGCATATTTTGGAGAGGCAGCTTCTTTTGGCTCGGGAGCTGTTATTTGCTTATTATCTATGTTAATTCTGTCGCTATTAAGAAGGACATTGAATTCGTTCTAATCACTCGGTTGACTCTTTTTTTTGGGGGGGGGCTCGTTCATGTTTCCGGTTTAGGGTGTCGTCGCCCCCCG
>CACXNL010000005.1 GCA_902769055.1 uncultured Pseudomonadota bacterium | reverse complement strand
GCCACGTTTCGACGACGATATGAGCTTTTCGTTATTTGCAACGGCTTGCTCTTTATTGCTTTCTACCGCTTTTGCATAAGCCTCATTGCAATATGTTATCTGCAAATTTCTGTCTTTTTGCCAAACATAAACCGGAAGCGCATCGAGGATTTTTTCCATTTCCTGTGCGGCATTTTGAGTGCTCTTATCATTCGCAGTGAACAGATATATATCTTTGTATAGAGTTAATTTCAGATCTACATTTTTATTGCTAAGCACATTTGAATAACCATCGGCTCCAGCTACAATCTTTTCAACCGCAACATTTAAAAATGAGCCAAATTTACGTTGCATTAACTTAACAAAGGTGTAGGCGTCCGGGGTGTTGGAGTCGGCTGAAAGCATCGAGCGCAATTTGTCGGATATAAAAACCTCTTCCTCCCCAGATCTCCACACCGCAAACGCCAATGGAAGAGCTGCTCCGATTTCCGCCAATAACCCTTGCACCGCTTGC
Organism: uncultured Pseudomonadota bacterium; assembly: GCA_902769055.1. Taxonomy (GTDB): domain Bacteria; phylum Pseudomonadota; class Alphaproteobacteria; order RUG11792; family RUG11792; genus RUG11420. The sequence goes on along the minus strand of CACXNL010000005.1, from coordinate 60,175 downwards.
ATACACCTATATCTCGCGCAACTTACCGCACCATTCTACACTAGGTTTGTCGCTTGAGCTAGATGGTAGTTTATGCATGAGCGTTAAATACCAGCTGCTTGTGACATGAGAAGCGATAACGCTACATAACAAATATCAGGGGGCACTGCTCTTGCGCACTATGAGTGAAGATACGATTCTCTTGGACTTTCGCCCATAAAAGTTGTATCATGATCGCATGTGAGTTCAGAATAATTTTGTTATGCAAGTTGTTTTATTGGAGAGAATTGCGAAACTTGGAGTTATCGGGGATGTCGTAGATGTCAAGCTAGGGTTTGCTAGGAATTTTTTGTTGCCGAAAAAGAAGGCATTAAGAGCTACGAAAGCTAATCTGGAGTATTTCAGAAACAAGAGAGCCGAAATTGAGGCAAATAATCAGCGCACTAGAAAAGAAGCCGAGAAATTGGCATCAAAGATGGCAGATACCTTGGTGGTTTTGACAAGGCAAGCGAGCGATTCCGGGTTTTTGTTTGGTTCGGTTAGACCAGCTGATATAGTTGAGGGTTTGTCTGTGCAAGGTTATAGGATCTCGAAAGGACAGGTTAGGATATCGGCGCCGATAAAGGCTATAGGAACTTACCAGGTGGGGATTGTATTGCACCCAGAAGTATCTGTAAATATTTCGGTCAGAGTTATGACGGCACAAGAGCAAACTGGCATTCTTGAAAAAGAAGTCACGGAAGAAAACTGATTTTTCCTAAAGTTTCATTTGCCTGACGTTGGTTAATCATCGTCAGGTGTTTTTTTATGTGGCTGAGTATGGTTCACTAATTGAAATAATTTTATACAAATTTGATTAAAAATAATATAAAATGTGTAGGAGTTAGATGTGCGCATTTTGACAATACGCGCGAACAAAATGGATCAGCACCATCTAAATGTGTGTAACTAAAAAAGAAAGGAAGTTTAAATGAATAAAAAGCTGTGGACGTTTGTTTCTGCGGTGTCGGTTTACGCTGGTGCATTTAGCGCAAGTTCGATGGAAGACATAAAGGTAGAAGCAGATAAATCAACGGAAACAAACATAATAGCAAGTAAATTAGCAGCCAAAAAAGACTATATATTTGGAAAAAGCGTAACAAATGAAACCAATTCACTTAAAAAAATAAAACAATCAATTGGGGAGGTAAATGAAAAGGTTTTGGTAATATGCGATATTGATAAAACAATAGTAAGACAAACAAACGTCTCATTGGCGTATGAATACGATAAAGAATGGAACTATATCCAAGATAGATTTGAGAAAAAATATCCATCATATGAAAAAGACTATGACTACTACGCTGAATTGGCATACAAAACTGCGGAAGAATTGTTGCTCGATAATGGATGGGTAGATTTCATAAAATATATCAAAGAGAAAGGTGAAAAGGAAAAACGTGTAAAGATAATCGCCATCACAGCTATTGAAAATAAAAAAATGTACAATGAGATGCTAATAGATATGAGACGGGAAAAACTAATGAAACTCGGAATAGATTTTTCCGGATCCTTTGATTTTCCTCCGAAGTGGTTCGGCAAGGAGGAGCAATCACCGTACTACGATAGAGGAATACTAACCTCATTACCGAAATCAAAAAGCGAAGCACTTGCATCATTTCTCAAATATGCAAAATACGTGCCGGATAAAATCGTATGTATAGATGATCAAATAATAAACCTTATCGACTTAAATGAATTTTGCCTGCACACAGGAATAAAGTTCATGGGATACGAATATACGAAAGCAAAGGAGTTCCCTTATACTTTTCCATTCAGCTATGAACGAGCATTTTTCCAATTAAAGTATCTTGTTAAAAATAAGCGGTTTTTAACGGATGCCGAAGCTGAAGAGGAAATGAACCAGCGAAACGATGAGATACAAAACGACCCGGAGGAATATTTGAGAAAATTAAGCGATGAAGAAAATCAGCCGCCCAAAGAAGATAATGCAAATACCATTGAGGATAAGCAAGATGCGAAGACAGAAAGTGTGAATGAAGAGAAAGGAGCAGAATAATGAATAAGAGAATATGCAAAGCAACAGTGGCGTTGCTGTTAACGTCGTGCGTGTGCGCTTCGGAAAACTTGATATACCATAAAGGATACGAGGCGAGTACCATAAATGGTATACGGGACATATTGAAGACACAGGTTATAAACCAACCTTGGTATAACCCCGAAAAAACACTCTTTTTGTTTGATTGCGAAGGGGTGTTAATTCACAGGATTGGAAACGAATGTGGTAATTGCTATTCACCCAACTGGAACAAACTATTCGTAGCAGCAATAAATAAAGACACTGAAACGAGCGCGAAAATGGGACTTTACAAAAGCATAATATACAAACAACACATAAAAATGCTGGTTGATACTGAGATGCCACAGTTGGTTAAAGAAGTACAAAAGGAAGGAATAAAATGCCTCGTGATAACAGCGAAGAGAAATGAGAGCTTGGGAAACTACGGATGGTCACACGATATATACGACAAGGAACTGAGGAATTTCGGCTACGACTTCGCAGTGGATTGGGAAAAAACTGAGCCCCACACCTTTAATGAACCGTCGCTGAAAAAGTCGCTGTATTATGCCAATGGAATTATGTATACCAATCCTGAAAAGAAGAGTACTGCGCTCGACCTGTTCCTGAAGTATGCAAATTACAAGCCTGACACCATAATATTTATGGATGATAGTGCGCGAAACCTAAAAGATGTGAAAGACTACGCAAAGGAGAAAGGCATAAATTACATAGGAATACACTATACGAGGGCGAGTAAATTGCCTCAGGTCAAGCTCTTTTTCGAAGATAAGGAAAAGCTTAGGATAGACTACCTAATAAAGGAGGAGAAGTGGTTAACTCCTCATGTTCCTGGAATTGTCAAAGATGAGAAAGGGCAATGGCGTTTGAAGGACGACACAACGTCCTCGATGGACTCGATGATGCCAAGTTTGGAGATGGACGAAACTGTGATATTAGACAAGCCGCAGGGCACGATGAACTCGAAAAATGACAAATCATTGGAAATATTGACACAAAGTCCATGCGATGTTACTCCGTGAGTGACATGTATTCCGATAAAGCCGATTTTGGCGTCTGTGTTGTTAGCGTTATTGACCCAGACGCCGACGCCTTTGTCGGAGGTTTTTCCTACAATTCCGAAATCTTTTAAAACTGCGATAATCCAATTTTCTAATAGCGTCACATAATCGTGAATATTGATGTTCCGCTTCTTCAGGTTAATGATGGGATATATGACTAATTGTCCTGGAGAATGCACCGTAATTCTGCCCCCTCTGTTGGGGTAGTAAATTGGGCAATGTGGCATTTTTATGAAATCTCTTTTTTCGAAACTTTTCCCTGCAGAAAATAACGCTTCGTGCTGCGTGAAAAATATACATTCGTCCTCGCCGTATATGACATTTTTCACAGCGATATCCATATCAATTAAAGCTATCGGATATTTTGTTAGTCCTAAGTCAATAAATCGCATATGCTACCTCCTTTAAAGCAAAACGATTTTCGGGAATATGCCTATGAGTAACGTGATTGCGTACAACACAAATAGCGCAAATTTCTTCTGTATATCCAAGGCATAAACTTCACCATCCGAATTTTTCCAAAATGCAAAAGTGCTGTTGTAAACGTATATGGCGTAAGTAGCTGAAATAAGCGTCAAGGAACCAAGGCACAGAGCCCATATAATTGAAATTTTTGAGATGGACTGAAATGTCAAAATCTCAGAAACAAATCCCCAGGTAAACGGCGCCGAAATTAAACAAAAAAATGCTCCGAATGCGAGGACCTTTACACTTATGGGAACATTGTTTGCTAACTTAATTTGGTCAATTTGCCTTGTGTTATAAACCTTCTCGATTATATGCGAAGTAAAAAACAAAATCGGCATAAGTAAACTATGCCCCATAACTGCAAAAGTAAATCCATTGCATCTCATTTCGCCAAGCAAAATTAGAAAAGCCGAGTTTAGGTGAATTATCGAGAAGTGCGCGAATATCGATTTTATATCCTTTTGAAACAGAAGCTGAGACGTCGCAAAAACAATGCTCAATATAATCACAAAAACGACTATCTGGACATTTTCTTTCAGTGTTCCCATAAACAAAGGCTGCATAAATCGAATAATCAAGAGCGAGCTGAATTTCAAAACAATCGACGCTAGCAAAACGGAACAAACTGTCTGAGATTTCACATGCGCAATCGGCAGCCAACTATAAAAAGGAAAAATCGGCATCTTTATACCAATTCCGATAGCTAAAAGCCAAAACACCCAGGTATTTTTTACGCCAATTTCGTGTATCTCTTTTATGTTCGTTGTGTGCGTTTCGAGGTATATTAAAATGAACGCAGTTAGTATCAACATCGCACTCAGCATTGTATACATCATAAAGTGCAAAATCGCATCAGTGGAATGCTCCTTTTGTTGCGACATCAGGATAAACAAAGGAATTGTGGAAGCCTCGGTAAAGACAAAAAGCAAAAACAAATCCCAAGCATAAAATGCGCCAATCGCTAATGTTTCGAAAAGCAAGATTGATATATAAAATATCTTTTTCGTTTTATGCCGAGTTACCCAAAGGATGCAAGCGAAACAAATGAGGCAAATTATCGGAACGAACATTGCTGAAAACGCATCAATACCAACTCTGTACCCCACCGGACTTTTGTTAAAAATTGCGACTTCTTCGGTTATCGTTTTGGCGGAACAATCGAATGCACCCGCGACGATCAATGAGAAGCAAAGCGCGAATGACGTTGTCCATAAAGAAACGGACTTTACGCCCAGAACGTTTTTCTCATCCGTAATCGCAACAAACAGCATTCCGATAAACGGAATTATCGTTATTATTGTCGCGAGTGGTAATCCGAACATTAGCGCGTAATCCCGTTAAAAATACCAATTATTATACATGACACTACCCCAAATAAAACCCAAGAAATATGATACTGAAAGCGGTTTTTATGCATACTTTTTAGAAAAGTACCAGCACGATGCACCACTTTGAAGGTTTCAATATTTTCTATATATGCAATCCTCTGTTGTAACGAATTAAATCCCTTCGCGCACTTTGTAACTAATGCCATTACCGCTGTAGCACACATTTCGACCCCTTTGTGCTGTCTCAACAAAAGTGCAATCTTATCGAAGAAACGATTTTGTATCCATTTATCGAAAACAATAACTGTGAAAATAGCGATAATAATTTGGAACAAGCTATATAGCGAATCGCGCAAATAATTATCTGTATTGTAACTCACCCCAACGTCTCCAAATCCTAAAACCCCATGTTTGTAAATATCCCATATTGCAAATGACAAAAAAAGTGTAATTGTTGCTAATATCCAAAATGGCTTAAAGTTAAATTCGTTAGATTTCGATGCCCTGGAGAATGTCATTTCGTCAGATCTCTGTTCACCGTAGAGCGACTTCATAATCATCCTAAAAATTGCTACTACATTCAGCAAACTCACCGCAGTTATCCCAGCAGCAAGAAGTTCAGAACTCGAACTTTGCAAAACCGAAGATAACGCCACCTTAGAGAAAAATTCAGCTAAAAATGGAAATCCCGAAGCAAACAAAAATGATATCCAAATGACATCAGCAACCTTTGGCGCTACCTTTGCAACGTTGCCCATACAATGTATATTCTTTTCGCCCGACATTGCAGCTATCAAATACGCAAACGCCAGGAATAGCATAGATTTAAAAAATGCGTGACATATCAGATATAATATTGCAGTTGAGTACGCACCTAACCCACAACTTATAAACATCACTCCGGCGGAAGATGCAGTAAGACACGCGATGGTCTTTTTTATGTTACTGTGAGCCAAAGCACAACATCCCATCCACAAAGGAGTTAATACCCCTACAACAATCATTGCTTGCTTTAAAATTAGAAATTGCCCAAATATAAAATGAAATTTTGCTATAAAAATTATACCAATAGTGACAATCGTTCCAGCATGAATTAGAATAGACGCGAGAATATTGGCTTTTACTGCATCGATTAGCCAATATGAAAAAGGCATTTGCGCTCCCTTGCAAAAACAAGCGATCAGTAACAAACCTGCCGGTAATACAGGCAACCCTTTTTGACATATTTCAGATATTTCGAAACTTTTCGTTTCAGTTACTAATAACGCTATTCCTATTAAAAACAAAATACTTGCAAATTTATTAAATACAAAAACTCTTGTAGCCTTTTCTTCAGCATTTCTTTCAACGCTAACTAAAAACGCTGATATCAATCCTAACGCTTCTACGGATATGTAAAATTGAAAAATATTATTTGATAAAATCGCGATACACATAAAAAATATAAAAATATTCAAAATACCAAATTTTCGCTGTACATCTTTTTCAAACGAAAGGGCGGGTATCGTGTAATACAAACAAATCAAAATAATATTTATTATTAGACAAAGCAAAATTTCAATTTGCCCAAAATTAAAAGAAAAATTAAATTCGTAATCAATAAAATTAAACCAATTAAATTTCAAACAATTTTGCTTAAAAAATAACTGTAATACAAATAGCAATACCGAACATACCACCCCAATTTTTCCTACCCATAAACGCTTTGATATTACCGTCCCCACTCCTGAGGAAAGCAATAAACCTAGCGGTAATAATTCAAGCATTTTATTCCTCATCCAAAATTTTGCTATTGTCTTCTTTGATCTGAATTGTATAAATTGCATATATAATGCTTATGGTTATTCCGCCCAAAATAACGAATATTAACGCCATAAAAAAACCATCATCCAGCAAGGGATAACAAAAGTTAAACACTGATGCCAAAATCATTGTTTCTAATGAAATCAAAGCTCGCACAATGCTGTATTGCTTAAATACGCCTACAAAACCGATAAAAAATAAAGAAACAGAAATTAAAAGGACAGTACTGCCCGTCATATTAGTTCTCCATCGACATCAGGGCATTCCGCGTTGTGACATACATATCCTCCGAGGTTTCCTCCATCTCAAACATTATATCGAGAAGGCTCGCGCGTTTCACAATTACCCTTGCCCCATATATGCAATAGTACAGCCGACGCCTTGTGTTCTTTTTCCAATGGTGCAAGGAAACTTGGGCTATCGGGTCTATCGGAAGCTGCATGACGCTACCAACTCCAGACCTAAAGCTACCAGGTCCCAAAATCGGCAATACCAAGTAAGGTCCCGCCTTGACTCCCCACTTTTTGAAAGTATCACCAAGATTGGTATTTTTCTTATCAATCCCCATCTTTGAAGCAACATCGACAGTACCAAAAAATCCAAGAAAAGTATTTATGATGAAACGAAAAGTAGTTTTCACGACATATTCTGGATCACCTTGTAGCACGAAGTTAATCAAATCTATGGGTGAAAAAAAGTTGCTCACGAAGTTAGATATGCCAATCTGTAAAAAATTAGGCACAGCATGCTTGTACATCGTTGAAAGCGGGATCAAAAACGCTTTATCAATGGCACCGTTAATTTTAAACATCAACCTATTAAATGGTTCGAAAGGATCATACACATTATCAAGCTCATCTTCAGCCAAAGGCGAATCATCAAACGACCATCCTTCATCCTCCGATGCTGAAATCCCCTGAGAAGCATTCTCCACGGCAAAGGCAGTATTTTCACCAAATGCAAAAACCATGGCTAGAAACAAAGCAACAAACCTTACTCTCATATCTAACACCTCGGATCAGCTTTTCATAAAAATTGTACTATAGTTTCTGAAATGTCATGTAAGCATTTGCCTATTTGAATTTTTTATAATTCACAAACAACACGAAAATACGAGCGAAACAGAGTATTACTCAAGTATTTTGCTAAATTTTAGCCTAATAAATGTAACTTTATAAAAATTACATCTCCGTGTAACAAAACAATTCATCTCACATAAAATTTCAAGTTATGAATGCTTCTAATCGTTTAGAAACCTTCCTTTACTCTCGTTGAAGGAACAGGTATAATGTTGTGAGCAGATATTAGATTTTTTATGGAACAAGGACAACAATGGCGAGTAGTTTGGTTGTGGCTGAGAGAAACTCATCAGGGAAGAAGAATACGCGGAAATTGAGGCACGAAGGGTACGTCCCGGGAGTGGTATATGGCGATGGCAAGTCGCCGGTGTTGGTTTCTGTTGGCGAGAAAGAGCTCGTGGCTGAGTGCTATTCAAGCGCGTTTTTGGGGCATGTCATTGAAGCGAAAATAGGCGGGAAATTAGAGAAGTTTTTGCCGAAACAGGTGGAATTCGACCCTGTGAGTGACCGCCCTGTGCATATCGATTTCTTGCGGATATCCAAGAATTCGAAGGTGAAAGTTAGTATTGCAATTGAATTTATCAATGAAGATAAATCTCCTGGAATTAAAAAAGGCGGTGTTGTCAACGTTGTTGTTCACAAGTTGGAGTGTTTCTGCTCGCCTGACGCAATTCCTGAGAAGTTTACACTTGATTTGACGGGAAAAGATATCGGAGATGGATTTGCTTTAGACAAGTTGGACTTGCCGGAAGGGGTCACTCCAGTTAATGCGGAAAGAGACGCGGTTATAGCGACAATAGTTGCTGCGAAGATGACTGAGGAGGAGACCACGACGGAGAATGCAGAGCCGGCTGCGGAAACGAAGACTGAAACGCCAGCGGATAATGCGAAGAAGACGGCGTAATGTTTCTGATTGTGGGATTGGGAAATCCGGGCTTGGATTACGCCTATACGCGGCATAACGTTGGTTTTATATTGGCGGATTACCTGGCGTATGAACTTGGGTTTCCCGATTTCCGCGAGAAGTTCGATTCGGTATATACCGAGAAATCCTTCGATGGAAATGCGAAGATTTTCATACAAAAGCCCCAAACTTATATGAATAGTTCAGGACGTGCGGTGTCGCAGCTGGCGTCTTATTACAAGATTGAGGCGAAAGACGTTTTTGTAATTCAGGATGATTTGGATTTAAGACCGTTGCAGGTGCGGATAAAGTTCGGCGGGAGTAATGGTGGGCACAACGGTTTGCGGGATATCGAAAAGGTCATTGGGCGCGATTATTGGCACATAAAAATAGGTATAGGGCGTCCTTTGGAGAAGTCGCAAGTTGCGGATTACGTTTTATCTCCGTTTTATAAAGATGAGTTGACTGCGATGCAATCGCGAATATTTCCGGGCATTGCGAATAATATGATTGACCTGGTGTTTGCGGACAATAAGTCCGTTGTCATAAATAAAATAATGCAAGAGGTCGCTTGTTTATAAAACTAATTTGGGTAACCATAATGTTTTTAGTGACGGTGTGGGGTATATACATTTTTTCTATTGGAATAGACGTCCCGGTCGCGTACTACGAGACCAGCGAGCGGATCGTCGTTAGCGATGTGGTAGAATAGCGCAAGAAGGTAGGATTTGTGGGGACAAATGGATACAAAGCAGAGTGAGTTTCTGAGAAATTTTGCAAATGCAATACGTGCGTTATCGATAGACATGGTCAATGAGGCGAATTCTGGGCATCAGGGCACGCCGCTTGGATTTGCAGATGTTATGTCGGTGCTTTTCAATGAAATAATCGATTTCGCTCCTGGAAAACCGGATAGGGACAGGATGATACTGTCCGCCGGGCACGCTAGCCCGATGCTGTATGCGGCAATATATTTGACGCAAAAGACACCGCTTTCCCTGGACGATTTGAGGAATTTCAGGAAACTTGGCGCTCGTTGTCAGGGGCATCCGAAGCTGGATAAAAGTATCGGTGTCGAGATGACTACCGGCGCTTTGGGACAAGGCATAGCGACTGCCGTTGGGTTTGCAATAGCACTGAAGAAAAAAGGACTGAAAAGCAAGGTATACGTCATAACAGGCGACGGGTGCCTGATGGAAGGCGTTTCGCATGAGGCTATGGCATTGGCGTCGAAGCTGAATTTAGACAATCTCGTTGTGCTCTTCGACAATAACAATGTCGTTGTTGATGGCTTTGCTTCGGATTTTACTACTCCGGATGTTACCAGATTTAGTGCATATGGCTTTGAGGTTATTGAGGCGGATGGACATAACTATGACGAAATTAGAAGTGCATTGAAAATGGCGCAGCACGGGAAAAAGCCAGCTTTCGTCGCATTTAAAACTAAAATTGGGTACCCGGCGGAGAAATGCGGAACAAATGCCTGTCATAGCAGATTTATTTCAAAAGAAGATGCAAAAAAATTTAGAAAAAGTTTCGGATTTTCAGAAACGCCGTTTGAAATACCTAATGAGATTTTGTGGAAACGGGAGAAGTTCGAAGTTGTGACAAGAGCAGATGAGTATGAAGTCGATAAAGATAAGTTACACAAAATTATAAACAAAATAAAAAATGACTTTATACAATCTCCAGCCGCAACATCGACCCGTGAACCTTGCGGAATTGTTTTTGGCGAGTTATGCCAGCATTTCCCGAATATTATCGGAGGAGCTGCGGACTTGTCGCATTCCACTTCTACGATTTCTGAGCACAACAAGGTTTTCGCATCACCAGATTTTAGCGGCAATTACATAAACTATAGTATCCGCGAGCACGCGATGGGCTGCGCTATGAACGGGCTTGCCATCGAGGGCTTTATACCGTACGGCGGCACGTACCTGGTTTTCAGCGATTATATGCGTCCGGCGATTAGAAATGCAGCGCTTATGGGAATTGCGCCAATATTCGTTTTGACGCACGATTCCATAGCGGTTGGCGAAGATGGCGTCACGCACCAACCCATCGAACAGCTGTCTTCATTGCGTTTGACGCCGAATTTGAACGTAATGCGACCGTCGTGCGATGTCGAAGTTGCGGAATGTATTGAATTGGCTGTGTTAAATCGAAAGACGCCGACAGCATTGGTTTTGTCGCGCCAGAAAGTCGGGAACGTCAGAGATACGCATACAGACAATAACCTTTGCGGAAAGGGTATGTATGAGTTAGTGGGGTTTGCCAATAATGGCTGCAAGAAAATAACCATAATCGCGACTGGTTCTGAGGTAACGCTGGCGATGAATGCAAAAAATGAGCTGAAAAACTTTGATATTCGGGTGGTTTCCGCGCCGTGTCTAGAATTATTCGACAAGCAAACGGAGGAGTATAAGAACTCCATATTGTCCGGACGCAAATTGTTCATAGAAGCTGGTTCTCCAGATATTTGGTACACGTATAAAACGCGAGAAGACGATGTTATTTTGGGAATTACTCAATTCGGGGAATCCGGAACATCCGCTGCTTTGTTTGAAAAGTTCGGCTTTACGGTCGAAAACATAAGGAAGTTACTAGAACAGTGATAATAACAGAAGAATTATTTGCGGATACGATAAAAAAATTGGGTTTCACTGGAAAAACTTGGGTTGTCGGACTGTCAGGAGGCGCCGACAGCCTATGTCTAACCTTGCTATCTCACGAATACGCGAAATGTCGTGACATAAACTTGTATGCGTGCATCGTAGACCACAAGTTGCGCCCCGAATCTTCGACTGAGATACTTCCTACAATCGAGATATTAAAGCAAAATTCGATAAATTATAAAGTATTTACTTGGGAACATTCAGAGGAAATTACCGGCAGCATCGAGCAAAAAGCGCGCAAAGCTCGGTACGAATTTTTGTACCAATACTGCCAAGAAACCGGGGCAAACATTTTGATGACGGCTCATCACGCGCTAGACCAGTGGGAGACATTTTTTATGCGGTTATCCCGTGGCTCAGCGCTTAAAGGGTTGGCATCAATACAACCTGTTTCAAAATTCAAGGACATACTTTTAGCTCGTCCGTTATTGCACTTTTCGCCCGAGGACATAAAAGAAACTTTAAAACAGCGTTTTGGTATAACGGATTACGTGAAAGACCCGTCGAATAATCAAGATATATACGAGCGTGTCCGGTGGCGAAAAGCGTATAACGAATTATCGTGCAAGTATGGATTAGGTATAGATAATATAAACAAAACAATAGAACGGCTGCAAAATGCAAATGATTGTTTGGGTGAAATGGCGAATACATATTTGTCAGAATTGTTTGATGGAGAATATATAAATATTCAAAAGTACAAAAAACTTCGTTTGGAATTACGTATCCGTGTTTTGGAAAAGGTCATTCACAAAATGTCTGCAAATAAAAATCATATAGTGTCATATTCGCTACTGCAACGACTTGCCGAAAATATATGTATAAGTAACTTTACAGCAATGAACATCTCCGGTCTAATCTTCAAACGCGACAGAACAAAAAACGTCAAGGTTTTCCGGGAGAACAGATAAAAAACCTCAACATAATTGAGTTATCAACGCGAAAGAAATGGAGCTCACAAGCAATTTGTGTGTTTAATCCGAGGTTAAGAAAAATGTTTGTTGACAGAGCACACGAAAATATGGAAGCCTGAAACGGTGGGATTACGAAGGAGATAGCTTTATGAAAACCTGGTTTCTGGTCGCTTTGGATGTGGTTTCGTTGGAAGGTTCTTTCGCTGCGATGACCGTGGAAAGCCAAGAATATGACATGGAAAAAGTTAACGAGGTGTATCAGCGCTGGGCGAAGTATCGCGATGTTGATGTCGAAGCGCTGCGAGGGGACTATTTTTACCCGTCTGCGTTTTGGCAGCGCCCGATAGAGGATGTGTTGGACGATTTGAGACCCGAGTTACAGAAGTGCGTAATTCCGGGAATGTCGGAGCCGCGCTTAAATCCTTTCCCTTGTTTCCCAGTTTGCCCGAGGGATAAATTGCTAGAAACGGAGCAACTTTTGGAGGATGCCATTTGTAACAAGATAGAAGTGCTTATGGCAAAAAAGCTCCTCGACTTTGACCGGAATGATTACTACAGATCCTTGAAATTTGGCAGGGAGAAGGGCGATTTAGCATTTAGGAGCGATTGGAATTGCGAAGTAAAAAGGTACGAAGCAACACCTCTTTTAACGTTTTTTAAGCCGTTTTCAACATTTTACCCCACGTGGACATTGAAAAATCCCGCTCCGAACCCCTACTTGACCGCAGTGCGGTTTTGTGGCAGTATCGTTACGGTTATTGAGATTTTTGGTTTGGAAATGGCAGTTCCGAAGAAGAAGACGTCGAAGTCGCGGCGCGGGATGCGTCGGGCGCATGATTTCGATACGCCGGCAAACGTGGTGATTTGTAGCAATTGTGGCAAGGCGGTTGTGCCCCACAATGTGTGCAAATTTTGCAATACGTACGCTGGGCGTAATACGAAAGTTGCGAATATATCTGACGAGTGACGGACAAGTAAAGCTGAGAAACGGTGTTTAGAATTGCATTAGATATGATGGGAGGAGACTTGGGGGTCGAAGCCACAGTCTCTGGTTTGTCTTTGTATAGGAACACCCACGATTGTAGTGATGTGGTTTTTGATTTGTTTGGCGATAAAGCAACTTTGTCGAAGTTTGTGCAAAAAACAAATTGTGAAATCCACGATACCGGAACGAATGTAATTTCTGCTACTGAGAAGCCCGCGAAAGCTATAAAGGCAGGGCGCGGAACGAGTATGTTCGAAGCAATATCCTGGGTCGCACAGGGCAATGCCGATGCGGTCGTGTCATCTGGCAATACCGGTGCATATATGGCGCTTTCCAAAATGTTGATTGGAACGATTGACGGCATCGATAGACCGGCAATAGTGAGCATTATTCCGAACATTGTGAACAGCACTGTGATGCTTGATCTGGGGGCGAATACCGATTGTTCGCCGACGAAATTGCTCCAGTTCGCTATAATGGGCAAAGCGGTTTCGCGGGTTTTGCAGCAAATCGACAATCCGCGTATCGGGCTATTGAACATAGGTACTGAGCGGACGAAAGGTACGGACGCGCTGGAAGAGGCGTATGAGCTTCTCGCAAATGCACAGGGGTTGAACTTTATTGGATTTGTCGAGGGTACGGACATCGCCAAGGGTACGGCGGATGTCATAGTGACCGACGGCTTTACTGGCAATGTATCCCTGAAGACTATGGAAGGTACGATACGATACATTGCGCATACGCTAAAGGCTGGTTTTTCGTCGAGTTTGATGAGTAAAATCGGGTACTTGTTTTGTCGCAGCGCTATAAAAACTATGAAGGATGCGATAGACCCGAGGCATCACAACGGTGCGCCACTGGTCGGATTGAAGAAAATTTCTATAAAAAGCCATGGAAATTCTGATGCAGTTGGGTTTGCAAATGCAATATCCGTGGTGGTGAAATTGGCAAAATCTGGGTTTGTTAGCAATATCGAGAAGATGATTTCGGAAATCGAAAAAGGAAACGCTGATGAGAACGAAGATAACTAGCATTGCGACGTATTTGCCCGAGAAAGTTGTGACAAATGATGATTTGTCGAAGTCGTTGGACACTTCACATGAGTGGATATACACGCGTACTGGCATTGAAAGCCGACACGTATCTTCAGACGAAGAGTTAACTTCGACGTTAGCTATAAATGCGACGACAAAATTGATGCAGCAAGCTGATGTAGACCCAATGAGTGTTGATGCAATAATCGTTTCGACAACGACTGGTGATACGCGGTTTCCGTCATGTGCTTGCAAAGTCCAGGGAGCTATCGGTGCTTATAGGGCATTTGCATTTGATGTAAACGCGGCATGCGCTGGCTTCATATACGCATTAGCGGTTGCCGACAGTATGATGAAGGCGATGAAGTTACGTAAGGTTTTACTAATAGCATCCGAAACAATAACGAAATTTGTCGACTGGACTGACAGGTCGACTTGTGTACTTTTCGGAGATGGCGCTGGTGCGATGTTGCTCGAACAGACAGAAGATGACAATACAGGAGTAATAGCAACAAAGTTATACGCAAATGGCGAGGAAGAGAAGTACAACTCGATACTAGCCCACAATGGCGAACAGAACGGCAATAGAGGTTATATAACGATGGCAGGCAGGACGGTTTTTAAATATGCGATAGATTATATGGCTATGTCGATGAATGAAATCCTGGCGGAGAGCGGTATGACCATTGACGACATCGATTGGATTATTCCGCATCAGGCGAACCGCCGTATACTGGAATCGATGTGCAAGATGCGCGATTTCCCGCTTGAAAAGGTCATCATAACGACGCAGGAGCACGCGAACACGTCATCAGCCTCAATACCTTTAGCGCTAAAAGATGCTATGGATGGGGGCACGGTGAAGTCAGGTAACACCTTGTTATTTACTGCATTAGGCGCTGGTTTGACCTGGGGCTCCGCGATAGTGAGGATATAGTGAAGATTTAGAGATGGAGAGAAATATGCAACAGTATGATACGAATAACATTTTTTATAAAATAATAAACAAAGAGGTAAAGGCAAATATAGTCTTGGAAGGCGAGCATTTCATAGCTTTTCACGACATAGCGCCCAAAGCCCCGGTGCATATTCTTGTAATCCCGAAAGGGATGTATATTGATTACAATGATTTTGCATTAAATGCAAGTGATACAGAAATTCTCGAATTTAATCGTGGGATTTCTGAAGTGGTAAAGATTATGCGACTTGAGAAGTATGGATTTAAGATAATATCCAATGCAGGCAAGTTTACGACGCCGGATTTCCCGGAACCGCAATCGGTGATGCACATGCATGTGCATATTCTTGGAAAGTCGGCTGAAGAATAGGAGAGTATTATGTCAGAACAAAAGCAATTAAAGGATACGGTTTTTCTTCCGAAGACCAGCTTCCCGATGAGAGGCGATTTAGCGAATAAAGAGCCGCAGATGGTCGAGGAGTGGAAAAACGAGGGGATATACGAGAAGCTGCGCAAAGCGTCGAAAAATCGCGAGAAATTCATCTTGCATTCTGGTCCTCCATATGCGAATGGCAAAATCCATATCGGGCATGCAATGAATGGTATATTAAAAGATGTCATAGCAAAGTCATACCAGATGTTGGGGTACGCTGCGCCGCTGGTTTTTGGTTGGGACTGTCACGGTTTGCCGATCGAGTGGAAAATCGAGGAAAGTTACCTGAAACAGGGCAAAAAGCGCGAGGAAGTTCCGGTCGCTGAGTTTATGGCGAAGTGTCGTGAGTTCGCAAAGCACTGGATGGAGGAGCAGAAGGAGGGTTTCAGGGAGCTTGGGATACTGGCGGATTTCGACAATCCGTATTGCACAATGGACAAAAATTCCGAAGCGACTATTTGCGAAAAATTTTTTGAAATATTGAAAAAGGGCTTGGTATACCGTGGAAAAAAGCCTGTAATGTGGTCGGTCGTCGAGAAGACAGCGCTGGCTGAAGCGGAGCTGGAATACCAGGACAAAGTGAGTGATGCAATATACGTCAAGTTCCCAGTTATTGAGACAAAGGACATTCGCTTTAATAGCTGTTTTGCGGTTATATGGACGACGACGCCTTGGACAATCCCGGCGAATAAAGCCATAGCTTATTCTGAGGATTTCGAGTATGCGATAGTCAAAGTTGGCAATGACAAGTTGATTGTGGCTAAAGAGTTAGTCCAATCGTTTGCCAAGGAAGCGGAGATTAGCGAATATGATGTTTTGGATACATTCAGTGGTAAGGCTTTAGATGGCGTAATCTGTGCGCATCCGTTGCGAAACCTTGGTTTTTCACAAAAAGTTCCGATGTTGCCGGCGTCACACGTCACTTTGGATGCGGGTACTGGTTTGGTACACACCGCGCCTGCGCATGGTATGGATGACTTTTTGCTTGGTAAAAAATACAATCTTCCGGTAGAAGATACAGTAAATCCTGATGGAACTTTGGTTTCCACGTTGCCATATTTTGCTGGAGAGCATGTCTTTAAGGTAAACCCGCATGTAATTGAGGAGTTGAGCAAAGCTGGAAATTTGGTACATGCGTATAAAATCACGCACAGTTACCCTCACTCTTGGCGTTCCAAGGCTCCGTTGATTTTCAGGACGACGACGCAGTGGTTTATTGGGATTGACGGCATACGAGACCAGCTTCTGAGCGAAATTGACAAGACGCGGTGGTTCCCGGCGCAGTATGTCAATCGCATACGTTCGATGGTTGAGAAGCGTCCGGATTGGTGCATTTCGAGGCAGCGCCTGTGGGGGGTACCGATTGCGTTGTTCATCAACAAGAGGACCGATGAAGTCCTGATGGACGACGAGGTTTTCAATCGCATTCTGAGTACGATACGCAGCGAGGGCATTGAGGCGTGGCGGACAAAGCCTGCGTCGTATTTCCTGGGTAATAAGTATAATCCTGATGATTATACGCAAGTATCCGACACTTTAGAAGTGTGGTTCGATAGCGCTTGTACGCACCATTACGTGCTGGAAAATAATGAAAATATGAAGCATCCCGCAGACCTGTACTTCGAAGGTTCAGATCAGCATCGTGGGTGGTTCCAGTCCGCTTTGGTAGAGGCGGTATGTACGACTGGTAAGGCGCCATACAAGCAGGTGGCGACACACGGTTTCGTCCTTGACAAGGATGGGCGGAAAATGTCGAAATCGCTTGGAAATGTCGTATCGCCTGAGGACATAGGTGGCAAACTCGGGGTGGACATTCTGCGTCTGTGGTGTGTAAATTCCGATTATTCGGAAGACATGCGAATTGGAAATGAAATATTAAAACGTCAACAGGATGTATACCGTAGGTATAGAAATACGTTACGGTACCTGCTCGGGGTAATCTCGGACACAACTATGAGGCGAAATGTTTCACGTGAAACATTCTCGAAGGCTGAGATGCCAGAGCTGGAGCGGTATATATTGTCAAAGTTATACGACCTGGATGTATTGCTGCGAAAATCTATAAAAGAGCTCGATTTCAACAAGTTTTATACTGAGCTGCACAACTTTTGTTCCAATGATTTGTCGGCGTTCTATTTTGACATTCGGAAGGACACAGTGTACTGCGACCGTCCGGACGACCCGAAGCGCATAGCCTGCCTTGACGTGATGACGGAGGTGTTCGTCTGCCTGGCGCATTGGCTAGCTCCGGTTCTGTCGTTTACCGCAGAGGAAGCCTGGAAAGCCTACGACCCGAGCGCTGGCAGCATACACCTTGGCGCATTCCCGACCATTCCGTCTGAGTGGAAAGATACTGAACTGGAGGCGAAATGGGCAGAACTACAATCAATCCGAAAGACGATAACCGAAGCGATAGAGGTAGAACGCGCTGCGAAGACCGTCGGCTCAAGTCTGGAATGCGAAGTGAATATATATGTGAGTGATTTGGAAACGTTAAAGATGCTTGAGGTGGCAGATATTTCTGAATTAGCTATAGTGTCGAAAGCAACGCTCATAAATGCCCAGACTCCGGCTAACGCTCATATCAACGATGGTATGAATATTGGAGTGGTTGTTAAGAAGATTTCGGGTCTCAAGTGCGACCGGTGCTGGAAAATCAGTACAGATGTTGCACCCAACAATACGGAATACGGCTCAGTAAATCTATGCGAACGCTGTAATAAAGCAATATAAAGCATCGATTTTTCGATACTCCCTTCCTTGCGATATGCACGAAGACGTGGTATACTTGAAATATATGGGAAGAGGATTATCGAAAGAGAGGTTCTGATGAACTTTATGGGAAAAGTAGTGAGCGCTGCGGTTCCGTGCGTGTGTGTGGTCAGCGCAACGACTGTAACGTTAGGTGAGAATTATAATAACGAGAATAATTTTTTCAGATTTGACGTACTTGAGCCGAATGACACATATGAAATACGGCATATAGCTTTGGTTGAACGTAAATATAATAATGAGCAAGTCCGCTTGGTAATTCCGAGCAGTGTTACTGGCAGACCGGTAAAAATAAGGCACGGTGCTTTTGCGCTGATGGGCAAAGAAGGTATACGTGTGGATTTGCGATTTGAAGCAGTAGGGAATGCTCACATCAGATTGCCCCGCGACAGCTGTGGCTTATTCTACGGCGCGTCGTCGCTAATAAACATTGATTTTGCTGGGATATCGTTCGTTCCAAGTGCGACCAATATGGCAGGAATGTTTTTTGGATGCACTGGGTTAACTACGCTGAATTTGCTCAATTTCAGAACAGATAACGTTACTGATATGCAGGGAATGTTTGAGTATTGTACAAATTTGAGAAACATCATCTTACCCGGTTGGGATACCAGCAACGTTGAAAATATGGGCAATATGTTTAAAGATTGTACGCAGTTGATATCGCTGGATTTAAATCATTTCAATACTGGTAATGTGCGGAACATGAAGCAAATGTTCCAAGGATGCGAAAACTTGACAAGACTACAAATCGACAATTTCAATACCCAGCGACTAAATAGCTTACACCAGATGTTTATGGGGTGTAAAAAATTGCCAAAATTAAATGTAAGCAATTTCGATACAAGAAATGTAACGACGATGACGGAAACGTTTTGTGATTGTGAAAGTTTACTCGAATTAGATGTGAGCAATTTTAATACTGAAAATGTAGATAGTATGAGCCATATATTTGCTGGATGTAAAAGTTTGAGTACACTCGACTTATCAACATTCCGCACAACAAATGTAGAATTTATGAATGGTATGTTTTTCGCATGCGAAAGTCTGGCATTCATGAATTTACAGAATTTCGATTTTTCGCGTACGATATGTACTTCTTGGATGTTTAAAAATTGTCATAGTCTCATAAATTCAGAATTCGGTAACCACGATTTTAGAAATGTGCAGTATAAGTGCAATATGTTCGATAACTGCAACTCTATGATATACATTCCAAAAGTATGATATGTTCATAAAACGTCAAACGGATTGATGCTCGTAAGGTACAACTATATGATAAATATAGTTGTACATACAGATTGACGTCCGCATTATTTGCGAAAATTTATTTAAGCATAAAATATAATTTGTAAATTTTTCATTATATATCAACAAAATTCTCCAATTGTAATTAAGAAATTTGAAATTTCTGAAAACGGTATGCTAGACGCCCTAACATAAAAAGCCTCAAACAATCTTCCTGTTTAAATGAAAAATTGTTTGAAACCTCTGTTTTATATTCTTTTTCTAAGAATGTCATTCCAAAACGTCTCTATGCGCTTCATAAAATCCAGTCCAGCTTTCATGTCGATTTTGTTTCTCGTCTTTTTCTCAGCCAAGCTCATACGCATATCTAAGAACTTGTCAACTTTGTCACACAAGTTAAATCCCTTTTTTGTCAGCTTCAGCAAAGTTGTCCTTTTATCGTAATTGGATTGTCCGGAAGCGATATATCCGGAACTAACCAGTTTCCTGATGTTATATGACGCATTTGAGCCAACATAGTATCCTCGCGAAATAACTTCTCCGATTGTGACAACGTTTTCTCGCATATTCAACAATATAAGCGCCTGAGTTGCCGTTATATCAGCGTATTCAGAAGAATCTAATTCATGCTTGATGACCTCTAGAAACAGTTTGTAATTCTTTTCCCCATAAATTGAAACTTCTATACAACTATTTATCATAAAATTCCCTCCAATAACAATTACCTCTTAATCAAATGCTACTAAAATTTCGTTAAATATTTCTTAATTTTCTAATATTTTTTTTGTTTTCTGAAGATCGAAAATTTTTGACATAACCATTTACTATTTCCTAAAAGTGCCCCCTCTTATTAAAGATATGTATGCAACATGGTTCGATGTGTTTGCTATTGCATATTTTTCTAGGAAAAATAAGTGGCAAATTGCAATAAAAAATGTTTTGCAAGATGAACGATATACTTAAAAAGTCATTGCAATTATATTTTATTCAAAAACGAAGTTATTGCAATAAGACTTACATTATATGTAATATTTAAAAGATCGTAATAGCAACCAGATGGAGAAAACATGTACGATTTTCAAGACTGAGAAATGCGGGAGCATTGAAAATCAATATATGATACGCAATTGCGCACAAGTATAAACATGTATTCGTTCCGCCACATTGAATAACTTATATAAAGCTCCGAATTAAAACACAAGGTTTCATCACACATTAAACCTAAAGTGCATAACATCGCCGTCCTGGACGACGTAGTCCTTGCCCTCAAGGCGCATTTTCCCGGACTTCTTTGCTTCCTGCTCGCTCCCGCACTCGAGGTATTCTGAACAAGAGATTGTCTCGGCGCATATAAACCCGCGCTCAAAATCCGTGTGTATAACACCCGCCGCTGCCGGAGCCTTCGTACCCTTAGTTATAGTCCAGGCACGCGTCTCCTTTTCCCCCGCAGTGAAGTATGTAATCAGTCCTAAAAGTTCGTATCCTCGCTTTACTACGCGGTTTAATCCAGTCTCGTGCAATCCCAAGTCATTTAGAAACGCCATCTTATCCTCATCGGAGGTAAGCAACGCTATCTCTGCTTCAATTTCAGCCGAAATTATAACCACTGGAGCGCCATGAACATTCGCGACCACCGCCTGGGTGTATTCATTTCCCGAAACAACATCGCTTTCCGCAACGTTGCAAACATACATCACTGGCTTTGTCGTAATCAGCTGAAGTTGCTTAAGAATATCCTTTTCCTCATCAGGTACTTCAGTCTGTATCGCCGGCTTCCCAGCCTTCAAAACCTCGTATACCTTCGTCAAAACTTCCAGTATCTCCTTCGATTGCTTGTCGCCGGACTTCGCCTTTTTCTGTAAGTTCGGAATTCTGTTCTCAACGCTCTCCAAATCTGCCAAAAACAACTCGGTATTGATAACCTCCATATCAGAAACCGGATCTATTTTCCCGGACACATGCGTTATATCGTCATTCTCAAAGCACCTGACGACATGCAATATCGCATCGGTTTCCCGTATATTTGCCAAAAACTTGTTCCCGAGACCTTCCCCTGAACTCGCGCCCTTGACTATTCCGGCAATATCCACAAATTCCAGTTGCGCCGGGATTGTTACTGCGGAATGCGCCATTGTCGACAATTTTTTCAGACGCTCGTCCGGTACGGCAATCCGTCCCACGTTCGGCTCTATCGTACAGAACGGGTAATTCGCCGACTCCGCAGAAGCCGTCGCGGTCAACGCATTAAATAAAGTAGACTTCCCAACATTAGGAAGTCCGACAATTCCACAATTAAATCCCATCGAGACTACTTCAAAATTACTTTATTTTTGCTTCTTTAAACAAAACGTGTTTCCTCGCTTTCGGATCATATTTCTTCATTTCCAACTTTTCCGTCATAGTGCGAGGATTTTTCTTCGTCACATAAAAATACCCCGTGCCAGCAGTGCTCAGCAACTTAATCGAAATAACTGGACCTTTTGCCATAGTAAAACCTCATAAATCAACGCTAACTGGAGCGGGCAAAGGGATTCGAACCCTCGACCCCAACCTTGGCAAGGTTGTGCTCTACCACTGAGCTATACCCGCGTCACTGTCTGAGTGTATACCAAAGGCAGAGCAGGCGCAAGGACTTTTTTGAGAGAACAATTCAACACGCTGCAATATCCCATCGGGAAAGACTAAATTTCAGCGAAATGTATTATATAACCAAGAGCAAAAATTTATTAAAATTCTCTTCAATTTAGAGCTTTGAATTCAAAAAATATCCTCTTCTAACATCTTTTTTTTGAAAAGTGAATTGGTTCCGTTGCCTTAACGTGATATACTGACCGCAGCATTTTATTGGATGTCTTTGTGAGATGAAAAAATTGGGGTTTTTGGTTGGCACCACGTCGACTTCTCTGTGTTGTTGTTGCATGGCAAGTGGTTCTGCTCAAATCCAGAACTTGTCGCTGGATGCTGAAAAGGTTTTCAGTGGCAAACAAAAGACAGATCTTATTGAGCTCAAATGGCAAGGCAACAGTGCTAGTTCGGTAAAGTATTTAAAACAAGTGCGAATTACGGGGGGGGCTTGGAATAAGTTAGCTTCTTTGACTCTCACTATTCCAGGAGAAGTTGATGGGAAGCAAGTTATAGTATCAAATGAAGCATTCCAGAATCTTGAATCTTTGACCGTCAGGTTGCACCTGGTTTTTAAAGAGAGAAATGGAAAAAAAGTTAGGCTACCACAAAGTTGTACAGCAATGTTTAGGAACTCATCAGCGATACATAGCTTTGATTTTAGTGGTATAGACACCTCAGGAACAAATACAATGCAAGAAATGTTTTGGGGATGCAAGAGTATTTCTACCCTAGATTTGAGACATTTCAGCACCAAGCGACTAGAGGCAGGCGATTTGGAGCGAATGTTAGTTGGTTGTACCGGATTGAAATTGCTGAACGTGTCATCATTCAAGCCGGAGCTGAAGACAGATGAGGCACTGTATTACATGTTCACTAATCGTTACGATTCTCCCGGCTATGTGGAGGGAATGTATGACTATTTTAAAGAAAAATCGGGTCTGAAAGTTATAGCTGATTCATTTTTGAAAAATTCGGAGAAAAAGCGTTCAGAGGGATACACTCGTGATGATGATTCGATATACGAAGACGGTATGGATTTTGGAGACAGGTCTACTACCAATAATTCGGCTTTGAAGGTAACAAATACTCCTGAGAGAAAGGCAACAAAGTACAGAGAATCTGAGATAAAAGAGGATAGTATGATGAGGTCGGAGCCGAGGAGTAAGCCGAGATTCCTTAATCTGGAAAAGCAGTTAATCTATGATGACTGTGAAGATGAGGTAGAGGAAAAGGACGATGCTAATGAAGATGTGAATAAACTAACAAAAGTTGTGCAGGATGGTGTAGATACTTCGCAAAGAAAATACAATAAGCAAGTTCCTATGCAGTTGCCCACGATGAGCATCAACGGCGCAAAATTTACAAAGCAGACTGTACTTGAACCAGAAGTGATTCGAAATCCCAATAAGAGCGTAAATCGTTGTTATTTTTCCAAACAGTGCCACAAAGCTCCTGTTAAATTACCACGAGTGAGCGATGCAGCCGCAAGGATCACGAAGAAGCCCGGAATTATAGTTACGACTCCAGCAATTAAACTCCCTATTGCTGCACAGGATGGTCACTTTGTCTCCAAGCGGTATGATAAGGTTCCTGTGCAATTGCCGAAAGCGAGCGCTGAGGGTGCAACGATAACGAAGACAAATAAAATTGTCAATGTCACACCTGCGATGAAAGTTCAAAATAAAAATATAAATCGTTGTTATTTTTCAAAACAGACCGTGAATAAAGAAGCAACGGACATTAAAAATACACTAGAAAGAAATGAAAATATGGCACAGGTAAACGAAGAAGTCACAAAAGGCAAGAAGCGACATATAAAACCAGTTATGGGCACAAGTCAACAGGCTAAACACAAAATCACTTGGTATAGCTGCATTGTGAAGGTATGGAAGGATTTCGTATCTGCATGGAAGAGGCTGGCATCGCGCGTTGTATCTTCATTTAAATAAACACGGAGTAAAGAAGTTAGCTATTAAAGTCAATAGCTGGCTTTTTTGCAAGTCGACAATCAATTTAAGATAAGGGGAACGATAAGAGTTGGGGATTATACGTATATGAATTTTTGAGCTAGCGATCTGAAATGGAAAGGTGAATATATCTTTAATTTACAGAATGTTTACGATAACAATGTTGCAAAAATCCTTCCAATATGAAACTGGCGGCTACTTTATCTATCATTGCTTTATATTTCGATTTTGCTTCTTCAGCGCGTTCTAGTATCCGAATTGCACCATTTGTACTTTGGCGTTCATCCCAAAATACCACAACTAGGTCATGTTTTAACTCATCTAACTTTGCCACAAATTTGTGCACCTTTTCTAGCTGCTTGCCAGCGCATCCCCCGTTGAGTGCTTTCGGAAGTCCAACTACAACAACTCCGACTACGTATTCATCAATTAGCCGTAATAATTTCTGATAAACTCCGTGACTTTCCAACACAACCAGTGGTGATGCAATTATCCAATCGATATCAGATATTGCTATTCCAACGCGCCTATCCCCGTAATCAATGCAAAGAGCTCTGCATTGACCTTTCAAGTCGCCAACACAGAGCTCTCTCGCATCAACTATCACTATGCCACTTCTGAAATATTTTCAGCATTCATACGCTTTACGCGCTCTTCATCTCTCCACTTGCGTATTATTCCACCAGTTCCCGCCGGCATTAGGCGACCGACTATCACGTTTTCCTTCAGTCCTTCCAAGTAGTCGATTCTGCCGTATATGGAAGCCTCAGTTAAAACTCGTGTTGTTTCTTGGAACGAGGCTGCCGAAATGAACGACTTCGTATGTAACGCCGCCTTTGTTATACCTTGCAACACATGCGTTGCTACTATTGGGCGCTTTCCGGCACGTAATAGCTCGGTATTCTCCTCAATCAAATCGTCAACATCAATCTCGTCGCCGACAATGTAATGCGAATCGCCAGCATCCGTTATTTCGCGCTTCTGCAACATCTGCTTCACGATTATTTCAATATGCTTGTCGTTGATTGGCACACCTTGCAGACGATACACCTGCTGCACCTCATTTACCAGCGTCTCAGCCATCCGCTCAACACCAAGTATGCGCAAGACGTCGCTCAATACTATATTGCCGTCAACGAGCATATCACCAGCTTTGACGGTATCGCCTTCATGCACGACTATCGAACGCCCCTTAGGAATGTAGTATTCCAACGGCTTCCGCTTTGTTTCGCCTTCAGGAACGAGCACTATGCGCTTTTTGCCCTTGAAGTCTTTCCCAAACTCTACCGTACCATCAATATCCGCAAGAACTGCTGGGTCTTTCGGAGCCCTCGCTTCGAACAACTCGGAAATTCGCGGCAAACCTCCGGTAATATCGCGGGTCTTCACAACATCTCTCGGTATCTTCGCGATGATATCTCCAGCCTGTACAGCGGCGCCGTCATCAACGTTAATGACCGTATCTATCGACAAGAAGTACCGAGCTTCAACTTTATTCGATAGTTTTACAGGATTTCCTTCCGCATCCATTAGAGCTATTGCAGGGCGGAAACCCTTGCTGCTCGACGATTGTTTCCAGTCGACAACGACCTTGCTCGAAATGCCAGTCATCTCATCGACGACCTCACGCAGCGACTTTCCATTGACGAGGTCGACGAACTTCACGTTTCCGCTAGTTTCGCAAACAACAGGCGTCGTATAAGGATCCCATTCAGCAAGTACCTGCCCGACTTTTACCGCATCGCCAGCGTTTACCTTCAGCTTCGCACCATATGGAACTTTATACGTAAACCTCTCACGTCCATTCGTATCTATCAACGCGATTTCAGCCTTCTTCGATATAACAATCATATCGCCAGAGCTGTTCTTCGAAGCAGTCAAATTCTTGTAGGAAATGCGTGAATCCATCGTCGCCTCTATACTCGATTTCTCCGCACTCTTCTGGGCAGCACCTCCGATGTGGAAGGTTCTCATAGTTAGCTGCGTTCCAGGTTCACCGATGGACTGTGCCGCGATAACACCAACCGCTTCGCCAACGCTGACAACGGTGCCTCGTGCCAAATCCCTGCCGTAGCATTTTGCGCAAACACCGTGCTCACTTTCGCAAGTCACAGGAGAACGCACCAAAACTTCATCTATTCCAGCATCGACTATATCCTTCGCCTTGTACTCATCGATGTAGCCACCTCTCGGTAGTATCATCGCACCGGTATTCGGATTTATCACATCAGTCGCAACGAACCGCCCAAGTATTCGCTCGCTCAGCGCCATAACGACGTTCGAACCGTCGTATAGCGACTTCACCAATAGCCCCTTCGTCGTGCCGCAATCCTCTTCAGTAACGACGCAATCGTTTGCAACATCAACCAATCGACGCGTCAAATAACCTGAGTTTGCAGTCTTCAATGCAGTATCAGTCAAACCTTTACGGCTTCCGTGCGTGGAAATGAAGTATTCCATAACCGAAAGACCTTCCTTGAAGTTCGAAACAATCGGCGTTTCGATAATCTCGCCAGTCGGCTTCGCCATCAAACCTCTCATACCAGCCGATTGCTTCAATTGAGCCATAGAACCTCGAGCTTTCGAGTGTACCATCATATACACCGAATTCGGCTGCTGTCCTTTCTCAGTTTTCGACACCGCTTTCATCAAGGCTTCCGCAACCTTGTCACCGCACTTATCCCAAGCATCGACAACCTTGTTATACTTCTCACCCTGAGTTATAAAGCCATCGAGATACTGCTGTTCATATTCGTTAACTACCTTTTCAGTTTCAGCGACAAGTTTCTTCTTCTCCTTCGGAATAACCAAATCATCCTTACCATACGAAATGCCAGCTTTCGTCATATACTTAAAGCCCATTTCCATCAAATGGTCGACAAATATCGCAGTGGCTTTTTGCCCGCAATGAAAGTATATCTCGTCAATCAGTCCACCGATATCCGTTGATGTCATAACTTTATTTATTATGTCGAATTTTATCATATGATGATGCGGCAATATCTGGCTCAGTATTACACGTCCCGGCGTCGTCTCTACAACTTTATATTCGGAGCTTCCATCTTCTTTGTAATACGGAACTCGCGTCTTAATTTTCGTGTGATATGTGACTACTTTTTTCTCCAGTGCGTACATTATCTCGCTCAAATCCGCCAAAGCGACGCCCTCGTTCGGTGCACCTTCGACTACCATCGACAAGTAGTACACACCAAGCACTATATCCTTAGATGGGACAATGATTGGACGTCCACTTGACGGGCTCAATATGTTATTTGTAGACAACATCAATATACGAGCTTCCAGCTGCGCCTCGGTCGATAATGGAACGTGCACAGCCATTTGGTCACCGTCGAAGTCGGCGTTAAATGCTGTACAGACCAGAGGGTGTAACTGTATCGCTTTTCCTTCAATCAAGACCGGCTCGAACGCCTGAATACTGAGCCTATGCAACGTCGGAGCACGGTTGAGTAGCACCGGATGCTCACGAATTACTTCTTCTAAAATATCCCAAACTTCAGGACGGTCACGCTCTATCATCCGCTGCGCTGCTTTCAGGTTCGTCGCTAATCCGTATTTCTCTAATTTCGCATAAACAAATGGTCTAAATAGCTCTAGAGCCATCTTTTTCGGCAATCCGCACTGATGTAATTTCAGCTCAGGTCCCACGACGATAACCGAACGTCCTGAATAGTCAACGCGCTTACCAAGCAAGTTTTGTCTAAATCGACCTTGCTTTCCTTTCAACATATCCGAAAGCGATTTCAGCGGTCGCTTATTGGACCCAACAATAGCTTTCGTTCCGCGACGCTTATTGTCGAATAAGGCATCGACAGCCTCCTGAAGCATTCTCTTTTCGTTTCTGATGATAATATCAGGCGCTCCAAGTTCCAAAAGTCGCTTCAATCGGTTGTTTCTATTGATAACCCTGCGATATAAGTCATTTAAATCGCTAGTAGCAAAACGACCACCGTCCAACGGAACAAGAGGTCGCAGCTCAGGAGGAATGACTGGCAGAACAGTCAAGACCAAGTTCTCAGGCTTAACCTTAGTATCCACGAACGCCTGAAGAAGTTTCACTCGCTTTACTATCTTCTTCTTCCGAATATCAACGACGCCCGTCTCCAACTCAGCCTTTAGCTTATCTATCTCTTCCTGAAGATTTAGCGCCGCCAACATATCGCGTATCGCTTCAGCACCAATGCTGACTGTAAACGAACCCTCGCCATACTTATCCAAAGCATCCTGATATTCTTCCTCAGTAATCGTCTGATACGGCGTGAAGTGGCTAAATCCTGGCTCTAGAACAACATACTTTTCGAAATACAGTATCTTCTCCAGTTCCTTTACGCTTTTGTCCAGTATCATCGATATTCGACTTGGAATTGACTTCATAAACCATACGTGCACGACAGGAGCAGCCAGCTCGATATGCCCCATTCTCTCGCGACGTACGCGGCTTTTCGTAACTTCAACGCCGCACTTTTCGCAAACGACGCCTTTATATTTCATACGCTTGTATCTTCCGCAATTACATTCGTAATCCTTTACAGGTCCGAATATCCTTGCGCAAAACAACCCGTCTCGCTCTGGCTTAAACGTGCGGTAGTTGATTGTTTCCGGCTTCTTGACTTCGCCGTATGACCAGGAACGTATTTCCTCAGGACTTGCTATTGAGATTTTAATAGCATCGAACTCATGTTCCGCTACGGCTGCCTCAGGTTCTCTAAAGTCTTTCTTAAAATTCATAATCGCAACTCCTCACACGTTCCTCTTGCCTAATTCCATACAATCCGCGCTATTTTCGAATGAAACATTCAGTGCCAGCGACTTCAGTTCTTTCACCAAAACGTTAAACGACTCCGGAGTACCTGGATTGACACCACTTTCACCGCGGACTATAGACTCATACATCTTGGTTCGTCCCATAACATCGTCGGATTTTACCGTCAACATTTCCCTCAAAATGTTCGCTGCACCATAGCCTTCGAGTGCCCAGACTTCCATTTCTCCGAAGCGTTGTCCACCGAATTGCGCCTTACCACCAAGCGGCTGCTGCGTTATCAAGCTGTATGGACCTACCGAACGAGCGTGGATTTTATCGTCAACCAAGTGGTGAAGTTTGAGCATATACTTGTATCCCACTGTCACTTTTCTGTCGAATGGTTCACCAGTTCTCCCGTCGTATAGCGTCACTTGCCCAGATTTATCTAAGCCCGCTTTCTCCAGATGGGATTCGATATCGTTCAGATTTGCACCATCGAATACCGGGCTCGCTACCGGAACACCGTGTCCTAGATTTTTCGCCAACTCAATAAACTCATCGTCATTCAACGCCTTCAAGTCCTTCTTGTCATCCGGGTCGGTATAAATGCTGAATACGGTATCTTTAACCTGATCCAACGTCGCATTATCCTTCATATACTCGTCTAGCTTCTCCTGTATTTTCACGCCTAACCCGTGAGCAGCAGCTCCCAAGTGCGTTTCCAGGATTTGTCCAACGTTCATTCTCGAAGGTAACCCGAGAGGGTTCAGGACGATATCCAGAGGTGTCCCATCTTCGAGGTATGGCATATCCTCGACCGGCAAAATACGCGAGACAACCCCCTTGTTCCCGTGCCGTCCAGCCATTTTATCTCCAGGTTGGATTTTGCGCTTCTTCGCCACGAAAACTTTTACCAGCTTCAAGACACCGGCTGGCAAATCATCACCTTTTTGTAACTTGTGTACGCTCTCTTCAAAACTCTTCTGAACTCGCGCAATCTTCTCTTCAACTTGCTTGACTAAGTTATCTATGACCTTCTGCGTCCTCGGCTCCTTAACGACAATACGCTTCACCACATAAAACGAAAGTCCTTCGAGCATTTCTGCAGTTATCGTCGTACCTTCCGTTTGCCCCTCTAAGCCGGATACAAGCGTTTTACCTGTAACCTTGCTGCAAATATGGCGACAATACGTCTGCTCTAATATCGTCTTCTCAGCATCTCTGTTCTTTATCAATTCCTCGATTTGCTGACGTTCTATAGCAATCGTACGTTCGTCTTTCTCAACACCACGACGTCTCAGAACGCGAACATCAACGACTGTGCCTGAAATCCCTGGCGGTACTCTATAGGAGCTATCCTTAACATCCGCAGCCTTTTCTCCAAAGATAGCCCGCAATAGCTTTTCTTCCGGCGTCATTGTCGTATCGCCTCGTGGCGTTACTTTTCCAACTAATATATCTCCAGGATTGACTTCGGCACCAACATATACTATTCCAGATTCGTCGAGATTTCGTAAGGACTCTTCCGCAATGTTCGGAATATCTCTGGTTATTTCCTCATTACCCAACTTCGTATCGCGAGCCATAATCTCGAAGCTCTCGATGTGAATTGAGCTTAATACATCCTCTTTGACCATGCGCTCGGACAGTACAATTGAGTCTTCGAAGCTGTAACCATTCCAGGACATAAACCCAACGAGTAAATTGCGCCCAAGAGCCAACTCGCCATTGTCGATAGACGCACCATCAGCGATTATGTCACCAGCTTCAATCACATCGCCGGTTTTTACCAACGGTTTTTGGTTTATACATGTGCCCATATTGGAACATTGGAACTTCGACAGACCGTATATGTCAGCTCCAGCATTTTCATCATCGGTAACACGAATAACTATTCGCTTTGCATCAACATAATCAACTATGCCGCCTCTTTTAGCCACGATAGCCGAGCCAGAATCCCTCGCTATGGTAGCCTCCATTCCAGTGCCAACCAGAGGCGCTTCAGTGCGCAGCAAAGGCACAGCTTGGCGTTGCATGTTCGAGCCCATTAAGGCACGGCTAGCATCGTCGTTTTCCAAGAACGGTATCAGAGACGCTGCGACTGAAACGACTTGCTTCGGCGAAACGTCCGTGTACGATATCTCACTCTTCGGCAAAAGCCGGACATCTCCGGATCGTCTAGCAATGACTAAATCTTCAGTTATATTTCCATCTTTATCATGCGCAACTCCAGCCTGCGCAACCGAATATTTGCTTTCTTCAGTCGCAGTTAAGTAATCTACTTCATCCGTTATCTTTCCATCGACAACTTTCTTGTACGGAGCTTCTATAAATCCATACTTATTTATTCGTGCATATGAAGCCAACGAGTTAATCAAACCAATGTTTTGACCTTCCGGCGTCTCTATCGGACATAGCCTCGAATAGTGTGTCGGATGCACGTCTCGAACCTCGAAACCGGCTCTTTCACGCGATAGACCACCACTTCCCAATGCCGATAGCCTACGCTTGTGAGTAACCTCCGAAAGAGGGTTTGTTTGATCCATAAACTGAGAAAGCTGCGAGGAAATGAAAAACTCTTTTATCGCCGATATCAACGGCTTTGCATTGATTAAATCGCTCGGAACATAGTTATCTACATCTGTCGTGCTCAGTTTCTCCCGTATTGTTCTCTCAAGCCTTAACATACCAACACGGCACTGATTTTCGATGAGCTCACCGACTGAACGCACACGTCTGTTCCCGAGGTTATCAATATCGTCAACTACGCCTCTTCCATCTTTCACATCGAACAGTAACCTAACTATCCTAATCAAATCTTCTTTTTGTAGGGTTCTGACATCATCCGGTGTGTTTAGTCCAAGTCGCTCATTTATCTTCGCGCGCCCAACTGCCGACAAATCGTATCTTGAATTATCATTTATAATGCTATCGAACAACTCAGCACCACCAGATACCGTCGGTATTTCGCCAGGAACCAGTGCCCTGTACAGCTCGATGAACGCATCTTCACGGTTGTTACATTTCGAATATGAGAAAGTGTTAATCATATACGGATTTGCATGCACGCCATCTATGAAGAGAACCTTGAGAGCTTTCACATTCATTGCATCTAGCTTCTCAAAAGTTTCCTCTTTTATTTCCTCTCCCGCTTCAAAACGCACCAAGCCATTCGTTTCATCTATATCATCATTAGCGATATATTTTCCGATTAGCCCTTCGTTCGTTACAAAAACATTCTCTAAACCTTCGCTTTCAAGTTTACGCAAAACCCTTGGCGTCATTTTGTCACCGATTTTTGCGACCGGCTCCCGCGTCTTTGCGTCAACCAAATCGGCATCCAATCTTATACCTTTCCACTGCTCCGGCTTAAAAGGCAAAGACCAGCCGCCATCGACTTTCGTGTATTCTACGGTGTCATAAAAAGTATTGAGAATTTCTTCTTTCGACATCCCGGTAATGCACTCTTCCGGTATTGTCTCGCCGGGCTTCATATTCTTTCTATACTCTTCCGTTTCCCGGCTTTCTAAGCACATAAAGAAAGTTGAAGCTAAAACTTTTCTCCTTCTGTCTACACGAACGTATAAAACATCTCTATGGTCAAATTCAAAATCTATCCAAGAACCGCGGTACGGTATAACTCGCGCTGCATATAAAAACTTTCCTGAGGCATGCGTCTTTCCACCGTCATGGTCAACAAACACGCCAGGGCTCCTGTGCATCTGCGAAACAACAACTCTTTCAATTCCGTTAAATACGAAAGTCCCTTTGTCATTCATCAAAGGAAATTCGCCCAAATATACTTCTTGTTCTTTTATATCTTTTATTGTCCTAGCGCCAGTGTCTTGATCAACATCCCAGACCACTAATCTAAACTTGCCCCTAAGAGGTGCTGAATACGTTCCTCCGCGCTGACGACATTCTTCTTCAGTATATTTCGGCTCATCAAACTCATATCCACAAAACTCTAACTGAGCCTTGCCGACATTATCTTTCACCGGAAAAAAGCTATTGAATAAACCAAGAAGCCCCGTATCTTCTCTATCCTTCTGCGGAACACCATATTGCAAGAATGAATCAAACGAACTTTTCTGTAACGCTATCAAATTGGGTATCGTCGTTTTCTCTTTAACACGACCAAAAGACTTGCGGAAACGTCTTCTTTCCGTATAAGACCTAACCATAGCTTTTAATTCCTTCCGAAAAATAATCTAAAAACAAAAATTTGTGGGGCATTTTCAGCCCCATTTTCGATATCTCGACTATTTTATCGTGACTTTTGCTCCCGCCGCTTCTAACTGCTTCTTGAACTTCTCGGCATCTTCCTTGGAAACACCGGATTTAACAATCTTCGGTGCACCGTCAACGAGCTCTTTCGCTTCTTTCAATCCCAAATCAGGAACTAGAGCTCTAACCTCTTTGATAACGTTGATTTTCTTATCGCCAGCATCGGTCAATTCAACGTCGAATTCAGTCTTCTCCTCCGCAGGAGCAGCTCCAGCAGCCGCAGCACCAGGTGCCGCAACAGCAACCGCAGCAGCAGCGCTAACGCCCCATTTCTCTTCCAGCATCTTTGAAAGCTCTGCAGCTTCCAACACTGTCAATCCTGACAACTCTTCAACCATTTTCGCCAAATCAGCCATTTTTCTCTCCTTCTATAAAAACAAAATACCTTTTCCCATAAACATCAGTTCTTCGCCGCAATAACTCTTGCAACTCGAGCAGGCGGTTCCTTAATCGTCCGAACAATCTTCGTAGCAGCAGCCGTAAGAAGACCAATGATTTTCGCACGAAGTTCATCCATAGATGGCAACGACGCTAACTCTTTGATAACCTCAGGAGTTATCGCTTTACCATCCATTACTCCGCCTAAAATCTTCAACTTCTCATTCGTCTTTGCAAACTCTGAGATTGCCTTCGCCATCCCAACTGGATTGTTCGAATACGCCAATCCAGTCGAACCTTTGAGATATCTCTCAATCGATTCCAGCGTCGAGTCTTTTATTGCTATGCGAGCCAATGTGTTTTTAAGAATTTTTAAGTGAGCTTCCGCATTGTGCATATCTTTGCGAAGCCTCGTTATCTCTTCAACAGTTATCCCTGCCTCTCTACTCAGAGCGACAACTATCGAAGAGCTCGCCAACTCCTCTCTGATATGTGATACGAAAGTTTCCTTTTCCCGTCTTAACATTCCTTTCTCCTCACACAAACCACACATACAGAAGGAGCATCAGAAACACTACTTCTGTCTATTGCAGGTGACCTTTCAGCCTTTAATCCAGTTCCCCGAAATCGAGGTACCGGAGCCTACAGTCTTCGACAACGCTTAGGCTTTTACCAAGCGCTTTTCTGTGAGATTTTATCACAAAAACAAAATCTCACAAAACTTTCTTATTCTACCACGAATTGCACGCCAACGCCCATCGTAGAGCTCAAGGTCATCTTTTTTATGTAATTTCCTTTCACTCCAGCAGGCTTTGACTTAACAACTGCATCAATGAACACCTTAATATTCGCCGTCAACGCATCGCTTGTAAAGCTAGCTTTTCCAACACCTGCGTGAACAATACCGTTCTTCTCAGAGCGATATTCGATTTGTCCACCTTTGACATTCTTGATTGCCGTTGCAACGTCCATAGTCACTGTGCCGAGTTTCGGATTAGGCATCAGCCCCTTAGGTCCGAGTATCTTCCCAACTCGTCCAACGAGAGCCATCATATCCGGAGTTGCTATGCAACGGTCAAAAGGCATTTCACCTTTCTGTATCATCTCAACCAGCTCCTCGCCACCAACGATATCAGCGCCAGCTTTCTTTGCTTCCTCAGCTTTCTGATCTTTGGCAAAAACAGCAACACGATACGTCTTTCCCGTTCCATTCGGCAGGTTCACAACGTTTCGTACCGCTTGGTCTTGCTTCGAGCCATCGATACCAAGCATTATGCTTATGTCGATCGTCTCATCGAACTTTGCAGTTGCGGATTTCTTGACTATCTCAATCGCCTCAGATAGGGTATACACCTTCTCCAAATCGATATTCTTTCTCAAATCGGTTATTCTCTTTCCAATATGCGCCATATCTTAGCCCTCCACAACTTCAACGCCCATAGACCTGGCTGAGCCAATAACCATCTGAGCAGCTGCCTCGACCGTATTCGCATTCAAGTCCTGCATCTTCGCCTTCGCAATTTCGTTGACTTGCGCCATCGTTATTTTAGCAACAGGCGCCGTTATGCCAGTCTTCTGCGAACCACTCGTTATCTTTGCAGCTTTTTTTATGTAATACGTCACAGGCGGCGTCTTCATTATGTATGTGAAGCTCTTATCCGCATACGCTGTGATGACCACAGGTATCGGCATCCCCGGCTCCATTTGCTGAGTTTTCGCATTAAACGCCTTGCAAAACTCCATAATGTTCAGTCCCTTTTGCGCCAACGCAGGACCTATTGGAGGCGACGGATTAGCCTTTCCCGCCGGAATTTGCAATTTTATATATCCGACAATTTTCTTTGCCATTTTATTCTCCTAAACAAAATTTCGTGGTGCTATCAATCAAATGACCAAATTTCCCACAAAACCTACACTTTTTCAACCTGAGTATACTCCAATTCGACCGGAGTTGCTCTACCGAAAATCATAACAGAAACTTTGAGCTTCTGCTTCTCGTCTTCGATTTCCTCAACAAAGCCGCTAAACGAAGCAAACGCCCCGTCGGTGATTTTAACCTGGTCACCAATCTCGAATGCAACCGCGACCTTCGGAGCTTCCGCCGACGCCTTAAGCTGATCCATAATCCTATTAACTTCAGCCTCGGTTATAGGCGACGGCTTTCCTTTTGTTCCTAAAAACCCAGAAACTCTTGGAACATTTCGGACTAGATACCATGTCTCATCGGTCATTACCATCTTGACCAACACATACCCAGGGAAATACTTCCTATCGATATTTACGCGTTGTCCGTTCTTTATCTGAGTGACTTCCTCGGTCGGCACCAATATCTCCTCGAAAAGCTCGGACAAGCCTTTCTTTTCGGCATTTTCACGTATCGTCTGGGCGACTTTATTTTCAGAGCCCGAATAAGCGTGAACAATATACCACCTTGCTTTTTGCTCTGCCATTTCTATCTCCCGATTATCGCGTGTATAACTCTATACCAACCGGTATCCACCAGCGCAAAAAACAGTGATGCAACCAAAGCTATCGCGAAAACGACGATAGTGGTTATGACAACCTCTTGCCGAGACGCCCACGTTACCTTATCAACTTCAGCTCTAACCTCGCCCAAGAAAGAAAAAAATCTCTTTATTCCCATCATTCCCCGACAACTTCCCTTCACTTAGAACAAAAAACTTTATGGCAGGAGCAGAGGGAATCGAACCCCCAACCGCTGGTTTTGGAGACCAGAACTCTACCAGTTGAGCTATACTCCTATCAGCCATGCATGTCATCTTACCACATGCCTATCATTGCATTCCACAGAAATTTCGGGAGGCAATACCCTCCTAACCATTTGCTGCAAAACACATCACTATGTCCAACGACATGAGACGGAAACGTTTTATTTGACGTAATTTAGGATATCCATACAGTTATAGCACTTAGAAGCAAAAAACTTCTTTTGATATGTGAATAATGCACGGATAACATGCTTTACGTATATTCTTGTTTCCTTTATCGGTATAAGCTCTATGACGTCCAGTGGGGCGAGATTTTTTAAATTTTTGATACTTTTCTGATATTTTAAAACATTACCTTCGCCACAATTATACGCAGCCGTTGCATAAATTAAATTTCCCGAATATTTTTTTAATAGTCTATTCAATATAGATGAGCCAAGTGTTATATTTTTTTGCTTATTAAATAGTGAAGCACCTGTATAAAACTTGATGCGCTTTGCTTCATATCGCGCGGTTGCTGGCATAATCTGCATCAGCCCAATCGCTCCAGCGTGACTTTTTGCATTTGCATTAAAATTGCTTTCACGCTGAATAATAGCATGAACATAACTGATAAAACACGGCGCGGGATTTACCTTTTTAACATATTTCATATCGTTTTTACTCAAAATCTGGTACGCCAACTCGTTCGAAAAATAGTGCTGACGCTTCGAACTCTCAGAAATTAAAATATCCATTTCATCGTGCGCAATTGCGATATCCATTAGCAACATTTCTTCATTTGGATCTTCGATTTCATATATAAGTTGCTGATAAAAATATTTACGCATTTCTTTATCATTTATTTTTAACAAAACCTGAACTAATTCGCGATTATAAAATGTAAATGCCTCGCCTGATGGAAAAGTTTGCTCGTGACGAAATTCATCGGATAGCGTTTCCGTCGTTCTGTTTCTTTCGAGCTGGCGTAATCGCTTCTCCGCCAAGTATCCATAAAAAGTGGAAAAATATTTGCTCGCTTTCTTATACCAGTCAATCGCCAACACTACATCTTTTCTTCTTTGATAAACTCCAGCTAACCAAAAAGCATTCTTACTTATCCTGATCGAATTTAGCGAATTATCGTATGCTTTTCGAAAATGTATTTCCGCTTTTTTCAAATCATTTAGAAAACGAAATGCTATATATCCAAGCAACCACTCCGCCTTCGCAATCTTTTCATTCGGCGTTCTGTTGGATAGTCTATACATTTTCATGACGTTGTATGCCAATTCAGGCTTGCCACTTCTGAGAACATTAAAAGCAATATGTCGCCTTTGATTAAAAAAAGACGTCGCGTATTTCTCTTCATTTTTGTTTGATAAAGTTAATATATTTGCCGCTTGTTCATCTTGTTTCTTATCTATTAAGTTTTGGATAATACTATATTTTCGATCTATATCCTCAAGCTCTTGTTTAGAATACCCGCCAGACTTATTCACTACGTGCTTTTCCAAGAAATCAGATATAAAATCTGCAATTTCGTCAATCACTATATCTTTCAGAACCTCAAGTTGCTTAACTTTCATATTTTTCATCAAGCGCTTGGTCTTTTTGGCATCCTCGACCGGAGAAACGTAATTCGCAAATTTAGATTTGTATTTATTCATAAATTTTGGCGATAAATTTTGGAAGACCCAAGTCTGTTTGATGTAATTTTTTGCATATTCGGGCTGCTCTTCAAGTAAATACCTTATATAAAGCTCCAATCCTTCTTTTGTCTTTGGTGAGTATCGTTTAAACCACTTCAGAGCCATGCCTTTTGGTACGTTCTTATTTGCGTACTTTTCAGCTATTCGAACTGATTTTTCAAATAAAGGATAATGCGGATTGTTGTAAAAAAAGGCAAAAACACCCTTAGCGTCTTTCGGATTACTAACTGCCTTCTTCCATTTTTCGTACTTTATGACCAGTTTGTCCTGCGCATGAGGCTCGCCCGAACCTGCGCAATCGAAGCATACGGTGCAACCTACCAAAAATACCAGCAAAGACGTCATTCTTTGCAATATCTTCATAAGTTCACCACAAACTCGGGTTCTTACTTGATGCTCCCACTTATATTTCAGCCCTGCAAGAATTTTCCATACGTCATAGCAAGCACATCGATATTTGGCATATTTTGTTTAATTCCTCTAATTTTAAACTAGCTCCTCCGATTAAGACGCCATCAACCGACGCAATGGATAATATATCCTTGACATTATTTGCATTAACACTGCCTCCATATAATGTTTTAACACCAAAATAACTGTTTTTTATATCAGCTAAAACATTCGATATATCCTTTAAAGACGAAACCTTTCCTGTTCCAATTGCCGAAATGGGCTCATACGCAATCACGACTTTATCTAGATGATTTTTTAAAATATCCGAAGTTGGCTCGTCTATAAGCTCAGCGTACCTCTCGTCAACACAAAGAATCGCAGTCATTCCACAGTTCACAACATTCTGAAGTTTTTTTAGAATATTTGATATGGCATCGGAATTTGATGTTTTGCGCCGTTCACTATGCCCGATTATGACGTATTTGCACCCGGCATCAGCGAGCATCTGAGCTGAAATTTCGCCAGTATGCGCCCCAAAACCATCAAAAATTGAACAGTCCTGCGCCGCAATTCGCAACTCTGGATTTTTAAAATGCACGTACGATATAAAAATACTTGGCAATGCGAGAATAGCTTGTTTATTGATCTTCAGAATAAACTCATCAACCAGCTTTATTGAGCCATTCATTTTCCAATTTCCAACGATTAGTTTTCCCATAAACGCCCTACCCTTCCATGTCTCTTAAACTAAGATACCTATTGTGTAGCGGATTTTGCATAAAGTTTCAAATTTGTTATCAAACGCTTCTGAGCAACTTCCAGATTTTCTTCCGTAATTTGAAACTCCTTTGCGACAATTTGCCCTTTTTCAGGTGCCATCAAGTTCCAAATCTGAATACTTCTAATTGGCATAGTAACATCAGCAAACCCTCGATTTTTAGCGATCAAACATAACGAGAGGAGTGCCGAACTCCCTTCATCAATTATTTCTTTTTTGGATTGACTTGCCGAAAATTGGTAGCTAATAAGTGTCGAAAAATCCTCATGTTCTTCAATCCTATCCGCATAACCACCAAGTTTCATGCCAATCTCCGGAATATACATCGCCCCTGAAATATAATTTTTGGCGTTACCTTTTTGAGGTAATCCTCCAAGAAAATCTGTAAGGTTTAGTGCTTTCTGATATGCAAAAAAATCTAAATCTTTTAGTGCACTTAACAAATCATCTAGCGGTTGTTTTGAAAAAAAATACCTAACAATTTTTTTTAAATTATCATAAATTGCAGATTTCTTTTCATCAAATCTCATCGGCTTCAAATTCAAAATTTTTTTCACATAAAAAGCCTCTGGATCACTTACCAACAACTCAACATCCCATACATTTAGCTCATGAGGTAATTTGATAAGATGGCAACACTCGTCATTATTAGCACCAATATGTGCGTAAGGAGTAGTTTCTGTTTTTTCAGCCTCTATGTTTTTTATTTGCATACCCCCCTTTTCAGCAATAGCTTCAAACTTGGCTAAAATTGAGCTTTTTTTACCATTTTGCCCGTCCAGCTGTGAAGCCCTTAATAAATACGCTCTTTTGCTTATTTTAATTCCATAGTAAAACAAGTTTTCGATAAAGCTCTCCTCACGCGATAAACCGAGCTTTTTGCGTAACAAGGAATGTAACCAAAAATACCCCGCCTCCGACGGGTTCCAGGAAGTTTCATTCAATTCAGTATATATAACAATCCCGTCCTGAGACATCTTATAAATTTCCATTGGACGCAATACTAAAACGTTACAATTCGCATAATCAATATCATCATCTGAAATCGCAACATCGGAAAGCTCCCTAGCTATTTGCAGCAGCTCCATTTCTGAGTAGTTTTGAAAGCTATCTCTTATTGTTTTTATAAAATCTAAAGATAGATTATTATTTTCACAACATGAAATATAATTTATATGCTCGGCATCAAGCCTTATAGTTAAGTATTTTGAAAAATCTCGATTCGGAGAAATTATTGATACTTTTCCTCCAGTTGTTTGCTGTATTATTTGAATAACTAAATCAATTTCGTCATAGATACTTTTACAGCGAAAAATCGACACCTTTTGAAACAATTCTTGACTGTATGGCGGTATCGCAAATTTCAAACTTACGTCATCACATCTCTTGAAACCGCAGTCATCGTCGATATTGAACTCTTTCTTTATCTCAACCCAGTATTTCGTAACAATTAACAAAAACTGTGTGCGCTTCTTCCAATGCTCAGGGAAAAAGTTCATAAATTCATGTGCTAATTCCGAAAAATTTACTTTCGAACAATTTAGATCATCTATAACATTTGCCAAATCCTTCGCTAACTTGACATTTTCAACAACGCTGCGCCTCCCATAATATCTTTCAACCAGTTCTGTCAAAATAGCTATTCTTTTAAGTTTCGATATTTTATTTAATGACATCAGCGATTATACTTGGAGAATAATTTTCAAAAATTATTTTATACACCACGTTACAAATGGGCAAATCAACATTATTTCGACTAGCTAGCGTGATTACTTGCGGAAGTGTATCATAGCCCTCACATGTAGAACTTTCCAAAATCTCATCAACAGGCTTCCCACGAGCTAACTCAAGCCCAAGTGACATATTTCTCGACTTAGCGCTAGATGCGGTCAAAACCAAATCTCCAAGTCCGCTAAAACCATAAAACGTCTCCAACTTCGCCCCAAGTCGCACACCTAACTCGCTCATCTCAGAAAGAGCCATCGTGATAAGTGCCGCGTGAGCATTTTCCCCCAGCTCCAAACCGTACGCAATACCGCAAGCTATGGCAACGATATTCTTAATCGCTCCCGAAACTTGCACTCCAACCATATCGCTAGTAGGGCTGAGCCTGAAACAGGCTGTTGTCAGCTCCTTAGCAAATACACCAGCGACTCCCAAATTTTGAAATGCCAGATCAGCTGTAGAAATCTTTCCCGTTGCCAACTCCGCAGCAAAATTTGCTCCAGCAAGATATCCAACGTTTGACGATGGTAATTTTTTTAAAAACAAATCACAAACAAAAGATGAATCAGGAAAAAGCCCCTTAGAGCATACTATTACATTGGTTCCGTCCAGCTGCATTTTTAGGTCTTCCAATATACCGGCAGTTGGTTTTATGGGAAGTGCCCAAAACAAATAATCGTACTCATACTTTTTAAAATCGCTCGCCAACCTTATTTGCACATCATCCGGAATAGTGAAACCACTAAAAAATTCACTAACCCTGGTTCGCGTTATAGAGCTGACCTGCTCGGAAAAACATGAAAAAAGCGTCACATTAAACTTGGCGTGATACACAAAAGCCAAAGCCGTACCAAACGCTCCAGCCCCCAAAATTCCAACAGACTTAGCCTTCGTCATGACTTTTTCAAACTGCGCCATCAGCACGGATGGTACGATAAAATATCTTCATTTTCAAGCAAGGATACCAATGCTTTGCGCCTTAAATCCCCGGTTGGGACATCACAATCAAATAAGAGACGCCCCATATCCTGCGATTACATACAACAGCGGAGACAAAATTCGTTATTTTTGCTCATCTGCCCTTTTTCGGTAAAGCCACAGACATTTCGTGCTTTCCTTTCTTAAACTCAAACGCTCCGACTTTGTCTCCTTGTTTATACACGTCCGCGGTTCTATCGAATTTCTTCCTCAAATGCCTTACATATCTTCCTTCTTGTTTGAGTTTTTCAAAATCTGTCACAAACTCGTAGCTTATCACACGCTTTCCATCTTCATCTTTTACTTGCACTCTCTCTGCCAATCCGGAAGGTATCTCTAAACCCGATTTTAAGGCTTCTACTACTTGGCGTACCGAATTTACAACATCATCGTCTTGTCTCAACGTTTTAACTACCGCTCGAGGTACGTAATATGACGCTAAGCCATAGGCAACGGAAAAACAAGCAACAAATATTCCAGTTATCATATATGTATATATTTTGCCCTTCTCAGTTTTTTCAGCACAATATATGATCGATATATAAACAAGAACCGCTATAACATTTATAAGAAATATCCAGAAATCTGCCCGAGTCTCACGCGCCTCGAAATAGTTGCTAACCAACTGCGAAATGTGCATTACGATAACAAGAACAAACAGCGCATGCAACGTCTGAGTCATCGCGATTAAAATAGAGTTTGTCGCTTGTGATTTTCTAAAATACAGCGCAAGAATACCACTACACAGCATCTTACCAAGAGAAGACCAATAATCGTCACCCACCAAGAAGCAAGGATGAGCATACACATCAAAGTAATCCTCAACTGCGAAACAGAGAACTGCGCAAAAGTTATACAAGAAATACAACGTACAAAACGCCGCCAAAAAAGAAAATTTATTCGAAAATTTAAACATATCCTCTCCAAAACTCTACAACGCCATCTGCTTACATTTTCTCATATTTTTAGGATAACGTTAATACAGCTGTGAAAATTACTGCGTCTTTAGAATTCTGAACTTGACGAGTTTTATAAGGTATTATAGTATCATAAGTGTATTTATCTATGGGGAGCAATATTGTGAAGAAAATTTTTAAGATTTTGGCAATTGGAGCATTATTTCAGCATGCATGCTATGCCGGGGTAACAGTATATAAAGATATAAATTACAAAGGAAGTTCGGTTAAATACGGTGTAGGTGCACATAACTACAATGAAATTAAGAGAAATAATCCAGGAGATGATGCAATAAGCTCTGTAAAAATTGATCCAGGCTATAGGATCATCCTTTACTGGGATCCGAACTATAGGGGCAGGTCGCTGACCCTAACAAAAGATACCCCAAATCTTGTAATTTATGGAGCAAATGACCAAACATCATCGCTACGAGTTGAAAAAATAGCGGTAAACGGAACTTTTAAAAGATGGAACAATACGGGATATAGTGGTGCATCGACAACTTGGAAAGTTGGAGAATATCGAAATGTTAATGGTA
Organism: uncultured Pseudomonadota bacterium; assembly: GCA_902769055.1. Lineage (GTDB taxonomy): Bacteria > Pseudomonadota > Alphaproteobacteria > RUG11792 > RUG11792 > RUG11420. The sequence goes on along the minus strand of CACXNL010000005.1, from coordinate 16,646 downwards.
ATTTTTCATCGATATTTGTCCCTAGGGGATTTTCGGTAACGCTGTTCAGCGCTCAAAATTTCTCCGGCAATGTTGTCGCTCTACGAGCCCAAGACAACGACATCTGGATTGATGATTTCAGTGCCATTTGCCCATCCATAAAATCGCTCGTCATCGAAAAAAATGGATAGCGACATCAATAATAAGTCGCTTCCTGACAAGTCTATGCTGTTTTCAAACTACAATCACGCAATGTACCCTTACAGTTCTTCGATACGGCAGATACGACTTTTTCGGATATTGCCGATATTTTTTCGTCCGATAAAGTTTCCTTATCCGATTGCAAAAGTATTTCGAGCGCTATCGCCTTGTTCTCAATACCAATCGCCTCAGATTCGTACACATCAAAAATTTTAACTTCCTTTATTTCCTCAATATGCTGCTTTTGTATTGCTGTGATAATATCCGACGCAGGCACCGTCTTCTTCACTATAAATGAAAAATCGCGTGTCGTCGGCTGATATTGGGATAGTACGAGCGGCTTCTTTACCTTCGCATCGAAAAACTCCGGTACATTATCCAAAAACAGTTCGAAGCAAACAACCGGAGCAGCAATTTCCAGTTGCGACAAAATCGTCGGATGTATTTCGCCGAAGTGAGCAAGCACCGTATCCTTCTGGAAAATGAACGTCCCACTGCGACCCGGGTGGTAGTACGCGGGCGCCTCCACCTTCAACCTGTAGTTGAGCCCCAACATATTCAGCAGGCGCTCCAAATCGGCTTTAGCATCAAAAACGGAAACATTTTCCTGCGGCTTTCGCCAATTCCGAGCCGTTACTTTTTCAGACATCGCGGCAATTAAAACCGTTTGCTCAGTAACCTTGCCGTCTTCGTTTTTAAAACTTCGTCCAATTTCGAAAAATTTCGAATTTCGCTGGCTTTTATTTTGCGCATTTTTAATAGCCTTGAGCTGCGAAGCGACGAGCGTCGGGCGCAAAGTCGAAAACTCCGCCGAAGCATCTTGCAAGTCTATCAACTCGCCGGCGTTCGCGAACATTTCAGCCGTCTTGCGATCTATGAACGAAAACGTCTTTACCTCGTAGTAGCCATTGTAGACCAAGGCGTCGGAAAGCGTATCAGAAGTATAATGCCTAGTACTTGGTTCCACAATTGGTAATTCAGTCTCAACGATATTTTCATATCCATAAAGGCGAAGTATCTCCTCGATTATGTCCTCTTCAATTTCAAGGTCATGACGCCAACTTGGCGTTTCTACGACCATCCGTTCGGAATTTATCGACTTTATGTTCATCCCCAATTTCACAAGTCCATCCTTGGACTTCTCGAATACATCGCTCGAAAGACCAGTCAATGCATGGAACTTCTCGAACGTTAACTCGATTGCGTGCTTATTTTCGGGTAACTTTCCGTATCTCGCAATATTCGAAAATTTACAGTCGCAACATTTGCCGAGCAGCTTTGCCACGTACCTCAAAGCAAGATCTACATTTTCAGGATCGGTACCTCTCTCGAACCTCGTCCTAGAATCGCTGTTTATCCTTAATTTTTGTCCAGCTTTCGCTATGGCTACTTTGTCAAAATATGCACTTTCAACCAATATATTTCTGGTATCATTGCAAAAACCAGATTTTATACCTCCCATTATTCCAGCTATTGATAAAATTTCGTCACCATTTGCAACGACGACCGCGCCTTCAGGCAAAATTGTTTGCTTATTATTTAACGTTTCCAAAGTTTCACCGTCGCGCGAATTTCGCACTACTAACCTCTGCGGCACTTTATCCAAATCGTAGATATGCAGCGGCTGCCCTATATCAAGGCACGCATAATTCGCTATATCTACCGGTAAAGAAACCAGGTTCTGTCCAATGGCCCTCAGTCGTCTCGCAATACAATCTGGGGTTTTTCCAATAACATTCATTATTGCCAATGTCGAAAAGTAGTCGCAAGCCGGCGCCTCTATCTCAACATCCACCGGATTTTCAATATTTTCCGGAATTTCACAAGCATCAAGCTCCAACAAATCACCTGCGCCAATAGCCGCCAAATCACGTGCTATTCCCCTGACACTGAAGCAATCCGCTCGGTTCGGGGTCAGGCTTACGTCAAAAATCACATCATCCAGCGACAAAGCAGAAGCAAGATCTTGACCCGGAACAACCGTATTCGACAGCTCGATAATGCCGTCAGACTCGTCGCCCAGCATAAGCTCACGCGCCGAGCACATCATTCCCTGGCTCTCAATCCCGCGTATCTTGCCCTTTTTCAGCGCCTCGCCGTGCACCGGAATAATCGCCCCGACCAGCGCTACCGCGACGTAAATGCCTGCTCGTGCATTTGGTGCTCCGCACACAATCTGCAGCTGCTTATCCCCAATGTTAACCTTGCAAACACGCAGCTTGTCAGCATTCGGGTGCTTCTCAGCCTCATCAATATGTCCAACGACGAAGTTCGCGAGTTCCGTCAGCTTTTCCGCCACCTCCGTATGCGTCAAATCAGTACGTATATGCTCCTTCAGCCAATCAAAAGTAAACTTCATCCGTCGATCTTCACAAAAGAAATCTGTGGTAATTTTAGCAAAAATTCTTTTTTAATCCGATTTCTTAATGCCTTTTCGGCTATTTTTTTTGAAACGCAAAAGGGAAAATAGCGATAATCGTTGATTTTTAGATAAATCAGTTTACTAAGAACTTTAATAATTTATGCGCTTCGGAGTGACCGGTTTTTAAGTCGTCCATAATTTCGATTAAGTTTTTGTCTTTCCAGGAGACGACGAGGTTCAGTATGAAGGAGCTGGGGCTGTGCCTTTCTATTTCGGACAACTGCTTCGAGAGCGCGGATATTTTGTTGTAAATTTCGTCACGTTTGCTTATATCAACATTTTTTACCACAGCTTCATTGTCTAAATCTTTAGAGTCTTTTCTATTCATTATCCTTTCTATCGTATCCAGATTTTTCATAAGTCCGGAAAATGAATTAAATTCCTCGTCTACGATTTCTTTAAATGCCTCATCCAGCGTCGTCTTAGCATTTCTTATATCACCTATACTTGTCATAACCGAATCTACTTCCGTTTGAGACACTCCATTTACCTTATTTTCGATATCTTCAAGGGTACTGTGACCATCCTTTCGCGCATTTTCCAGAATTTCAGATGAAGAATTGGGCGAACGAATGGCAGTGTTCTTCAAATCCAAAGCATATTCGTATTGGTATAAGTTTACTGTGTCATCACCTTTTATAAAAGGTATAAATTTTGATCTTTGTGCCACTATATTAAATATCCACTCGCATATATGCTGTTTTTGCTCCGTATCAGACGAATTGTCGTCTTTGCGAGGGTATCCAGTTATCCAGAAGGCTTTAGAAAACTCAGTTAAGACAGTAATGCCTCGTGCAATTCCAGTAAAACCGTCGAGAACAACGAGCGCTTCGATTAGCCATCCGAGTATTTGAAAATCTTTCGACTTCGTTTTCAGCGCCTCAACGGCTAGTTTTTCGGTCAGTTCCCAGTCCGCTTTCTTCAACTCGCGTTCCCAAACACCGAATGAAACTGAGCTGTCTTCCTCAAATCTCGCGTGTTTTATGTCGTCGTAAACTTTTGATACAGAAACGTCATATCCCACTTCGTCCGGAGAGCCAGCAATACCTGCTAAAATGTCAGTAATTTCATACTTTATTCTATCCATAACCCCTCATATACTATCTTGGGTTGTGTTGTTAATTCAACTGATGTTCTTTTTACTTCCACGATTGACTTGCCACCATCATGAAGTATCCCGATTTTCCCTTGAATTTTCGAATGATAACCAACCGCAACTGCGCCGCTTCCACAAGCCAGCGTCCATCCGACGCCTCGTTCAAAAGTCTTTATTTTTAAAATATTTTGTGCAACAGTCTCAACAAAGTGAATATTGCAATCTGGATTTGTTTTAGCCAATGTAGTAGCGTTGTTTATTTCGGACATATCTAATATAAGGTGCTTGTTCCCAGTAATTATGATGTTTCCGCATTGTTCTGGGAGCGGAAACGCTGCCGTTACTTCATTTCCAGCAATCCGTGCTTTGTATATATTTTTGGGGGGCGCGATGTGGTATTCTCGTGACTTTACCACATCGCGCCCCCCAAACCTGTCAAGATACGCTTCGCTTTCAGCTCGCTCTAACGTTTTCCTTGCAAAGCTCAGAAAACGAAGACCTTGACAGGAAAAATATTTCGCAAATCGCCGAAAAAAAGTCGACGATGACGACTTAGAAACGCAGTTTTCATCCCCATCTAAAACATTCAATTCAATTTCACCTATGCCATACTTTCGATTTATCAATAATGCAACGGCACAGGAGCCATTTCCGCACATACTGGCGCGCGAACCATCCTGGTTAAAGAATTCCAGAAAGCACTGTCTGTCGTGAAAAGTAAAAAAAACTATTTGGTCGCATCCGATGCCATATTTCCTATCAGCTATCAGCCTCTTTTGCTCATCTGTTAACTTACTGCTCGTGCCCTCTATTATGACAAAGTCGTTACCATTAGTTTGCGCTTTATAAAATTTCATATCGTTCACATATAAATACATAACGACAGATACTGCGATGCTATTTCACCGACATTAACTTTCCTATCTTCTCCCAAAATCTCTATATCAAACTCCTTTAATTCTTCGTAATTATTCCTCGCCATATCTTCTGACAACAGCACTACGTCAAATTTCTCATTCACATCCACATTCTCTTCATTACCATCAATAACAAACTTCACGACCTTCGACTTCAACGAAACCATAAGCGTATATGCCCCTAAAACATCATGCTTCTCTATTATAAAATACTCTATTTCTAATTCATCAATCCTATGCACTTCAAACCGCTGAGCCAATGCACGCAGCTCCTCGCTCGTTGCCTTTGCTTCAAATCTTCTATTAAGTATTGCTTCTCTAAGTTCAACTACTCGCGAAAACTCACACATTGCCTAGACTTCTATATGTATCCACTTGTCCGACTTGTACCTATGGTACAGTATGGTAGCCGTTGCAGCAACGGACGCGAATAGCAGTATCCAGGTCTTCTCGACATGTAGCATTTCGCATTTATATAAGAAATAATTTGGGATTGCCACAATTCCCCATAGGCATGAGGCAAGCGTTACCAACATGTAATTGATATCGCCCCCGGATTCTAGTATTCCTGCAATAATCCAAACAAATCCATCAACGAAATAATACAGCAAGACAAACCACAAAATAGTTGTAGCTCTTTCCACTACTTCCGGAGCCACATCAAATCGTATAAAATTGTTTATTACTACTTCTGGAAAAAATTTAAACACAGCTGCAATTACCAATACATATATCAAATGAATATACAAAGACTTTTTTAAGACTTTATTTATCTTTTCCCTTTTCTTCGCGCCCAGAAGGTTTGATGAAATCGCCATCGCGCCCCTCTCCAAGCCGCAAACTATAAATGCCATAAACAAATTTACTGAAACGGCGATGGATTGTATCATCGCCTCCAGTTTGGATACATTTGCTAAAAGGTAATAAATGACGCTCCAAGCGGATGTTTCGAACATATGCGAAATACCACCCGCTAGCCCTAATTTCAAGTATTCTTTCAATTTATCTATGCGCAACTTAAAATTTGTCGTTTGATACTTCTCTCTGATTTGCCTTCTGAAAAAGCATATAAATAGAAAAGCGGTATTTACCAGAACAGCCGCTACAGTTCCAATCGCAGCTCCGACACTTCCTTTATACCTATCTATACCGAAGTAGCCGAAAACTAACACAACGTCCACAATCATATTAACGATATTTGCCAATATAACAGATATAGTCACCAGATATCCTTTGCCGATAGCAACAAAAAATGAAGACAAAGAGAAGTAAACTCCGTGAATCGGCACAGCACACATCAGAACTTTGAAGTACGGAACGCCCTCGGTTTTTAGGTTATTCGGAATACATATATCGGATAGCAACATAGCTAGCGGAACAGAAATCGCGAACAAAGATGCTGAAAACCAAATCATCTGCCAAACGGGGGTGCTTGCCTGGTCATACTTCCCGGCGCCGTTGTAATTCCCGACAAACGAGCCGGCTATCATAGTCGTTGACATAGCGGCAAGCTGCAAAGCCGCACACCAATGCGATGCCGATGAGGCGCCTACCATCGCGTCTATCGAGTACCGTGCCAAGACCAACTGATCCAAAATGATCATAAAGTGTGAAGACAGCGCCGAAATCATTAACGGCAGCGCCACTTTAAATATCTTCCACACCGTTATATTTTCGATTAAATCGAGACGCATAAAACACCCATTATCACTCCGTGGTCTATATTAGCACTACGTATTGACCAGTCACAACTTTTGTTTGGAATAAACTAATCATATAAGAGCAAAATAAATTCTTTTTCTATCCTATGCGAGAAGATATCACATTAAATGTAGCGATTCAATCTGTAATTTATTCGATGGGAAAAGGTTTGTTTTTAGGAGCGCTATCCAAAACAATGAATGATTGATACAGATATATAACAGGGAAACAAAGTGATAACCTAGACATTGGAGTGTATCTGTAAGGGATGAGCGGTGAGAAAAGTCATATTATGTATACTCGATGGTTTTGGGTATACAAAGTTGTCGTTTGGTAATGCAACATTGGAGGCAAAATACATTACTGAACTTGTAAATTCCGATGATACCGTGTTTCTTGGAGCTTCAGGGCGTAGCGTCGGATTACCTGATGGTCAATTTGGCAATTCAGAGGTTGGACATTTGACCATCGGTTCTGGACAAATACTGAAACAAAAATTGCCACTAATAACGGATGCGATACATTCTGGAGAATTGGAGAATAATCCCAAGCTATCACAATTTATTAAAAATTCTTCTAGTAAAACTTGTCATCTCATGGGACTTTTTTCAAGCGGAGGCGTTCACTCGGATATTGAGCATTTTTCCTGGGCTATAAAATTTTTACGGGAAAATAACATAAACATCAAAGCTCATTTGTTTTTAGATGGTAGAGACGTTGGTTTTCGGGATGCGCTGAGTACTCTAAAAAACGCCTTGGATGACGACAAAATCAGATTGCGTGAAATTGCGACAATTCAAGGCAGATTTTATGCGATGGATAGAGATAACCGCTTAGAAAGAACAAAGCGAGCATTTGAGGCTGTAACGGAGGGTATTTCTGAACATGCGAGCGACAATCCGCTAGACAGTATCCAAAAATTTTATGAACAAGACATAAATGATGAGACAATACCGCCGATTGTAATGAATAACTACAACGGCGCTAGCAAACAAGATGCTTTTTGGATGTTAAATTTCAGAACCGACAGGATCAAGCAGATTCTCACAATGTTGTTAGATAATGGATATAAAGTATTAAACATGGTCGACTGTGGCGAAGAAATAGACAGTCGTGCTGAAACTCTTTTCCCAGCGCAAGAAGTAAAAAACACGCTAGGTGAAGTTTTATCGAAAAATGGCATAAAGCAACTCAGAATTGCTGAGACCGAAAAGTATGCACATGTGACCTATTTTTTCAACGGAGGGAAAGATATACAGTTTGAGGGCGAAGATCGAATACTAATTCCGTCACCCAAAGTAAAAGACTACTCTGAAACTCCCGATATGTCTGCAACACTGATTACCCAAAAAGTCATCGAAGCTATGGAAAAATCCTCGCATCAAGTAATAATAGTAAATTTCGCAAATGCTGATATGCTGGGACATACCGGAGACTTCGAAGCAACAAAACAATCGATGCGTTTATTGGATGAACACATCAAGGAGATTGTAAAAGTCGCAAAATCCAATGATTACGTGGTCATACTTACCGCTGATCACGGTAACGCTGAGGAAATGATCAATGAGGATGGAACACCTAAGAAAACACATACATGCTCGTTGGTGCCATTCATCACGATCCCAAATATACCGGTGCAATTCCCGACAAAGACGCTCGCAGATATCACACCTGCAATCCTGAAAATCATAGGCATCTCCTCTAATAAAAATTAGAGCGAACTAAACGTTGGGTTTGCCCAACCGAGCGTACAGGTCTAGCTTAAAGTCGTCATTTTCCGGAACAAGTTTTATCTCGATCACCGACATTTCGTTCCTAAAAACTGCCGGAATTTTCACAAAATCTTTCATGGTAGTAAGCAATGTAGCATCGACGCTCTTTGCCCCATTTATCAGCTTTTGTATTTCAGTAATCGTGTACGGGTGGTGGTCAGAAAACGAAACGAAATCGACCAAGTCGTACCCGCACTCGAGCAATGTTTTCTTGAATTTTGCTGGATACCCCAGACCGCAAAAACCTACTACCCGATTGTTTTCGACCTTTACCGGTGCCGTAACTTCCATCTTTGCCCTGAAGATTGGCATAGACGGCTTCACCGACTTTATCCGGTTCTCCAGTTCCTCGTTCCGCCCACCTATTATCAACGCGATATCCGACTTGTTTATCCCAGACTCAGGCAATTCGCGCAACGCGCCCGCCGGTATCAAATGTCCATTTCCGAACGCTTGCTTCGAGTCTATGACCAAAATCTTCAAATCTTTCTCAAGCGAGTTATTCTGCAGTCCGTCATCCATAACCAGTACATCCGCACCGCACGCGACCGCCGCCTTTGACGAATTTACCCTATTTCTACCTATCCATGTAGGTGCTACATTCGCCGACAACAACGCCTCGTCTCCAACCTGTAAGTATGAATGCAACTTCGGATCTACCCTAACGACGTTCTTCAGGTACCCACCGTACCCAGCCGTCAAAATATTTGGGTTCTGAAACTCTTCCCGCAGAAGATTGCAAACCAACTCCACCGTAGGCGTTTTTCCAGCGCCTCCAATAACGACATTTCCAATGCAAACCACCGGAACTTCAGCTTTTACCGGCGTTACAGAATTTAGTCGCATATTTGACATAAACGAATACGCCTTCGCGATCGGATCCAAAATCTTCACGAAAGCACTACTTTCATCATTCCAAAATTTCGGCGAACGCAAAAACCTCAACACGACCAAAAACTCAAAAAGCAGTAAAAAAAACAATGGAGCGGGTGATGGGAATCGAACCCACGTAACCAGCTTGGAAGGCTGGGGCTTTACCATTAAGCTACACCCGCACTCCTTTGGTGGAAGGGGAAAGATTCGAACTTTCGTAGACTAACGTCGACAGATTTACAGTCTGTTGCCTTTAACCACTCGGCCACCCTTCCGACCTAGTGCTCTCATGCTATCACACGAACCACGGCATCCTCAACAGAATTTTACAAATAGCAGCAAAATACGAAACACCTGTCACATCAACAGTCGCTCCTTCTAAAATCTACCTCATTAACTAAAAAATCCATATGCCAGCAATCCCAGTAGAACAATTTTTATGCACACAAAAACATCCGCTCCCCAAATACCGGGAAACGGATTGTGCTAGGCGAAGAGCCTTTATCGGCTCTCACCATTTAGCTTACCATCCAAGCCATGACTTAATTCCACGTTTTGCCCAACGGCAGAACTTTACTATTGGAGAGTACCAACGATCTTCTCTGTTCAAAGCGTCTACTATCGGTGTGTACCAACGACGTTCTTTCACTTTTCCCGAAGCCTCCGCGAACCCTTGCTGAATCCGGGATTCCTGCTCCGATTTCATTTCTTGTTCCTCCTCTTCATCGACATATCTTATAATCCCGTATTGCTGGCAAATCACATCAGCACATATTTTTTCGTTCAAGGCTCGCATGTTATCGTTGGTGCCTAAGGCAGGTGCTGTTCCGTCCTTGTATGTACGGAACATCCTTAACACGCTACCATCTTTTTTTTGCTTCTGTGTAAACGAGGTTATATCTACTCGCCCCAAGTTAGAACAGCCATCAAACGCATTATCCATACCCCCATCTTGATCTACTCGCTCGGTGTTGAAAGCCCTCAAATCTAACTCAGAAATATTCGAGCAGTTACAAAACATCAAGCTCATATCCGTTACTTCTTCCGTATTCACGCCACTGAAGTCAATACCGTATATCGATGTTGATCCCGAGAACAACGCATTACTATTTTCTGGCAAGTAAACACGATTGCCGTCATGAGCCTTGAATTCTATATACAGCTCAAGGTTCTCATTACGAATGTCATCGAATGCATGCGGGCTTATAGCAACCTGTTGATTATCTTTCGGCTCAAAAACCAGGGTTAACTTAGTCTTTTTAGCTGGGGCGCTAACTTCACGAATGTCGAAATTCATTCTTCCAGTAGCTTCATCCAATTCCCATTTAGCTTCCATAAAGTCAGGGATTACACTCGGGTTGGAAATAGCATCACAAACATTTACTCTTAACGCCTGAGTTACCTCAGCACTATGCGTTACGCCCCCCCCCCAGCGCCGCAACCATCACGGTACCGCTGAGCAAATAAGCTCTTGTTTTCATTTTTACACTCCACAAAAAAAAATCCTGGAAGCGATTCTACCACGCTTCCGTATCCATTGTAACATATTTTTTCTACGGAGCACACATAAGGATATTTTTTTAGAAGCCACCCGTCAAAGAAGTATCTTCACGTAGTGTTGAACTTAAGATGTTAGACGCATTCCTTATCCTAGTGCTATACAGGTAGCATGCATAGCCTTTTAAACATCACTTAAACACCTTATTAGTTCAAATCACGAACAACCACGTTACCAATTTAATACAGCCATTTAATACTCACCTCAAATGAGCGACAGAGCCGTACATTTGGGAAAGAAAAGCCGGCATGGTATAATGACTCTACCTCCCGATTGGTGACGATTAGGCTTTTGGCAATGCAGATCTTAGAAAAAACATACAATCCTTCGCAATTTGAGAAGGCAGTTTATGATGCTACGATGGATAAGTTTTATCCAAGCGAGAATGCCGACTCGAAACAGACTTATACGATTTTGATGCCGCCGCCTAATGTTACGGGCAGTCTACATGTCGGGCACGCACTGAATTACACAATTCAGGACATTCTGGTTAGGTATTACCGCCAAAAGGGGTATGACACACTTTGGCAGCCGGGGATGGATCACGCTGGAATTGCAACGCAAATGGTTGTGTCGCGCGAGCTGGAAGCCGAAGGTATTGACGTAAAGTCGCTATCGCGTGATGAGCTGATTAAGAAGATTTGGGAGTGGAAAGCCAAGTCTGGCGGGCGTATTTTCGAGCAGCAGAAGGCTTTGGGGTGCTCTGTGCCATGGGATTATTCCAGATTTACTATGGACGAAGGCTTTTCGAAGGCGGTCATCGAGGCGTTCGTTACTTTGTACAAAGATGGGCTGATTTTCCGGGCGAAAAAGTTGGTTAATTGGGACACGAAGTTCCAAACCGCCATTTCGGACTTGGAGGTGGTAAACAAAGAGGAAAAGGGCACGTTATGGCACATAAACTACCAAATCGAAGGCAGTGACGAATTTGTAACCATTGCTACGACGCGACCTGAAACGATGTTTGGCGATACCGCGATTGCCGTTAATCCTAATGATGAGAGGTATAAGCACCTTGTCGGGAAACGCGCGAAAATCCCGTATACCAATCGCACCGTCGAGATTATTACTGATGAGCATGCGGATATGGAGAAGGGCACGGGATGCGTGAAAATTACACCTGCCCATGATTACGACGACTTCGCGGTTGGCAAGCGCCACAATCTCGAGATGATAACGGTGATTGACGAAAACGGGCATATGACATGCGATGCGAATGTGCCGGAATTTGTCCAAGGTTTATATCTGAAAAAAGCTCGGAAAATCCTGCTCGAAAAGTTGCGGGAAGGCGGCTTTTTGGTTAAGGAAGAAGAGATAGTCCATACCGTACCGTACGGCGACCGCTCGGGCACTGTGATAGAGCCAAGGTTGACTGACCAGTGGTTTGTTGATACGAAGCCGTTGGCGAAACGGGCTATCGAGGTTGTCGAAAACGGTGAGGTGCGTTTTTTCCCGGAGAAGTGGCAAAATACATACTTCGATTGGATGCGAAACATTGAGCCGTGGTGCATTTCCAGGCAAATTATTTGGGGACATCAGATCCCGGCGTGGTATGCACCAGATGGCGAGATTTTTGTTGAAAGGACTGAGGAAGAGGCGGTCGCCGCGGCTGCGAAAAAGGGCTTTACGAAGGAACAGCTGAGACGTGAAACCGACGTTTTGGATACGTGGTTTTCGTCGGGACTTTGGGCATTTGCCACGCTTGGTTGGCCGGAAAAAACAGAACGTTTAAAGCGGTATTACCCAACATCAACACTCGTGACTGGCTTCGACATCATCTTTTTCTGGGTATCGCGAATGATGATGATGAGCTTATATTTTATGAAGGAGCCGCCGTTTAAGGACATTTATATACACGCCCTGGTTCGCGATGAAAAGGGGCAGAAGATGTCGAAATCCAAGGGAAATGTGATTGACCCGCTGGAGATTAAGGGCGAATTTGGGGCGGATGCGCTGAGGTTTTCGCTGGCATTTTTGTCGGTGCCCGGACGCGACGTCAAGCTCGGAAAAGACCAGATAAAAATTGCGCGAAATTTTATAACGAAGATTTGGAATGCAGCGCGTTTTTTGCAAATGAAAGGCGTGACTTTTGGCAAGAAGTTGAAAGATATAAAGCTGTCGTCGAAGTTAACTAACTGGCTCGTGGCAAAGTTGGTAAACTTTAAGAACGAAATCGATCAAAATATGACTGAATATCGCTTCGATTATGCTACGCGAAATATACAGTTCTTCTTGCGCGATTTGTTTTGCGACTTCTTTGTCGAGGCGATGAAGTATCAAGATACACAGGAGACAAAGGACGTAGCGGGTGCGGTGTTCGCCGAGTTTTTGCGAATTGCCAATCCGTTTATACCGTTCGTTACCGACCATTTAGCGCAGGCTCTTGGGATTTGCGACACGTTCGTTCTGTCACCAGGATTCGACACGAATGATGTGAGTGTATCGAAGGAGTACAAAGCAGAGGTAGACGAATTCATCGACTTAATTCATGCACTACGTTCCGAGAAGCAAGCAAACGGAGCCACAAGCCCTGAATACTTGAAACTTGCCGAACGGCTAGATGGATACTCCGGGGAACTTGCAGCACTTTCAGGTCTAGGAGGACGTTAATGCAAGAATGGAATGTACATAACGTTACAAGGATAGCTTCGTTCACACAACATCTTTTCGTCCAGAAGTCGGCGTCCACGAAGCAAGCAATTTGCTGGTGGTTGCAGATTTAATTTGTAATTTAACGAATGAATTTAGAGACACGATATCCGATAAATACTGGTTAACAATAGTGCCTAAAAGGTAGCTAAAGAACGTATTTTCTTCAGCCACCTCCATTGTTACTTCTTTCCCTTTGACAAACCCTCGCCAAGCATCTTGCCCAAATCTCTGAACAGCGTCACAGATTTTTATATTTTTAACTTCATTAAATAACTCATCGACCTTTAAACCATTCCCTGCTGAGAAAATATCACACAGCTTTCGGATAGAACTTAAAAGATTTTCTGACTTCGCAATACTCAAATGAGTAGCACTAAGTTGCGATATCAAATTCCAAAGAGCCGTTGTACCCTCCAAAAATGAAACAGGTTCAGTAGTTTTGTGAAGAAGTATCGCGTGGTATCCCGCAGTTTCAACATCATCAATATAAAGTTTAGAAAAAACTGGAATATCGCGAGTAGCATACCGATTTGTACATAAGGTCTTAGCATACACAACATCGGCATAAATTTTATATGGATCCATTTTCGTATCAACAAGGGATATATATGTGTCAAATCCACTGAGATGCCGTAATTCCGACGATTCTTTAGAGTGAAGCCAATAAAGGTTATGCGCAATATTAGTATCCGCGTCGATTTTCAGCGAAAAGTAGGGCTGAATAATTTCGTCTTCCTTTGTTTCGTTATTTATTATATGCAACTCAGAAACCGAATGAATTTCCAGAGCTTCATCACGCGCTTGATCCGCCAAAAGCAAATATTTCGATTGCGTCCCATCAAATCTAAATGGATCAGACGTTACCGGAAATAAATTAACAATAGGAGTCGTGTTTAAAATAATCGAATCGTTTTTTACAATCTGCAAAAGATATTCGTCGGATATTTTAATATCAATTATTATTGACAGCTCATCAATATTTTTTATTCCATTTGCATCAATTAGTTTTCCAATGTTTAAGATTCGGAAAAACATAAATTTTCTTTTAAAATGCAACATCTCTTGGAATAACTGGAAACAATTTGTTGAAAATGGTGTAATAGGACAAACAGCTTCAGAAGCACTAAAACCACAAGGAACTATATCTTTGGACTCAAGTTGTATGTATTTATCTTGTATTTTTATAAATACATTCCTGTTTGGATCAGAAAAAATCGACTCGTAAATCATTAGTGAATTCTCAACAATTTCCGAGTTTATATGAAATAACAAATCGTCCATCTGCATTTGCTCGATCGGAACAGAATTGGTTTTTATTTTCAGTTCAAGACACCAGCCATCATCTCCGCCTAATTTTTTCGCCACTTTCAGCAAATTTATCTGGCACAGCTCAATCGGATACAAAGTCACCGGATAAAGCGTCCTAAATTGACATTCTGTCCCTGCTTTTGATTTGACATATAAATTTGTTCCCCGTTTTATTTCTAACTTATGCAAAATTGATACATTATTATTGTTGCGAAATCGCACAACGCTACAAGGAGGAAAAGTATTTATTAAATTTGGATACAGAGCAGACAGTAAATGAAAAGCAATATTCTGAGCATTATCATCAATCTTCTGAGATAATTTCGCAGACATAAACGCCACGGATTCAATTATTCTCTCAGTATGGGGATCCGTTGAAGCGCCCTCTTTAACATCCAGCTTGTCTGCTATTTCAGGATGATTTTTGGCAAAAATCCCACCTTTCTTCCTGAGAAATAGCAACTCGTCTTGGTAATATTTCAAAAAATTTTTCATAAATCTGCCCTTGGATTTTGAGCCACCACAGAATTTCTCATCCCAAGCACTGCTGAAATTCTACTATTATTAACGAAAAATTAACATTCCTTTTTTAGAATTTTCTCAGGAAGAGATATGTGGCGTATCACTTGGGAGAGTTTCGATTATGAAGTTTGAAAGAACACTGTTTATATCTGCAGGAATTTTGCTGGCAACTGGATTTTCGTCTGAAAATGGGTTTTCGGCGGAAACAGACACTGCTTCAAATGTTTTGAGTAACTATCACTTGATGCAATTGAGAGTCCCGCAAACAAATCTCTGCTGTCACAGCCTTTGCTATAGTATGCTGCAAGCATTGCAAGATTGATCGACTTTCCGAAACGTCTCGGGCGGCTCACACAAATGTTTTTTTGTTCAGTACCTATTCGTTCATTAGTAAAAGCAATAAGCGGTGATTTGTCAACATAAATTCTGGAATTGACAGCCTGTAGAAATCTGCCGTTATTCGGATTCAAATAAATACCCATGCTTAGACCTCCAATCGTATGAAACTCATTACTTCTGTATTCATTATAACATACCTTTGCCATAAAACAATACCAAAACAACGAAATATTGCGGACAGTATCCACAATATTCCGTTAGGATGTTTACTATGGTGAGTATGTATTACTGATTATCCGCTATGAATTGCTCGTAGTTGATGTCGAATACGATCTCAATTTTATATCCTCTCGATATCCGGATTTCTTTTACCAGTTGGCAGACGATCATTTTTTTCTGCTCCATTGTCGAGTTATCGAATTCATCAGCCCATGTCCTGAATTGTGAGTAGTAGTAATCAAGCTTGCCCATCGCTGTCTGCTGATTGGCAAGCTTGTAGTTTATATCATTCAGTTCGGTTTCTTTTTGTCTGAGCAGTGCGTTTGTGTTCTCTATTGATGCCGAAAGGATATCCGGAGTAAATCGGCTCTCTCCAATCAAAGACTTTCCAATCTCAGCCGACAGTTCCACAACCTGTCTTTTGAGCTTGTCGATCTCCTTTTGAAGTCTGCCTTGTTTTTTCTTCAGTTCCGCTATCTCCGAACGATAACGTTTTTCCAGAGCAATATCTTTGGGTGTAGAACGGATCATGGACAGATATTTTCTGAGTATCTCTGTAACCGCACTGTCTATCCTATGAGCAACATAAGCGGACTGACCATCACAAGTACCTCGTTTCATAGCTTTTGCGGTGCAGATATACCTTTGCCTCCGATTGGCACATTCTGTTCCGTCAGTTCTCACGTAACGGTCGATATAGCTTGTCGAAACAAGCTTCTGACCGCAGTGTCCACAGTAAATATTGCCGGACAGAAGTGTGCTTCCTTTCGTTGTTCTTGCGATTTGCTGCTTCTGATCGTTTTTCTGTGAACGCTGCTGCAAGATAAACTGTGCCTGATCAAATATGTTTTGGTCGATGATCTGCAGTCTTTCAAGCCGCTCGGATTCTACACCGCCGGATACCATATAGCCACAATACAGTCTGTTTCTTAGAATTCTATTGATCGTATTGCATTGGAACTTGCTGCCGGTGTGTGTCCTGATTCCCTGTTCATTGAGCAGTTCAGACATACGATAGGAGCCGTAACCCTCTTTTACGGTCATGTCAAATATCATCCTGACAATTTCCGCTTCGGTATCATCTATC
>CACXNL010000004.1:38585-140119 GCA_902769055.1 uncultured Pseudomonadota bacterium | reverse complement strand
TATAATTTTCGAATGATATTTTTGCAAATTTGCAAAATTTATCTCAGGCACAATCAGTGGAACATCCTCATGCATTCTGAAAAACGAAGTATTATCGATGACTATACAACCGGCTGCGCTTGCCTTAGACGCGTATTCAGCTGACACCTTAGAACCCGCTGAAAACAAAGCAAAATCGCATCCTGCAAAATCAAACTGCGCCAAGTCATGTACTATGAGCTGGTCTGCTTTACCATACGATAGCTTTAACCCAGCACTTCTTTCAGAAGCTATAGCAACGACATTTTCTGTTGGCACTCCAATATCGGACAATATCGAGAGCATCTCTCGTCCAACCCTTCCGGTCGCACCAACAACGACTATCTGTTTAGTTTTCATAAAACACCCGCAGTCAAGCTAAAAATTGCACAAGTAATTTTTGGCTTGACTGAAAAACGGTGGCGATGTGCTAAAATCTCGAAAAGCGCATCACCACCTGCAAACTACCCCTTTATATTGTATCTCTTGTTAAACTTGCTGATCTGTCCGGCAGTATCAACGAGCTTCTGCCCCGCACCAGTCCAAGCGGGATGGCTCAACGGGTCAATATCAAGGTTAATAACCTCTCCAGCCTTACCAAAAGTAGACCTCGTCTTAAAGCTCTCGCCATTCGTCAGAACTACCGATATTTCATGGTAATCAGGATGAACATTTTTCTTCATAACACGACAAAAAAATTCTCACGCTCCGTCCATTGTACCCCGTTTTCACCCCCGTCATCAATGTTTTTTATCTTGCGCCTTGGTTTCCAAATAATAAAGATACTCACCTTAGTACTAGCCATTTTGTGTATGTATTGCTTCAACGGCGGCACAAATATCCCCATATGAGTTTACGTTTTCTGCCGGAGAACATGCGAGGACATCGCATATGAAGTCGTATATTTGAGCAAATTTTAGTTCTCTGTGAACAAATTTATTGACGGCTATTTCGTTTGCGATATTAAAAGCTATAGATTTATTCTCCGCTACAGCATAGTACGCCAATTTGATATTTCGTTTTTGCCACTCCTTCGGCTTTTTGAACTGCAGAGTTCCGATTTGCTCAAAATTCAACGCTGGTAATTCACACTCGATGCGGTGTGGATAATTTATTGCGTGTGATATAGGTAAATTCATATCCGGGTACGACATTAAAGTTTTATACGAATTGTCACTGAATTTTACCATTGCATGAATTATTGAATTAGGATGTATTACCGCTTTTATCTTGCTGACATCCATATCGAACAAATACGACGCCTCAATTATCTCCAGCGCCTTATTTATCAAAGTCGCACTATCTATCGTATTTTTCACGCCCATATTCCAGTTCGGGTGCTTTAACGCATCCTGTACTGTAACGTGTGCGAGCTCATTTTCCTCAAGATTTACGAACGCACCGCCGGAAGCCGTTAAGATCAACTCCTGTACTGCATTTATATTTTCGCCCTGTAAACACTGAAAAATCGAATTGTGTTCAGAATCTATTGGTATAATCTCTGTACCCTGTTGTTTCGCCAAGTCTTGCAACAGTTTTCCGCCAGAGATTATGGCTTCTTTAGTCGCTATTGCTAATCTTTTCGCGTGACCTAGACACTTAAACGTCGGCACCAAACTAGCATTCCCGGAAATTGCCATAACGCAGCAATCAACATCAAGTTGGGCTATCTCGTTAAACCCACTTTCTGGCAATACTTTTATATCATTTGAATTTAAGTTATCTCTAGCTATGGTATATGCTGTATTTTCTGCGACACCAACGTATCCGGGATGTGCTGTCTTCGCCTGCTCTATTAACAACTTATGATTGGTATTGCCTACTATCGCAACTACTCTATACCCTGACTGTATGGCAATTTTCATAGCTTTCGCGCCAATTATCCCAGTAGAGCCCCAAATGCTTATCGTCGTCATCATACCCACTTCGCTGAAGTTAGCAGCATTTTCAGATCGAGTTTCAAATACCATAACATTTCTGAAATAACGAATACATATAAAACCATAAGCAGGCTATCCAAGCGATCCAGTATACCTCCATGTCCTGGAATTATATTGCCAGAATCCTTGACATTCAGCATCCGCTTCGCCTTAGACTCCAGCAAATCGCCCAAAATTGAGGCAACAATCATCACTTCCGTTATGGTTAACATATAGAATGTATCAATTTTTATGAATTGATTTATCCCAAAATACGCTATCAATAATGTCGCTACTGCTCCGACTATTGCTCCAGACCAGGTTTTTTTAGGGCTTATTTGGGGAGCCAATTTCGCCCCACCCAACAACCTCCCGCCAAAGTATGCAAAAATATCGCAACTCCAAACTACCATCAAAATCCAAAGTGCTACTTTAAAGAAATGCTCTGCTTCTTCGGTAACTTTGTACATTACATAGAGCATCGGAATTGTCATATAAATCAGTCCTGAGATGAATAATGTATCTTTTCGCTCTGTTTTTTGTAATAAATGACCAGAAACCACTGCTGCGATTATGCTTCCACAAAAGTAGCATAATTCCTCTACGGGAGCGCCGTATGGCTTCGGTACAATTAACATATGAATAACTAAATAAGTTACAAGCGATAGTAAACTTACGGATAACACCTTTATTAGCCGCGTGCAATTATTTATTGCTAATATGCCATAAATCAATGTTAGAAGTAACACATACACGACATATTTTATACTATAAAATGTAATGTCAATAGAATTTGCTTTTTCTATAATCGATGCAATTACCACTGGAATTCCCACAAAGAACAGTATCCTTTTGTCTTTCCTGTTTATATCAAACCACTCATATAGCATTAGGAAAAGACAAGCCGATGCTAGTATCTGAAAATATATACCACCTAAATATAAAATACAAATTACAATTGGAGCTAGTACTGCAGCGCTCAAGGTGCGCAAAAGAAGATTATTTGCCATAAGTTCGCTCTCTCTTCGAATATTCGGCAATCGCTTTTTCTAGCTCTGACTTATTGAAGTCTGGCCATAGAATATCTGAAAAATACAATTCGCTATACGAGCATTGCCACAACAAAAAGTTGCTCAGACGTTGCTTAGAACTTGTTCTGATAATCAAATCCGGATCTGGACCGCCAGCAGTATCCAAGTTATTTGACACATTTTCTATAGTGAACTCTATATTATTTTCGCTCATCTTCTTTACTGCCCGGACAATTTCATCACGCGCACTGTAACTTATCGCTATCTGCACTGTTATACCGGTATTATTTGCTGTTTCTTCCGTATACTTTTGTAAAATATCCTGAAACTCCTGACTAAGTCTGGGAGTATCCCCGATTACCTTCAATTTCGCCCCAGCGTTCAGGACTTTTTCTATCGAGGCATCATTTTTGAAAAAACGCATCACCAGCGCCATAAAATCAGACACCCACTTCGCCGGGCGTTCCCAATTTTCCATCGAGAATGCGTAAAAAGTCGTGTATTCCACTCCCAATGCCTGTGCATCCAAAATCGTCTGAGCCATCGTTCGCATACCGGTCAGGTACCCGTCCATAACCGACTTATGCTGTTCTTTAGCCCAAGTCGAGTTCCCATCCATTATAAATGCTATATGCCGCGGTATTTTATTCATCAAATCAATTAACGTATGAAACAACTTTTTTGACGCCCTTGACTTTTTGCACGATGTTCAACGCCAGCTTCAGCTCTTCCTCAGTGCGTGCTATACCCAACACATAGACAACAGAGTCACAGGTCTTTATTTTGTAATTAACCGACCTTATATTTTTGTCACATAACAAAGCAGTCTTGCATGCCGTCGTTAGGTAATCATCTTTCGCAAGCTGCGTCGCGGAGTACTCTCCGACAGTAATGTGATTGTTTACCTCCACAACTCCGTCAATCGCCCACGCCTCTCGCTCAGCTATATTGACCCACTCGGGGTCAGAAACAACTCCAGTCAGTAAAACGCAACCATGGTCGGCAACTGCTGAAACATCACTCTGAAGTTTGTGGTTAATCTTGTACAGCCGATTTTTCATCGTTATATCAATCTTTGAATCGTTTAGGCTGTCACCCACCTTCTTATCGCGCAATGCTGCATATCCTCCTGCCGCTACACCACCGCCAAGCATAACCGGAATACACCCCGTGACAAAAATCGGACTAGTAAGCAACAAGATTCCCAACTGAAAACGCATCTTTTATATGCTCAAATCTGCCAATCGCGTCCAAGCATATCACATCAACACGGTAATTCTCAAATGAGTTGCCTCTCTCCGATGCAATAAGCAAAAGAGCGTTTAAAATCCTCTTTTGCTGTTTGAATGGTATACAGGATTTCGCTCTGATAAGGCTCTTTCTCAACTTGACTTCGACTGCCACTATTTCGTTTCCTTTTTGAACAAGAAGATCTATTTCACCATATTCCGTCCTTATGCGCTGCCCCAAAATTTCATATCCCTTGGATGCCAGTATTTTTGATGCAACTCGTTCGGCAAAAATCCCTTTTTCATAAGTCGAAAGAAAGTTACGATTTAAATTTTGATGCGGCTTTTTCACCACATCAGTTTCACCGAAGATAGTCTTCGCGACGGAAAACCTACGCCCCAATGCAAGGTTGTTTTGAAACACCATACCTCGTCCTCCTCTCTATTTAAAGAGTAACACATTACACAAAACTTTTCAATATTTCTTCCGCTCTATTCACAACACTTTTCGGAAAACCAGCTAATGATGCAACATTTATTCCATAAGACTTATCTGTAAATCCCTCTTTTATTTTATGCAAAAAGACAATCTGATTATTCCATTCCTCGACGGAAACTGAGAGAAACTTCACATTAGGATTAGTCTTCTTTAGCCCATTTAATTCGTGGTAATGCGTCGCGAATATCGTCCTAGCTTTGATCCGGTCGATGATATCTTCAACTACCGCCCAGGCTATTGCCAATCCATCGTAAGTGGACGTACCGCGCCCTATCTCGTCGAGAATGATAAATGATTTTTCAGTCGCATTTTGCAAAATCGTCGCGGTCTCTATCATCTCAACCATAAATGTCGATTTTCCCGAAGATATATCGTCGGACGCACCAACTCGGCTAAATATCCTATCGACTACTCCGATTCTCGCGTAGCTTGCTGGAACGAACGAGCCTATCTGCGCCATTATGATGATTATTGCATTTTGCCTTAGATATGTGCTTTTGCCGCCCATATTCGGTCCGGTCAAAATAGATACAAACGCGTCATCCGTAAATTCGCAGTCGTTTTCCACGAAATTGCTTCCCGAGTTGCTTAGATTATTTTCGACAACAGGATGTCTACCGCCCTTTATATCGAAAACTTTTTCGTTAGTAAGCTCCGGTCTAACATAGTGCTTTTCGATAGCCAGTTCTGCAAAGGAAGAACACACGTCTATAAACGAAATACTATCGGATAGCTTTTTTATATTCTCCTCTTCTTGAGCTATTTTTCTTACCAATTCCTCAAAAATCGCCAACTCCCGGCGCTTTGCGTTTGCTTCGGCTGAGTATATTTTATTCGCTATATCGATCAACTCAGGCGAGCTATACCTCATACAAGCGGCTAAAGACTGCCTATGTATGAAGCTATACGGTATCCTTGAAGCGAAATTTGGAGATATCTCTATAAAGTACCCAATTACTGCATTATTCTTTATTTTCAGCGTCGGTATTCCTGTATTTTTTATGTACTTCGCTTGGAGCTCCTTGATTATGGATTCTCCATTTTTCAGAAAATTGGTGTATTCATCCAATTCTTTATCGAATCCAGAGCGTATAAATCCGCCATCTCGTGCAAAAAACGGAACTTCATCTGCTAGAGCTCCTTCCAATGTATCAACTAGGTCTTCTATATTATCGAATGATAACTTCAGAGTTTTTAGCTCAGAATATTTTGATATATACTTTTCTAAATCCAATGATTTTCTAAGTGCTAACGAAACGCATTTTAAATCCCTAGGACTAGCTTTTCCCATCACTATTCTCGATATCGACCTTTCAATATCTGGAACCCCAGCAAAATACGTGCTTATTATCGACAAAAGTCCTGTATTTTTTACAAAAAATTCAACAAAATCCAGTCGTTCGTTAATTTTGTCGATATTTGCCAAAGGTTCCATAAGCCATCGGCTAAGTAACCTACCGCCTTGAGAAGTTTTAGTTTTATCTATGTTATAAAGTAATGTACCTTTTTTATCGCCAGATTGCGACACTGTTAATTCGAGGCTTTTTCTGGTAAAACTGTCCAAGGTTATATGATCGGAGTGATTTACCAACTTCGGAAAAGATAGATTTATTTTTTCAGATTTATAAACCTCCGATACATAGTCTATAATCGCAGATGCGACATCAATAGCTTGCTTCGAAAGCTCGCCAAAAGAATCCGTAAACTTAATTCCAAAAAATTTTGCCAAACGTCCTTGAGCGGCATTCTGCCTGAATTTAGAGTTGGGAATGGCTCTAATTATTGATTTGTAACTATCTAAAATTTCCAAGATTTCTTTTTTAGACAACAGACTATCGCTACAAATTATCTCAGATGGCTCAATTTTAGTTATAACTGACAGAAGTTCCGAACTTGATATTTCGTCAATAGCAAACCTGCCAGTCGAAATATCGGCGTAGGCTATAGCCACTGCTCCATCGCTTCCGATATTCGATATAGCCAAAAGGAAATTGTTTTGCTTTCCCACCAAAAGCTCTTGCTCTATCAGTGTCCCCTTGGTCACAATCCTGGTCACTTTGCGTTCTATCGTTGCATTAGAGCCTCCGCGTCGTCTCGCCTCCTCAGGTGTTTCCATTTGCTCGCAAATCGCAGCTCTATACCCGGCTTTAATCAGCTTCGTCAGGTACATTTCGGACGCATGCCAAGGTATACCACACATCGGCGCGTCATTTCTTTTGGTTAAAACCAGCCCTAATTCTTTCGATGCAATCTCAGCATCTTCAAAAAACAACTCGTAAAAATCACCGAGCCTATACAACAACAAAGCATCGGGATAATTTTTCTTTTCGTCGCAGTATTGCTGCAACATTGGTGTTAATTTCGTATTATCGCTCTGAGGCATCTTGAATTTTGTATTCCTCCAAGTCGATATCGTATTTCTCTCTTAAGTGTTTAATCAAATCTTGTACTAGTTCTTCCGGCGTTGATGCCGCAGACGTTACTGCCATCGTGTTCACACCACAAATGTCCTCGGATTTCAAATCATCTTTTGAGTCAATCAAGATTGCTTTCTTCGCTCCGGAACTTAGTGCTACTTCAACCAACCTCTTGGCATTTGAGGAGTGTGACGACCCGACAACTATCAGCAAATCAAGCGAACTCGCCACCTTTCTCACCACATCCTGTCTCTCCCGTGTCGCATAGCACACACCGTTTGTGCCGCCAGGTTTTATCCCTGGGAACTTCTCCTTTAACTTTGCGACAATCTGTTCCACCACCGAATAATCAAGCGTTGTCTGCGTAAAATATACAACTTCATCGTCTGCAAAATCAGGCAACAAGTCTATATCGATTTCGTTATAAACGACATAAAACTTCGTGTTATCGGCGTACCCCATAAGCGCAACTATTTCCGCGTGGGATTTATGCCCGATAATGATGATCTTCTTACCCTGCTCAGTTGCCAACTTTACTTCATTTTGTATAGACTTTACAATCGGACAAGTTGCATCTATTATCGTTAATTCCTTCTTCTCGGCTTTCTCGACAATCTTGGGAGAAACGCCATGCGCCGAAAACATAAGCGTCGAACCATCCGGAACATCGTCAATCGAATCGACCTTGACCATTCCTTGCTGTTCGAGTTGTTTTATGTAGATTTTGTTGTGTATGACGTCCTCTGTGACATAAAAAGTTTTGTATAGTTTCATGGCTTGATTTGCCATACTTACAGCCCTAGCTACACCAGAGCAGTACCCCCTCGGAGATAACAAATAACAAGTTATAGACATCAAACATCCGAAAAGATCCACATTTACAGATGGTACAATACCTTATCCCAAACCGCAAATCAGAAGACTTCATTGAAACATTTGGTAAATCTTGAACATTAAAGCGGTTATATTTTAGTGTAAAACAACATATAATGAACGGGGTATGGTTTGGTGTTAAACTTTCGATTATGGGAACTTCGCAGATGCCTGATACTGCAGTTACGCAGGATGTTGTAGTAAATGGGGGGGCAGACGTTGCTTCGTCGCCTGTTGTTGGTGATTCTATCTTTGGGTACTTCTGGAATGCCGGCTTCTTAATAAAACTGGTGATGCTGGCACTATTAGCCTCATCGATTTGGTCTTGGAGCGTGATTATTGCAAAATATTTGCGGTTGAGACGATTGAAAGCTGATGCTGACTATTTCGAAGAAACTTTCTGGTCTGGAACACCGCTCGAAAACTTGTATGAAGACCTGAAAGGTGCGGTTTTTGACCCGATATCCAACGTATTTTGTTCCGCTATGGCTGAATGGGAAAATTTTGCTGGAAACCACAAAAAAGAGGGGTCAGCAGCAACTAAGACGTTGGAGCGACGCATTGATAGAGCTATGCAAATTGCTATAAGGAGAGAGGTTGATGATTTGGAAAAGGGGATGGCGTTTTTATCATCCCTTGGAACAAATGGTGTGATTATAGGACTTTTTGGAACAGTGATTGGTATATTCAATGGTTTTAAAGTTATAGCGCTTCAACAAAGTGCTAGTCTCGCGACCGTGGGACCGGTAATTTCGGAAGCACTGGTTACAACAGCTATGGGTATTTTTGTAGCTATACCAGCGGCGTTAGCGTATAACCAACTTTCGGATTCAATAGGCAAATATGTCAGCAGGCTCGAGACCTTTGCTGAGGAATTTAAAGCTATCATATCGAGGCAATTTGATGAACAATAGGAAATACCGCAGGGAACCGAAAAGCACGTACATAAACGTCGCGCCACTTGTCGAAGTGATGTTGGTTCTTATAATAATTTTTATGATAACGGTGCCAGTTTTAAATGTCGGGGTACCAGTCGACTTGCCCAAGACGCAGGCAGCATCACTGAATGATACGAAAACTCCACCAGTTGTGATATCGATAAATAAAGATTCGAAACTTTACATTGAAGAAGCGGAGATATCCTTAGATGACTTAATAAAGAAACTCCCCTCAATTTTGGCGAACAGTAAAAGTAACACTATATACATACGTGGCGACAAAAATTTGCAATACGGAGAAGTTGTGCAAATTATGGGGGTTATCTCATCGTCGGGGGCAGGCAAAGTCTCGCTAATATCCGAAGCTGATACTCTTACTAAGAATAACTACAAAAAAGATAGGAAAAATAATGGGAACTAAAACTCCATTCCTAATATCTATTGCGTTACACATCTTGTTGCTTTTGCTGTCATATATGCATGTGGGTGGCATGTTTTCTCACAAAACAAAGGATAAAGGATACGTCGTATTTGATTACGTTGAAGTAGGAGCAAAAAGCAAAGCCCCAATACTTTCTAGCGAAGAAGGAAAAATAAGCAGGAAGAAAGCAAGAATTGATGAAAAGGAAAATGAACAACAGAAGTCACAGACAGACAAAAGTCCGAAAGAAAAGGAGAACAAAATAGAAAAAACTAAAGAACAAAAAGAAAAAACGGTGGCGATCGATAAAAAGAAAAAGCAGCAGAAACCAAGAAAAAAAGATACCGACAAGAAAAAATCTGAAAAGAAAGCAGGTAAGAATTCAAAAGTTGAGGATAAAAAAGCAGTTGTTAATTTAGAAAGAAATAAAAAAGACAAAAATAATGATCAAAAAGTAGCAAAGAAATCATTTAATAGTCTTCTAGACAGCGCAAGTGCAAGCGGAGATAACGAAAACTCAGGCGTAAAAGCGGAAGAAGTCGGAGACGTACTAACAGCAACACAAATAGATTTGATACGCCAAACTATTCGGAAATGCTGGCATTTTCCTGCGGGACTAAGAAATGCCGAAGACCTGGTAGTCGACATAAAAATGGAGCTGGATCCGAAAGGAAATGTAACAAGCGCTGAAATAGTCGATAAAAATAGAATGGCGTCCGATCCGGATTATCGCACTGCTGCCGAAAACGCCTACAGAGCCGTTTTAGATCCAAAATGCAATCCTCTACCTTTGCCACAAGATCACTATAACGAATGGAAAGATCTTGAATTGAGCTTTAATCCAAAGGATATGTTCTGAAGACACAGTTCTATATCATAATGCAAAATATAACTTTCGCTAAAAGACGGATTGGTGTAGACTTAATTTGTGATGGATTTGGATGTTTCGGAAGTATTGTGGAAAAGCAAGCAATCGAATTGCCTAACGAAGAGAGAGTGCATTGTGAAGTATGGACTAGAGTAATGGGATATTATCGACCGGTCTCAGCATTCAACAAGGGAAAGCAGAGCGAATATAAAGATAGAAGATGTTTTTCAGAAAATGGTTGTTCTTGTGTAAGCAAGAATGATTGATGGTGTTTCTCCATAAACTTGGGAGAAGGGATGACGAGATGATACCTACCCTAAAGGGTAGGATTGTTTCTTCTGAATGTGTTTATTAAACGCTAAGGCGCCGAATATACTGAGTGGATTAAATAGCGGTTGAGGTGGGGTAGTGGCTCATGGGATCCGACCAGTGAAAGTTGCCAAATGAGCCGGAACGAGTTAGGATTCAAGTAACGTTAGGTGTGTTATTCGTGTGAAATTTTGGATACTAGGCTAAATCAATACAAAACCAAAATGGAGCTTTCGGTCGAGACTTTTTCAAAAGAGGTTTCAGGTATTCGCGCTGGACGAGCTTCGACCGCGCTTTTAGAGCCGATTAAAGTTGAGGCGTACGGTTCGATGATGCCGCTAGCCCAGGTCGGGACTATATCAGCGCCAGATGCGAGGATGCTTGTCGTCAATGTTTGGGATAGAAGCTTGGTGAAAAGCGTTGAAAAAGCAATACGAGAAAGTAGCGCAAATTTAAATCCAAGTTCAGATGGACAGACTGTACGAGTGCCAATTCCACCTTTGTCCGAAGAGAGACGCCAGGAGTTGTCGAAATTAGCTGCGAAGTATGCTGAGGAAGCGAAGGTGGCTGTGAGAAATATCAGGCGCGATGCTATGGACGCAGTAAAAAAGCAGGAGAAGGGGGGCGAAATAAGCGAAGACGATATGAAGCGTTTGTCTGATGACGTCCAGACCTTGACGAATGAATATACCCAAAAGATTGATAGCCTTTTGGAAGCGAAGCAGAAAGATATAATGCAGATATAGAAAATGCGTAGATTGTTTCAGTATCCATTGTCAGGTTTATCGCGAGCAGTGAGGGTAATCCTCGCGGAAAAACAGTTGGATTATGAAATGGTATACGAAACTCCATGGAACCCGTCCGATGAGTTACTCGAGCATAATATTTCGGGTGAAGTGCCAGTATTGATTGATACAAACGGCGTCGTTGCCTATGGAAATTCGACGATACGTGAGTATTTGGATGAGGTGTATCCAGATATACCACTGATAGGTGCCGATTATAGACAGCGTGTTGAAGCTCGTAAAATAGCAGATTGGGCTGATAATGTTTTCTATAAGGAAGTATATTATCCTGTAGTCCATGAGCGAATACTGAAGCGCTTTGTGAAGGACGCTGAAAAAAGCCCGAACCCAGACCGCATTCGAACTGCTGGAGCGAAATTGAGCAATTATATGGAATATATAGCCTGGTTTGTTGACAGGCGTAATTGGCTTGCCGGAAAGGAGTTTTCTATTGCGGATATAACGACAGCTTCGCTGATTTCTGTGCTGGATTATTTCGGAATTATTCAGTGGAAGAAGTATGAACTCGTGAAGGATTGGTACGTTCGTATAAAGTCGAGACCAAGTTTTAGGAGCTTGTTGCACGACAATCTGCCGCAGATACCGCCGGCGGAAAATTACAAAAATCTTGATTTTTAGAGGTGATGTATGAAGCTACTTTTGATATGTAACGAAAAGAAAATATACGAGGGAGAGGTTTCACAAATTAACGTTGAAACTGCAAATGGGAAAGTCACTATTTTGCCTCGACATCAGCCCTACATGGCGAAAATTTTTGGCAGCGTGTCATATATGCCCGATGGCGCAAATGCAGTATCCATTGATATAACTGAAGGCTTCATCTATACCGATGGAACCACTTGCTTTACAGTAGTGGACGAGTAGACCTTGAATGTTTGATAGCATTTTACTTAAATGCTGTGCCTGACTTCATTAGATCTCCGAAACGAGTTAATGAGCCATCGAAATATAGTTCAATATTACCGACCGGTCCCTGGCGCTGCTTTGCTACTATGACTTCCGCCTTATTTTTCACAGCCTCTATTTCAGTTTGCCATTTATCGTGCGCTTCTGAACCTTTTGCGGGCTCTTTCCGCTCTTTATAATATTCTTCTCTGAAAACAAACATAACAACGTCGGCATCTTGTTCAATCGAGCCAGACTCACGCAAATCTGAGAGTTGAGGCTTCTTGTCGTCTCTTTGCTCGACGGCACGCGATAATTGCGAAAGTGCCAAAACGGGCACATTTAATTCCTTCGCTATACTTTTCAAAGTTCTCGTTATTTCCGAAATCTCCTGCACTCTATTCTCATTTCTATTTTTTGAACCGCTGGATGCACTTATTAGCTGCAAATAATCTATGACAACAAGACCTATGTCCTTCTGCCTTTTTAATTTTCGCGCCTTGTTACGTATCTGAGTTACCGAAAGACTCGAGGTATCCTCTATATAAAAATCCAGATCGTTCAGCTCTTGACTGATAGCCGCAAATTTATCAAAAGCCTCCTTAGGAATTTCACCACGACGTATCTTATCAGATGGTACACCGGACTCTATCGCCAAAATCCGAGTTGCCAACTGTTCTGACGACATTTCTAACGAAAAAAATACGACACCAGCGCCCCCGCTTTTGTTCTTTAACCTGGCTTTTGCTGCATTCAAAGCTATTCCAGTTGCCAACGCCGTTTTTCCCATAGAGGGGCGACCGGCGAGAATTATTAAATCCGAGTTTTGAAATCCACCTAATATGCGATCTAGATAATGGAAACCCGATGTTACACCTATAATACTTCCTTTGTGTTGCCAGGCTTTCGCTGCATTTTCCACAGAGGTACTCAGCGCTTCTCTAAACGCAACCAAGCGTCCAGCCCCAGCAAGCTCGTCCGACAATTCGTATAACTGCTTTTCGGCATACTCTATAACGTCTTGCCCATTTTCGGTATTCGCTAATGTCCTCGCTTCATTTATGCTTTGTTCACTAATTTCGACTACCTGGCGCCGAAGATATAAATCTTGTATTATTCGTGCATATTCAGTTGTGTTATATACACCTATCACTGTATCCACCAAATCTATCAGATACTGTTGCCCTCCAGATTTATTGAATTGTTCATCGTTTTTTAATCTATTTGTTATTGTTATCGGATCAGCTATAGAGCCTTCGTTTCGTATTTTGTTTATAACGTCATATATCGTTTGATGCAGCTCAGCTGCAAAATACCGCGACTGAAAAGTTGTTGGTATTTCATCTATATTTGAATTATCTAATATCAATGCTCCCAAAAGCGATTGCTCAACTTCGTAATTATGTAAAGTCTTGTCACTCATCGCTTATTCGAAATATATTCTTCCAGCATATCTAATGAGTTAGTAATTGCCACATCCTGAAATTTCGTATCGTCTTTTAAACTTGAAAATTTTTCTTTTATTCTACTTATAATGATCGTTATATACTTCTTTTTGATATTTGCTAAAATGCCTTTCTGATACCGCGCTTGCGCCGTCTCATATTCCTGTCGTTTCTCCTCTATTTTTTCAGATACTTCCTCATTACCCAGCGCAATCACCTCTTCTGCTTTTTTGCTAAGAGCTTCTCGTGCTTTTTGGGCTTCTTCCAAAGCGCTTTTTATCTCATCTCGAAGCCCTGCTTTTTCTGCATCTAACGTACTTTTCTTCTCACGAGCCTCCCGTATTTTGTCCCCGATTATCTTTATTGACTTATTCAAATAACCATTCAGCCGGCTATATGCACACTTGTATAAAACACATCCCGCTATAACGAAGCTGATTATCAAAAATGTCTGCTCACCCATCAGTTCCATCTATCGTTCTCCCTTCAGCTTTACCATAGCAATTTGCACTAGTGCATCAACCATCTGCGACTCACTCTTTACCTTTGCCACTTCGGCATCACGTTGCATTCTATACTGTCTCATCATCTCATCATGTTCTCGCTTTATGTTGCATAGCTGTTCTGACAGCATTTCTTCTTTCCGCTGTGCTAATTCCGCCATCTTCGCTCTTTCATCGTTTAACGCATCTTCTCTTATCCGTATTACGTCTTGCTTCAACTCGTTTACTTTCCGTTCGAGTTCCGCCACCTCCGCTTCATCCCTCGATATAGCATCGTCACGTCGTTGAATAATTGCGTTCATCCTGGGAACAAATACCCTCCTTATTGCCACCACAAGCACGGCGCAACACACCAGAAGCCAAAATAATTGCGACGTGTAATGCGAAAAATCCAGCTGAGGAAGCATCGTTTACGCCGTGAAAAGTATTATCATTGCGACAACGAACGCCAACAACGCTATCGACTCTATCAAAGCAAAACACAACATTCCGGTCGACACCAAGTCGTTCTTAGCGCTTGGATTTCGAGCTATCGATTGTATGAGCGACGAAAACAAATTGCCCAGCCCCATACCTACGCCAAACAACGCTATCACCGATATTCCGGCTCCTATCAATTTTGCTGCACCTGCATCCATTATTCTCTCCTCTCTAATGCGCCTGAGGTTCCAGCGACTCAGACAAATACATACATGACAAAACGACGAAAACATAAGCCTGAAGCATGCACACAACAAACTTAAAAAGGTTTAATGCCACATTTACCGCCACCGGTACCACCGAAAAATATGAAAACGCGGCAACGCCGGCTATAGAAGCGGCAAACCCAGCTATCACTTCAATCATTATATGCCCAGAAACCATATTGGCAAACAACCGAATGCCGAGGCTAATCGGTCTGAACATAAACGACAAAAGTTCGATTATGACGAAAAACGGCACCAAATATCCTGGAATTCCAGATGGACAAAAGCGCCTAAAGTAAGACGCCCCTTGATTTACCAACCCGACTACAATTGAAGCGAAAAAGACCATCAGTGCCATACCGATCGTTACGCACAGCTGACTGGTATACGAAAACGCAAACGGAAAAAGACCCACGATGTTCCCAATCATTATGAACAAAAACAGCGCCAACATGTATGGAAACAACTCAATACCCTTTTTCTCGGCATTCGATTTCACAATTCCACCGACGAAGAAAAATGCTTTTTCAGCAACGACTTGCAACTTCGTCGGAACAATCCCATGGTCTATCGTGGCAAACCACAATACTCCGCAAATCGCAGCAACGACAAGAAACATAAAAACTGAGGAATTTGTTACGGATACATCCACCCCAAGTATGCTCATCGGCACGATATCTTTCACCAAAAACGAAGACATCGGATCGACCATAAACCCGCCGTTCTGCAATTTCATCCTTATCTTGATTATATCAGAAGAAACTCACAACGCACAATTCGAAGTAAATTAAATGAATAAATTATCCATTAAAACGCACAAATATTTATATGTCTCAAAAACATCTCTATTCTCGCCAAAATATCACATTTGTATACACAACCCTATGAAAACATAGCACTCTGTTTTAGAAATAAACACTTATGCAAATCCTGAAAGAGATTGGTACACTCTGAGTTAGATAGTTATGGAAACAGAAGCATAATTGAAGTTTTTTAAGTTCCTTATACCCCTGTTCATAATAGCCTCTGGGTATGCGGCAACTATAAACGGGATCCAAGATAAAGAAATTTTAACTTTAATAAAATCTCAGCTTTCAGATTGGTCGGATATCTCAGAGGGCTCTATTTCATCTGAATTTAAATTGAAGCGCGATCGAAAAATCATAAAGCAAATATTAGCTTCGTACGGCTTTTTTGACGCCGAGATAAAGCCATCGTTCGCAAAAGTAAATGCAATTTTTGATATTAAATTAAATGAAAGGTATAAGTTTGATGATGTACGCTTAATTTATGTTGATCAAAAAAATTACAGATCTGGAATAAAGGTAAAGCAAGTTTTTGATTTGATCGGAATCGCGCGTAATTCATACACCGATACAAAGCAGCTTTCTGACGGAGGAGAAAAAATCGCGGATTTCTTGAGGGATAAAGGATTTGCGTTTGTAAAAGTAGCCGCCCCGAAATTAAAAATAAACAGAACAACAAAAAAAATAAAGGCTATTTATGAAGCAGAATTAAATGGTAAGGTTATAATAGATAAAACAGTTGTAAATATTAAATCAAAAAAAGATCCCAAACTCCTGGAGCCATTTATTCGGAACAGAATATCGTGGGAAGACGGCGACATTTACGATCGCAGAAAAATAGATGAAATGAAAAACGATCTCATGTCCAGTAGAATTTTTTCGAAAATCTCGACAACGCTCGACACTCCACATAAAGATGCAATGGATCAAAATGTCGTGCATACAGTACTAATTGTAGACATCGAAGAAGCGCTTCTTAGAGAAATTTCAGCAGGATTGAAATATGGGACATCCGAGAAATTCGGTATCTTGCTTTCTTGGACGCACTACAACATAAATGGAAAAGGCGCCAGTTTTTCAGCGAGCGTAGACGCTTCAAAAGAAAATAGATACGCCAGAATAAAGTATGATGTCCCCGATTTGTTCCATAAAAGGCAACGACTATCAAACCAGCTTTTTCACACGCGAGAGAAAGAGGATGCGTACAATGCAAGAAAAGTAGGTGCTGAAAGTATGCTATGGCAGACCTTTGGCACAAAATTTCATGCAGGACTTGGGTTGTGTGCCGAAAAGTCAAAAACTCACGACAAAATCACAAACGAAGATGTGGTTTTCAGCGCTGCAGGCATCCCGATTGGCATAAGATTCGATACAACTGATGAATATCTGGATCCACAAAAAGGTATACGATGCCAAGCCATGTTAACTCCATACGTTGGAAATTCAAACAATATAACAATCTTTACCGGAAAAGCCTCAATATATATTCCATTCAAACAGAACAAATTTAAGAATATACTTATTGTAGCTGTTTATTCGAAATATGGCTCAATAATCAGAAATAAAAATCACAAAATTCCCCGCGATAAGCTATTTTTTGCAGGTGGTGCAAATTCAGTTAGGGGATATGGATATCAAAAACTTGGAAATTTCAGCGATATTGGTGAAAAGAACAAAAATAATGTTCCGATAGGTAAACCTCTCGGCGGAGAATCTATGTTTGAAATAGGCATTGAGCCACGCGTCAGGGTATCGGATAGTCTGGGGTTCGTAACTTTCCTCGAAGGTGGCAACGTATATACGAAAAAGATAACAAGTCCACTAAAAAAACTTTTGTTTGGATACGGTATCGGGATGAGATACTACACATCGCTTGCGCTGATACGTTTCGACATCGCTCTTCCAACAAAAATACGTAAAACAAAAAATGGAAAACACGTAGATTCCAGATACAACCTATACCTAAGTGCTGGGCAGGCGTTTTGAAAGATCAGTTTTAGTACCATGAAAAATGAGGCACAATTTTTTGAGAGAAAGAAAGCGATTCCGGAAAGATTGAAAGAATACGGATTTGCACAGACTGGCGCTGATTATGTTTACAAAACGCCAATATTGAATGGCAATTTTATATTAAAAGTTTTGATTTCTAGAAACGATATTCTTACAAATATTCGAGATACAAAAAATGAATATGATTACATACTTCACAATGTTCTAGGCGCTGAGGGAAAATTTGTTGGCGAAGTTCGAAGTGAATATGAAAAAGTCTTGAAAGAGATACGTGACAGATGTTTTGTACCCGATGTTTTTAAAAGCACTGAATTTGAAGTTATAACGAAATACGTAGCAAAAAAGTATGGAGACAATCCCGAATTTCTTTGGGATAAACCGCCAGATGCAGCGGTTTTGAGACATAAAAATTCGAAGAAATGGTATGCCGTATTTATGAAAGTAAATGCTGATAAATTAGGTTTACAAGCTCCGAATGAAGTTGAAATTGTCGATTTAAAATTAAAGCCGGAATACCTCGATAATCTTATTGATAATGTAAAAATTTTTCCGGGTTATCACATGAATAAAAAGCATTGGATAACAATTTTGTTAAACAATTCAGTTCCGATCGCTGAAATTTTCAAATTCATCGACATAAGTTATTTTCTTACTACGTCCAGACAAGGTAAAAATGAATGAAATTTTTGGATAAAGAATCAATTTATGGGATAATCTCAGGGACAGATGTGAGATATTGTGTTGGTTTTCCATGAATTGCAAAGTCAGGTTTGCGCCAAGTCCAACTGGGTTGATGCATGTTGGAAATGCGCGGATTGCCATTATAAATCACTTGTTTTGCCGCAAAAATGGTGGGCGGTTCCTCTTCCGTATAGATGATACGGACGCCGTGCGGTCGAAAAAGGAGTACGAGGATGCTATCCGCGAGGATATGGCGTGGCTCGGGATTGGGTATGACGAGACGTTCAGGCAGTCAGAGAGATTGGATAGATATCGCGAAGTCATGGATAGGTTGATCTCGGATGGTTTTTTGTATAAGTGCTATGAAACGCCAGAAGAATTGGAGTATAAACGAAAACTCGCTATTTCAAAGGGGAAGCCGCCGGTGTATGACCGCACCGCGTTGAGTTTGACTGATGCGAAAGTCGAGAGTTATGAAAAAGAGGGACGTCTGCCGTATTGGCGTTTTAAACTGCCGAATAAAACGGTTTCGTGGAACGACATAATACTTGGCGAGGTTTCGTACGACCTGAATAGCGTTAGCGACCCTGTCATTATTAAAGCGGATGGTACGTTTTTATACTCATTTTCATCAGTTGTCGATGATTTTGATTCTGGAATTACTCATATAATACGGGGACAAGACCACGTTACGAATACCGCGATGCAGATGGCGATGTTTGACGAGATTTCTAAGTCATCGTATCACGTCAATTTTGCGCATCTGTCATTGTTGGTAAACAAGGATGGTTCGCAGTTTTCAAAGCGGCTGGGCAGCACAAATCTCGGGGATATTCGGAAGCAGGGCATCGATCCGATGGCGATTTGTGACGTTTTGGCGACGCTCGGGTCGTCGCTCGATACTGTGCCATTTTCAAAGATTGGCGATTTGGTGAATTATTTTGATATTACGAAGTTTAGCAAAAATTCTCCGAAGTTTGATATCGACGATATCAGAAAGATTAACTGCAAGATACTTCGCTCGAAGCCATACAATGAGGTAAAGCACTTTGGGATTACAGAGGCAGAATACGGGGTCATAAAGGGTAATATAGAGACTTATAATGATTTCAAAATATGGAGTAATATTCTAAGCAAAACTTTTAACTCAAGTTACAAACCAAATACCGAGGAGGTAATCGCATTAAAAACCCTTGCCAATAAAATTTGTTCATTAAATGAGTTAACACGAGAAAGTTTAAGAAACTTGATCCAATTGACGAGGAATGAACTTTGCATCTCTGATAGAGCTCTGTATTACCCCATACAAAAGATGCTCACTGACTTGAACAATGGTCCAAACGTAATCGATATTATGCAATTGCTTGGAAAGGAAGAAGTGCTGCGTCGAATTGCCAGGTGATTGATACCTCGAATGCAGAGCCTTATAAAGGCATCAATGGTGTCGGGTTGCTTATTGACGTATTTTTTTGTGATGCTAAATATAAAAAATATGGTGGCATTAACTGTTTTTTAATTTTTTCCTCGTAATATCTTGCTATGAACAAGAGTTTTGAGGTTTTTCGAAATGGTACTTTTTCTAACAGTTTTAGCTAGCCCATTTTTTCAGCAAGGTGAAGGAATTTTTGAAAACTCATATTTTCAAGAAGAATCAAACTATGAGGATGAAAATGGAGGCGATATAAACTTCTTAAGTTATGGCAATACGAAAAATCCTTCGGGCAAAATAATAGCAATATCGCAGGATCCGTCTGAAGAACCAGCAGATGATGAAACAGATGTTAAAAATTCTGTTCAGAACGAAGAAAATGATGAAGATCCGGATGCAAAAGACAGCCTAAAACAAATCTCGGCAGACATGGAAAAGGAATTTGGAGAAATGAGAATGATCCAGCTAGCTGACTCTATTGCAGGAGATATGGGAGTGGTGATGAAAATCAAATTGGCTAAGTAAGTGTCATTCCTGAAATTTCTTCGGGAAAGGAAAATAATCAATGAGGATTTATACCAAATTGCCTTGGAAAAACCTGATGAGGAAGCGTACATATGCGATATCCTCATCAGCGCAGGAGAACTTGATGAAGAAGATGTAACAAAACTAAAATCCGAATTTTTTGAGCTGGATTATACCGATCTATCGGACTTTTCTAAGATAGAAGGATTAGACTATGCGTCTCTTGAAAAGTCAATGGCGATTCCATTTAGATTAGCCAATAATGCGGTAAAAGTCGCCATAAATGCGCCAAACGATATGGCAGCAAAAAACAACGTAACCCATAGCCTAGCTCTTTGCGAAACAACAAAAAACTTTAAACCAGTTTATTATGTAGCGTCCAAAAGCAAAATTAAACAGAGGTTTAAAGAAATAAAAGAACACACAGAATTATGTATAGAACAAATATTGCTTCAAGCAGTAGCAATGTCAGCTTCGGATATACACATAACTCCATTTGAAAAATTTTTCCAAATAATGTTTAGAATTGATGGCTCCTTGATTGAATATAAACTTTTGGACATTGAACAGTTTTCGCAAATAAATATTTCTATAAAAGTTATTGCAAAATTAGACATCTCAGAAAATCGGAGACCACAGTCTGGTAGCTTTCAGAAAGGAATGGTAGATTTCAGAGTTTCCACTCATCCTACTTTTTTTGGAGAAAATATTGTTATAAGGATTTTAAATAAGAAAAAAGCCGTAATTTCAATTGATAAAATCGGTTTTTCTGATGAACAATCCAAATATTTAAAACAAATTTGCACATTTTCCAATGGCATGATAATTTTTTGCGGTCCAACCGGATCCGGAAAAACGACATCGATATATTCTTTAATCGAAACAATGGATAAAAAAAGTCGAAATATCATGACATTAGAAGATCCGATCGAATACAAAATCACTAATGTAAAACAAACTGAAATTATCCCAGGTATTATCAGTTTCGTTGATGGCATTCGGTCGATATTACGACAAGATCCTGACGTGATTTTAATTGGCGAAATTAGAGATAATGAAACCGCACAGATGGCAATTCGCGCATCTATGACTGGGCATCTGGTATTGACCACTATTCACGCAAACGACAGTTTTGGTGTTATTTCTCGATTACGAGAATTTGGCATTCCGAATTCATCAATATCAGAAAATATCATATCAATCATTGCGCAACGACTAATACGTACAAAAGCTCATTCTGGACGTACTATTATTTCTGAAATTCTCAAGTTTAGTCCACAGTTCAAAGAACTCGTATACAAAGGGTATGGTCGAATGGAACTTGAGAGACAAGCATTAAATGAAGATTTTAGAAATCTTCGGGAAAACTGCAAAAATAAAATTGCCGAAGGGATCATTTCAGAAGAAGATGCTAAGAATGTTTTGTGCACAATCTGTGAATAAATCAAAATAAGTTCACTGAATGATTTGTAGCTAAAAAATTCTTAACATTTGTTAAAAAATTATCAACTTGTTAACAAAGTTATCCACAAACTGTTGATAACTTGAAAATATACGAAAGTATCAGATGCTGTATGTGTGCAAAAAATTGAGCAAAAAAATTTTCCACATAATTCACACTTCATGAAACAAAAACTAAAAATTAACATTATATTGTTATATAACCCGAACAAAAAGGCAAAGGATCTTCAAATTAAAAACTCGATTTTACAAGTATTAAAAATATGTTTCTTATAAGACTGGAGTTTTTGATAAAAGTAAGCTAGCATTAAGCATAGTTGCCCGGGTGGTGGAATTGGTAGACGCGCACGCTTCAGGTGCGTGTGGAGGCGACTCCGTGGAAGTTCGAGTCTTCTTCCGGGCACCAATGTTGCAGCAAGACAGTGTTGTGTATGACTAGGGTACTCAATAAAAAATTAAAAAAATCCTCTAAAAAATGGATGCAACGCCAAGTTAATGATCCATATGTGGAACAAGCGAAACAGGAGGGATACCGTTCGCGTGCAGCGTATAAACTTTTAGAAATGCAGCGCAAGTTTAAACTAGCGAATAAAGATTCCGTTGTGCTGGATTTAGGAGCGGCACCTGGAGGTTGGTCGCAAGTTATGTCTGAAATAGCAAGAGATGTTATTGCTATCGATTTGCTGGATATGGCTCAACTTCCGAATGTAGAATTTATAAAAGGCGATTTTACGGATAATAATGTTATTCGAGAGCTCAATCAGCTTTTGCAAAATCAGAAAGTCGATGTAATTTTAAGTGACATGGCGCCAAATATTTGCGGAATAAAGCAGGTTGATCACCTCAGGATCATTGAGTTAGTAGAAATGGCATACGACTTTTGTCATGTTGCGCTAAAACCAGGTGGAAATTTCGTAGCGAAAGTATTTCAAGGTGGCACTTGCAGTGAGCTACTGGATAAAATAAAAAAGCATTTTGTGAGTGTCAAACATTTTAAACCACTTGCCAGTCGAAAAGAGTCTTCGGAGATATATCTTGTTGCTATTGGGTATAGATTGTAATATCTATAGGGCAATAAGTGTTATTTTGCGTTAGTTTATCTGTTTTTATACCAAGTTGATCGCTACTTTCAGGTATGGCTATAATGGAGCCATGGCTTGGTTAAAGAAGTGGGGATTTTATGAAGAGGTTTGTTGCGGCGCTGGTTTGTGTGAATACGATTGAAGCGCATGAAGTGGTATTTGGTGAAACGGATTATAAGTTAAATAATTATTTTGTATTCGAAAGCAGTGGTACGTATGACGTAGCTCGTGTTAAATTACAAAATCGTGCGTTTATGAATGAAGAAGTTACGTTAAGGGTGAAAGGGAATACCTTGAAGCATCAGACGAGTGTGGCTCCGAAGGCGTTTTCAGAAATAAAGGCAAATGGTTTGAAAATACACTTGAAGTTTGAAAAGGGAGAAAAAGATTATGTCAAAATGCCGGACGATTGTTCGGATATGTTTCGTAATTCGGTATCGATAGTTAGCATTGATTTCGGCGGAATTAGTTCAAATCCTGGTATACAAAATATGGCCGGTATGTTTCGCGGTTGTGCTACCCTTGAGCAGGTGGAGCTTGGGCGACTGAATACCAGTGAAGTTACGTCGATGAATGGAATGTTCAAGAAGTGCGGTAAGCTAAAATCCTTGAATTTGAGCGGTTTCAAGACCAGCAAAGTAACGGATATGTCCGCGATGTTCTCAGAGTGCGAGGAGTTGACGGGATTAGATCTGAATAATTTTGACACACATAATGTAACCTCAACTAAACAGATGTTCGAGTGTTGCCATAGCGTGAAGTACTTGAACATTGAGAATATGAACACGAGTAAAGTGACGAATATGTGGAATATGTTTGCGCATTGTCTTGAGCTGCGGACACTGAATTTGAGTAATTTTGACACGAGGAATGTAAATTCGATGAATGGTATGTTCGGGTGTTGTGAAAATTTGATTTACTTGGATTTAAGCAGTTTCGATACTCGACAAGTAACCGATATGGGATTTATGTTTTGGCGATGTCATGACTTGTTAAACATAAATTTGGATAATTTTGCGACAAATCGCGTGACGAATATGGAGTTTATGTTTGATGCGTGCTATAGCCTGCTTAACCTAAATTTACATAACTTCGATACGCGTAACGTGCATATTATGAGCAGTATGTTTGAGGGATGTCGAAGTTTAACGAATTTAGATTTGAGTAATTTCAACATCAAAGCGATGTGTAATATGCAATGTATGTTCTACGGATGTAGTAATCTGATTACTTTGACATTCGGCAATTTAAACGGAAGAATTTTGCAGAATACCGATACTGCCTTCGGAGAATGCATTTCACTTCTACACAAAACCTTCGCGTAGAATTTATTCCTAAAACTGTTCCGGAAAAGTTACTTCATTTATTCATACAGTCCTGCATACTTAAAACTGATATCTTCTCTGCCAAGAAATCAGTGCGGTGCTGTACCAATTGCTTTATAGAGTGACGTGCAATTTATGGTATTGCTTGATAAGTGTGGTACGTCACTGAATGTGTTAGGAGCTTTTAATTGTCTCTTAACTAATTCTTTGTTATTTATATATTGCAAACTGCAACAATTCGTAAACATATCATTAACATTGCATAAAAGATCAATGTTAAAGTGATGCAAATCTACAGTAACAAGACTGCGACAATCGCGGAACATTTCTTGCGTAGCAGAAACACTCCGTGTGTCCCAATTTC
The DNA here is from genome assembly GCA_902769055.1 of uncultured Pseudomonadota bacterium. GTDB lineage: Bacteria > Pseudomonadota > Alphaproteobacteria > RUG11792 > RUG11792 > RUG11420. The sequence goes on along the minus strand of CACXNL010000004.1, from coordinate 115,589 downwards.
TTAAATTCAATTTCGTTAGCTTTTTACATTCGCAGAACATGCAAATCATGCTATCTACATTTCTGGTATCAAACCCACTTAAGTCTAGGATTGATAAATTTTCACAATTAGCGAACATTCCAAACATATTTGTTATATTTCGTGTATTAAAATTGGACAGGTTCAACTTTTCCAAGTTTTTACATCCATCGAACATCCGATACACTTCTTTAACACCGCTTGCGTTAAAATTTTTGAAGTTTATATCTTTCAGCTCGTCGCAGTACGCCAACATACACGAAGTCGTTACTATCGGCAAAGTATTATCCACGCCACTGAAATCAACCTCAGTTATCGAGCCAGAATTGTAAAACATCCCTTCACAATACTTAGGGAGTATGACATATTTCCCATTTTTTGATACAAATTTTACCCTTATTCTTAAATTTTTGTGACGTAATCCTTCGAATGAATTAGAACCATCTCCCAGATTACAATTCTTTATCTTCGTTTGATGTTTTCTCCCGTTGATTTCAATCTCTCCAGGGATTACCAACGTAACTGTTTGCATTACATCGTTATTCGGAAAGTCTTCCTTGATGGAAATCTTAGCTATTTCGCTACTGTTTGTTCCTACTGTAAAATCGAAATATTTGTTATTAACAACAGCGTTTTCACCATAACAAAATGTGACAGTTGTTGCTCTAGGTGCAAGCGTACCTAAGCACAGAAGCACAACTATTTTTTGTATCTTGCTCATCAAACTTTCCCAAAAGGATCTAAGGAACTTTCGTCTCATCTTACATCGGAATTCTCACAAAATGCGATGTTTTTATTAAAATTCGCAATAAACTTATCTTGTCCTGCACTTTTGCAAATTTTACATAGATTTTCGGAAATTTTTTATATGAAAGCACATAAAAGAATTATTAAACAACTAGGGTGCATTTTATTTAAATTTATGCAGGCTCAGTTTTTCATAAATTTCTCGTGCTTTGTATGAAGACCTGACCAACGCGCCGGAGATAACCTCGATACCTTTTGCGTTGCCATACTTAGCGTATTCTGCAAATTCATTCGGCGTAACGTATCGTGCTATTGGGTAGTGCGATGTTGAAGGGGGAAGGTATTGACCTATAGTTAATATATCAATTTGAACATTAACAACATCGTCGATTAGCTTAAATACATCCTCTTTACTTTCTCCGACGCCGACCATTATTCCAGTTTTAGTAATCATTGTTGGCTCAATTGCCTTGATACTCTTCAAGAAATTCAAGGATATATCATAATCCGCTGGCAGACGTTTCACCTGCTTATGGTATTTCCTGACAATCTCCAAATTATGTCCGAAAACATCTGGTCTTGCTTCGACAATCTCCTTTATGGCATCGAGGTTTCCACGCAAATCTGACGTTAGTATTTCAATCTTCGTTTCAGGATTTATCTCGCGCACCGCATTTATTACACTCGCGAAATGCTGTGCTCCACCATCTTTTAAATCGTCCCTTGTAACGCAAGTTATCACGGCATATTTTATTCCCAACTTCTTCACGGATTGAGCTATATGTAACGGCTCGTTCTCGTCAAGTGGTGCGGGACGCCCGTGCTTTACACTGCAAAATCCGCAATTTCTCGTACAAGTATCGCCCATTATCAAAAATGTCGCAGTTTTGCTTTTCCAGCACTCGCCGATATTCGGACACATCGCCTCTTCGCAGACGGTGTGTACGCCGGAGCTACGCACCACATTCAATGTCTCGGCAAAACCAGCAGAAACCGAAGCTGGCACCTTTATCCAGTTCGGACGTTCTAATTTTGTAGACATTTTTTCGTATCGGAGATAATTTTATCGAATGTTTCTTTATCAATCCCGCCAAACTGAACTAAATCAGGGCGACCACCGAATTTTATTCCCAAATTCAACTTTTCAACCAGCGTCTCAGCGTCATTTCCAGAAGGGGTAACCGCCTTAGAAGCATATACACAAACTGAAATTTTCTCAGTTTTTGAGTTTTGATTTCCGATTATAATATAGAACTTTCCAGCTTCGCTTTTTTCCTTATCTATTAAGCTCAGTATCATTTTCTGGTCGGCGTCACGGACAAAAGCATGTCGTATATCAATATCTCCAACTTTTTCAGACAAAAACTTTATATCACTAGAAAAATTCTCCGCTTTATATGCCGAGATTTGCTTTTCCAGTGTCTTAACGTTTGCCTGCAACATCTCTATCGTAGCTGCATTTGTGGCAAGTTCTCGTTCAAAATATTCTGCCAGCACTCGCCCTGTCATCGCTTCAATGCGCTTTATTCCAGAACCTACTGAAGAAACTGACATTATCTTGAAGCATCCAATCTGTGCCGTATTTTGGACGTGCGCACCGCCACATAACTCTTTCGAAAATCCATCGCCGATAGTTACAACTCTGACTGTTTCAGGATATTTTTCGCCAAACAAAGCTAGAGCCCCCTCTTTTTTCGCATCCTCATAAGCCATTTCTTGTATTGTTACCGCCATCGAAAGATCAATAGCATCACGTACCTGCCGCTCTATTTCCCTTATTTGCTCCGCCGTGATTATCTCATTGTGTAAGAAGTCAAATCGCAACTTCTCCTCGGTATTCAGCGAACCCTTTTGAACTACGTGCGTACCCAAAACTTTTCGCAACACTGCCTGCAAAACATGTGTTGCCGTATGATTTCGAGCGGTATTAAGTCGCCTCGTATAACTTATATTCAGTTTTACATCATCGTTGACTTTAAACGTTCCGGACTTTACTCTGCATTTATGCACGGTTATCCCGGCTTTCTTTTTTGTATCGCTAACTTCCGCAACACCGTCGCCCTCAGATACAGATATTGTTCCGGTATCGCCAATCTGCCCTCCGCATTCAGCGTAAAACGGCGTCTCTTTTGTGATGATATAGCCGTCATCTCCCGCCTCTAATTTATCTACAATTTCGGAATTCTTAACAAGAGCGACAATGTCGGATCTCAATTCTCCTGTGCCATACATAAACGCAACCTCGCCGACTTTTTCAGCGACGTCAAACCAAACCTTATCGGTAAACGTATCGCCAGTGCCTGTCCAGGCTTTCTTCGACAACGCCTTCTGCTCCGACGCTATCCTATCGAACTCCGCTTCATCAGCCCGTTTCCCCTCATTCCGCAAAATATCCTGGGTTAAATCGAACGGGAAACCGTAAGTATCATAAAGTTTATACGCAACATCAGCAGGGAATACGTTCGAGGATCCGAGTTTGTCTAGTTCCTGACGTAGTATGAACATACCTTTATCGATGGTTTTCATAAAGCCATCTTCCTCATTTTTTACGACTTGTTTGACTGTATCTTCATTCGATGCCAACTCCGTATAATGTTCGCCCATAACATCTTTAACGCTTGAGACCAATTTATACAAGAACGGCTCCTTCATCCCCATCATATAGCCGTGCCTCAGAGCGCGCCTGATAACCCTGCGCAACACGTATCCGCGCCCCTCATTCGTCGGGATTATGCCATCTGAAACCATAAACGAAATAGCCCGTATATGGTCAGCAATTACGTTATAATGTGATGTATATTTTGAGTTGTCTGTACTAGTTATTGATTTGACATCAGATATAAGTTTCTTAAACAAATCAATATCATAATTACTGTGCACGCCCTGCAAAACCGCAGCAATCCTCTCAAGTCCCATACCGGTATCAATCGAGGGCTTCGGCAAATTTATCCTCGAGCCATCAGCCAGCGTCTCAAATTGCATAAAAACGAGGTTCCAGATTTCGATAAATCTGTCTCCATCCTCTTTTTCGGAGCCTGGCATACCCCCTGGAATTTCCGCGCCGTGGTCGTAAAAAATTTCGCTACAAGGTCCGCAAGGTCCGGTATCTCCCATAGACCAAAAGTTGTCATTCGTCGGAATTCTGATTATTTTTGCTTCCTCAAGTCCGGAAACTTTTTTCCAAATTCCGGCAGCTTCCTCATCGCTAGAATGGACAGTAACCAGCAACTTTTCCTTCGGCAAACCGAGCCTTTTAGTCACTAAATTCCAGGCAAACTCGATAACTTCAGCTTTGAAATAATCGCCGAACGAAAAATTCCCCAGCATCTCGAAAAACGTATGGTGTCTAGCGGTATATCCCACATTCTCCAAGTCATTATGTTTCCCGCCGGCTCTGAGACATTTCTGCGCTGTTGTCGCCCTTTTAAAGGGCAAAACCTTCTTACCGGTGAATGTATCTTTGAACTGCACCATCCCGGCGTTTGTAAACATCAGCGTCGGGTCATTATCGGGAACAAGCGAACTCGACTTGACATGAGTATGCCCATTTTCAACAAAATACTTTATAAATTCTGCACGAATATCATTGACGGAAAACAACATGAAACATCCCGTGTCCAATTTCAACGCGTATAGTGTATCACTAATGCCGCTTCAGTTGGCGCTTTGATGGATTTGAATACGCATTTTTCTCTCGCTAATCTAGCGATGAGAGTATGGCATGGGGGGCTGTCAGAGTTTCTCTGTAGGTATAATGCGCTTTGTTTTAAAGCGCTCTAAAATCTGATGTCTGGATTTTTAATCCTAGCCGAAATGAGATGCGGGCAAATGTCTTCCCACATTTAATTCAGCAAAGTTTTGTAGTTTTTGCATCCTGAGCGGTTTGGGTTTCTTCCAGTGGCGTGTAGCCGAAGGCTTCGCGCTTCTCGTTTTGCGTCAGGAAGTCGGCGTTGTTGATTTTGCGCCACTCGACTTCGCGTTTGTTAGTCAGCGCCGGTATCGAATCTAAGTCGTACCATAGCCGCAGCTCCGTCCTGAAAATCATCCTCAGCCAGTTCGAAAACTCGCCGGCAACAATGTTCAGAAGCGGTATCAGCGTCTCCTCCCAGAAGTTGTACCGCGCCTCCTTATAGTTGGCGAAAGTTGCGGTATTCATCGACCCGACGAGTATGTTGGGAACACCGAAAGCCAGCGCAATCTCCTTCGCAGCCAGCTCTTTCCCCGAAATAAAATCGAGATCTTTGGGCGATAGCCCCATCTCCTTCCACTCGAAATTGCCCTCCAAAAGCAGGATTTTGCCAGCATTCCGACCGCCTTCGTACAAATTGCGCAGGTTGTCCTTCAGCTCACTACGCTTTTGCGGATCTATCGACGATTTGTACATAAGCGCGCCGGACGGTCGCCCGCCGTTTTGCAGGAAAGACGTGTTCTGCTGCGCAATGGAGTTGTGCTGATTTATCGAGCCCATAGCGACCTCGACCGGGCTCATACCGTACCAATCGTCGAGCGGATTGAAAAGTTTTATGTGCAGAATGTCGCACTCGCCGGTTTCCTGATTGACCTCGAAAAGTCGCTTTTTTGTCGCGGTCTGATACTGATACGCCAGCGGGAACTCACCGCCTCCAGGAATTATGGTTACCCTGTCGGGTCTCAAAAGGTATAGGCTTGTCGGCTTACCGGCGTCGTCCCGCTTCGCCATAACGTAGCAGTTGCCGGACAACAACAGGTATGAGACTGCTTCCTCGATAAACGTAGTTTTGTATTGCTTCGCGTTTGGTTTATTCATCAGGTCGAGGATTTCGTGCTCTCGCAGCGTCTCGTCGCCATCTTGCAATGTCCAGTCGACTGATGCCAATGCGCGGGAAATCAGCTGGACGCAACGGTAAACGATGACGTTTTTCTTGTAGCCGACTTCCGCGAGGTCGTCATAGCTGGTCGATGAAAACGTGCCGACCGGTCTGTACGACACCAATGCCGACCGTGAGTCGCCGACTTTGTCGTATCGTCCATACTTTGCGTACGCGTAATTTTTGAAAAATTTTGTAAACATTTTATAATTCCTTTCTTAAAAAAATAGCTGTTCTCTTGTGGGAGGATTGGGGATATTCCTTCAATTAGTTTTTCAGATGATCTCATCTGGTGTTTTGTTTGCTTATTTGGTGTGTTTTGTTATGTAGACGCCCCGCGTGGTACTTTACTTTGCCGCAACATCTCTACACCGCAACCACGCGACTGCGCCAAAATCTTTTATTTCGATTTGCACTGGACTTCCCCCTCCCACACATTCAGCCTACGATACGCCTTAGCAGAGCGTCAACAACAAAAAAGTCCCATAAACTTTTATGAAACTTTAAATGCAAACACTAAGTTATTCGTTGCGTTCGTACACAACCACGCCTACATCCGGCGTTCCAGTCAACACTTCAAATTCTGAGGGGCGTTTTATAGTTTTGTATGGAATATTCTCCTTCAGGCATTGTTCGTTCCTATAATGAAACTCGTATCTAGGCACCAGATAGTTTGTGAAGTGCATAAGCAGGGGCGCTTTGTATAAATCACTGTTTATGAACAAGTTTTTCCTTAACGACGCTGAAAATTCATTGAACGAAATCTTGTAATCCTTCCGCAATATTTTCCATACCGCATTTTCAAACTGTTTTTCGAGTGCTTCTGGGTACGTTGATGCTCCGGGAAAACAGGATGGAACTTTGTCGGTATAGGCGAGAGCTCGGTGATACCTAGGTGCAACGGCAAGTACGTTCAACTCTAGAATTGCATCTTTTAAATGGATTAACTGCTCATCTACCGGTCGTTTCCAGAAGTCACGAGGCTTAAATGGTTGTCCTAAAAGCACACGTTCATCTGCAGTTAAAAAACCACTACAACTCCAAGGAGTCCAACCGTATTCTAGCTCGCGACTAATCACTAATTGGCAACGACTCTCACCGACCTTTGTTAGTACTCGTTCTTCCGTGCTTACTGCACCTTCCACGCGCCCCCCCATTAACAAACCTAGAACGATAGAGACCATTAGCCTCATAGATAACTCCAATTTGTAATCCTCTCCTTCCAGAGTAAGTGTATTTAATATATTATGTCAAGATACTTTTCGGGTCGTATAACGATATTCTTAACATTTTGTTTACAGGGCTTAAAAATATCAGTTCCTTTCTTATATTCCAAGTGAAAAATTCTTTGTGTTATCTTCCCCGGTATTGTGCCAAGTTTTATTGCTTTTAAGACCAAGTACGAATTGGTGTTCAGACAATCAAAATGCAGTCTTCCGTCTTTTCCAAGATACCGACCAGTTATGGTATGCACCTCCTCGTCATTGCTCCAAAGTTCCAGAAGTTCTTTGTGAGCTATATCTTGAATCTGGATTTTATGCAGAAAATGAATTGCCCTCTGCTTGTTCACGTTATTCAAGCCCATAAGATTGTGCAGTCCATGAGTTAATTCGTGAAACAAAACAGCGTCTAGAGTATTGGGTAATTTTGTAAATTTGCTATTGCAATAGCCTATACTGTTTCCAAACTCATTTTTGTCCAGATATATGGTTAGATTATCATACCGAATTAAATTTGTTTCACCGTCTCTGTCACGAGCGTTCCAGAGTATGGTTATACGCTGTGTTTCATCTTTTATGTTTTTATGTAGTCTTCTCAGCAACAAATTGCCGGCGTCGTTGTACCAAATTGTGGTTAGCGTATCTTTTAGTTCGTGATTTAATGTGTCGTAATTTTTAAATACATTTTGCATAACTTGAGTATGTGTTACATTCGGTAATTTGCTTTGTTCTGCTTTTATTTCTCGTAGCAATTCACCGGCGTGGCAATTTGAAATATTATCAGCGCAAATTATCGCAGATAACGACGCTACGCCAGAAAGAGCCACAGATTTTGATGTAGTTTTATTATTGATTTTCATTTTTTCCTCCTATTAAAAAAGATAGATTTATAAATACCCGAGAGGAAATTCGCACTTTGAATTAAGTGTTTCTACAAAAGTTTTGAGATTTTTTCCCTCCCGTAACCTCAGATTATGATACGCTTTAGCGAAACGTCAACAACAAAAAAGTCCCATAAGATGGCTTATGGGACGCATCATAATGCTATGAAAAAAGTTTACCATCGCAAGAATGCCAAAAAGTATATTGCGGGATAAAGTATGGTTCGAAATACTGGGTAAGGGGGAGGGTGCGTATATTAGGTATAGCACGCTTTCCGCACTTTACCAATAACTTGTCAGTTTCGTCAAGCTCTTGGTTTTTATTTCGATAATACATTAAAGAGGTATTATATTCTTGTTCCATAAATAAGGTTTTTAAACTCGGCGCGAGAAGCCCTTTCGATTTCAGGTATTCTTTTATTAGTTTAAAAACACTTTTTCTTAGAATTCTCTCCATATCCTCAGGATACGGATCCGTTGGATATTGACTACCACCGCAGAAACAGAGGCTCATATTCTGGTACCGGTACTGCACCATCTCCCATACCTTACATTCCTCCAAGGCGGGAGCGAGTATTCCAAGTATTTCCCGTGGTGGCAACTTCCAAAATGGACGTGGTTCAAATTTCTCGCCTCTGTAAATATCAAGGTCGATTTTATGATGTTCTGCTGCCAATTTGTAATCTTCGTCGACTTTTTTCAGATTTAGCGTATCAAAATGATCTTGGTACTTCTTTGCCAGGTCAATTCCCGTCATCGCGAAGGAATCACCCTTTTGGATTTCCAGCGTTTCCTGTACGCTCTTTACATCGCTTTCCATTGCTTCAGACCGTGCAACGACTGCCAGAGACACCAAGCTCACGGCGACAAACTTTTTGTTCAACATTTTATTTTTTCTCTCTCAAGCTATTCCGCCTTCAGTCTAGCAAACATCAGAACCCGAGGTCACTAAAATTCGTTAAAATCTTGTCCAAATTGTAGCGCCAGTTCCGCTTATGCAGCTCCTCGAAATTTTTTTGTGTGTACCTTGTATGAAATATCCGTTGTGGTATTGCGTGTCCCGGAAAATTTTGTTTGTAAAATTTGATTGCTTCATATAAATTCGCGTTTAGCGGGTCATATACCAAACCATCTTTTGTTAAAAACTTCCCCGTGATGGTGTATAGTTCCTCATCGTCCGTCCAATCTTTTTTTAGAACTTCTTTATCTCTGTAAATATACTGAAGAGCGCGCCTTGAATTGCCTTTATAAGTTCCTATTGTGTAGTGAAAAGCATGTAGTAATTCGTGAAACAGGTAAGAATTTGCCTCATATGGACTGCACGGAAATATTTTGTTATTCAAATATGTTATTGTTCCTGCCTCTTTGAGCTTATTCAGGTTTAAATATATGCAAAACTCTTTTCTCACAAACTCGAAGTCGTGTTCTTTACCGTCTTTTTCGGAAACGTATGATTGTAAACTTATTTTTAACTTTTGATTTGGCATATTTTGCCGAGCTTGATACAAAAGCCTTAAGGTAATATTGCCTATCGGATTTTCTGATATTTGTTCCAAAATCGGCAATATTTCAGCTTGATTTTCAGAATAATCTATAAATTCCGAAAATTTTCCTTTATATCGATATTAAGCCAACCTTCAGTCATATATTTTGTGTATGGTAAATTGCAGTTGTGCAATAACTTCTCTATACTGTCATCAATGCTACTATGGGCATTTTCTACAAGAGCAATACTTGGTATAGATAAAGTTACTAAGATTTTGTTATTCATATTTATCCTCCATTAAAAAAAATCAGATTTATAAATACCCGGGAGGAAATCCGCACCTTAAAATAAGTGCGTTTATAAAAGTTTTGAGATTTTTCCCTCCCGTAATCTCAGGTTATGATACGCTTTTGCAGAATGTCAAAAATTAAAAAGTCCCATAAAGTTTTATCAAATGGGGTAGTAAAGATTGTGTAAAATACTTGCGCAAAAGGTATAATACCCTCTTTGTATACTTTAATATAATTTTCGGTGTTGTAGTTACGACGTTTATTGGTGTTCGCTTCCTTTATAATCGTTCTAGTTGCCACACGGAAAACACAGCCATTATCCTTGAGCGTATCTACCTGCTATAACGAAGACGCACTTATGTGGTGCAGCTCGTCGTTTGTGGCATTTTTCATCCATAACACCATTTCTGGTTCTTTCTTTTTGCGCAATTCATTGCCACATTTTATTGCATGCTAGAAGTAGCAATTGTTCTTATTATTTAAATAATTTATATCAACTTTTTTCGTCTTAAAATGAGTATTAAGGTCAAGGATATTATCATAATTATGAAGATAAGTATAGTAAATCCGTTTGCGATTTGAGAAAACGGCATCCCGATTGGATTTAAGTTCATTCCATATATTCCTGAAACAATAGTAGGAATTGACAAAATAACCGTTATGGAAGTTAGTCGCTTCATAACATTGTTTAACCGAGCTTCCATAATTGATGAAACTAACTCCCTAGTGCTCCCGACAATTTCACGGTATATTCGTGCCATTTCTAGATTTTGTTGGCTTTCGATAAGTATATTATTCAACAAGTCTTGTTCATCCGATATATTCTGCATTTCTTTGTATCTTTTCATTTTTGTTATCACAGTATCATTACCCTTTATAGATGTATAAAAATGAACCAAGGTTGATTCTAGCCTGTGCAAATTTATCAATTCCGGTTCTCCAGTTATTTCTTGAACTTTTTGCTCTATTTTTTCACGAGACCTATTGATTGAAAGCAAGGCAACCTGGTACGCCATAGTTGCTTCCAGCAATATTGCATACACGAATTCAGATTTATCTTTCTTCGCATATTGGTTTTCATAACTTTCATGGAATTTAGTTAAAATGTTGTTTTCTGAACAACAAACAGTAATAATATTACTGGTAGTCAAAATAATGCCGAGCGGTACTGATTTATAATTAAGCTCACTATTTTTTATTGGCGTGTCTATAATTACTAAAGCATATTTGTCAAATTTCTCAATCCTGTTTGTTTCATTTAAATCCATAGCTGCGATTAAATCATCAAAATCTAAGTCTAGGCTCGTCGATATCTGAGCAATTTCCTCCGCATTCGGATTGGTTAACTCTATCCAACCATTTCTGGTTACCGCATAAGAATCACTAATATTTTGCCCAAACGCCTTGATCATAAGATGATTTTTCTACGTATGAAACCCTGCGTCACTCATAGCACTTTTCGCCGATTATACCAGCCTCCAGCGCCTTCTTCTTGAGCAACTCCTCGTCGCATTTCGGGCAAAACTCGTGCGCGCCCTCGAGATAGCCATGTATAGGGCAAATCGAAAACGTCGGTGTTACGGTGACGTATGGAATTTTATACCGCGTCAGCACTTTGCGTATCAAATTTTTACACACCGAATAATCCGAAATTCGTTCACCCATAAATAGGTGTATGACCGTGCCGCCCGTGTATTTTCGCTGCAATACTTCCTGATGGTCGAGTGCCTCAAATATATCATCGGTATAGTTTGCAGGAAGTTGCGAAGAGTTGGTGTAATACGGGGCTTCTCTTGTGCCAGCCTGTATGATATCCGGGTACCGCTTCGCATCCTCACGGGCAAAGCGGTACATACAACCTTCCGCCGGTGTCGCCTCGAGGTTATACATATGCCCGGTCTCGACCTGGAATTCAACAAGACGTTCACGTATGTGGTCTAGAATGCGGATCACGAGCTCTTTGCCCTCATTATCAACAATATCATGCTCATCATTCGTGAAATTCCTAACCATTTCGTTCATACCGTTGACACCAATTGTGGAGAAATGGTTTTTGAACGTGCCGAGGTAGCGCTTTGTAAACGGATATAACCCGCCGTCCATCAGCCGCGAAATCACCTTTCGCTTTATCTCCAGGCTGTTCTTTGCCGTCTTCATCAGGTCATCCAAATGCGCTATGAGTCCCATTTCATCGCCCTTGTGGAGGTACCCCAGTCTGGCGCAATTTATCGTTACGACGCCGATAGAGCCGGTCTGCTCGGCTGAGCCGAAAAGGCTGTTGCCGCGCTTCAAAAGCTCGCGCAAATCAAGCTGTAATCGACAGCACATTGAACGTATCATATTCGGGCTTAAGTCGGAATTCACGAAATTCTGGAAATATGGAATGCCATATTTCGCCGTCATTTCGAAGAGCTTATCGACATTTTCGCCCTCCCAATCGAAATCCTTCGTGATGTTATACGTCGGTATCGGAAATGTGAAAACACGTCCTTTCGCGTCGCCTCGCGTCATAACTTCAATATAGGCGCGATTTATCATATTCATTTCTTTTTGGAGCTCGCCATACGTGAAATTCATCTCCTCGCCGCCGATAATCGGATGGTCGCCCTTCAGGTCTTCCGGACAAACCCAGTCGAAAGTCAGGTTCGTGAATGGCGTTTGCGTTCCCCAACGTGTTGGTACATTGAGATTATATATAAATGACTGCATCTCCTGATAAACTTTGCCGTAATCCAGATTATCCTTCCGTATAAACGGTGCCATATACGTATCAAATGAGCTGAAAGCTTGCGCTCCTGCCCACTCGTTTTGCAATGTGCCCAGGAAATTCACCACCTGTGAAAACGCGGTTGACATATGCCGTGCCGGCGATGCCTCAGCTTTGCCACCAACGCCGTTGAAGCCTTCTTGCAGCAACGTTCTTAAAGACCAGCCAGCACAGTATCCGCAAAGCATATCTAAGTCATGTATATGTATATACCCATTGATATGCGCCTCAGCTATTTTGGAAGTATAAATCCTATTCAACCAATAGTTCGCGATAACCTTTCCGGACAGGTTCAATATCAAACCGCCCAGGGAGTAACCCAAATTCGCATTAGCTTTCACACGCCAATCCAGCTGATCAACGTATTCGTCAACTGTAGAAACAGCATTTACGAACGATTGCTGCTCCGCTCTCATTTTTGCGTGCTGCTCGCGGTATAAGATATATGCCTTTGCCGTCTTTATGTGATTGTTTTCAATCAGCGTCTCCTCCACAACGTCCTGAATATCCTCTATTCGTGGTGCCGACTTCGGATGCTTCGCCAATATCTTTTCTACAACCTTATATGCCATCGCCCTGGATTCCGATATGCCAAATTCCTCCGTTGCAGTCGCCGCACCGTGTATGGCTTTCGTAATTTTTTCCACTTCAAACGGAGCGAACGTCCCGTCGCGCTTAATTACAAATTTCAAAATTTTTTCATCATTATTTATCATTTTCCTAACCTTTCATTTATTAAATTTATCGTGTTCTCGACGCCGTATAGGTTTATGAACGACCCCATCCGGGGACCGCTTTCAGTCCCAAACAAAACCTTATAAAGCGTCAAAAACCACTCTCTCAGATTTTCTGCATAGAACTTTTTACCAACCTCAAAAACCGCGTTCTGTATTTCATCTGCCTTTGCTTCAGGCGAAGTATTTTTCAACGTCCTCCGCAGTTCCGATAATGCTTCCCGTTGTTTCTCATCAGGTTTTTCCGGAGTTCTTTTCCCAGCAACGAAATCGTTATAGTAATTTATTGCGTAATCCGCCATCTTTTTCATATATTCCAAAGTCTCGTTTGTACAATCTTTGGAATATTTCTTTATAAACTCTATCAAAACGCTCTTATCTGAGGTATTACACGCCTGCGCCAAATTTAACAGCATCGAAAATTTCAAACATCCGTCATACTTCGGCGGATTTCCGTTGTGTATATGAAACACCGGGTTATCCGGCTTCTTCTCATCCGGCTCAGTTCCGTATTTCGCTATGGCATCGATATATTCATCCATAGCGTTTGGAATAACGTCGAAAAACAGACGTTTTGCACGCTTCGGCGCCTGGTACATATAATACGCCAAGCTCTCGGAAGGCGCGTATTTCAGCCATTCATCCATCGACAAACCATTGCCCTTGGACTTCGAAATCTTCTTGCCTTCATCGTCCAGGAAAAGCTCATACGTCAGATTTTCAGGCGGCGTGCCACCAATCGTGCGGCAAATCTTCGACGATAGCTTGAAAGAATCTATCAAATCCTTGCCGTTCATCTCGTAATCAACGCCAAGAGCCGCCCAGCGCATACCCCAATCGACTTTCCACTGCGACTTGCAATGCCCATTGAGAACCGAGGTCTCAACCAGTTCTCCCGTCTCCAGGTCTTTATAGACTATCGTTGAATTTTCAGGCTTCGTTTCCACGATCGGCACCTGCAAGACCCGTCCAGTACGCTTGCAAATCGGGAAAAACGGGCTATAAGTCTCGCGCCTTTCCTCGCGAAGAGACGGCAACATTATTTCCATAATCTCGTCGTAGTGTTCCAAAATTTTCTGCAAACAATCGTTAAATTGCCCTGATTTATACGTTTCTGTCGAGCTTTTAAACTCATACTCAAATCCGAAGGAATCCAAGAAACGTCGCAACATAGCGTTGTTGTGGTGCGCAAAACTCTCGTACTTTCCAAATGGATCGGGGACTGAAGTCAGTGGTTTTTCAAGGTTTGCCGCGAGCATCTCTTGGTTCGGAACGTTGGTCGGAACTTTGCGAAAACCATCCATATCGTCTGAAAACACAATGATTTTTGCGGGCATCCCTGTCAAATTTTTGAATGCACGCATAACGAAGGTAGTGCGCAAAACTTCCCCGAAAGTCCCGATATGTGGCAACCCCGAAGGTCCATACCCGGTTTCCAAAATAGCCTCTTTCTTGCTGGACTTCGCAATCCTATCGGCAAGTTTTCTCGCCTCCTCAAAAACCCAAGACTTCGCACTCGCAAATTTTCCTTCTGACGACATAACCTCTAACCAAAACTCCCCCTAACTATGCGATTGTATCATACGCAAGATGGCAACGAAAAAACTTTGTCGGGGGCAGAACAGGCAGGATTTAAGCTAATTCGCTACGAGAACACAGAGCATATCCTACGTAGCGAATCGTTTTTATAATTGTCGGATTTTTCGGATTGTCGCCGATTTTTTTACGCAACCTCGTAATCTGCACGTCTATCGTCCTGTCCGAAACCTGAAATGCCAACTTTTTAGCAAGTTCAGCTCGACTAAAGGGCTCATTCGGTCGCTGTGACAACGTTTTGAGCAAGTTCAGTTCGGTTGTGGAAAGTTGCACTTCATTGCCATTCCTCTTTAGCACATCAGTTGCTGTGTTGAATTCACAATCACCGAATGTCAAGATTTTTTTACTGTCAAGTTTTGAGGTGCGTTTGATGAGTGCATTTAAACGTGCAATAAGTTCGCGTGGTTCAAACGGTTTTGTTACGTAATCATCGTAGCCGGCTTCAAATCCCTGCACTTTATGATCGGTGTCGCCAACTGCTGTTAGCATTATTGCTGGTAATTTATTCTGATAATCCGTGGAATTTCTAACTGCCTTTATAAAATCTATACCGGATTCGTTTGGCATCATCCAATCGACGATTACCGCATCATAGTGCCCATCGCGGATTTTAGCCCTGGCAACACTTGCGGATAAAACCCCAGTCGCCGCAAACCCACCTGTCTCAAGTACCTTAACGATCAGTGACAACAGACGTTCGTCGTCGTCTACCACGAGGATGTGTTTCATCAGCTCCGACATAACACCACTACGACACATCATCGAGTATCAAAGTACCACATTTTCACGCCATTTGTCGCATATTTTGTGATTTTTTGTAAAAAATAAAATTTTAATGCAAAAATTATGACAATGCGTGAAGAAAGTTTGCATAAAAAATTGAAAATTGATACAATATGCGATGTATGTTTTTTAGGATGTAGATTAGGTTAGGAAAATGAGTTTTGTTGAAGTAAAAAAGTGTATTCGGGGGGGGGGCTATATTTCGGAGTATCGTAATAGCGTTTTGTTTTATTTCGAGTTGCTTCGGCAGTGTTGATATAAGGAATATCAGAACCGAGGCAGACATAAAACATCTTGTGCTTGGTATATACTGGAGAGCGCATGCTAGCTTAAAAATCAATGAGACATATTGGAACGATAAAATCATTGGCATATACACTGGCATATATAGGAGCGCGCATAATGAGTGGTTTACCAGATATGATTTTAAAGATTCGATATACAACGTGATGGCGGATGGTATATCTGACTGCGTGACAAGACGAGGCAAATACGCGGGATATAAATATGGTGACGTAGTTGAGTTTGCCGAAAAGCCAAATTCAACTGGCGACAACTATACACAGCCGAACTGGAACGCGCTTGTGTATCACAATTTTTTGGCGAGAGCGATAAAAATCGATGGAAACAAGGTTGATCCGTTAGACTTGGCAATCATAAGAGCCAAGCATGCGGTGCTCGATAAGTATATGGGTCAAGTCAAAGATGTGAAGCGTAATATCGATTACGCATACGAAGTTGTATTAGATTATATGAGAAACCTGGATTTGGAGGAGTTTATACGGGAATGGAATGATCGCAGATGGTGTCTGGATATAGAGGATAGTGAATATAAAAAATGGAGACACGACCTCAGATCTGTGCTTGCCGATAGTAAAGGAGATACCCCAGAACTAGAAAAAAGCAGGAAAGAATGCTTGTCTAGAGACTATTGTGACGATTGTGACGATAGCGATGGCGCTCTTGAAGCTATTCACAACCGTGTAGCGGGCTTAAATACTTTGATAGCGCCGCTAAAAGACCATCTTAAAGATATGAAGCAATTTATTTGGAGAGGTGAAGTAACCAGATTGATAGAAAGTTATCCGACTATATTAAAAATAGGAGCAAAAAAGGGAAGGAAAATGCATCCAATTAGATTTTGCGGATCCGATGTTGGATTTGGAAATTTATTCAGAATCAGCATAGGAGCTAAAGGAGATCTTAATATGATTGGGTATAGTACGTTTCTAAAGCCGGGAGAATGCAACATTTCATTCCTTCGTCCTAACCAAAAATATGAAACTGTAAGCAAAAGTCCCATATCGGAAACTAGGATAGTTAATTTCCCCAATCTGAACAAGGGTTACAAATATGAAACAAGGGAATATTCGCCGGAGAGGATTGAACAGGAGGCGAAGCAAAAAAGCGAAGGGATAATCAGACTGGAAAAGTATATAGGCGAAACATATTACGTCTGTAACGGCATAGGGCACAAAGTCAAAGAAGAGACTAGTGCCAATCAAACATTATTGGGTCAGAATAATATAAGTAACATATATAATCTAAAAATGAGCAGGGATAAAACGACCGAAGAATATTCTCCATATCGGGTAAGGCAAGAATTAAAGAAGAAAGGCAAAGTACTAACACTCGAACGAGACACGTACGAAACGCACTATATTCACGGCGGTGAAAACAACCTCGTCAAACGAGAAGTCGCCGAAAGAGTAAGGTCTCTCAGCAAGAGTCCAATCCAGTGGAGGCCTTATTGATACAGGGTTGGTTTTCGGATTGACGAGTACGTACAATCTGGTCGGGAAGAACGGATTTGAACCGTCGACCCCTTGCTCCCGAAGCAAGTGCGCTACCAGGCTGCGCTACTTCCCGCCGTGCTAATGGTAGCTCCGTTTCCCGGATAAATCAATTGATGGCTCCGAGGGCATTAGGTGTGTGATGAAATTATTCAAATGTGGAATGCCGGGGTAGTCGTTTCAGCATCGATTGGTAACAGTGGTATGCAAAAAAGGAAAACCAACTATATTAGTGAATAAACGCACTACGTATGGATATTATTCGCTATGGTTCTTCAAATTCCAGTTTCCATATTTGTTCTCCATCATTTGTAGCTTTACAGGTGAAGTTGGTCAAAACCATATCTAGGATCGGGCGATACTTCGTAGTACCATCCTCTGTTTCTAAGGAATCCTCAACGTATTTCTCGGCGTTGGGTTTGGAATTTGTGCAAAAGTGTACCATCGTGTAAATTTTGCATATTTCTTTGCATTCCATAGATCTTTTTAAAGCAGTGATATTTATATCATCTTTTGTTTCTATGGTGCTTTTTAGTCTTACTCGTGAATTATTTTTTATCAAATCTGAGTTTATATTTCGCAACAAAGGTTCTTTAGATACCATACAGATTTCTTGCTTTGCATCTCGCGAGATTAGCAAAGTCTCGTTTTCTACCAGTATTTTTAATACTGGCACTTTAAACACATTAGCTCCTGCCATGTTCATTCTCTTAAAAATGTTCGATTGATACTTTTAGTGTATCTTACGTTCGCCACTATGTCCAAAAATAAAAAGTCCCATAAAATTTTATGGAACTTTAAATGCAAACACTGAGTTATTCCTTTTGCTCATACACGAGCACTCCTTCGTTCGGGACGCCGATTGCAACCTCAAACGCTGATGGGTACTTTTCCGTCTTGTATGGGGTAAATGAGCCTTTTTTGTAATAAAACTTATATATAGGCACCAAGTAGTTTGTGAAGTGCATCAGTAGTGGCACTTTGTATATTATGTCTGTCGGCAATAAAGCTGACCGTAGCGATGTTTTAAAGTCATTTAGCGTTATCTTATAGTCATTCTGTAATATCTTCCACACCGCTACTTCGAACTTTTCTTCGAGCTCTTCTGGGTACGTCCCTAATTTTGCGCACGCCGTATGTTTCGCGCGCGCTTCACACCTTGCATCGTCCGTATACTCAAGTGGATGATGATACTTAGGAGCCACTACCAGTAACTCAAGCTCTTGAATAGCATTCTTCAAATATACCAACTGATCATCTATATGCTTTTCCCAAAATTCTCGTGGCTGAAACGGTAGTCCAAGCATCGTGTATTCGCAGCGTACCTTTTCTTTAGTTAATTTATACAATGTCTTTTTGTCCCACAATTCATCACATACATAATCAATGTCGTTCTGATTGTAAAATAAACTACTGTCCCCAATTTCCCTCTCAAGCCGCTCACCAGTCTCCATTGCTATTGGAGCACTCACGCTGCCAAGAATCAAGATTGGAACAAGCACGTATCTCGGATTCATATCTTCCTCTATCTCATATCCATCCACTCTTCAATGTGACACGTTGTTTCCTGCACGTCAATGTATTTTCCCGGAGGGATAACGAGACCGTCAAGTGGTAACTTTTTTGCTAATCTATACTTCGTGGTAAGTGTCGGATAGTCGCAGTGAAAAACCCGTTGTTGTATCTTTTCCGGTAATGCTCCTTTCTTCAATTCTTCCAATATTATGTATGAGTTGGTGTTAAGGTAGTCAAACTTCAAATTTTCACTATCATCAACATACCAACCAGTTATTGTGCGTATTTCTTCGTCATCTTTCCAGGCTTTGCAGGTTATCTTACAGATTTCCTCGTTTTTCGAAAGTTTGTAAAATGCGGGTATGAACTTCCTTTGCTTGCACGTCATTTCGCCCTCTAAATTGTGCAGAGCGTGGCAAAGTTCGTGAAACATTACCATGTCCATACGTTCTTGAAATATTGAAATTCTGTTATTACAATATCCGACATACCATCCAAGATTATTTTTGTTTAGCAATACCGTTGAATCAAAACATCGAAAATAATTACTTTCCTTCTTTTCATCGCAGGTACTCCACAATATCGTTATGCGTTGTGTGTCGTCTTTGATGACGTTGTGTAATCTTCGTAATAGCAAATTTCCGGCATCATTGTGCCACAAAATGTCGAGTGTATCTTTAACCTCTTTGTTTAAATTATCATAATTTTTAAATACATTTTGCATAACTTGATTTTGAGTTGAATATGGTAATTTGCTCTGTCCTGCTTGTATTTCTCGTAGCAATTCGCCAGCGTGGCAATTCGAAATGTCATCAGCACAAATACTTGCTGATAACGTTATCACACCAGAAAGCGCTATAGCCTTTGATATAGTTTTTCTATTCATTTTAATTCTCCATAAAAAAATGATTGATTATATACGTCAGGAAAGGAAATCCGCACTTTACATAAGTGCTTTATATAAATTTCAAGATTTTTCCCTCCCATAATTCCAGGCTATGGCATGCTTTGGCAATACGTCAACAACGAAGAAGTTCCATGAAATGTAAAAATTCATGGAACTTTGTGCAAAGTATACTTGCTGTATACCTAAGCTAGATAAGGCAGAAAATATTCGTACAATGGCAATCTGCGTGCATTTGGATCGTTGTTCGGCTTAAGTGGTTGCTTTGCCCCATAGTAATTGTGTAATGATTCTTGATAATCATCCCAGTCTATAGGTTTCAATCTCCGCTTTTTCATCCATTTATTTATCGCGTAATACGCCTCTTCTTCAAAAAGGAATTCAACGATTTCCGAAAAATCTTGCGATAACCAGTCTTGAAAATCGTATTTAATATCTTTTTCTGATTGGAAACAAAATATAGCTGGATCGAAAGAGATTATGTCAAAAATTTTATATTTTCTTATCACAGGGAAAAGTGTGTGCAATATTTCTGTGCGTGGTTGAGACCAAAACTCGCGTGGTTGAAAATTTTCACCACGTAAGGTTTTTACGTCCACGTTATGCTTCTTGCCGTACTCTTCGTAGAAAAAAACTTTATCATTTTGGCACCTATTCAAATATCGTTCTTCCGGGTGTCGGAGAGTTAGCTCATCTGTTATCTTAAGTGACGTTTCTTTCACAATTTTTAATTCAGTGATTGACGGTTTACTTTCCATTGCTTCTGTCTCATGGCTCAATGCCACAACCGTTACTGCGGCTAACGCTAACTTTCTCATATCCTTCTCCAAGACTTATCTCACTCTTTCAGTGTATCCATTCTCTGGGACATCGAGCAGCCATTCGTCTAAATTCAGGATAATCTCGTTAATTTTGTACAAAACATCGTTCAAACCGATATTTTTCTCTTGACAGAAACGCTGTAAATCATCTTGGTCTTTATGCGCAATTCTTTGACGAAAATCTTTGCGTGAAGTTAATGTTTTGCTCCATTTGCATATTTCATACATATTACAGTTAATCGGATCAAATCGTACTTTTTGTTGTTCTTTGTCGTAGTACCACCCGGTAATATCTGATAATTCCTTATCAGTCAATGTTCTTCCGAATTTTCCCCATATTTGCTTTATTTCGCTATCGCCATAAAAGTAATCAAGGGCACTTGTCCCTCCAGATTGATTTCGTCCTACCAATTTGTGAAAAACATGAAGCAACTCGTGAAACAAAGCCGTATCTAATGTTTCAGGACAGTCATAACTCACATTTTTACCATCGTACCGAGATAACCTTATATCAGGAACATGGGATGGGGCTAAGTAGATTGTAAAATTTTGGGGATCAAAATTGTTGTCTTTTTTCAATTTGTCTTCTTTTTCTTCAATTCTCGTTACGAAAATAGCAAGATCTCTATTCTCAAACGTATTCTCATTGTTCCATATTTTGAGTTGTCTAAAGTCCGAACTTATACACTTGTAAAGTAGGTTAAGTGTAATATTTCCGATTTCATTTTCGCATATATCATTTAAAGCGCGTCCTATTTCAGGACATTTGTACGCAACAACCGGGTATGCACAATCAGCATACCTGATAAATTTGTGCAAAAGTTCCTTCGAACTGAGTTTCTGACACTCATCAATCACATCACTTCCATAGATAGCTTTTGCTTGCTCTATGAACTTTTGATTATTAAATCGTAATTTCATCTTCTCTTCCATTTAAAAAAAATTTAGATTTATAAATACCCGAGAGGAAACTCGCACTTTAAATAAGTGCTTTTATATAAATTTCAAGATTTTCCCCTCCCGTAGTCTCAGGTTATGATATGCTCTGGCGAAATGTCAAAAATTAAAAAGTCCCATGGCAACTTAACTCCGTTATGCTGCTGTTGTCATTTTTTTGATTTGAAGTGGCTTATTAAAATTCCGTCAAATACCAATTGTTTACTTGTTAGTAGCAAATAATTTATACCTTGACAGCTCTTGAAAACTAATATGTAAAATCGAAACAGCACTGTACAGATCTTAGTGATAAGTTGTTGATTTGGGATGTGTTGCTCTATGTTTCCATTTGTGCTTTTGGAGCAATGCTGGCTATTCAGGATTTAAAATCGCAAAGCGTTTCATTTCTTTTACTGTTGGGTTTCTTCACTTTCTGCGCTATGAGCGGAATTTTTCACAAAAACTACACTGTCATTCCGGTTTTTATATTTTTGCTTATTGGTTTGGCGTATTACGTGTTCAAGGGACATTCTGTTTTCGGTGTGGCGGACTATATTGTAGTTTCTGCTGTTTCATTTTTGCTAAGTGATGCCCAAGTTCCATATTTTATCACCTTATGTGGCGTTTTTGGGATTGTAACATCGCTCATACTGAAGAGCCGAAAATTTCCATTTATTCCTGCGATACTTGTCTCTACTTTGCTTACAAAGAGCCTTGTTTAAAGACGCGCGAATCGGGAATGTAAAAATAGGGTGATTGGCAAATTTATGGGAAAATGCTTTTTGGTGAGTTTTTGTTTAGGAAATTTATTTTTTTGAATGCTTCTAAAACAGATGGATTGAGCTAAAAATTAAATTGTGCTAGAATACCGAGCGGGCTTTGTGTATAGGGCGTAGAAAAATGAAACGTTATTTGGCGTATGCAGTGTTGTTGTCGATGCCGTGTATAATGACGGTGGCTAGTGGTTCGGGTAGCGTAGTCCGGAAGTTAACGTTGGATGCGGGGAAGGTTTTTCAAAACAAACAGGCGTCCGATTTTTTGGAATTCAAGTGGCAAAGTTTGGCTAGTGGTGAGCTAACTTTGGAAAAGTTAAGTGTAACTAAAAATCCCGACGAGATAGTCGATTTAACGCTTGCTATTCCAGGGGAGATTGACGGAAAAAGAGTCGCGATAGCACCAAAAGCGTTTAAAGCGATTACATCCGCCACGCTGAGATTGTCTCTGATCTTTAACGAGAAAGATGGAAATAAAATCAGTTTTCCGAAAAATTGTTCCGGAATGTTTCGCGATTCGCTATCTATAATGAGTGTCGATTTCGGAGACGTGGATGCTTCACGTGTGGAGAATATGTGCTCCATGTTTCGCGGATGCAGTAACATTTTTGCCATAGATTTGCGGTCTCTTAATACAGAGCGTGTATCCTGCGGTAATATGAGGAGGTTGTTTTGTGGTTGTGATAACTTAAAATGGCTAAATATCTCTTCCTTTACCGGTGAGCAAAAAGAGCTTGATGTTTTGTTCGACATGTTTAACAATGCCAACGATGAAGATGTTTGGGCGGGGGGTGATCCTTTGCAATGGCTGACTTTTGATTTATCAAATATCAAGATAATCACAGATCCCAGCTTGGCAGAGGAAATGCCTCAGGTGCCGGAAGGAAGACCGCTACTCTTTTTGGGAGAGGAAAAAAGTGAGGAAATTAAGGTGCCCGACGTAGTCAATCCACGAAGACCGGTTGTGCTGGAGTTGTACAAAAAACCTATTATGCCTAGTGGTGCAATTACGAAAGATTTGTTGAAGGCGCCGATGAAATTGCCGGCGCCAGGGAAGCAGGCTTGCATGATTACAAAAAGCAAAGTCCGTGTAGTACGGAGTTTGCCCTCTAGTGGAATGGACAGGGCTATCGAAGTCGGGATATGCCGTGACGTTTTTTCTTTAATCAAGAAACCTACTGTGAGATGCGTTACGATGCGCAGGCAGGGTACGAGTTTTTGTTCCCAAGTTCCAGCAATGCAACCGGTAGCAAAGAGCGAGATCAAAGAGGAAGTTCTTTTGAACGAACGACGTAGTAGTGTGCAAAATGCTTACCACCTAAAGACTGTTGGACAGGCGCAAAGCGAGGATAAAGAACTTGATAACAAAATAACGTTGGAGCAAGAGGGAGATTTGACGATCCAAGAAACACAGAAGTCGAGTGAAGTTTCTCATAAAGGAAACGAGCAAGTTACAGTTGACGAAAAGTATGAAAAACCATTTAACAGATTAGAAACACCAATTTCGAGCAGTGCATTTAAAAAAGATTCTGAGATTTCGACTGCGCCAACACAGATAGTAATAACTAAGGACAAGAAAGAAGAAGTAAATGCGCCGACAATTGAAGAGAACACCGTAAAGCCAAAGAAACATTGGTATACTTATATAGTTAGGTTTTGTGGCTGGGTAAGGTACACAGTTTTGTCATGGCTCTGACGCTAAGGTAAGTAACGAGTGGAACAGAGATGATCCACTCGCAGCACCTTGTTTCAAATGCGTTTTGACGGGATCTCTAAAGGAATGAATTCTGGGAAAAAGCGTTGCAATTTGCGTGCTCGCTAAGATTGTTGTCGGAGATGAACATAAACAAGGCTTTGTGATGTATCCAAGCCGATAAATGAGCAGCGTAAAGAATGCTGGCGTTTTACAAAACAAGCTCTGGTTAATGTCTGCACAAAAGGCTCTACCGGCATTGTCGTAAGATACACAAATTTAAGCAAATGTTTAACTAAAGTTGACTCAAATTTTACTTATTACGAGAATTTTTGAAAAAAATGTTAAAAAAGTGTTGACAAAGGTCGCGGGGGGGAGAATTGTCTCAGAAGAGTGTTAAAAATGCAAATGAATGAAAGTAGAGCTCTTTTGCTTGCCGGCGTTGTGATGTTTTCGGCGGTGAGTAGTGTACAGGTAGCGCATAGTGCTGAAGCAACTCAGAAGTTGAGAGTGAATGTTTGTGACGCTATCGAAGATAGGGGTGTCCTGCCTTCCTTTATGAAGGTTGACTGGGAAGAGATCGATGGTAGGATGACGTTGAAGAAAATTGAGTTTGAGAATCCGGAAGAACAAACTGAATTGACCTTGGTTGTTGAGGCGAAGGGCGATCACCAGTTCGCCATAGCGGAAGGGGTATTTGGTGACATTGCTTTTGAAAAACTCATATTGAACATAGTTATTGGCACTCATGACACCGCTTCCATATACTTACCAGGAAGATGTACAAGTTTGTTTGAAGGATCGTCGTCGATAAACAGTGTTGAATTCGGCAATGTAAATGTAAGCGAAGTAAGTTCTATGGAGCGTATGTTTTGCGGTTGCTATCGTGTTTCTGAGATAGACTTGAGGGTTTTCAAAGAAAGTCGGGCAAAAGCGGACGACTTAACGGAAATATTTAGGGGCTGCGAATCCTTGGAGAAGGTTGATCTGTTTTTAGAGAATGAAGAGGAGCTGTACGCAAGCCTGATACTACGTATGTTTGATAACGATTACAAACAAAAGTTAATCACAGAAGAGGATAGTGTGAAACAAAAGAGCGGGCAAGAGCCCCTGTTGGATCCACAAGAAATAAAACAGATAGGGGAGTATCGAGCGGCGAAGAGGCTGGTAAGACAATTAGGCATCACTGGGGTCAATATTGATACTTCCGATGATGAAGACAAATACGATGATGACTTGCGCAAAAAGGATGGGGATATAAATCTCGAGAACAAAATAGAAACAGGACCCCAAAAGGTTGAGTTGCCGACAATGATCAACGAACCCGGCAACAACAATCTTCATAAAGAAATCGCCGGTACAGCGCCTAAGGAAGAGGGGATTGATGAGATAAACAAGGAATCCTCTGAAAAGCAAACTAATAACATAACGGATACTCAGAAGATTGAATACCAGAAAATAGCAATAAAGGCGGAGAGGCGTTGGTATACACCGATAGTGAATTTCTTTGTTAAAGCAAAGAATGAAGTTACGTCTTGGGCATCTGGCATTAAGGGATGGTTCAAGAAAAAGCTGAATAGAAAGTAAGTCCTTAAAAGCTCTCTCATTGCGCTTTGTTGTGGCGCAACGAGAGAGTGCCTTGTCGCCTTTCCCCAGAGTACGGTAGGCGTGTGTTTTTGCTTTTTGTGCACATTGTGATAGAATTCCAGCGGGGAAGTCTTACTGCGGCGTAGTTCTATTGTGAACAAAAGATATATATTGATCGCGGCGATTGCTGTAACGGTTTGTTGCATTTGGGGATATAGGTTGTACACACGCTCGGATGCGATAGTTTTAAATGGAAATGTTGAAATTCATGATGTAAATCTGGCGTTTCGGGTCGCTGGAAGAGTAAATACCGTTAGGGTTGACGAGGGGGCGCATGTCAAAAAAGGCAAGTTGTTGGCATCGCTCGATAAGGACGTTTTCAGGGCGAAGTTGGATTACGCCAAGGCGCAGCTAAAGGCGGAGGAAATCAATTACAGAAACGCCGAGAAAGACCACAAGCGAAATATCGGGTTGTTGCGAAAAAAGAGCGTCTCGGAGAAGGTGTTTGACGCATCGAAAACCGCGTATGAGGTCGCGAAATCCAAGGTTGAGGCGGCACGGGCGACGTATGACTATATGAATATCGACTACAAGGATGCAGATCTGTTTTCGCCGGTTGATGGGGTTGTCCTGACGCGTAACATTGAGCCCGGCGAGATGATTTCGTCTGGAGCGGTCGTATTTTCGATTATGCCGAATGCGCAAACTCGTATAAAAACTTTTGCCAATGAGCGAGTATTGTCGCGAATTAAACGTGGCGATACCGTTTACGTCAATATTGAGACGGCGCCTGAGAAGAAGTTCAAGGGACATATTGGTTTTATTTCATCGGAAGCGGAATTTACACCGAAAAATATCGAAACTAGTGAGCTTCGAACGAGTTTGATGTATCGTATACGAGTTATTCTGGACGAGCCGGCGCCTGAGCTGAAGCAGGGAATGCCGGTTACTGTTAGTTATGAAAAATAAGCTCCAATGATTGAAATAAAACATCTGACGAAACGATTTAATAATGGGGGTATAACGGCTCTTGACGACGTGTCGTGTCAAATTGAAAGCAATAAGATAACTGGTTTTATAGGACCCGACGGTGCAGGTAAAACGACGTTACTGAGAGTGTTGGCAGGAATTTTGACGCCAAATTCTGGTGAAGTAATAATTGGAGACAAGCCTCTCGATATATATACACGCAGGAATAGCGATTTTTTGTCTATTCATGAATTACAGAAAATGACTTCGTATATGCCACAGAAATTTGGGTTATACGAAGATTTGACGGTTATGGAAAATCTGGAACTGTACGCGCAACTGCAGCGACTTGAGGGAGCGCAGAAAAATCAGGCATTTGAGAATGTCTTGCAAATGACGAAGTTGGCGAATTTCACGAACCGGCTGGCTGGTAATTTGTCAGGCGGGATGAAGCAAAAGTTGGGCTTGGCATGTGCTCTTTTGAAAAAACCGCGAATTTTGATTTTGGATGAGCCGTCGGTCGGCGTTGACCCAATTTCGAGGCGCGATTTAATCGATATGGTAAATTCGATGCTGGACAAGGATACGACCGTCCTTTGGAGCACGGCGTATTTGGATGAGGCAGAAAATCTCGACCACGTTATTTTGCTGAACGAAGGGAAGGTGATATTTCAAGGAAACCCGAAGGAAGCCATCAAAAACGTCACGGGGCGGGTTTTCGTGTTTTCTGACGTAACGGAAGGTAAACGTGAATTTGCCTCGAAGTTACTGAAAATAGATGGTGTTATAGATTCTGTAATTGCTGGAAAGAACATCAAGATTTTAACAAATGGATGGAATATTAAAGATATACAGTCTGAGCTTAGTAATACGACGATGCCACAAAGTGTAACGCCCATTTTCGAAGACGCCTGTATCGACATATTGGGAGGAATGACAGAAAAAGAATCGCCAGTCTTTCAATATATACAAAATGTCACGTACCCAAACAAAAGTAAAAGTGTTGTAGAAGCAATTCATTTAACTAAGCGATTTGGCGATTTTGTTGCTGTTGACGACGTTTCTTTTGAGGTGCGGCCCGGACGTATTTTCGGACTGCTAGGACCCAATGGCTCTGGAAAATCAACCATTTTCAGGATGCTTTGCGGTCTGTTACGGCAAAACTCGGGTACCGCAAAAATTGCCGGAATAGATATAGCCGATATGGGAAGCGATGCAAAAATGAATATCGGATATATGGCGCAAAAATTTTCGCTGTATTCGATGCTTTCTGTGCGGCAAAACCTGGATTTCTTTTCGGGTGCTTACAGGTTGAGCGGAAAGGTGCGACAAAATGCTGTTGAAAGTATGGTCGAAATTTTCCATTTTGAGCAAATACAAAACGTTAATGCCGGCGTTTTATCCCTTGGATTTAAGCAAAGATTGGCATTGGCTTGCGCTATTATGCACAAACCGCCGGTATTATTTTTAGATGAACCGACCTCCGGCGTCGACCCGATAACTCGCAAGGAGTTTTGGATGCACATAAACGCTATGGTTTCGCGAGGTATGAGTGTTGTTGTCACTACTCATTTTATGGACGAGGCGGAGAATTGCGACGAAATAGCGCTGGTTTACCGTGGCAAGATACGAGCTATGGGTTCGCCGGACGATTTGAAGGAGATATGCAAAGATGAAGAAAATCCAACGTTGGAGAAAGCATTTATAAAAATAGTCGAAGTAGCCGACCAAAATGAGCAGTTTACGCGAACGTTTAAAGAGTGAAGTATGAATGTAAAGACGGTTAAAGCGCTGATTTTTAAGGAGCTGAAGCAAATTCGCCGGGATGCGAGCAGTATACTTGTTGCTTTTATTATGCCATTAACTTTGCTTGTCATTTTTGGATACGGACTTTCGTTTGATATAAAACATATACGCATAGATATAGTGCAACAGGATTCTGGGAAGATTTCGAAGGACTTGGTTGACTTGTATTCTCATTCCGAATATTTCACGACAAATGTTGTTACCTCCACTCAGGAAGCAAAGGGTAATATGGAATCCGGGAAAACTATGGGTACGATAATAATTCCGGAGAATTTTTCAGAAAAAGCGCAACGTGGGCAAAAGGCGGAAATTCAGATTATTAGCGATGGAACTGACCCGAATACGGCGACTTATATTGAGGCATACGCGCAGGGATTGTTCAACAAATACTTGCTGAGTTTGAAGCCAGAACTTAAAGACCGAATGATAAATATTATAAATCGACTTTGGTTCAATCCAACGACGGAGTCGATACACTTTTTGATGGCTGGAGCACTCACAATGATACTTGCCATCGTCGGCACTTTTTTAACATCGCTCGTCGTCGCGAAAGAATGGGAACGAGGCACAATGGAGGCTATGATTGCAACGCCAATATCAATCAGCGAAATCATCGTGTCAAAAATAGTGCCATATTTCGGGCTCTGCCTTGTTTCGCTTGTTTTCTCACTTTTATATGGCAAATCCGCATTCAATATGCCGTTTGAAGGTTCTATATTGTCGATGGGAATGGTTTCGTCAGCGTTTATATTGGTCTCGCTGATTATCGGGCTCATCGTCTCGACCCTGGCGAAAAACCAATTCGTAGCAGGTATGATGGCAGTAATGGTGACGTTTTTGCCAACAATGATGCTGTCTGGTTTCGTGTTCGAGATTAAAAGTATGCCGATTTGGCTACAAATATTTTCATACATATTCCCGGCAAAGTACTTCGTTTCCAGCGTTCGTACGATATGTCTTGTCGGAGATGTTTGGGAAATCATACTTCGCGATACCGTCGTTTTATCGATAATGGCATTGGGACTATATAGGTTTTTGAAGAGGAAATTACGCAAAAATGTCGAATAAACAGATTATACTTGGGATTGACCCAGGGCTAGTCAAAACTGGCTGGGGCGTAGTTTTCCGGGAGGGCTCTAGCATCGGATATGTAAATTGCGGAGTAATTCGGACAAACGCGGCCGATGCGATGGAGACGCGGTTATGTCATATATTCGACGAAGTATCGTCATTGCTGGATGAATACAAGCCTTCCGCAGTTGCTATGGAGGAGGTATTTGTGAACAAGAATTTTAGGAGCAGTGAAAAGCTTATAATGGCGCAAACTGCCGCATTCTTGGCACTTGCGAAACGGGGATACACCGTACAACAATATCGTCCCAATGAGATAAAAAAGAATATAACAGGCTCTGGACATGCGTCTAAAAAGCAAGTATAC
This sequence comes from uncultured Pseudomonadota bacterium, assembly GCA_902769055.1. Taxonomy (GTDB): domain Bacteria; phylum Pseudomonadota; class Alphaproteobacteria; order RUG11792; family RUG11792; genus RUG11420. The sequence continues at coordinate 85,985 of CACXNL010000004.1, read as the reverse complement.
ACATTAGTACAAAAAATTTTACGAACCAATATCGCAAACGATAGCAAGCTCCACACCTTTGACTCCTTCGACGCTCTGGCAATCGCTTTAGCTCGAGCGTTCTGATACGTGCACATGTGAACCTTGATTTTATTGAATGTTAGGTATTTGTTATTAAAAAACAGCGTATTTAGTCGAATAAACTCTTTAGCTTTTTAAAAAACTCGAATGATTGCGGGCTGTTCGTTTTCTCGTCCTCTTCCTTGCCGAATTCTTCAAGTAGTTCCTTCTGACGCTTCGTGAGAGATACCGGCGTTTCCACCACCGCCTCCACTATCAAGTCGCCTCGCCGCGACGAGTTCACGACTGGCATTCCGTTGCCCTTCAGGCGGAATTGCGCACCCGATTGCGTCCCGTGAGGTATCTTGATTGTGCATTTTTTGCCATCCAAATCCGGAACCTCTATCTCGTCCCCCAGCGCAGCCTTAATCATCGAAATCGGCGCCCGGCAATACAAGTCGTTGTCCCTGCGTACAAAAATCTTGTGTGGCAAAACATTGACGAACACGTACAAATCGCCACTTTCCGCCCCCTTAAATCCAGCTTCTCCTTCGCCACCTATACGAATGCGGTTCCCCGTCGCAACGCCGGCAGGTATCGTCACCTCAAGGTTCTTTGTCCCCTTAACTCGCCCGCTACCTGAGCATTTTTTGCATGGGTCGGATAATACGCTGCCCACACCTCCGCAGGTCGCGCAAGTACGCTCAATTGTGACAAAGCCCTGGTTGAAGCGCATGCTGCCCATACCCCTGCAGGTCGGGCAAACTGTTGGTTTTTTATTTCCCTCGCTACCGCTACCACCACAGGAGCTACACCGCACAAACGTCGTATAACTCACATTCTTCTTGGTGCCATGAAACGCTTCCTCCAACGTAATGGATACGTCATACCTTATGTCAGAGCCCGGTTGCTTCTGCGGTCTCGCCTGTCGTCCTCCAGTAAAGTTGCCCATTATATCTTCAAAAATGTCTGAGAAACCAGAGAAGCCACTGGTGAAATTGAAGCCACCGTTAAATCCTCCCTGCTGTCCGCCAAAACCACCGCCCTGGAACGCGTCACTGCCATACCTATCGTATGCAGCACGTTTCTGTTCATCTTTTAAAACGTCATATGCCTCGTTTATCTCTTTAAATTTTTCTTCCGCCTGCTTATTGCCAGGGTTTTTGTCTGGGTGATATTGCACCGCAAGTTTCCTATACGCCTTTTTTATCTCGTCCTGCGATGCGCCCCTGCTAACACCTAATATTGCATAATAATCTTTCGCCATAATTACTTCTCCTTTGACTCTTCGTATGATTTTATAACGTCTGATATCGTGCCTTTATATGAGAACATTATCTCCGGAATATGGTCGACATCGCCATTCACAATCGCCTTAAACCCTTCGATTGTATCTGGCAATTCAACGAATATACCCTTACGTCCGGTGAAATTCTCAGCAGATTGGAATGGTTGCGACAGGAATTGCTGTATTTTTCGCGCTCTACTGACGATGAGTTTGTCTTCGTCCGAAAGTTCGTCCATACCGATTATTGCGATGATATCTTGAAGCGACTTAAACGTTTGTAGAACATACTGAACATCGCGGGCAACTTTATAGTGCTCCTCGCCAACAATCGATGGATCCATCATTCGCGACGTTGATTCGAGCGGGTCAACAGCAGGGAAAATCCCGAAGGACGAAATTTGTCGGCTCAGGACAGTCGTCGCATCAAGGTGTATGAACGAGGTCACCGCAGATGGGTCAGTCAGGTCATCGGCTGGGACGTATATAGCCTGAATGCTGGTTATCGAACCATTCACCGTCGAAGTGATGCGTTCCTGTAAGTTTCCCATCTCGGTCGCCAAAGTCGGCTGATACCCGACCGCCGAAGGAATGCGCCCGAGCAGCGTCGAAATTTCCGAACCCGCTTGCGTGAACCTGAATATATTGTCCACGAAGAATAAGACGTCTTTTCCCTCAGTGTCGCGGAAATACTCCGCCATCGTGAGACCGGTCAAGGCTATCCTCGCCCTGGCGCCCGGCGATTCGTTCATTTGCCCATACACCAGCGTTGCTTTCGAACCTTCCTCACCGGGACGATTGTTGACCCCAGAAGCTATCATCTCTCCGAATAAATCCGTACCTTCTCGTGTTCGTTCCCCGACCCCAGCGAACACCGAAAATCCGCCGTGCTTTTTGGCAATATTGTTTATCAGTTCCATAATGAGCACGGTCTTCCCAACACCTGCGCCCCCGAAAAGCCCGATTTTCCCACCTTTTATATACGGCGTCAGAAGATCGATAACCTTTATCCCGGTAACAAGTATTTCGGTATTTGTCGATTGCTCCGAAAACGCCGGAGCATCGCGGTGTATCGGAAGGTACGTGTCGGTTTGTACCGGCTCGCAATGGTCTATTGGCTCACCGGTCACATTTAGAACACGTCCCAAAGTCGCACGCCCAACCGGCACCATAATCGGTGCATTCGTGTTAATAACCTCCATCCCACGAGCTATGCCATCGGTCGAAGACATCGCAATACACCTAACCGTCTGCTCGCCAATATGCTGCATAACCTCGAGGGTAATCTCCTTCGCATCGTTGCCGACCTTCAGCTTCAAAGCATCATATATAGCTGGCAGCTCGCCTTCGAAATGGACATCAACTACCGCCCCAATAACCTGAGTTACTGTTCCAATATTCTTTTGTTCTTCTATTTTACTTATTTTTTTACGCATCTTAACCTCACTTCCTATTGAACAATTTCATTGAACACACTCAATACTTGCAACAATCTCCGTCAACTCTTGCGTTATTTTCGCTTGTCGCACTTTGTTGTACAATCCACTCAATTTTTCAAACATATTCTTCGCATTACGAACCGAATTGTCCATAGCCATAACGCGCGCCGACAACTCGGAAACCAAGTGCTCCGTCACAATTCCAGTAAACAATTTCTGAAGATACATATCGAAAACATCATTTATAAAATCTATTCTACCACCTTCAATTTTAGTATATTGCGTTTTCGTGACATCTTCACTCACGGCTGGAAATATCTTTTGACACTTTGCCTTTTGCACCAGAACACTTTTAAATTCGCCAGAAACAACGTAAACTTCGCTGACAGAAAACTGCTTTATATATCTAGAGACTAGCCCCGACATGAACTTTACATAAGCACAAATGTCAAAATGGGAACCAACCTCCATCCTTAGGCTATCAGAAATTCCCTCGCACCTCAAGCCCCTTTGGGTTAAGTGCTCGCTTTTTTTTCCAAAAACTTCAACATAAGCATTCGGGTGTTGCGCCATCGTTTCTATTGCTTTATCATTCAAATTTTGATAGTCGCCCTCCTGCTCAAATATCAGTTCATTCACCGCTCTTGAAAACATATCAAACAGAATTTCGGCGCATTGTTTCGAATATTTATTTATATTATTTACACGCGTCAACTTGACATTCGACACCATCTTCATAGCATTAGTAGCCTTTATTATGCTGTCAATCGTCTTAATTCTGTCTCGTATCGCCTTCAAGTTTTCCACTAGCTTTTTACCTCATTGAGAACTTGCCATTGCGCCTTGAACTTTTTGATAAACGCATCCATATCGTTTCGTAATTCATCTGTAAGCGCCTTGGAATTATCTATTTTCTCCAAAATCTTGGGCTCCAAATTAGCGGACTGCAGCAAATCATTCTCGAACTTCTTGACTAGTTTCACAGGTACATCCTTCAAATATCCCTTCATAACGGCGTACAGAACGATGATGTGCTCCGAATTTTTGAAGCTGCGGTACTGCGGTTGCTTCAGAATTTCCAGCACTTTTGCTCCATTATCGAGGAGCTCCTTTGTTGCGCTGTCCAAATCGCTACTGAACTGTGAGAACGACGAAAGCTCGTTATACTGAGCCATCTCGATTTTGATATTCCCAGAAACAGCCTTCATAACTTTTGTTTGCGCTGCAGAACCGACCCTACTCACTGAAATACCAATGTTTATTGCCGGTCGTATACCCTTGTAGAACAAATCCGTTTCCAAGAACAACTGTCCGTCGGTAATCGAAATGATATTCGTCGGAACGTACGCCGCAACATCTCCAGCCTGCGTCTCTACTATCGGAAGAGCCGTTAGCGACCCGCTGCCCTTCTCGCCGGAAAGTTTCGCCGCCCTCTCGAGCAGTCGTGAATGCAGATAGAATATGTCGCCCGGAAAAGCCTCGCGCCCTGGCGGTCTCCGCAAAAGCAACGAAATTTGCCGATACGCCACTGCATGCTTCGACAAATCATCGTAAACAATCAGCGCGTGCATCCCGTTATCCCTGAAATACTCGCCCATAGCGCAAGCCGTGTATGGTGCTATATACTGCATCGCCGCCGGATCTGCCGCAGTTGCCGCGACAACTATTGTGTAGCTCATCGCCCCGTGTTCCTGCAGAGTTTTGACGATGCGCGCAACCGAAGAACGCTTCTGTCCGATAGCAACGTATATGCAATAGACCTTCTCATTAGGCTGAGCCTTGTCGTTGTATTGCTTTTGATTGATTATGGCATCAATAGCAATCGCGGTTTTTCCGGTCTGTCTATCGCCGATAATCAGCTCTCGCTGCCCCCGTCCAATCGGAAACAGCGCGTCAACAATACGTATCCCGGTCATCAGCGGCTCGTTTATGCTTTGCCGCTCGATTATCCCCGGCGCTGGATTTTCCATATTGTACTTCACGACGTCGCTTATCGGCTCCTCGGAATCAATCGGGTTTCCCAGAGCATCAACGACGCGCCCTAAAATTCCCATTCCGACATTAACGTCAACAATCCTGTTCGTCCGCTTCACGGTGTCTTTTTCGCGAACCTTCGAGTCATCGCCAACGATAATGACACCGACGTTATCCACTTCCAGGTTAGTCGCAATAGCGCGTACGGTCTCTCCCGTTTCAGACGACACAATTTCAACCCATTCACCGGATTTCACATTGTCCAACCCGAAAACGCGCGCTATACCATCTCCAACTGAAAGGACGTACCCCGTTTCAGCAACCTCAACGTGAGGCACAAAATTCGCAATTCGTTCCTGCAAAATATCCGATATTTCACCAGCTTTAATTTTCATATCCATCCCCTGTTCTCGATTTTAGTGTCGGAATTTGCCCCAAATCCTGGCAAAAATCCGCCAACTGCTTAATCTTCGTGGACGCCGACGCATCAATAACCCTTCCACCAGATGAAATCTTAATACCCGCTAAAAGTCTTTCATCTATCTTATATTCTACCATAATATCTCCATCAAAAATCTTTGAAATTATTTTTTCTATTCTCTTCTTCTGTGCAACTTTCAATTTAACAACTGAATACACAATAACACTGCGTATATTCTTATACTGTTCATATGCAATATCGTATATATGGCACATTTTGCTCAGCAAATCAAAGCGACCGTTGCTGGTAACCAAACGAACAAAATTCAAAAACGCCGGGCAAAAAGAGAGGTGCTTCCCGAGCGATACCCACATTTTATCCAATTCAGACTTGCCCCAATATTGACCTGACAAAATCTTTTTTATGTCGCAATTCGTATCAAAAAAACTGCCTAGCGTGGCGAAATTTTTACTAATTTCTTCAAGGCAATCAGTCCTCCGCCCTTCAGCGAACAGCGCCTTGGCGTACCGCCCCTGCAACGATGTGAACAAGACCTCCAAATTCTCTGCCATCGCCTAAAATTTCAATAAAAACAAACCACACCCCTTAATTATATCATTAAACTACTACTTCGTCTTATTTCTCAATTCATTCCCGGTAGCTCCAGCAAGGGCGATCGTTTTTAATCATTCGTCGGAAATCTTCAGCGCTTCTATAAAGGCTTTCTGTGGAATTTCGACATCTCCGAATTGACGCATTCGTTTTTTCCCTTCTTTTTGTTTATCTAACAATTTGCGCTTTCTCGTAATATCACCACCATAACACTTCGCCAAGACATCCTTTCTATACGCTGATACCGTCTCCCTGGCTATAACTTTGCCCCCGATGGCAGCTTGTATGGCTATTTTGAACAATTGCTTTGGTATTAGGTCTTTCAACTTAACGCATAGCGCCCTGCCTCGTTTTTCTGCTTTTGTTTTATGAATTATCATTGACAAGGCATCGACTGGCTCGCCATTGACTAAAATTGATACCTTGACCAAGTCGCCTTCTCTATAACCGGTTGTTTGGTAGTCAAAGGAAGCATACCCCTTTGTCGTAGACTTTAGTCGGTCGTAAAAATCAAAAACAACTTCGTTCAATGGCAAATGGTAGTGTACCACAGCTCTGTCGCCCATAAATTGCATATCTATTTGCTCGCCGCGCTTGTCTTCACAAAGCGCCAAAACAGCGCCGAGGTAGCTCTCAGGGACGATTATCGTCGCCTTTATCCACGGCTCTTCAATCCTGTCTATTTTCACAATTTCCGGCATTTCGGCTGGGTTATGCAAGTCGATAACGTCGCCATTCGTCATATAGACATGATAAATAACGCTTGGAGAAGTCATAATTATATCTAAGTCGAACTCCCTCTCCAGTCGTTCTTCGATAATCTCAAGATGTAAAAGCCCAAGAAAACCGCAGCGATACCCAAATCCCAGAGCAGCCGAAGTTTCTAGTTCAAAACTGAAACTGGAATCATTTAGATGCAATTTTTGTAGGCTTTCCTTGAGTTTCTCAAATTCTGAAGCATCGACCGGGAATATTCCGCAAAACACAACCGGTACCGATGGTTTAAAACCCTTCAATGCAACATCACATGGATTTTTTTCATCAGTTATTGTATCGCCGACCTGGCAATCTGAAATGTCCTTGATACTCGCAGTAATAAATCCAACTTCACCCGCTGATAACTTGTCTGTTACTGCCTTTTTAGGCAAAAAATACCCAACTTGGTCTATTACGTAACTAGCGCCGGTCGCCATCATTTTCATCTTCATTCCGGCTCTAATTTCGCCATCGAAAACTCGCACCAAAATAACGACGCCGAGGTACTGGTCATACCAGCTATCAACCAAAAGCGCACAAAGTTTATTCGATGTCGATGGTTTCGGCGCCGGCAACTTGTGCACTATAGCCTCCAAAACATCCTCAACACCCATACCGCTTTTCGCCGATATCGGTATTGCATCGCTTGTATCAAGACCTATAACATCTTCGATTTGCCTTTTCACGGTCTCAACATCAGCAGCTGGCAAGTCGACTTTGTTTAAAACGACGACTATTTCGTGATTAGCATCTATAGCATGATAAACATTCGCCAAAGTCTGCGCCTCAACGCCTTGGGTTGCGTCGACTACCAAAACCGAGCCTTCACAGGCAGTCAGAGACCGGCTTACTTCGTATGCAAAATCGACATGTCCCGGCGTATCTATTAAATTTAAAATATACTCATTACCATCTTTTGCCTTGTACTTCAGCCTAACCGTTTGCGCTTTTATAGTAATTCCACGCTCACGCTCAATATCCATCGAATCGAGTATTTGCGCCTTCATCTCGCGCTTCTCCAGTCCGCCGCAAATCTCAATAATCCTGTCCGCCAGCGTCGACTTCCCATGGTCTATATGAGCTATTATGGAAAAGTTTCGGATACCGTGTGTCACGTTAATTTAAAACACGTTACATTCGCCACAATTGTAACGTGCCCACAGTTGTTCCGCAATATTTAACAGTGCGTTGAGTTTAAGCATTTTTTGCCAATTACCAATTATTAGTTGGGCAACAGTTGGGCGACGCACCCAATTTAACCAAACATTTGCAGGAGCTTTTATCAAGTTGTTAGAATGGGGGGGAAGGATTAGAACCGCAGGCGGAGAATGAAGCCGGAATTGAAACGAAGTATTCGAAAAGACGTTAAAGAGTGGATAGTAGTTTTAACGACGTTTGTTGTGATAAATTGCTTTTTGTTTCAGCCGTTCAAAATTCCATCTGGTTCTATGGTTCCGACATTGCTTGTTGGTGATTTCTTGATAACAAACAAGTTTTGCTACGGCTATTCAAATGATTCGTTCAGAATTGGAACTTTTACATTTCCTCTTCCCAAGATTACAAAACGGCTGTTCGCTAAAAATACGCCACAAGCTGGTGAAATTGTCGTTTTCCGAAATGAAAAAGATAATAACGTGAACTATATTAAGCGCGTTATTGGGGTTCCTGGCGATAAAATTGAACTGAAAGATGGAATGGTCTATGTTAACGATGTCAAACTCGAAGTTAGGGAAGCCGGAGAGTTTTCGATTATAGAGAAGGGCGTGTATAAGGTATACAAAAAGTATATTGAGAAATTACCTAACGGGTATGAACATGTGATAATAAAAAGTTGCGATTTTGGTCAAGGGGAGAAGGATAATTGCGGTCCCTTCTTGGTGCCAGAAGGGCATTACTTCATGATGGGTGACAACAGAGATAATTCGCAAGATAGCAGATACCCAGATGAGGTTGGCTTCATACCGCTGAACCATATTATGGGAAGAGCAATGTTTAGGTTTTTTTCGACGACATGTGCATGGTATGAGCCGCACAAGTGGTTATTTTCGATGCGTTTTGAGAGATTTTTTACGTGGATACGATAAAAAATTTAGAGGAGAAACTTGGATATAAATTCAAGAAACGGAAGCTATTGCAAGGTGCGCTTCGTCATTCAAGCATAAGGCGTTATGCGGTACCTTTTGAGCGCTTGGAATTTTTAGGGGATCGTGTGCTTGGGTTGGTCATTGCCGAGTATGTGTACGTGAATTGTCGAGGAACTGAAGGAGCAATGGCGAAGATGCAGGCAGCATTTGTGTGTGCCGAAACTTGTTACGATATTGCAAAATCGATAGATATAGATAATGCTATTCAGACTGCCGGAGAGCATCTAAAGGAAAACAAAACGGTGTTGGCAGATGCTATGGAGGCTGTTCTTGGCGCACTTTTCATTGATTCAAATTACGAGACTGTAAAGCAAGCGGTTCTAAGGTTGTGGAGGAGGCATTTTTTGGTGTACGACGAAAGTTTGCAGGATCCTAAAACGAGGTTGCAAGAATTGTGTCAAAAAATGAGTGGCGAGCTTCCGGCGTACGAAGTAAAAAATATAACTGGTTCGGATCATGCTCCGGTTTTTACAGTTTCTGTAAGTGCATTAGGGAAAACCGCTGAAGCAATTGGTCATTCGCGCAAAGATGCTGAAATAGTAGCGGCGAGATTGTTGCTGCAAGACCTTACAGTAGGTTCCGTTGATTTTGGATGAATGTTTTTTTAATAATACTATACGGTAAAAATGAGTATAACGCGCATTTTAATAATTTTATGAAAAATATGCTATAGTTTCAGTGGATCTGATTTATTGAAATTTTGATGGAAGTTTGTTTATTTGAACCAGAAATAGCCCAAAATACCGGCACTATTGCCAGGCTTTGTGCTTGTTTTGGCTTGCGTTTGAACATAATAGAACCAATGTCTTTCATCTTTGATTCTCGAGAATTTAAGAGAGCAGGAATGGATTACGTTAATAAAACGAATATTAAACTTCACAGTACCTTCCAAGATTTTCGAAATAGTTTCACAGGACGAATAATTCTTCTCGATACTAAAGCGGAAATGCCATACTTCAATTTGCAGTATAAGCCAAGCGATTGCATAATGGTCGGCAAAGAAAGTTCCGGGGTGCCATACGATATCTATGAACTTTGTGATGATAAAGTTGTAATCCCAATGGTGCATGGTTCAAGATCCCTTAATGTAGCGGTAAGCGTTGCGATTGGTGTTTCTGAGGCACTGCGTCAGCTCCGATATCCAGCGTGGGTGCGCTAACTCGTACGTCGGTTCAAACGCCAGTTGTGTTATTAGGGTTGTTGTTAGGTGGTCTGTATGTGCTGCCGCTGGTGTTTCGATTGTTTGTGGTGTGGGCTGTGCATTCTATAATTTGTGCACTATGCACTGTGCTCGCGGTAATGCTTTGCGTACTGAATACAGATATGCCCCAGAATTTCTGCTCAGCCTCACAAGAACTCCCCGCAAGCGCCTGTTTCGGGAGCTGGCACCACAGCACGCACCGAGTGAAGTATTTCCAACTCACTCGGTACCCTGTATATTGTTTATTTAAACCAGGACAAAACTGTGCGTTTCATCCAGCTACAAAACTTAGCTATCGGAGTATACCAAGTCGCCTTTTGCTCTGTGTTGTTCACCTCAACTGTTGCTGGATTTGCATTTTCTTTTTGTGCCTTAGTGTTGACTATCCGTGACTTTGTAGGCAAAATCGACTTGTTGTCCTTTAATTCACGCCTCAAATTTGGCTCCTCTAGTTGAATACTTGTCACCTCCGGTTTGGCATTAAATTTAACGTGTGTGTTTTCAAGGTGAGAAACTTCCCTTGACTTTTCGATACGCTGATTTGGCAGATTTTCCTTTTGCTCTTGTGTTATTTTGTTTTCAAGTTTTATCCCATCGTTTTGTGTCGGTTCAATGATCTCCGGCTGTGAAGAAGGTAACACCGATTCAGCACTCGATCCGTTCACAGCCTTTTCTTCCAGGGCTACGTCTTCTTCTATAATTTTGCATAGAGTCATCAGGTTCTCGCTGCCTTTAAACATAAAAGATGTCGCGAGCTTTTGGTGTTGTGTGAATGATGATATGTTTAGTGTTTTTAACTTGGAGCATCCCAGACACATATACCATAATCCAGTTATGCTGACGTGATCCATTTTGAAAGATCGTAGGTCTAATTCACGAACATTCTCACAGCCTGCAAACATGCCTGCCATCCAAGTTACCCGACTGGTATCCACTCCACTTAAATCAATACTGTGTGTCACACTGCCGTTCTGGGCGGCAAATAGAGCATGACAATTGCTTGGCAGCAAGATACGCTTATCGCCGTCGCCTTCGAAAACAAAATGCACCCGCAGCTTCTCGGATGAACATTTACCAAATTTAAAGCAATACTCTTCTATGCCGATCTGTTGTGGACTATCCTTCGCCGATATAACCAAAGTCATATCGGTTACCTTATCCGGGTTGTTAAGTGTCAGCTTTTTAAGCGTTACCCCACCTGCCTCTTGTTCATTGCTCCATTCAGCTTTTACAAAGGCGGGTAGCACACTCGGATCAGAAATAGACTTGCAAACATTCACAACCAATTTCTGCTCTACTTCAGCGCTCTTCAACTTCTGCATATTGCCCATCACTGCAACTACAGCGGCACCGCTAAGCAAACAGGTCCTACTTCTCTTCATTTTTAACACTCCTAAAAATTTCTAAGACAATTCCCCCCCCGCGACGTATGTCAACACCTTTTTAACATTTTTTCAAAAATTTTCGTAATAGATAAAATTTATGTCAATATTAGTTAGATTTTTGTTTAAACTTTTGGATCTTTTGATAACATCGAAAAAGTTTTTTGGATTGCTGGTTGATTACCATTTGTTCCCTTATTCATAGTTTCAGGTTTCCCTTGCTTGATCAAAGGCAAAAATGGTGCTAGAGTGATCGATGTACTTTTGATCTGAGCGGAAGAGATATGTTTGCTGTAGTGAGAACCGGCGGGAAGCAGTATTGCGTTAAGCCTGGTGATGTTTTAAAGGTTGAGAAAGTCGAGGCGGAGCCGTCCGCGGTCGTTAAGTTGACGGATGTTGTTTTGACGTCATCCGATAAGGGGGAGGTCGTTGCGGTTAAGTCTGAGTTGGCGAACGCCGTCGTTAGTGCCGAGGTTTTGAGGCACGTGAGGAATAAAAAAGTGATAATCTTCAAGAAAATACGTCGTCACAACCATAGGCGTAAGAATGGACATCGCCAGATGATGACTGTTTTGAAGATTACGGATATAGCTTTGGGAAAGTAGTAGGAGAGGAAAATGTCTACAAAAAAAGGTAGTGGAAGTTCAAGAAACGGACGAGACTCGGCGGGGAGAAGGCTTGGAGTGAAGCGGTTCAGCGGACAGTATGTTTTGGCGGGAACAATCCTTGTGCGTCAGCGCGGGACGAAGTATAAAGTTGCGGATAATGTCGGATTGGGCAGAGACCACACGGTATACTCTCTGGTTGATGGAACCGTATTTTTCAGAACTGGACGTAATGGCAGGACATACGTCGGTGTCGAGCCTCTGATATAGGTCGAGGAAGTATAATGCGGAATTTGGCAAGTGTTGCGATTGTCGGGTGTTTGATGGTGCCGAGTATGGTGGAATGCAAAGAACAGGAAGCGTCTGAGTATACAACGACTTGGGCGCTTAATAAATACAAGTCGGTGGGTGATCCCCGAATACAAACAGACGCGGATGAAATTTTGAAGCGTGTAAAGCGTTTTGAAGAAAAGTACCTGGGATGTCTTACTGTAGACAATCTCAAGGATGCAATAGTCGAGTGCAATGACATATGTGCGACGATGTGCGAGATGTATTCGTATTTCGGGCTTAGTTTTAAGCTAAACCAAAAAGACAGCGCAGTATCCAATGCTTGTCAGAGGATGACCGAGTTGGACAGCAAGTGCAATGAGACATTGTGCAAGTTCGACGTCGCGATGCAGAAGCTGGATTACAAAGCTGTACGGTCAAAAATGGCAAGTGATAGCGAATTGGCAAAGTATGGAAAGTACATTCGAAATGTTTTCAAGTATAAGGAGCATATGCTTTCGGAGTCTGAGGAAGTGCTTTTGGCGAAAATTCAGGCTTGTGGCGATTCGTGGCACAAGTTTCATGAGGGAGCGCTTTCGAGGATAGAGTTTCCGTTTGATGGGAAGACGCTGACGTTATCCGATGTGGTAGAAAAAGCGAATAATGGCGAAACCGAGGAGATACGTGCGGCGGCGAGCAGGGCTTTGTCGGAGGGGTTGAAGAAGAATGAATACGCTTTAGTGAGCGTATTTAACAACATTGCACTGGAGCATAAGGTATTTCGCGGGATAAGAAAGTACAAGACGCCCGAAGAGCCTCGGTATTTTGCCGATGATATATCGCAGGAAGCTGTGGATAATATGCTGGATGCGGTGACTGAGCATTATCATAAAATTTGCCATAGATACTATAAGCTAAAAGCACGGATACTTGGAAAGAAGAAATTGCAGTACTGGGATCGCTGCTCGCAAGTAAAATTGACTAAAGGCGCAGAGAAAAAGTACACGTATGACGAAGCGTTGAAGATAGTTTTTGACGTGTATAAAAACTTCTCCGAACGTTTTTATGAAATTGTGAAGGAGTTGGCGATCAGTTCGCATGTGGACGTTTATCCGAAGGAGGGAAAGGTCTCGGGAGCGTTTGCGTGGTCTATGCCAGATGAGAAGCCATACGTAATGCTGAATTTTTACGGCAGTACTCGTGATGTAACGACGATTGCGCACGAATTCGGGCATGCAATACATATGACTTTGTCGCTGAAAAACAAGTATTTGGTAAGTCATCCGCCGCTTAATATATCTGAGACGGCGTCGACGTTTGGAGAGAAATTGACCAATGAGTGCTTGATAAATGCGGAGAAAGATCCGGAGCGGAAAATTGAGTTAATATGCGCTAGGTTGGATGACGTGATGGGGACGGTATTTCGACAAACAGCTTTCTTGAAATTTGAGCGCAGAATACACGAAATACGTAAAGATAAGGAGCTGACCGCAGAGGAGTTGAATGCTGAATGGCGCAAGGTGCTTGAGGAGTCACTGGGCGATGGCGTTGAAATAGATCATTGCGTCGACAATTACTGGGGATATATAACTCATTTCACGGATAGACCGTTTTATGTGTATTCATACTCTTTTGGTGCTCTTTTTGTCGAGGGACTTTATGCCGAGTATAAGAAAACCGGGAAGGAATTTGTGGCGAAGTATGAGGAAGCGTTGGCGTCAGGCGGGACGAAAACTTACGCGGAGATAGCGCAGATGTTCGGTATTGATGCAAATTCGCGAAAGTTCTGGGACAGTGCTCTGAAGTCGATAGAAGCCGAGATTGACGAGCTGGAGAAGCTATGTGATAGCGCGTTACATAATTAAACAGCTGGTTATTCTAATAACGGTAATCGTAACTATTTTCGGGAGCTTGCAGTTGAATTTTGTTCAACGCAGGCTCTTAAGTTTAATAAATACATCTGATTTTCAGATAAGCTTTGACGAAATGCAAGGATTTTTCCCATTTAAATTTGCAATTAAAGGATTATGTATGGAAGATAAAGATATGCGAATTGATGTAAATCGACTTGACATTGCATTAAGTTCTCGTATTTTTAGTATAAAGTATATCGGAATAGATAAAGTAAGTATAACTCAGTTAACTGATGCAAAGCTGTGCCCTTCGGACTTTAAATTTTTAATCCCTGTTGTAATGCAGAAGGTAATAAAGAAAGCAGAGATAAAGGAAATAGGAATTGGGAAGGAAAAGATTAATGATGTTTCGTTGGGACATAATCGGAAAACTGATTCATCATACCTCAGCTTTAAGTCTAGTATTGGAAAAGTTGCAGCACGATGGAATTTTGTTGGCAAAACAATGCAGGGAAATTGTAGATTAAATGATTATTGTGTTGCAGCTGCATTCGATAAAACAAACAATAAGCTAGAGCTAAGATATGGTGATATAACACTGGATGGCATTGTTGGGAAAAAAGATTTTTCTGGTAACTTAAAATTTTCTAGGTATCATCCCAATATAAAAATTTGGACAGAAAATGAATTCATTAAAGCTAAGTTTAAAGATAAGAACTTAAATATTTCGGGGAAGATTGATTATGATTTGGATAAATTGGAAACAAATATTCACGATATACGACTTGGGAAAAATATAAAAGTATCTCCGATAGCAATAGATAAATCATTGAAAGTTTCGGATTTTTCGGTACTTTTGAAAAATGGGGAAATAGATATAAGCGGAATTAACTTATCAAGTGAGAAATTTTCCTTAGGCAATATATCCGTTCAAGATGTTGATATTTCGCAAATCGACATATTAGGTGGATTAAAGGGAAAATTAAATGGAATAGCGGAATATAAACAAGGTGTCGAGAACCTGGATTTTCATATAGATAATCTTGAATATATGGATGTACAAATTCCGGTGGTGAATATATCTGGACAATATGCAAAAGATGGAATAGATATAGGTACCACATTTGAGCTGTTACATAAGAAGCAAAAGTTTAATATAAAAGCAAAAGCGAAGGATTGGATAATTGATGAAAGGTCGAGAATAGAATGCAACGCAAATGGAGCGATCGATTTAAAGGATTATAAGGTAGCTCCTGGACAGCGTATTAGAGGAAATATGAAATACAGGATAAACCCGATGGGCACTGTAAGCAATCCCGAAATAACTGGAGATATATCGTTGCAGAACGGGGTATATGTGAATATGCCAAGTGGAACCTATATACGCGATATAACGCTGCTGGGAAAATTACATAAAGATACATTAAACATCACGAAAATATATGCGCGAGATGACTCAAAAATTGGCGGGACGGTAAATGGTTCTGGGAAGATACGGTATGTTAATGGCAAGTTGGATACAAATATCGGCATAAAAATCGATAAATTCAAAGCTGTTGACCAAAAGTGGTTGAACGCGCGGCTTTTTGGAAATGTGACGTTGAATGGCGACTTGATGAATGAAGTGAAGGTCAAGGGCGATTTGTATACCGAAAAGCCTGCTATTGATGTTTCGAGCATAGTTATGTTATCTATGCGTTCAACTGATTTAATTACGAAGAGGAAACCCGAAACGCAGTCATCGAATAGCATAAAGATCAAATTTCCGACGGATATACAACTTAGTATGAAGCCGGAACTAACTGTAAGTGGATTTGGGCTACAAAGTGCCTGGGACGCCAATGCGAAAGTAACTGGCGATTTGCTGGCGCCAAAGTACGAATTTGCAGCAAAGTTGAAATCAGGGAAAATAGAGTTAACGGATAATGCATTCAAATTAAAAGGAGGTGACGTACTTATAAATAATAATGATACAAACATATCTGTTTCGGCGGAGAAGGTGATTGATAAAATCACAGTTGGCGCGAAATTTATACAGACAGTCGGTCAATCGAAAGTCAATCTATACTCAAATCCATATATGCCAGACAATGACATTATTGCGTATATGCTTTTTGAGAAAGCCTCTTCGGAAATATCGATAGGAGAAGCGATGGCGCTTTTAGGCGTCATGACCAACTTGTCTGGAGGCGCCGACCTCAACATTTTGGGACGGATGAAGACTATGTTTGGGATTGATACGATTTCGATAAAGAAGACAAAAAACTCATCCGGCGAGGAATATGACACCGTCAGTCTTGGCAAAAAAATCGGGAAATTCAAGGTTTCAGTTGAGCAAGCGCCGGGAAAAGACGAAACAAATGTGGTTGCGGAGGCAGATATTGCGAAGAATACCAAGGCTACGGTTGATTTATCGTCTAAAGATTCGTTGGGCGGAGGTATTTTGTGGAGCAGAAGATATTGAAGTATAGTATTGCGGTCACACGGGACTTGAATACGACATATACATATTCTTTCGAACAGTCCTTGGATATTGGGCAAATAGTTTCGGTTGACTTCAGGAATAGTTGCTCTGTTGGTGTGGTAATTGATAATGTCGGTTCTGATTTTGAAGGAAAGATAAAGAAAATCGCATTGGTTCTGCCGTATAAAATTCCTGAGAATTACATAAAATTTGCGCAATTCGTCTCTGAATATAATCTAATACGTCTTGGTACTTTTTATAGTATGATAATTCCGTTTTCGACCGATGCGATTTTAATTCCTGAAAAGTCGATAAAAATTCCTAATGTTGTATCAGAAGCACCGGTTATTTTAAATGAAGAGCAGAAGGCAGCTGTATCTGAAATTCTGGAATATAGAAATAAATATAAGGCAATTCTGTTGCATGGTATAACTGGCTCCGGGAAGACAGAAGTATTTCTGGAAGTTGCAAGAGAAATAATGAAGTCTAGAAGTGCGAACCAAATACTCATTCTCGTTCCCGAAATAGCTCTTTCTAATGAGTTAGCAAAAAAAGTTGCAGCGCGGCTCAATTGCGAAGTATACATATGGCATAATACTGTCGTAAAGTCAAAAAAGCTAAATATATGGAAAAAAGCGATAAATGGGCAACGAATGGTAATCGTCGGAGCTAGATCTGCGATGTTTATACCGTTTGCCAAGCTCGAGCTGATTATAATTGACGAAGAGCATGATATGTCGTTTAAGCAAAGTGAAACGGCAATTTACAACGCTCGCGATATGGCAATATACCTTGGCTATACGCTGAATATACCAGTAATTTTGTCCTCCGCAACGCCATCGATTGAGACGTATTACAATGCTGTCACTGGCAAGTATAAGTATATAAAACTGACGTCGCGATATCACAAAAATGCGACTTTGCCGGTGATTAGTATAGATGATTTGCGTAAGGAAAAGCAAAGTGGAGTACTAAGCGAATACTCAAAGCACGAAATACAGGAATGTCTAAAGCAGAAAAAGCAAGTGTTGATATTTGTAAATCGTCGCGGTCACACGCCAAAGGTGCTCTGTCGTTCCTGCGGAGAACGCGTAACTTGCCCCGGATGCTCCGCCTGGCTTTGCTACCACCTGGACACGAAAGAGCTTGTGTGCCACTATTGCGATTTCAGGACAAGCGCGAAAAACATCTGCTCACATTGCGGCGAGGCGTCGCTTATCGGAATAGGCGCGGGGATTGAGAAGGTGCAAGAGGAATGTGCTGAATTGTTTCCAGATGCGCGAATTTTGATGCTTTCGAGCGACACTATTAACACACCGAATAAAATCGCAAAGGCTATTGAGCAAATCAAAAATAATGAAGTTGATATAATATTGGGAACACAGATAGTCGCCAAGGGACACAACTTCGACAGCCTCAGTCTGGTCATCGTGACCTGTGTCGACGCGATGCTTTATAGCGATGATTTCAGGGCTTTGGAACGGACGTTTCAGCTGCTATGCCAGGTTGCGGGACGAGCTGGGCGCACCGGAGATACTCGTGGCAAAGTCATCATACAGACGTATAATCCTGATGACTATATCATGAAAATTTTGGAGAATAACGACATCGAGAAATTGTATACAACTGAAATACAGAATAGAAAATTAACTCAAATGCCGCCATTCGGGAAAATGGTATCGATTACTTTATCGGCGCTTACAGAGCGTGAAGTTTCTGAATTTGCTTCACAACTCGTTTCGGTAATGCCTCGTGTTGCCAATATCAAAATTTTAGGACCAATCCAACCTACTATATACAAACTTCGCTCGCGATATCGACTGAAAATTCTGATACTTTCCCAGTCGCCATTACAGAAATATGTCGCATCTATCGATTTACTACAATCTTCACCGAAAAATATCAGAGTTACAATTGATGTTGATCCGTATGAATTTTAGTTTAGTGCATCTATATCGCAATTAAATTTTCATATAGGTGAACTATAAATAATGCTTGACTATTTCTTGAAATAATGTTATTCTATTGTTAGATAATAGAGGGGAGAATTGATTATGAATCGCAATTTATATTGTTTTGCCAGATACTTTGGATGGTATATTTGGTTTTTACTTGTGATCGGTTTTTTCGCTGGCGCGTTGTTCAGTGGTTGTTTCTATTTTTTGTTCAGCGAACAAGGAATTCCCGATAACGCCAATTTGACAGATTTGAATGCTGCACAGCTTAGCGTTGTACTCTGTCTTCTCAGCATATTTTTCTGCATTGTGGTCATCGCTTGTAAATGGGGTTTAGAACAAATCATTAAAAATGGCGGTAGATACTGCAAGATATCCTATTCTTCAAAGAAAATTAAGTTCAGCATAGCAGCTTTATTTCAGCTGAAAGTGCTTTTGTGCAGTGTCATACTATGGTGTATAGTAGCGCTGCTTCCTGTGAAAATATCAACGCCTATGGTAAATTTATTAGATATTGCAACGCTAATTATTGCGAATTACTTTATGTTTGTGCAATGGCTTTCCAAATGTTCCATTACAATTTCGAAAGAACAAAAGACAGCATCGTAGAACATGATAAACGGAAGTAACAAAAATTGGCACTGACCGGTGCGAGATGTAACATTAAAACTTATTTTCAGTATCTTGCGAAAGGGAGGCTGCAAAATATTTTTATTTAAAGTAGTCGATGTATTTCGATTTTATATCATATTATTAACTTTTAAAATTTGTTACTATAATTTCACTTCCAATGCGGTTATTTTTATCACAATTTATCATTCGTTTCACTGGAACGATGTTGATGTTATATCTTTTGTACAAATCTTTAATAAAGTCACAATTGTTATTTGTTAATAAACAATAGGTGCCATTTTCGGAAAGTTTTTGAAATAATCGTGCCAATCTTATGTGATCTTTTTCAGAAAAACCGCCTGCTTGGTATGTATCAAATGTATCGTAGTACGGGCTATCGAAAAATATGAAATCTCTTGGCTTCGCTGTTCTACAAGCATCTTCAAAATCACCACAATTTACATCGCATCTTTGCAACAACTTCGATACTTCATAAATATTTTTTGCATCAAATAATTTAAGGTGTTCTTTATGAGCAGGGGGCACATTAAATAGACCATCTTTGTTCACGCGATATAAGCCATTGTATCCAGCCTTATTTAAAAATATAAACAATGATGCAGTTTGAACATCAAAAACATTGTTCAAAATAAACGTGTTAAATGTGTCGCGCATTTTAAAATAAAATGCTGTTTTTTCATCAGCTGTTTGCAAACTATTGTATGTATCTTGATAATTCAATAGGTGTTTTATAATTTCATATGGGAACAACTTAATTTGTTTATACATATTTATAAGTTGTTTATTGGAATCATTTATAATCGCATTTTTCGGCTTCAGGTTGAAAAGCAACGCACCTCCGCCGAAAAATGGTTCGAAATAACTTCCGTAGGCTCTAGGGATATGACGTCGCAACTCCGCTATAAGCTGCCGTTTTCCTCCTGCCCATTTTACAACCGGGACTGCCATACCCCAAATAGATACGTCTTATTTGTATTTACGGACGAGTGTATCACAGATTGCCTCTGGCTTTTCGATTATGCTAATTTATCAACAGGCGGAAGAGTGTTTTGCTTATGGCGGATCTTAGGCTAAGTTCGGTCTTGAGTTTAATGAAAGAGCGAGTGTTGCTATCTCAGATAGTAAGGCATGACGTTGCTCTTCAGAAAAAGGGGAGGGAGTTCGTCGGGCACTGCCCGTTTCATAATGAGAAGACAGGATCATTCTTTGTTAACGACGATAAGGGAACATTCTACTGTTTTGGATGCGGAGCTTCCGGGGATGTTATCGAGTATCTTATGCGAAAGCGTGGGATCCAGTTTATGCAGGCGGTTGAGGTACTTTCGGAAATTTCTGGAATAAAGATCCCAGAAAAAATTGAACGAAATACCGACGTTCTCCATAGTCAGCGAAATGTCTTACAGAAGATTATGGAATTTTTTAAAGAAAATTTGAGGCTTAGCAACGAGGCTACGACGTATTGCGAAGCCCGCGGGATAACTTGGGACTTAATTGACAAATTTTCCATAGGATATGCACCGAAAGATATGTATTCATTATTGAATTATTTAAAGGATGCGGAATTTTCCTATGACGATATTGCTAACTCCGGTGTTTTTTCCGAAAAAGATGGCAAATTGATTTGTCGATTTCGCGATCGGATAATATTTCCGGTTTTTAACAAAAGTGGACATCCCATAGCATTTGGAGGACGGGGTATCCAAAAAGACGTAACCCCGAAGTATATAAATTCTCCTGAAACTGCAATTTTTCAAAAGCGCGAAACCCTGTATGGATACAATATCGCAACCAAAAATATCACAAAATCTGTGCCATTTATTTTGGTTGAAGGATATATGGATGTTGTGATGATGAATAAGTATGGTTTTAATACGGCGGTTGCTTCGATGGGGACTGCTTTTTCTTCGCAACATTTGGCAAAACTTTGGCGCTATTCAGATTGTCCCATCGTTTGTCTGGATGGAGATTCAGCAGGTTATAACGCTATGGTGAAAGTAGCTTTTCTGGCGTTGCCATATCTTCAGCCTGGGAAGAGTTTGAAATTTTGCAGAATTCCGGAAGGGGATGATCCTGATTCTTTTTTTAAAACACGTCAGCGGGTCGAAATGGAGCAGTTGCTTTCTAAATCTGAAAATTTGATTGATTTCATTTGGGATTATTTTTCAAAAACCTTATCTACCATGGAAAATAAAACGCCAGAAAATATTGCTGAATGGAAAAAAGAAATTTTTAATCACATAGATGAAATTCAGAATGTTGATATTAAATCTTTATACAAACGGGACATAAAAGGGCGCATTTTTGATTTGTTGGGAAGGAATAATCCCTCAACGAAATACGTAAATAAACAGGCAAATTACTCGTTAGTGCATGTTGACAAAAGTGAAAAAACGCTGTTGCGCGAGGCGGTGTTGTTGTATATCCTGATCTCGCGTCCGTCTGTCATTCCGGTTGTTGTGGAAGAACTAGCTAGCGTTGAGTTTTCTAGTGAGAGGTTTGAGCAATTGAGGCAGTATATGATCGATAATCCAGATTTGCCTGATTTTGTCTCCTTTAACGGGACAGTTGATGACGTAAGGCAGATGGCTGATGGAGTTTGCCCTTTAGTTGGGATGTCTGATGGTGATGTTGTAAGGCTTTGGAAGGATGTTTTCGATTTTGGAATATCAAAGAAGCGTATGGCTGAAGATTTGAGGGTGGCAAAAGACGAATGTAAAACGTCTTTTGACGATATGGCATGGAATAGATTTAAGGCATTGAAGTTGGGTTTTCTTAATTCAAGAAAGCCGAAGGACGTGGAGTAAGGGAGAGATGATGAGTGACAAAAAATTGAAGGATAGTGGTTCTGCATCTGAAGAGTTGATTGAGAAAGATCCAAACGTATCTTCGTTGATGGAGTTGTATAAATCGCGGGGATACTTAACAAATGAGGAAGTACTGGAAGCGCTTAGTGGGGATGAGTATACCTCTGATAAGCTCGCGGAAATAGTGAGTTATTTTAGCGATAATGACGTTAAAATCATCGCAATCGAAGATGCAGAATCGGTGGCTTTAGAAAAAGAGCAAGAAGGCGCTGAAAGCGATGTAAAAAATGAAGATAGCGGTTCTGGACAACCTGAGGCACAGAATGACGATCCAGTAAAGATGTATTTGAAAGAGATGGGCAGTGCCGATTTGCTTTCGAAAGAGGGAGAGATACTCATTGCAAAGCGGATTGAGGAGGCTTGTAACGCTTTGCGTTCAGCCTTATGTATAAGTCGAGTGACCGCAGATGCCGTAGCTTTTCTTCGCACTAGTCTTGCGGATGACATAATTTTGGTAAGCGACATAGTGACAAGTGGGGCGGATAGCGCCGAAGACGATGGTGATTATCAGAGCAGTGATGATGACGACGATATTGGTAATTTAGAAGATGGGGGACAAGAAGGAGTAAATGATGCTGAAACTAAAGGCAGATTACTATCGCTTTTTGACAAGCATCTTGAGCTTTTTGAAAAAGTTTATGAGGTACAGAAGTCCTTAAATTTTGATTCATTAAAACTTGAAGAGAGTGAAAAATATCAGGATCTGAAACAAGAGATTTTCGATAATTTTCTTGAAATTAACTTAAATGAAAAAAGGATTGACGCGTTAAAGAAGCAAAATATATCGTTGGTATCTGGTATTTCTGAAATAGAACGCAAGTTGGTATCGCAGGCTGAAAAATACAAAATAGAAAGAAGCGAACTTGTCTCTTGTTTCATCGATAAAAATTTTGATGCGAGTTGGCTTGAATTTATCAAATCAAAAACGCATCAGGGGTGGCAAAAATTCTATAGTGATAATTCGGAACACTTTAAAAGTTTGGTGCAGATATCGGAAGCTGCTGAGGCAACATCTACTGTTCCATTTCTGTTTTTAAAGGGGATTATCAGTGCTATACAAAAAGCCGAACGGAACGAAGCGAAGGCAAAAAAGGAAATGATAGAAGCGAACTTGAGACTTGTTATATCGATAGCGAAAAGGTATACAAATCGTGGGTTGCAATTCTTGGACTTAATACAAGAAGGTAATATAGGCTTGATGAAGGCAGTGGATAAATTCGATTATCGAAGAGGTTATAAGTTTTCGACTTATGCGACATGGTGGATAAGGCAGGCTATAACACGCGCTATAGCAGATCAAGCGCGGACAATAAGAATTCCGGTACACATGATAGAAACCATAAACAAAGTGGTGAGGATGTCGAAGCAATTGATGAGCGAACTTGGTCGGGAGCCTACTCACGAGGAATTGTCTGAAAGATTAACGATGCCTTTGGATAAAGTTAGAAAGGTGATGAAAGTTGCGAAAGATCCGGTAAGTCTTGAAACACCAGTAGGGGATGAGGATGAGAGTCATTTGGGGGATTTTATCGAGGATAAAAACGCCGTTGTGCCGACGGATGCCGCAGTTCGCTCTAACCTCAAAGTCGCTGTCAATAAAATTTTATCGACTTTAACAGGGCGTGAAGAAAAGGTGTTGAGGATGAGGTTTGGCATAGGATTGCAGTCGGATCATACTCTTGAAGAGGTCGGTCAGCAGTTTGCTGTGACGAGAGAAAGAATACGTCAAATTGAGGCTAAGGCTTTGAGGAAGCTAAAGCATCCAGGGCGCTCTAGAAAACTCAGGAGTTTTTTGGATAGTTGAGAGGAAGGGGAGACAAATGAGTATAGAGAATGCCCTGTCCGAAATTGGAAAGGGGCTTGATAGGCTGGCTTTGGGTATAAAAAAATGTGTAGCTGCGGTATTTCTGAAATGCTTTAAAAATAAATCTCAACGTAATGGTTTTAAGGTGGTGTCCCCATATCTTGTGCTGGCATTTGACAGTCTTTTGGCGTTTCTTTCGATTTTTGTTTCGATACATTTACGTGTTGGAATGGATTTTTTGGATTATTCGCCAGCCTACATACTAAGGAATATGCTGGTTTTTGGTCTCGTAAGTACAAGCGTTTTTTTGTGGGTACGAACCTATCAAGAACTTTGGCGATACACAACGGTAGAGGATGTCGTGCCGATATTTATGGCGGTGGTACTGTCAAACTTGTTTTTCTTTCCGCTTATGATACTGATGAACCAAAGCGATTTTTTACCATATTCAGTTTTGATAATTAACGTGTTCGTTCTTACCACAAGTCTCATGCTTCCGCGTCTCCTCTGTCGGATGTTTTATAGACAGAAGTTGGGTAAGATGCAGTGGTTTGAACCAGTTACAACAAAAAATCCACAATTTAAAGATGTCCCTCGAGTTATATTGATTGGAAATATTCCTTCGGTAGAGGAATTTTGTGTCGACGTTATGTCAAACGAGAATATATCGTTTAAATTTGTGCCAGTTGGAATTATAACAATGCGGCACGCTGAAGTCGGTCGTACGGTAAGGGGTATACCCATTATTGGTGAATTGCGAGATATTCAGAGGGTGATACATGATTTGGGCAATGAGGGAGTTTGTCCAAAGCATATAGTTATTACGGAAAAGGAGCTTTCAGACGGTGCAAAGAAGTTTGTCGTGAGGTATGCAAGATCATCCGGAATAATGTTATTACACGTAATGTTTCATTACTCGCTTGATGAAGTTTCAGAGTAGGTATGATTTTCTGTACATCCGGTGCGATAACGATTGCGTCCTGAGGTTAAGTGGAATTTCTGTTTATGTTGTTCTTGCATGTTTTAATTACACGTAGATATCATCTACGAACGTTTGCGTTTCCCAAACAACTTAAACATGTTGTTAACAACTTCTTTGACGATGCAGCAACTAGATTGTATTGACTACTGCCAATTTTAGAGAGCTCTATAAAACCTCCAGCTTCTTTTATTAAAACGATGCCTGATGCAATGTCCCAGAGGTATACGTTGCGAGCTATGACTGCGTCATATTTACCAGCGGATAAATAAGCCATATCCATTGCAACAGAGCCAGTCTTCCTTATAATCGCTCCCAATCCTACCAATTGCTCACCGAATTGTACAGAACCCCGTGTTGCAATCAGAGCCTCACGTATATCTTCTCTGCCGGATACTCTTAACCTACTTCTGCCGCCTAATGCTCCCTGTCCAATCTCAGCTTTATAACATTCGCCTCGCATTGGATCCAGTGTTATACCTGCAACGACATCATTACCCTTCCTTAAAGCTATATTTATCGCAAAATACGGTATTCCACGCATAAAGTTGCTAGTACCATCTATAGGATCAATAATCCAGGCTGTATTCTTGTCTTCTTTCTCAGTAAGTCCAGATTCCTCACACACAAACGAATATTCGGGATGATATTTCGTTAATTCGTGGATAATCCGTGCTTCAGCATTCCTATCAGCCGATGTAACGAAATTCCGAAATCCCTTTCGCGAAACCTGCAATTTCTCCAGTTCACCAAAGTCGCGAATTAACAAAAATGCCGCTTTCTCTGCAGCTTTTTGCATTATGTGTAGGATTGCGGAACCGCTCATCGTGCGCTATTTCGCTTTTTCAACATAGGTTGCATTAGTTGTATCAACAACCACCATTGTTCCCGACTCTATATGCTGTGGCACCATAATCTTTACACCATTTGACAGAATTGCCGGCTTATAAGATGAAGCGGCTGTTTGTCCTTTAACAACCGGCTCGGATTCTACGATCTCCAAAACTACCGTCTGTGGAAGTGCGACACTTATCGGTTCGTTCTCATATAGGCAAATCGTAACAACCATTCCATCCGACAAAAATGCCGCCGATTCTCCAATCAAATCCTCCGGAAGTTGTATCTGGTCGTATGTTGCCTGATCCATAAAATGGAGAAAATCGCCATCTTTATACAGGAACTGAAAAGGCTTTTCTTCCAAAAATACTTTCTCTACCGTCTCAGCTGACCTAAACCGCTCATTCAGCTTAGATCCCCCGCGCAATTCCTTCATTTCAGCTTGTATATATGCCCCGCCTTTTCCTGGCTGCACATGCTGTGTTTTCGTCACAATCCACAATTTACCATTATGCTCAAGTACGTTTCCTATTCTTACTTCATTCGCACTTATTTTCATTAAATCTTCCTATGCAATGGTAGCGAGGGAGGGACTTGAACCCCCGACACGCGGATTATGATTCCGCTGCTCTAACCAGCTGAGCTACCCCGCCAAATACCAACTACTCCATCATGCTATAAAACCCGTTTGCTTTCAAGTAATTTATCAGTTCCAAAAACAATTCCTCGTTTACATCGTGAACAATATCATCCTCGATATATGAGGTCACAGCGGTCTGGCTTGAGTTGCAACCCGATCAGTATCTCGTATGACAACAAATCCGCATCTCTCGCCATATCTTTCACACGATAATCCTTCGATAGTACTGTTGCCGTCATCCCAGGTTCGGTTAATTCGTCCGGGATTTCCGTCACATCGCAAGTAGTTAAGTCCATCGAAACATTTCCGATTATCGGCGCCGCGTATATCTTTTCCTCGCCGTAAAAGTGTATGAACCCCTTGTTTCCAAGATGCCGCCGAAAACCGTCGCCGTGCCCAATCGAAATCACTGCGAGTTTTATGTCGTGCGGCGCTGTGTATGTTGCGCTATACCCAACTGTACTTCCAGCGGGCAGAATATACTTCTGCAACACCTGAGTTTCCAGAGTTAATACGCTTTCAGCACTTAAAGGAGAATTTAGCTGTATATCGTGTAGAAATGAACCAATCCTAACGATGTCATACGCGTATTCTTTCCCGAAAAGCGCGCCACCAGTCGCGGATAATCCAGCTTTCACATCGATTACACTCCTGATCTTCGCCAGAATATTATCAAATGCTTTCTTTTGAGCCGAATTCATCGGATGATTTTTGTCATCAGAACAAGCTAAATGAGAGATTACATAAGCTATATTTTCGTCCTTCAGACACGGCAGTACCTCATCTATATCGGTTCTTCGCAGCCCAAGCCTTGAAAATCCAGTGTCTACAAACAGAACAAACTCAATATCATTGCCCTTAATTGTAATAAACTCATGTAACGAATTTATTACAGGAATTATTTTTGTTTCTTTTATAACTGGCATATCTGATTTCTGAAATCCTTGTAGATAATATATCTTCGCATCATTCGGCAACACTTCGCGTATAGTTAACGCTTCAGCTAAATATGCCACCCAAAAATCGCGGCATCCGACATCATACAACGCCATCGAAACTTTTTCGGCTCCCATTCCGTATGCGTTATTCTTCACCACAGCCGAAGTAACTGTTGAGTTGCCGACAAACTCGGATATCGTTCTGTAGTTCCGCTTAATAGCCCCTAAATCTATCGTTGCTTTTATAAATGGCATAAGAGTTCCTGTGCTAGATACGATGCTAAATCCAGCATTCTGTTGGAAAAGCCAAACTCGTTGTCGTACCAAGAAACGACACGGCAAAACTTATCTCCAATAACTGTTGTTCCTGTCGCGTCGAAAATCGAGCTCAGCGTCGAGTGATTGAAGTCCGACGAAACCAGTGGCTCATCATTGTATCCCAAAATTCCCTTCAGCTCACCTTCGGATGCCTGCTTCATCACCTGATTTATTTTGTCCGCAGTTGCCGACTTTGCTAAGTTGCACTTCAAATCGACCAACGAAACATTCGGCGTCGGCACACGTATCGCCGTCCCATCCAGTTTCCCTTTGAGTTGCGGCAAAACCAGCCCAACTGCCCGCGCTGCACCCGTCGTGCTCGGTATCATCGAAAGCGTGGCTGCGCGTGCCCGCCGTAAATCTTTATGTACCGTGTCAATTAGCCGCTGGTCACCAGTATACGAGTGTATCGTGGTCATAAAACCGCATTCTATCCCAAACTCTTTATCCAGGATATACGCAATCGGCGCCAAGCAATTCGTCGTGCACGAACCATTCGAAATCACCAAATCGCCATCCCTTATGGTTTTGTGATTTATGCCATAAACGACCGTAGCATCCGCGCCTTCTGACGGTGCCGACACAATGACCCTTTTTGCCCCAGCCTTGATGTGCTTCTCCGCGTCGACCCTTTTGGTAAACCGTCCGGAGCACTCGAAAACGACATCGACGCCTAACCCGCGCCAATCAATAGCCTCCGGGTTAGCTTCGGAAATCATCTTGATTTTCCGCCCATTTATCGCAATTCCGTCCTCAGTTTCCAGCACTTCTTTACCGAACGCGCCGTGCACCGAATCGTGCTTCAACAGGTGTATGTTCGTCCTCTTATCGGACAAGTCGTTTATGCACGTTATCTCGATATTGCCGTATTTCCCTGCTTCCTCATACGCCCTCAAGACCATCCGTCCGATGCGACCAAATCCATTTATTCCTATTTTTAACATTTTATTCTCCTTTATCTCTTATATTCTTCCAAAATTTTCGATTTTACTGTCTCTACGTGCTTCATTAAACGCACCGCCGAGTCTTCAGCCGACCTTACGACGACATCGACGTCGCTCGAACCGCGAAGCGTCACATTTACAGTGTACGAACAAGTCTCGGTGTTGTCAAACAACTTTACCTTAGCCGCTCCGGTTTCAATCCTGCCGGACTTTTTGTCCATAAACTCAATCGGGAAATCTTTCAGCGCAACAATTGCCGCATTCCAAAGTTTATCTTTCGGACTATTTGCGGACACTTTTTCTACGGCGAGTTCATTACTCGAGGTGTTCGATTTATTAAAGTATTTATTCAAAACTGAATTTTCGCCTTTTATCAAAGAACCGAAACCATACCTAGCATTATCTTTGTAATCCACCGGCTCTTCCGCCTTAAATTGCTGATTAGCACAGCCCGAAAGCAAAAACATAGCGGAAAGCACATAAAACGATCTTGTCAAATTTCAGATTCCACACGCGAGACAACCACCAGCGATTGTAGCACAACTGCATATAGCTTAGGGAAGTCGGTATATATACACCTCACCTTGAGGTTTGATGAAAAAAATTTATGCTACCGTGCCGAGCTATGTTCCGAAAAATGGTATGCTCAAGTGAAGCGGTAATGAAGGTTTTTTTATGGCAAAGTTGTATTTTTATTATTCTGCGATGAATGCAGGAAAGACGACAAAATTATTGCAAAGTAGTTTCAATTATAAAGAACGCGGAATGGATACGATTTTATATACTTTTAGATTCGATAATAGGTTCGGTTCAGCTAAAATTGCATCCAGAATTGGACTTGCTGAAAATGCGTATCTGTTTGATAAAGACACAAAACTCTTCGATGACATAAAGATAAAAATACATTCAAAAACAGCCTGTGTTTTCATTGATGAGGCTCAATTTCTGACGAAGCTGCAAGTGTTGGATTTGTGCAAAGTCGTTGATGAAATTGGCATTCCGGTTTTGACGTACGGTTTGCGTACTGATTTTTTGGGAGAACCTTTTGAAGGAAGCATGTATCTGTTACTTTGGGCAGATGAGCTTATCGAGGTAAAAACAATTTGCCATTGCGGTAAGAAGGCGATAATGAACGCGAAGTTTGATACGTCGAAGCGAGTAATACGCTCCGGTGAGCAAATTGATATAGGCGGAAATGAGAAGTATATTGCTCTCTGTAGAAAACACTACTTTGCGGGGGATATTGGCGAAGAATAGCGCCTGTGTTAAAATAATACTGAATAGTTCGGGAGTTTTGTTCGATATGAAAGGAAATGTGCTTGAGTCGGTGATCGGGGCAGTGGTTTTGGTCGTTGCCGTGCTTTTCGTATATTTCGCGTATGTCTCGAGTGGTGAGAAGATTAAGGAAGGGTACGTTCTAACAGCAAGGTTTGACGATGTCAGTGGACTGACTAGCGGTGCCGATATAAAACTGAATGGCATTAAGGTTGGGATAGTGAAGTCGCTGAAGTTGGATAATAACTACCAGGCTAAAGTTGAGTTGTTGATACGTGATAATGTTAAAATCCCGGTCGACAGTTCGGTCGCAGTCTCAACAGATGGCATTATGGGGAACAAGTTCATCGCTATTTCAGCAGGATTTTCTGAAGAAAAGCTCAAGCCGAACGAAGAAGTTGAGCTTACTAGGTCGGCAGTGAATTTGGAAAAGCTGATTGATAAATTTGCGTTGGGTAGTGAGTCTAAGACAGAGGATAAATGACGAATACTTCTGAGTTAACGCGAGATATTGTGAAAATTTTGGATGATAAAAAAGCGGAAAATATAGTGCAGATTGATTTGTCAAATAAAACAAACAGATTGACGGATGTTTGCATTGTAGCGTCCGGAACCTCCTCTCGGCATGTGCAATCTGTTGCTGATTATATTTACCGGTTTCTGAAGAACGGCAAGTTACATCCTAAAATGGAGGGTACGGCGAAGTCCGGTTGGGTTATGATAGAAGCATCAGGTGTTGAGGTGCATTTGTTTAAGCCGGAATTGCGATCGTATTATGATATCGAATCGTTATTGTCTGGTGATGAATTTCACGAAAAACTAAAATCAAATTTAGAAGAGTTTTAATTTTTACTTGCCTATTCGTTTTCTTGTGTAGGCTATCGCGTTTAATATAGCGGCGTCCTTAGAGAAATATAGGCATAAAACGTAAACGATTGCCCCAGTTAGGGTAAGACCGGACAAAAAAAACAATTCACCTAATTTTGAGTAAACTGCGCCTAATTGTGCTTTTAATATCAACATACTTATAAATAATGCGCCAGAAGAATAAAATATTTTTGCTATATCTTTTGTCACGTGTTTATCCATTCTAAACCAGCCGGTTGATTTGTAACATATGACGGTCATATTTACATATCCGGCAATCGTGGCTGATGCGGCAATTCCTGAGACCCCAAATCCCTTTATTAGGATAGTGCTAAAAAGTGCGTTTGCAATAATGCTAGTGATAGCCGCAACAAATGGAGTTTTGGTGTCTTTTTGCGCAATCAGAATAGAGGACATTATCTTTGAAATCACAAATGCTGGCAATCCAAAGGCGGTTATTGTGAGTATGTTCGCAGTACTTTCAACAGCGCTTTGATCAAATTTGCCATGTCCATATAGCAAAGACACCATATATATTCCAGTTATTGCAAGAATTGCTACTGAAGGTAGTGTCATTCTCATCGCAAATAGTATGGATTTATGGGTTACATCTTTTATTGCGTCTGTATGGCTTGTTGCTACTTTATCCGCTATTTCCGGGAGCAAAAGTGTTCCCATTGAAATGCCAAAAAGCGCAAGGGGGAGCTGGATAAATCTGTCGGCACAATACAGATATGTTATACATCCGGTTTGTAGGAACGATGCAAACAGCATTCCAACCAGTATATTAACCTGAGCTACTCCCGCTCCGGCTAAAACCGGTATCATTTTTCGTAAAAACATCTTCATTCGTGGACTTAACTTAACTAGCGAAAGGCGGGGAGATGGTAATTTTTGATACTTTACGCAAAAAAACATGTATAAAAACTGACAAATGCCTGCAAGCAATGTGCCGTAAGACAGCCTTCTTCCAGCGGACGTGAAATCTTGGAAAGTAAACAATGAACAAACGAGAATTATATTTGTTAGTATAGGCGCCAATGCGTAAAGAAAGAATTTTTGACGAGACAAAAGAATGCCGCTATAGACCGTAGACAAGGAAATAAAGGCGATGCTTGGAAAAATTATTCGTGTGAATTCGATTGTTAAAGCTAATTTTTCCGGACACTTTACAAATCCTGGAGCCATAAGAAGCGTAAATTCTTTTGCGAAAATATGAACAACAATGCTTAAAGCAAGCATAATCCAAAATATTAACATAAATATTCTTGACGAAAAGTATTTTGCGCTTTTATGTTTTGAGTATGATATATAATCCGTGTAATATGGAACAAAAATTGACTGAAAACCACCTTCGGCAAAAAACTTGCGGAAAAAACTGGGAAACTTGAAGGCAGTCGTAAACGCATCCATTTCAACAGATGCTCCGAGAAAATGAAGCATAAGTGCTTCGCGAACAACACCAAATACGCGGCTGACTACTGTCAATCCACTGATGGTTAAGAACTTTTTTGCTAATCCCATTTTGCTTGTTAACAGGTGTTTTGTTCATTATGCAGTATATAGTTTTCGTATCGAAATCGCTATAAATGCGCTACTCATGTGCGAAAAAACTCATCGGGTTTTTGTGTTAAAATCCCAGGTGGTTTCGCGCATTGAAGCGGCGGCGTTTATATGAGTTTTCCGTACATCCATTTGAGGTTACATAGCGCGTATTCGCTGTGCGAGGGAGCGGTGAAGCTGCCTGATTTGATACACGCTTGCGAGGATAGGGAAATTCCAGCGGTGGCGATCACTGACACCAACAATATGTTTGGTGCGTTGGAATTTGCGACAAAGGCGTCGGGAGCCGGTATTCAGCCGATTATGGGCGTGCAGATTGACGTGAAGCATTGCGACGTAATTGCGCCAATCGTGTTATTAGCGAAAAACGAGCTTGGGTATAAAAACCTAATGAAGCTCATGACTTGTTTTTATATAAAATGCAAAGAAGAAGTCAGGTTTGTTACCTTGGAAAATTTGCACCAATACAGTGGTGGGCTGATCGCACTGACGGGAGGCGCCAAGGGGCTCGTTGGGAGCTTAATATTAAATGGCAATCACGAAATAGCAACAAATACTATCAATGAAATAAAGTCTATTTATAGGGACAATTGCTATGTTGAGATTTCCAGAACTGGCGAGCCGGAGGAAAAGCGCTGCGAGCAATTTTTTATAAATTACGCATTTCAGAATAACATTCCACTAGTGGCAACGAATGAAGTTTTCTTCTTGGATAAATCAATGCACGTTGCTCACGACGCATTGATGTGTATTGCCGGTGCAACGTATATGACCGTCCGCGAGCGGCGACGAGTTTCTACCGAGCATTACCTCAAGTCTACTGATGAAATGTTCGAGCTATTTAGTGATATAAAAGAAGCGGTAATCAATACTTCGATTATTGCCCAAAGATGCGCATTTATGCCTGAAAAGAAAAAACCGATTTTGCCAAGATTTGTCGATGAATCGGGTGAAGACGAGGACGATATACTTGATAGGCAGGCGCATTCGGGATTGCTTAGGAGGCTACAGGATGAAGTTTTAAAGTATAAAGTTAATATAAATCGTAATCCAAAAGAAGTAGAGGCTGAGTATATCGAACGACTGGAGTATGAGCTTGGCGTAATAAAAAAAATGGGATTTAGCGGATACTTCCTGATAGTTTCGGATTTCGTTAAGTGGTCGAAACAGCACGACGTACCGGTAGGTCCAGGGCGCGGCTCCGGTGCTGGGTCTTTGGTGGGCTGGTGTTTGTATATAACCGAGCTTGACCCAATAAAGTACAAGCTGTTTTTCGAAAGATTTCTTAACCCGGAACGTGTGTCGATGCCTGATTTCGATATCGACTTTTGTCAGGAAAAACGGGAGGAGGTTATCAAATATGTCCAGTCGAAGTATGGTAAAGATAAAGTCGCACATATAATAGCTCTAGGAAAACTTCAAGCAAGGAATGTATTGCGCGACGTGGGGCGGGTGATACAAATGTCGTATGGGCAGGTCGACAAAATCACGAAGCTCGTTCCGCAAAACCCAACAAATCCAGTGGATTTGGCGCAGGCACTTGAAATAGAGCCGCAGCTGAAGCAAATGATGGAGGAAGACGAAGCTGTCGCATTTCTGATAAATACTGGGTTGCAGCTCGAAGGATTATATCGCCACGCTTCAATGCACGCAGCTGGTATTGTTATTGGTAACGAAAATATTGATGAGTTAGTTCCGCTGTATTCGGATGGTGAGACAGACTTGGCAATTACGCAATTTAATATGAAATTTGTCGAGTCTGCTGGATTAGTAAAATTCGACTTCCTGGGGCTAAAGACGCTAACAGTTATAAAACACGCCTGCGAATACATTAAGAAGTATCGCGATGTTGATGTTGATATATCTAAAATAGATATGGAAGATCCGGAGGTTTTCAAACTTATTTGTGCGACGGATGTTATCGGCGTGTTCCAGCTCGAAAGTGCCGGGATGCGCGACGTTATACAAAAACTGCAGCCAGATAACCTCGAGGATATTATCGCTTTGGTTTCGCTATACCGCCCAGGGCCTATGGATAACATTCCGCTATACATCAGCAGAAAGCACGGTCGGGAGAAGACCGAGTACCTCCATCCGTTGCTGGAGCCGATTTTGAAACACACGTACGGCATCATGATATACCAGGAGCAAGTTATGCAGACGGCACAGGCTATGGGGGGGTATAGCCTCGCTGGCGCTGACCTTTTGCGTCGCGCTATGGGAAAAAAAATAAAGGAAGAGATGGTCAAGCATCGTGAGATATTTGCTGAAGGAGCGGCGAAGAAGGGCATTTCGAAGAGCGTAGCAGACCAAGTTTTTGCTTTGATGGAAAAGTTCGCTGGGTATGGATTTAACCGCTCTCACGCCGCTTCGTATGCGGTTGTTTCGTACCAAACAGCGTATTTAAAAGCTCACTATAAGCGAGAGTTTTACATAGCATCTATGAATATGGATATAGTCAATACTGATAAAATCGCATCGTTTGTTCAGGATGCCAGGCGCTCGGGCATTGAGGTGTTACCCCCAGATATAAACAAATCTGAGGCGTATTTTTCTGGTGAACCTGGCGGAGAAAACAATAAAATACGTTTCGCTTTAGGTGCCCTTAAGGGTTGTGGCTCTGCCGTTATGGAGAGCGTCGTTAATGAACGCGAGAAAAACGGGAAGTTCAAGGATATTTACGATTTTATAAAGAGGGCGAAGGCGGCTGGTGCCCAACAGCGGCAAATCGAAGTACTGGTATTTGCCGGAGCGTTCGATTCGATACATCCAAACCGTCACCAGATTTTTGAGTCCCTGGAAAGTTTGATGAATGCTTCGGAAAATGGGGCGACAAAGCAGATGTCACTCTTCGCCGATATAAAGCCAAACATCGTCGAACTGAAACAAGTGCCCGAATGGAATGCTATAGAAAAGCTGGATTTTGAACGGCGTTCCATCGGATTTTACTTAAATGCGCACCCAATGGATATATATTCGGAATTTTTGGAAAGCTACAATGTGGTACGCAGCAAGGATTTTTATACGACAGATTCAAATGTAAAAATTGCTGGAATTTTGCTTTCGAAGAGGGAGAGATTGTCGAAGAATGGTCAAAAATACGCGTTTTTAAATATTTCAGATCAGGACAATTCATTTGAGGTTACGGTCTTTCCTGATGTTTTCGCGAAATCCAAGGATTTACTGGTCGTTGGAAATTCGTTGTTGCTTGATGCGAGTATAAAAACCGAGGAAGATAATTTGAGAATTCTCGGCAATTCTGTGCAAAATATTGACAAAATCATAGAAAATCAAAAAGTGTTTATAGAAATATCCGAGAATTCTGACATAGATAATCTGTATAACGCTTTGGAGAAAATACCGAATGGTAATAATGCGGTGTCATTTATCGTGCGTAAACAAAATGGATCAAAAGTTGAAGTTAAAACAACGTATTTAAAAAATATGTCGCTTGAAAATAGAAG
Organism: uncultured Pseudomonadota bacterium; assembly: GCA_902769055.1. Classification (GTDB taxonomy): domain Bacteria; phylum Pseudomonadota; class Alphaproteobacteria; order RUG11792; family RUG11792; genus RUG11420. The sequence goes on along the minus strand of CACXNL010000004.1, from coordinate 50,459 downwards.
AACTATTGCCGCGATTTCCGGTATAAAATTCCTTAGTGTTTCTTGAGTGCAATAAATCTTTGCAAGCTATACCCCCAAGCGATTTTCTATCTAATCTAGTTTTTATACATTACAATAGTTTATTCGTTGTAAAGAGTTGAACTGTAGTCATGAACTTAAATTTATGGTAAGGTGAAAGCACTCTGGCGATATTGCATTTATTAAATCTGGTGAAAATTGTTTAGAAATATTGTTGATATAAAGAAGGAAGTTGCAGTTCTTGATATTGGGACGAGTACTGTGTGTGCGGCTATTATGAAACGCGAAAAAAGTGAACACAGTAATACTTCATTGGGGCTTCTGGGCGAAACACGAGTTTTAGGCGTTGGATACCAACTGGCTAAAGGTATGAAGGTCGGCGTTATAAATGATTTCGAAAGTTTGGAGGAAGCGATATTAGGTGCAGTGGCATCCGCCGAAAAGGAAGCAGAAAGAACGATAAAGTCTGTTTTTGTATCGATTCCGACTTGGGCAATAGAATCGCATGCTGTTGAATCCAGTACTAGTATTGGGCAAATTCCTGTTGATGAAATTCATCTGTCATCTTTACTTAATTTTGATACTTCCGAATACATCGATGAGCATAAAGAGATAATACATACTTTTCCGATTTCATATTCTGTCGATGGTAATTCTGGAATTAAAGATCCACGTGGGACAGTTGGAAACAAACTTTCAGCTACATTTCATGTTTTAACTGCACCTAGTTTGTTTTTAAAAAACATAAGAAACTGTTTAAATCGCAATAACATCGAAGTATTAGGTTTTATAAATTCAACTTACGCGTCAACCTTAGCGACGACTTTAAATGAAGAAACTTCTTCCGGGGTTACAATAGTCGATATGGGCGGGGCGACGACGTCGGTAGCATGCTTATATGACGGTGTTCCTTTATATTTCGGATACATACCACTTGGCGGACAAAGTATAACGGATGACATTTCAAAAGTTCTGAGAATAACTAGAGCTAGTGCGGAGAGGCTTAAGATTTTGCATGGCGTTTCCGGAAATATTACTGGAGATGAGCAGGTTTTGGTTACAAGGGTCGATGAATACGGTGAAGAGCATGCACAAAATATATCGAGGAAGATGCTAGATGCAATAATATCAGCTAGATTAGAGGAAATACTGGATAAGGTACAGGAGCATATCTACAACTGTGGAGCAGATAAGGTTATGTACCAGTCAATAGTTTTAACCGGTGGAGGAAGTCAGCTGTCGGGACTTAGCGAGTTTATAAGGTTAAAAAAGTATTTCAGTGATGTTTCGGTAAGGCTCGGTAAACCTATTGGTGTGACCGGATCACATGATTTCGTCAGAACTCAAGCGTTCGCAAGCACAGCTGGAACGGCTCTTTATTGCCTTGGCGAGTTTGCTGGGAAAAATTTTCAAGACAAAGGAAAATCAATTTGGCAAAGATTGATGATTTGGTTTAAACGAGGCGTTTAAGTGACCTTTAATACTCTTAAAGAAAAATTTGCCGCCATATCGTATATCTTTTTCAGTTCTTTTTTAAGTGGAGTAATACTTATCGGGATAGGTTCTAGTTTTTCACGTATGCTTTCGGAAAAAGGGATAGGCATCGCAACTATTACTCATATCTTACTTGCGACCATTCCGTATAGTTGGAAATTTGTAATGTCTCCATTTATCAAAAATTTGATATTAAAACGTGGTAACTCAAATTTTAATATATTAAAAATAATTTCATATATATCTCAAATAGTAATATTTTTCGGGTTTTCATTACTGGGATATTTGGGGACAAATGACATGCTTTGGACGGCTACCATAACGATTTTCTTGGTTGTTATAGCTGTTTCGGCGCACGATATTCTGAAAGCTCACATGAAATTGGTTGCATTTTCATCAAAACAGCTCGGTTTTATATCGGCAGTTGAAAATACGGGGTATAGATTGGGCATGTTTATGTCTGGCGTTTGCTTAATTTACATGACAAACGCTGTCGGATGGTCGGGAGCCTTTGTAATAACATCGTTTACAGTTGTTTTTGCAACAGTTGCGACTTTCTTTGTGTCAGCGGGTAGGGCACTAGAATGCACAAGTAATGAGAAACCAGAGAACTCTTTTGCTGGATATTTTAAGACTTGGCGTGACTTCTTAAAAACATCTGGATTTTTCGCTTTATTGATTCTAATAATTTCTTTTAAATTGACCAACAGCTGTATAAATGTTGTAAAGCCAATATTTTTGCACTCTCTGGGCGTTAGTCGGATCGCCTACGCAAATATGTCATACTTTTATGGTCTGGTAACTATGATAATAGGCGGGGTAGTAGCGGGCGCTGTCCTGTGTAAATGGGCTATAACAACTTGTGCAAAAGCGACTTTCATAATGCAAGCGGTGGTATCTGTGATATTTACGTACCTTGCTATATACAAAAGTGATTTGCTAACAATAGCGGTTATAGTCGGCGTAACTACATTTGTTTTCGGATTTGGGAGCGTAGTTTTCAGAACATTTACTGCTGAAAAATCTAGACGTGATGTAAATATATACGTAATGTTACTGTCCATTGGTTCATTGATACGCATCGTTTCATATAGCTTTATCGGTTTTGTTGTTGAGAATTATTCTTGGTGTGCATTATTCATTATATGTCTCTTATCGAATATTCCTGGGTATCTGTGCTCTAAGAGAATATGTAAACCTGATAAGTTTTTATAAGAGCCACTGTTTTCCAAAAAAGTTTGAAAATTTAACTAAATATTAACTATTTATCGGAATAATTGAATTAAGAAGTTTATGGGGAGACGCCCCCGTTTGTTAGATGAGAGGTGTTTTTTATGATGAATAAAAAGTTGTTAGTTTTGCTTACTCCACTCGCTTTGGGGGTAAATATTGAAAGTTCCGCTGCTGAGCAAGCACAACCTGAGCAGCAAAATGCGCCAGGCGAACAAGCAAATCAGGAGCAACAAAATCAGGCAATAAATGATGCTTTTGGAACAGATATGCCAGGAGGGAGAGAACAACAGCCTCAACCTCCTGTAGATCAAAATGGGATTCCTATTCCGCCGCCGATACCGGCTGTTCCTGGAGCTACGACACCTATCTCATCAACACAGGCGACTGCTAGCGTGGTATCAGCGCCAGAAGCTCAGGCTGGGACTGACGGAGCCGCGCAAGCGGGAGCGCAACAACAAGATGGCAATGCGTTACTAAATGGTCTTTTTGGTAGTGGATCACCTGCGGTTTCTCCTACGAACCAAAATGAGGGCGTACCAACTGAAGCGCCGGCACAAAATGCTCCAGTACAACCTGTGGCGCAAAATGCAGTAGTTCAAGAGGGTACCCAGCAACCGCAGGCTAGTAGTGCAGAAACAGCATCGGTACCAGTACCTTTACCTGAGGTGCCAGTTGTTGCAACCCCGTCGCCAAATGTCAGTGCTGAAAATACAGCAATTCCGGAACCACCGGCTCAACCGATACCTAGCAATGTTCCATCTGAGGTGTTGCCACAAACTCCAGTTGTGAACCAGGCACCAAATATGGCAGCACAAGAGAGTGTCTTGCTGACACCGCCACAAGCCGAACCCAGTTTAAATCCATTACCGGCAAGTAATGCGGAAACAGCGTCGATACCAGTACCTCCGGCGGTAACTTTACCTGAAGTGCCGGTTGTAACAACGCCACCACAAAATGTCAGCACCGAAAATGTAGCAATTCCGGAAGCACCGGCACAGTCGGTACCTGGCAATGTTTCATCTGAGGTGTTGCCACAAACTCCAGTTGTGAACCAGGCGCCAAATACGGCAGCACAGGAAAATGTTTTGCCAACATCGCCACAAGCCGAACCAAGTTTAAATCCGTCAGTAGCGAGTAGTGCAGAAACAGCATCGATACCAGTGCCTCCGGCGGTAACCTTACCTGAAGTACCGGTTGTAACAACGCCATCACAAAATATCAATGCTGAGAAGGCAACAACAACTCCAGCGGTATCGGCTCAGCCAGCATTAACTAATGCGGCGCCTGAGACGCCGTTGCAAAATGCTGAGAATACAAGTGCTGCTAGTGCCGCAACTTCAAGCGTAATCCCTTCATCAGTGCCGGTGGTGTTGAATGCTACCCCTCAAAGTACCGAAACGATACCAGGCACTGTAGCTGGAAACGCAGCAGGGGCTGTGGGTACACCTGTTTCTATAGCTAACACGACGGCATCGACACCTGCGATTACGACAGGCAATGAAGGAGTTGTGCCTCCTGTACAACAGCCGACCACGATGGGGACGGCAATTCCAGGGGCAAGTGGGCAAACACAATCTCAGATTGAGGCAACACCACAACAGAACCTAGGAATACCATTACCGCCGCAACCTAATTCCGGACAAGTCGCTTTAGGGCAAGCGCCAACAGGACAAGTTGCTAGTATACCAACGGCGCAAACTGACGCAGAGGCTGCAAAAGAAACAGCTTCGAATTTCATCGCGACGCAGGCTCAAAGCAAGCTCGAAAAAGGTGATGGACAAGTTGATGCTGAACTGAAGAAAGATGTCAAAGACATGAAGGAAAATGTCGAAGACATCAAAGAAGTAAAGGATGATGTTGCATCGATTAAGGAAACGCTCAATCTTTTGACTATCGCTTTGAACGAAAAGAATGGTGTCTTGGATGATAAGGCAGAGGAGACCAAATCGTTGGGTGATACCGAAGAAGCTCAAAAATCAGTGAATAATTCGGATAGCGAGAAAGCTACTGTTGAGACGGTTTCTGAAGCGAGTTCTGAGGATGTAGCAGAGGTCAAATCTTCTTCCGACAAAGCTGAAAAAGCTGATACGACGGAGCAACCTAAAAAAGAGATTGAAGAAAAGTCGAAGGATGCTGAAGTTTCAAATGCTGAGGGCAAATCTGAGGAAGAGGTCAGTGACAAGAAAATACAAGATGCTGAAAAAACGCAAGGTGAAAATTCAGTAAAAGAAGTGGCTGACAAGTCAGAAAGTCAGCTTGATAGGAGCGTTGATGAACGTGAAGCAAAGAAATCTGAGAATGTTACAAAAGAAAACGACAAAGAAAAAAGTGAAGGTGAGTCGGTTGTTTCTCAGAAGGAAAAAGTAAATGCTAAAAAAGAAGAGAAAAAACTTACCGAGAAGAGTGCTGATACCGAAGTTCCTTCAGATAAATCTGATAAAACAGCTGATGGCGAAAAGACAGACGGTGCAAAAAAGGTAGAGGTCAACCAAGATACTCTAAATAAAATTTTGGAGAAAATCGAGAAAATAGAGAAAGATACCGAGAGGAACAATATCAATGTTGACAAAAAATTAGAAATTTTAGACGACAAAATTGATGATCTTGACAAAGACAATGCACTTCAAAACTCGACGAATAAGCCGAAGATAGACGCGATGTCTAACGAGACATTGCCCACAGAAGGAAGCGTTCCTACAGCTCAGGAACATGTGGAGGCTACCATACCTTCAGGAGATGAAGTAACGCAGAAATTGCTTGTAAATGACAAAGTGAAAGGCGAACCATTACAAAATATCGGTATGCAAGGCGTCGTCATGAATGCGGTTCCTCAGAGTAGTGTTGTCCCGCAAACAAATTCTGAGGCAATCGTTACACCAAATGAAGAGCAAATAAAAAGTACTAATGTGAAAAGTGATGTAATGATTGCGCCGGAGATTACAACTTCCGCAACAAATGTCGAGATGCCGGTTGCTACAAGTGGCAATGGAACAGTCGTTCCTGTCAATAACCAAGTGCCTTTTGTCTTACAACAAGTTCAACCCGTAGTAAGCACAGGAGAAGCAAAACCGGAAATTCAGGTTCAAAATCCGGTTAACACTCCAATATCCGTACCGAGTGATACGTTCGCCACGACCCCAACTAATGAATTAGCAGTTACACCTATTGCCCCAAGTAATGAAAAGGGGGTAGCAATCGAGCAACAGAGTGCTAGTACTGAAAATATCGTTGCTGAACAAAAAGCTGAAGGGATAAATCAGCCGGTTCCAGCGGTGTTAAATGCTGAGATTAAGCCTGCTGAAGTTGCAAAGTCAGAGATTTCGCAACAACAAGTTCCGGAAGCGATGCAAACAACAGTAGTTGAAAATGGAACAAAAACAGAACCAGTAGTTGCCGTAAATGGAGAACAAGTAAACGGTGCGCAAGTACAGAGTAAAGTAGCTACTGAGGTTAAAGAAGAGAAGATAACTGAAGAACCCAAAAAGGATGCCGTAAATGAGCAATCTTCCGAAAAAGCGGATACTGTGAGCGCTGGATCGGAGAAGGTTACTGAAGAAGTAAAATCAGAAGCTCCGGATGTTTCAGCTGGTAAGCAAGAAGTTGGCGTTGAGTCGTCAAAAGATGCTAGCGAATCGGTGACGGAAAAAACAAGTGTTAAAGGCGCGAACGAAACTAAGGCTGCTGAAGACAAAAATGCCAAAACGGAGCCAGAAGTGAAACAATCAGAGCAAACATCGAACCAAGAGGTGAAAAAAGAAGGGGTGAGTGGCACTAGTGTTTCTGAGAAGTCATCATCAAACAGCAATGAATCAACGGAGGCAAAGCCTGTAAGTGATTTTACTCCAGTGACTGTTGCTATGAATACATCTGATGATTTGCAATCTTTGACGACGTTATCAGAACAATTAGCCGCAACGGCTAAGGTTATTGAGAAGGTAAATCTAGGACTTGCAGAGCAGCAGAAGTAGCAATATATCAAAATTCTCTTATAGAGCTTCAAGTATAAAAAGAAGCTCTATATTTGCATGTTGACTTTTGTATTTATCAGGGCTTCTTTTTTGCGTTATTTTTGTTGGCGCTAAAATATTTCGTATAAATCTCGTTTTAATTTCTGCGGGTAATAGTAAATGTATTTTTGTTATTCATTGGGATGGTTTATGAGCACAGTCTTTTATGCTTCTTAGGGGGGTGATGGTACACCGGTCTGTGTGTGCTGCAAGATTATTTGTTGTTGATGATTTCGGATGCGTCATTGGTACGACGAAGTTGTTATCCAGTGGCAACAGAATGCGGAAGACGGAGCCTTGACAAAATTAAGTAATCGCGTGGTATTGGAACACGTAAGTAAGTTGTTCGGGGTAGTGTTTTCTTTCGATAAAGTGGTTCAGATGTGCTGCTTTTTCAGCGTTTCTTGGCATAAATGTCGTTGCTATGATTTCCCTTACCAGTAAGTATTTTTGAAACTTAAGACTTTGCGACGGTTTTATGTTGGGGCTGACAACAAGTATGACAAATCCATGGTTAATACACGCTTACGCTACTGCGTAGTGGTCGAAAATTGGTATAGAATCTGGATGTTGCAAAATTTTCCTGTTTATTACAGCGCAGTCGTATTCCGATTCGTGATGTCATAGTGGGTAACGAGGTTATGTTTCATGTTTCTTATTCAAATAGTAGTCAGACTTGACTACGAGAATAAAAGAAAAGTTACGATGTACTTTTGTCGAATAAAATATGCGGTAGACTTGAATTTGGAATTGATGATATGACCAAGTTACTAAATGAGGCGAAATTTTGTCATTGTAATTGGAAAAGGTTATATAAATCTCTTGTTTAAGTATTTTTTTGTAAAAAGTTGTCTAATTGTTACATATCCTATAAAAAACATGTTACAATGGGAACGGAGGCGCAATCGCTTATAGGATTTTTATAGGGTGCGTGAGAATGAATGCGAGAGCCTGTTTGTTTAGTGGTGCCCTGATGGTCGCGATGATTAGCGGTGCGTGAGCCAATGGTGCTCCGGTAGTACAGAAGTTTACTGTGGATGTTGTCGATACCTTCTTTGATAAAAGAGTAGATGGTCTGCCTTTGTGTTTTTACTGGGGCGGAGCGAATAGGGGTCAAGCAATGAGATTGGACGGTCTACATTTTAGCGAAATTCCGGATACAATGGTCGATGTAAAGATTATCATTGGTGCAACTGAATTTGAGAGGATTGAAATAGCGCCTGCAGCATTCCGAGGTCTTGCCTTTGAAAAAGTTAAATTGCATTTGGTTTTCGAAGAGCGATGTGGTAGGAAGGTTAGGTTTCCCAAGGATTGTCGTAACTTATTTGCTGGTTCGACCTCGATATACGACATTGATTTCAGTGGCGTGGATACGAGTCAGGTAGGGGCAATGCAGGGTATGTTTTATGGATGCACAAACATTTCCGAGTTGGATTTACGAGCTTTTGATACAGAAAACACATTCGATACAAGAGTCCGCAGAATGTGTAGCGGGTGCAAAAACTTAAGAAAGCTGAATATATCTTCGTTTGCGGAAGAACAGAAGGAGCGATTGAATGATTATGGGGAAACGTTTAGCATTAACGAATCTGAACAAATGGCGAGGCTTTGCCAGATTATTACAGATGACACTAGTGCAAAGGATAGGGGAGCTTCAGGCGCGTTAAACAACACCGAGTTTGTGCCTCTTTCTTCATGGTTGGAGATTGTTAGGTCGATGCCGCGGAAGGTTTTAAAGTTTGTCAGCGAAAGAACATTGAAAAAACCAGGAAATTCGACAAGCCCAAAATTCAAAGAGCAGGGTACCATTTTTCGTAATAAAGGAGAACGGACTGTTACACAAGCGAAGCCAATTGCAAACGTGGAATTAGATGAGCCGGTTAGCGAAATACGGAAGGGTACTAAAATTTTGAATCCGGCATCACAAATGGGCGCACATATCCAGAAAGAGAAAGCGAAGCCGAAAGCAATTGAAGTGAGAAAAATAAAGCAAGAACAGAGGTGGAATATTCCTGTGGTCAAGTTTTTCGGTTGGGCAAAACGTAAAGTTTTATCATGGTTCGGACACTAAAATAAGTGACGGGTGGATCAGAATGAGCCACCCGAAGCACCTTGTGTCAAGTGCATGTTGACGAGATCTCTGTGGGGGGGCTGATTTACTCGTTGCAGTTCTATGCCAGTATTTAATTACTCGGTTCACTTTTGTAGGCAAATTACCTGTATGAACATACAGGTTTTAGGTTATTTTCTTGTGTTTTATCTTATACTCCGGTTTATGTCAGATCTTACAAAAATTGCGCAAGTACGTTTTCTGTTTATGTTGCCGCTGTTTATTTTCCATTTTTGTGTTCTTTTCCACAAATGAATTTACAATTTATTTATAAAATAAAATCTTAATTCCAAAGTCTGCTTTTACCACGTATTCCGTTAAAGCACGCTTACATTCTGGATTTACGCTGTAATGGGCGAGTAGTGAGATTAAGTCTAACAACCTATAGGCATAAATCTTTAACCAAATAATGTCCAGGCAATAAAAATGAAAAAGCATGCAAAAGCGGTGTCGAGTATATACTGTATTGGCATTGAGTAGTTTTGAATCTAAGTTTGTTGTCTCGATTAGCCGTTACTTTTACGCATGAAAGTTGTTTTCGGATGTTACAACATGTACAAAGCGGTTCCATAGATTTAGTTTTGATTGATCCGCCGTACGAGGTGTCGCGTGATACGAATTTTCAATCTGGGGAAACAACTGGCAAGGACACTGACAGGTTTCGTGTTTCTATGGATTTCGGAAATTGGGATTTTGGTTTTACTGGATTGGATGTCGTCATACGTGAGATGTATCGCATATTAAAGAAGGGGGGGACGTTAATTTGTTTTTATGATGTATGGAAATTGACGACATTAAAGGAGTATTTTGACAAAGCTGGATTTAAACAAATTCGATTGATTGAATGGCTTAAAACGAACCCCGTGCCCCTGAATAGCAAAACCAATTACCTGACAAATGCGAGAGAAATCGCTGTTTTGGGCGTAAAGGGAGGCAATCCGACGTTTCATTCACAGTATGATAACGGCGTTTATCGCTATCCGATATGCCACGACAAGGGGCGGTTTCACCCGACGCAAAAGCCGCTTGCATTGATCGAGGATCTGATTATCAAGCATTCCAACGAAAGAGATACTGTTTTGGATTGTTTTGCTGGTTCGGGAACGACCGCGATTGCTTCGTATAACCAATCACGAAATTTTATTGGATGCGAGTTGTCTGAGGAATATTTTGACAGAGCTATAGCGAGAATGAACGAATTAAATATCAGTGTAATGCAGGAAAAGATTAACGGAAACGTGTAGGTGCCTTATTTCCTCCTTAACCTAACCCCATATGCTCCACTTTCTCCCACGGAATCTCTTACTTCAAAAAAGCCGATGACAAACTCCGGGTGAGAACGCACCCACTGTTGCGTTGCTGTCTTGACTATTCCCTGTCCTTTGCCGGTTATTATGAACACTTCCCGGATCCCATCTACGATACATCTTGCACAAAAATTTTCGAGAGTTTTATCGATTTCGCGAGTATATCCGTGAAGATCTATGCTTCTTTGAGCGCGAAATTTTTTTATTGCGGCACGTGGAAGAATTTCCACAGAAACATGCCCCATCGGACTTATGTTGTTCTTCAAAGCAATCAATTCGTTATTGTTGTATTTTCTCCTGCTTGTTGGTGAACGGGGAGGGGAAGCAGGTAAATAAACGTATCGCTCATGGCTTTTATCTAGTTTCTTTAAATCTTGCGCAAATTCTCGCCAAATATCCAGGTCACCTTTAAAGCTCATTGCATTCTCCACGAGGCTGATCGCTCCAGCAAAACCCGAAATCCAACACTTATGGCTGCTACATTTCTGTCCTGACCAAATTCGTATATCCTTCGCAAAAGCCAAACGACCAGCTGTTCACATTTTATTGTATTTGTGGATTTTTTTCAATTCTGGAGCCGGGTGCGTCTAGAGCTTCCAATGTTTATTATTTTCGTTTATTGGCATACATTTGTTAGCCAATTCATCATTCCCCCATCGCCATGTAAAACACAACGAGTGAGCCTTGTTTGGCTCACTCGTTATTCCGTCTAGTATCCGAACCATGACAAAACTTTGCATTTTACCCAGCTACAAAGTCTAACTATAGGAGTGTACCAAGGCTTTTTGTGCTTTACTTGATGTACATCAATTGGCATTGTCTTTGCGTCTTTTTCGTGCTTATCTTTTGGTTGATTGTGCTCCTCTAAGTTGCTTACCCTTTTGGTTTGTGTCGTTCGATGGTTCGGCGTTTGAACGTTCTCCGATTCCGAAGAAGACATTGTGGGGTTCTCATTAGTCGTTGCATTTTCGTCATTTCTACGCAGGGTATTCTTATCAACGATAACATCGAAATTTATGAAATTGTTTTTATTCGCGACGTTTATGATATTTCCATCATTTTTGTTTATGTCTACTTCTTCGCCAAGCATCGTAGTTAGAGTTTCCTTAGGATCCCGGGTTATCTTTGATATCATCACCTTCATCAAGCCAGCACAATCTTTAATTATTCCGTGTATACGTTCGCTATCATCTGTTTCTAAATTAAAAGTCCTCAAATCTAATGTTGAGAGGCGTGTACAGTTTGCGAACATGTTCGCCATCGAAGTCACATGACTAACATCCGCACCACTGAAATCAATGCTCACTATTGAATGTGAATCTTCAAACATGTGACTACAATCTTTCGGCATCATGACGCGCTGACCATTTTCTTCTTTGAACACTAGATGCAGTCTAAAGGTGTTTGGTGCATTTAGTCCAGAAAATGCGCCTTCCTTTATGCGGACGCTTTTCCCTTCCCACCATCCAGGAACAACAATCCCCAATTTAATCAAACCATTCGGATTCTCTTCATCAGGTAATTCTGAAGTTATAATCTTGTTCAATACCAAAATTTTGCCATCAACGCGCCAATCAAAACTCACACCTTTGATTCCTTTTCCACCTTCCAAACACGCCGTGGCGATTATAGTTTCCTGAACTTCGTCAGCACCATGTGCTACTTGTAAACTACTCATCATCGCGACCATCGCGACACCGCTGAG
>CACXNL010000004.1:0-38543 GCA_902769055.1 uncultured Pseudomonadota bacterium | reverse complement strand
CCCCCCCCCCCCCCCCCCCCCCCGCAACTTTTGTCAACACTTTTTTAACAAAACGCACAAAAAAAATGATTAAAAAAAGCAATAAAGGATATTTTTCATAAATTTATTTTATTGCGGCTGTAGAATTCTCCACCTGTGAAAAATGTTAACCAGAATTGTGAAAATTATAAAAATCAAGTTATCTTATCTGTTAAAAACTTTTGGTGAAGCGAAGTGATTGTATATTTTTCGCCTCTAAAAACGTCACAATGTTTCCTTGCGGTTCCATATTGCGTAGCTAACAAAAATTGGAACCTAGTAACCTTATAGCTCTGGAACCAAGAGTTGATGTATAATGGGCGTATAGTGATTTTGTGCGAAATCAGAATGTTAGATAAATTGTTTAGTTTAATTGGTAGTTATAATTCTAGGATTATTAGGAAGTATCGGGGGATAGTTAGTAAGATAAATGATTACGAAGAGGCGATGGTTGCGCTTTCCGATGCTGAGTTGGCGAACAAAACGAATGAGTTTAAGGAGGCGTTGGAAAATGGTAAGACGCTTGATGATATTTTGCCCGAGGCTTTTGCGGTCGTCCGTGAGGCGTCGAAGCGAGTTTTGGGGATGCGACATTTCGATGTCCAGTTGATTGGTGGAATTGCCCTACACAATGCCCAGATCGCTGAAATGAAAACCGGTGAGGGTAAAACTTTGGTCGCAACAACTGCGGTTTACCTAAACGCGCTGCCAGGAAAAGGTGTGCACGTGATTACCGTAAACGACTACCTGGCGAAGCGCGATGCTGCCTGGATGGGGCAGGTGTATAACTTCTTGGGTCTGTCGGTTTCCACGATAGTGAGCGGTATGTCCGATTACCAAAAGCGGGCGGCGTACGCGGCGGATATAACGTATGGGACGAATAGCGAATTCGGTTTCGATTATTTGCGCGATAACCTGAAATTCCGCGAAGAAGATATGGTGATGCGCCCGTTCAATTTTGCGGTCATCGATGAAGTCGACAGTATTCTGATAGACGAGGCGCGTACTCCTCTCATTATTTCTGGCGCGGATAATGGTGCGTCGCAACTATACGTCGATGTAAATGAGTTGGTGAAGGATGTTGAGCCTGACGACTACGAGAAGGACGAGAAGCTGCGGGTCGTTACTCTGACCGATAAAGGCGTTGAGAAAATCGAGAAAAAGCTCTTGGATAAGGGGCTTTTAGATGTACCGTCTTTATATGACCCAAGCAATATAACGGTTGTGTACCACGTTATGAACGCGCTGCGGGCGCATGTGCTTTTCACGCGCGATATAGATTATATGGTCAAAGATGGACAGGTTTTGATTATCGATGAATTTACGGGGCGTGTATTAGATGGACGTCGATACTCTGAAGGTTTGCACCAAGCAATTGAGGCAAAGGAAGGCGTTGAAGTACAGCCTGAGAGCCAGACCATCGCGACGATTTCGTACCAAAATTTGTTCAGGTTGTATCCAAAACTTGCTGGAATGACCGGCACAGCTATGACCGAAGAGGCTGAATTTGACGAAATTTACAAGCTGAAGGTGGTTGCTATTCCGTCGCACAAACCGGTCGCGCGAATAGACCACGAAGATTCGATGTTTGTGACGCTGGCTGAGAAAGACAGGGCTGTAATCGCGCTTATAAAAGAGTGTCATAAAAGGAATCAGCCGGTTTTAGTGGGTACGACTAATCTCGAGCGTTCTGAATATTTTTCGAAATTGCTAAAAGCTGAGGGAATAAAGCACAACGTTTTGAACGCGAAGCAGCACGAGAGGGAAGCGCATATAGTCGCCGAGGCTGGAGCACCAGGAGCCGTTACGATAGCAACGAATATGGCTGGACGTGGCACGGATATCAAGCTGGGCGGCAGCGCTGAAATGCGTATTGAGGCGGAGTGCGCCGATATAACTGATCCGGTTGAGAGAAATAAGAAAATCGAGGAAATTAAAGCTGAAATTGAGAAAGCTCATGAGGAAGTGGCGAAGATGGGTGGTTTGTTTGTCATAGGGACTGAGCGAAACGATAGCAGGCGCATAGATAACCAGCTTCGAGGCAGGTCGGGACGTCAGGGTGATCCGGGGGCGTCGAAATATTTTATTTCGCTTGAAGATGACCTGATGAGGAAGTTTGGTTCACCGAACTTGATGAAGCGCTTTAGGAAGGTTTGTAAGAACGATGAGGAACTTTCATTCAGGTGGATTTCGAAGTGCATAGAGAAAGCACAACAACGTGTCGAGGCGTATAACTTTGATATACGCAAACAATTGTTGAAGTTTGACGACGTGATGAACGATCAGCGCAAGATAGTTTATAAATTGCGTCACGAGTTGATGCAAGCGACTGATGTATCAGATAGGGTACAAAACATGATAGAAGATGTTTTAGATAGCATAGTTGCAGTTGTTGCGCCGCAGGGGACGGTGCCAATGGAATGGAATTTGGATCTGTTGGCAGAGCAGATGAACACGATCTTCAAGATAGAGATAGATAAAAGTGCGATCGAGGATGATTCATCAATGTCTCCTGAGTTATTGCGGCAGCAGCTTGGCGATAAAGTAACGGAAAGGAGAGACGAGCGTATAGAGAAGTACGGCGATGCGATGAGGTATATCGAAAGAGAGATCTTAATGAAGAATTTGGATATAGCTTGGCGTAATCATTTAGTTAACCTTGAACATCTGAGGCGCGGGATAAATTTGAGGGCATATGCGCAGAAAAATCCGCTTAACGAATACAAATTTGAGGCATTTAGTATTTTCCAAGAAATGTTGCACAAAATAAAAGTAGATGTTTTGACCGCCACATTTGGATTCGAATTGGAAGCTCAAAGAGAGATGGGGGCTGATGACTTGTTGCAAATGGGGGATTTTCGAGATGACGAGAGCAGGAATGCCGCTCCGAAGGTAGAAGAGGCTGAGTTGATTAACAATGAGACAATATCTCGAAATTCCCCTTGTCCTTGCGGGTCGGGCAAGAGATATAAGCATTGTCACGGGGCGTTGAAATCGGGGTATGAAGAAAACGATATGCAAGAGCTGGCTGAAAAAAATGGACAAAGAATCAGCGAATTGTCGAACGAGGAAACGAGCAAAACGTCGGCAAATGAGGATCCGGCAAAGGTTTTGCATGACTATATAAAAGAGCAACGGCAACAAGTATTAACTGGGAAATATCCTGAAGACGAAGAAAGTGAAGAGTGATCAAATTAAGAACAATTCCGTTATTGCCCTTTTCGGTAATTATTGCAATAGCGGTTTTTTCATTAACGATATTGTATTCGATAAGTGGAGGAAGTTTTTCGCCATGGTGCGTAAAGCAAATTTGGAGGGTACTCTTGGGGATTGCGGCGTTGATCGTCGCGCTGAATATAGAAACCAAGGTTTGGAGAAAATATGCACTAGCCATATATATGATGAGTTTAGTTGCACTGGCATTGGTTGCGGTAATGGGCAAAATATCAATGGGGGCGCAGCGCTGGATAAAATTTGGAGCGCTTACCTTACAACCATCTGAATTGATGCGAATATCTTTAATTATGCTATTAGCTCGCTATTTTTCGACGCGTTCAGTTGATGAAAACAAAGAAGCGAAGACATTATTAGTGCCAACGCTCTTGACGATAATTCCGGTTGGGTTTGTGTTATTGCAACCCGATTTGGGTACTGCAATGCTGCTAATTTTGACGTTCTTATCTGTGCTTTTTGTTTGTGGTGTTCAGATATGGAAATTCGTAACTATTTTCATTAGTGCTTTAATTTCAGCTCCGATCTTATGGAAGTCTCTATACGAGTACCAAAAGCAACGTATTTTGATGTTTTTAAATCCGGAAATGGATCCAAGTGGAGCTGGGTACCATATAATCCAGGCGAAAATAGCTCTGGGCTCCGGTGGCTTCTGGGGCAAGGGGCTCTTGAATGGAACGCAAAGCCAACTAAATTTTTTACCGGAGAAACAGACAGATTTTATTTTTGGTGCACTGGGCGAAGAACTTGGATTTGTCGGATGCACATTATTGCTTTTTCTATATGTTGTGTTATTTATTTATAACTACAAAGTAGCTCTATTCACCCAAAGTAAATTTGCTCGAATAATGGTTTTTGGAATTAACGCTATGATGTTTTTTTACGTTATTATCAATATTTTTATGGTGTGCGGCTTGTTCCCGGTTGTTGGTATACCGCTTCCATTCTTTTCGTATGGTGGTAATGCACTCCTGGTTCTGATGTTTTGCCAGGGACTCATATTTTCGGCAGACTGTGAGCATTCCAAAAAGTAAAGATATTATCCTGATGTTCCTTAGGTAGGGCGTTATTTATACTTCCATATAAGGCATTTTATTTAAAATAATAAAGGGTATTACGGATGTTTACTGTGTAAATGAATTATTTCTGTAATGATAAAAATAAATAGGAAAAACATTAGTACCAATGTCTCGGGTGCAAAAATTGCATTGTTATTTGTGTTTGAGATAACGGTATTTGGAGTATGTGTTACAAATGAAAGCACAATTCCAATCGTAATTGCTCCTAGTGTTATTAGCTTTTTATTTGTAATTTTTGAGGTGGTCTCATCGGGCATAGTTAAGAAAAGCGAAGCCAGTGATACGTAAACTATTGCTATAACGATCGATATAACAGATTCATACAAAAAAAACATGAGGCTGCTCGAAAATATGCAAGTAATTAAAAAGCCAAATATTGCATTTTTGTTTCTTTGCGCGCAACTAGCGTATGCCGCGGACGCAATTGCTCCTATAACCAACAAAGTTTCTATGTTAGTCAATAATTCCAGCATTTCGTAGATGTACTGCCTTTTCAGTCCACTTTTCTTTGACCTTTACAAAAATCTTTAATTCGATTTTTTTGTTTAATATTTTTCTCATATCTTCTATCGCATCGTGCTTGATCATCTTTATCATATTGCCACATTTTCCAAGGACAATACCCTTTTGTGATGCTTTCATTACGACTATTGACTGATATATTCTTGCCTTCTTCTCAGTTTCATGAAAAACTTCTGTTTCTACATATACGCTATACGGCAATTCTTTATCTAAATGGTAAAATAGCTTTTCTCGTGTTATTTCGGCAAGGCGCAACGTCACCGGTAAATCAGTTGCTGTATTGGCTTCGAAAAACCAAGGGGCGTTTGGTGCTACATCTATCAAGAATTTCTTTATATCATCGATACCGTCCTTTTTTAGGGCAGATATCATAAATACCTCTTTTACAAAATTATACCGCGATAATTGTGAGGCAATCTCCAAAATACTTTTCTTTTCAGCGATATCAACTTTGTTTATAACGACAGCGATGACAGCACCATTTGAAAGGCGTTCTAGCAATTTTATGCTCGGAGTTACATTTTTTGAAGTTGCATCTATTATGAGCAATACTATATCGCAATCTCTATACGAATTTTTAAAGTTTGATACTATGACTTTTTCTAAAGGGGTATTCGGATTGCAAAACCCGGGCGTATCAATGAAGATCAGCTGCGTATTTCCTACTTCAGTTGTCCCACGAATTTGGCGGCGCGTCGTTTGTATTTTGGGCGACACGATAGACACTTTTTCGCCTATTATGGCGTTTACCAAAGTAGACTTACCAGCATTGGGTGCTCCGATGACTGCAACGAACGCACACTTGCTATTTTGCATCTTCTCTGTATTCCTTTTCCATTTTTTCGTGCTGCTCCTGTGCTTCAATACACAAAGTAGCGATCGGTCGCGCTTCAAGACGCTTTACTCCTATAGGTTCTCCTGTTTCTTCACAGTACCCGTACGTGCCATCATCGATCCGCGCTATTGCCTGGTCTATTTTATGAATTAACTTCCTTGCTCGATCTTTTGTACGTAATTCCAGACTTTGATTAGCAATGTTGCTTGCCGAATCAAGCGGATCAGCTTCGTTGCTACCTTCACCAAGTGTGCCGCGTATGTCGCCACTTTCCTTTAATAATTCTGCTTTCCACCTAAGCAACTTTCCTCGAAAATATTCCAACTGTTCATCGGTTAGGTAATGATCAAGTTCCTTCTTAGCCATATCTTTCGATTTACTTAAAAACATCCCCGTCGTCCTCCCATTGTATCAAAAACGTCTTGGAGACTTAAGACAAAATTGAAGAGAATTTTATCTTTTGCACACCGCAAACGTTCCGACCAAAGAACAGGCTTAATTTTTTAAACCAGCTTTTTGACTATTAGCATTTTTATACTTATTGATATTTCTTATAAAAAATTTCGCTATTCCTTTTTATTTCATTCTGAAACGATGGTGGCAATTTATCAAACTCAGATATATCCACTAGAATTGGAATATCACTGTCGTTAATCAGTTGTTTCAGCTCACCCAAGTTTTTGCCTTTCTCTCCGAAATTGATAACGACGAGGTCTAAGTCACTGCCATCGTGACAATCTCCATTCACCCTGCTACCATAAAGCCCAAATTTCAGCATTTTTGCAGTAAGCATCGAAAATTTGATTTAACATTGACGTGTATTTGCTGTTTAGTTTAATCATTCTCAATAATTCGCTTCAAATTTTGTGCATCAACTATAAATTCTTCAACGAGGGATAAGGTTTCATCAGCAAACTCTTGCCCATAATCATGTGAAGTGCTGTCTCGGTTATCAAGATACTTAAACCATCTGGCAACGGCTGATTCATCTATTAGTGAATATTTAAATGCGTGTCTAAAAATGTCCTTAAATGGTAATTTATCGACTTCTCTCTTGGAAGCAAAGAAGGGCAGAATTTTCTTTTTCAAAAGTTTCCCGCATTGCTCCAATGTCATTTCGAAACTTTTTACTAAAGAATTTCTATACATTTCGTATTCAATGGTGCCTTTCTCGACCTGATTTATCATTTCATACGATTTGTGCAATGTCCTTAGACACCTCTCCAAATATTCTGTGCTAATTTCACTCCTCATATTTACTCTCCAATTTACTAATCCTTGGCGCCCTTTGTATTGTAGCTCTGTTTCAGGCATTACACAAATACACTGAGTAATTTTAATTTAATATACTGAAATTGACATTCTATGCCCTGACAAAGTACTATGAGGACAAGTGCGGGAAGTAGCTCAGCCTGGTTAGAGCACTTGCTTAGGGAGCAAGGGGTCGGAGGTTCGAATCCTCTCTTCCCGACCAAAGCTGGCTTTCGCGTGATACATTAAGCTGTTCATTTACTTCGAAAATCTCGTTCTGTTTTGACGCGCACTGAGGGGGGAGATTTGTTTATTTCGTAGTAGAACATTCCTATCTTTTTATAATCAATATCACATCTTTGTGTAATTGTTTTTTATACTCCCCAAACGCTTCATGCCTATCCAAACGCGGGTGTATGAATGCACCTCCAGTTGTGCTAGCTTTTTGTGCTGGGTTCAATTTCGCATAATCGTGCGTCATTCGTAGTTCGGCGGATCTCTGTGTGTTTCAGTTGCCCGGAGACATCTTTTGTCGCCGTCCATTTTTATCCTATGTTTCCCCTTGCACCCGCACTCGTTGGGCAAGCAGTCGTTTGCAAATAATTACCTGGTCCGCTCATTGTTGCATTCCGGTTCGCATCCTTCGTGCAGTCGAGCACTTGAGCGCACACATTCTAATCCTGACTTCTTTTGCAATAGCGACCATACATTTTGAGCATGGTCGCCCGTTTTTTATTAAAATCTAGCTCTTATGCCGTTCCAAGCTGTTTTCGTCCAGTTCCAAATAGTGGCTCTGATCCTAGGTGCATATGTTGCGATTGTGCTTCCTATTCTCTGTGCGCAATTCTTTATCACGTTGCCCACTCTGGGGGCATAAATTTTTCCCTGTGCATATGCTTTGCCGGCATAGTCCTTTATTGCACTACCGAACCTGGGTGCGTAAGTCCTTATCGCTGCGCCTGCACTGCTGGCAACGGTTGATGTGGCATGTGCTACGCCTCTCAAGCTAATCTTTGTGGCATTTAGCGTTTTTAGACCAACTAATTTAGCTAAAGTGCCAGCGCTAATTCGATTGATATCTTGGTTGCCCGAGATACGTAGTTCCTCTTGTTTATTTGTATTTTCGGTACTAGTAATCACATTATTTTCTGCTTTGTTGTCAATTTTGTTATTTTCTATGACGTTGCTCTCAAGAATATTCTCTGTCTGTGGTTTTTTGTCCTGCTTAATAGTGACTAGGTCATTTTGCGGTGCGAAGATGTCGTTTAACTGAGCGTCTAACTTTTTTAATATCTGATTTTTTTCGTCTTTGTTGATAGTGCCTTTATCAAATAATTCCATAGTCTGGAACTTGACCCCTAATATATCTTCTGCATTGTTACCTTGGGGTACGACTTCATTCTCTTTATTGCTTTCTTCATCGGTGCTACCCGCAGAACACGCATCATTCAGTTCGTTGTTGAGCACTTTCAGTTGCTTTTTGATTTCGTTCTGTTTGTTCAGGTCATTAGCATCTGAAAATGCCTCACTCAGTTTATATATGTCATTCTGTATAACAGTTTTATCTCTAATCGGGGACTGAACTTTATGTTTCAAAACCGGCATTTTAATATTATGCGACGATTTTGCCTCGTTTATATTGTTAATGTTATGAATCTCTGCTGCGCCATTAGCTACCTGCGTACCACCTATCACCGTGAATAGCACTGCGCCACTTAGCAACAGAGCTCTATTTTTTGTTTCCATTTCTATTACTCCTTTTTCAACTTACAGAGCAATTCTCCCCCCCCCCCGTTGTTTTTGTCAATAGCTTTTTAAGATTTTTTCAAAAAAAAATTAAATTTTTGAAATCGGAACTTACTAAAAGAGAAAATTTTTATAAATTTTTGCGAATAGTCGTAAAATATCTTGTGTAAAACATTCCTTACCAGCTGAACTTTTTGAGCACTTGTACTCGTTTAGATTGAGTGAGTGGTGAGCGTACTTCGACAAAGTACGGGGCGCGATGTGGTAAAATGGCGAAGATACCACATCGCGCCCCTAAAGGGCTCTATACAATGGATAACGACTTAGAATTAACTATTGCTCAAGTCATAAAGAAATATGATCTGCTTAAAAATAGGTTCAGAGCGAAGTCGTTAGGGCAACACTTTATGTGCGATGCGTCTCTGTTGGACAAGATTGTATCCTGCGCACTGCCGTTGGATGATAGCAACATACTTGAAATCGGCGCCGGACCTTGTGGACTTACGCGTTCAATTATTAAATATGCTGGAAGGCGCAAAATTATTTGTATAGAAAAAGATATTTCACTGAAACCGCTCCATGATAATTTGTTAGCGCATACCAACGCAGATATAAAACTTATATACGCTGACGCTTTAAAAATAAAATTGCAAGATTTATCCAATGAAAACTTTACTATAATATCAAATTTACCATACAATGTCGGTACACAGTTACTTTTGAATTGGTTATCGGAAGTAACGCAAATTAAAACAATGGTACTGATGTTCCAAAAGGAAGTAGCCAACCGAATATACGCCAAAGTTGGTACAAAGAATTATGGAAGATTGAGCGTTATATCCCAGATATCATGCGACTGCGAAAAATGCTTTGACGTTGCGAGTACTGCATTTTTCCCGCCGCCGGAAGTTCAGTCCAGTGTCGTCAAATTAACGCCGAAACGAGAGCGCCCCCATGATATATCAAAACTTGAGAAATTAACAGCGCTTTGTTTTCAATATAGACGAAAGACGGTATCAACAATACTCAAAAAAAAGTATTCTCAAAGCATTTTGGATTGCTTATCAATTTGCGATATTCCTCAATCTGCGCGCCCTGAGGATATATCGCCTGAAAAATTTTTAGAGCTCTCAAATGTACTGCCAACATCTGCGTGACTGTAAAAAATATTGCGGAAATATTTTTTTCCCTTCTGTTGCACATCGCTTATCATACAATTAGAGTATGGGGTTGAAATAAGGACACTATAAAAATGGTTAGGTGTTTTGTCGGGTTGTTGCTAGGTACCTTTAGTGCTGGCGCTTGTGTGAGTAGTGGTGCCGAAAATCAGAATCGCATTCTGGATTGTGAGCAGTATAAAAATAGCCTGAAAGAGTTGACTGAATTGCATAGAAAGTTTACGCGTTTAAACGAAAAGGTGAATTTATATAAAGAGTCGTTGAAAAATATGGAAAGAACAGGACATTTTGGAGTTTCCCCAAATCTGTTTAGCAAAGGTTATATCAAAAAATATGTGTTTGGCATAAAAAAATCAGTAAATGATGAAAAGAATGATATTATAACGAAAAATAAAACATTTGCAAATCAAATAGAGAATGCTGAAAAGGAGTACGCGACTCTTAAAGAAATAATAGCTGAGAAGCCGACGATTGAACAAGAAATTTATGGAAAGATGGTGAGAAAAAATAGCGAACTTCGCTCAAACTTGTTCCAACTAGAAGAAAAGTTAAATGAAGCAAGGCAGCAAGAGCAGGTTTTAAAGATGGAGTATTTGTTAGAAGTCGATAACAATCGGCGTTTTTTCATTCCATTATCTTTGGGTGTACGAGACACGGAGTTGTTATCTAAGGAAAATGACAGGCTAAGAGAATTGCTCGAGCAAAGGCGTTTACAGCTGGGGGAAATTCAATCACGGAACGATTATTTACGAGGAGAGATATACAGACTAGAAAACGGTCTTTTCGAGTTTAAGTGATGGTTATTTTTAGGCATTCGTCATCGACGCCTATAATTGTTCCATTTATCACAGTTCGTGGTTCGAGTGGCGAGGGTGTGGTAAATGGAATAAACGAGTTTGTTTTGCCATAGGCGATGCCGTTTTCAGTTTTTTCTACCATTCCGGTAATTTGTGTGCCGACAATCGAGCGAAGCAGTTTTGATTTTGCTTGTTTCGATTCTTCACGTAATCTTTTGGCTCGTTCATGAATAGCTTTGCGCGGTAATTGTATCATCTGCGCAGCCACGGTTCCGGCGCGGGGAGAAAATGGGAAGACGTGCAGCAATGACAAACGCGCCTCATCGACGAGTTTTAGTGTACTTTCAAACATTGCCTCTGTTTCCGTCGGAAATCCCGCAATAAAGTCGCTACCGAATACGACTTCAGGACGCTTTTCCAAGATGCTAGAACACAGCTTTATTACGTCCTCCCTGGTATGTCGCCGGCGCATTGCTTTTAACACATCATTATCACCAGATTGAATACTCAAGTGAAA
The DNA here is from genome assembly GCA_902769055.1 of uncultured Pseudomonadota bacterium. Taxonomy (GTDB): domain Bacteria; phylum Pseudomonadota; class Alphaproteobacteria; order RUG11792; family RUG11792; genus RUG11420. Next base: position 27,369 of record CACXNL010000004.1, on the reverse strand, counting down.
ATGCGGCATAACCCGAGGTTCACTTGTAATAATGTCGAGTAATGTTTCATCAACTCCAGCCGGGTCAAGCGACGAAATGCGCAGCCGTTCTAAGGAAGTCAGCGTCAATATTCCTTTAATTACGCCGGCAAGCGCTATATCCTCGTACTTATACGACGTTATATCTATCCCGGATAGCACGACTTCTTTAAAACCAATGGATATAAGATGGTTCACTCGTCGAATAATAACGTCGAGCGGCACGCTGACAGACCTGCCGCGAGTGTACGGTACGATGCAATATGTGCAGAAGTGATTGCACCCATTTTGTATCGGTAGGAACGCGCGAACTCTATTCGCAAAAAGCTCATCACTTTCATTTATATCCATTTTATTTTTACAAGATATATTCAGAGCTTTATGCGGTATCATACTATACGATTTCGGATTACTTTTCTTACTATTTTCGATTACGATTACTCCATCCAATTCATCGAAGTAATCCTTCGCAGTCGTTGCAGCGCACCCAGTTACTATGACCTTTGCCCCTGGATTTTCCCGTACGGCTTTGCGCACCGCCTGCTTTGACTGGCGCTCGGCCTCGTGGGTCACGGCACAAGTGTTGACTATCACAACGTTGTCTTCAGGTTCCAGGCGCTCCACTATAGATTTTGCTACTTCAGTTTCATAGAAATTAAACCTGCAGCCTAAAGTAATCGTTTGTATCTTAGGCATACTTATGCCTTCCGTTCCGCTTCCGAAAGCACCTTGGAGCGTTTATTCCAAGTCATTGCTAAGAATAGTGAAGCACATCCCGCGGATATCATTGTCGCAAGAAAAACGTAGTTCCAACCGCAATTATCTGCAAGCCACCCGGCGCCAAAGCCTGCTATAGCCGTGCCAGCGTACCCCAAAGTGCCGGTAAATCCCGACGCTGTTGCTGCTGCTCGTTTTGAGGCAAAATCCGCCGCTGCTACGCCAATCAAAATTTGAGGACCTGAAATCAGAAATCCTATACCCAGCATGCAAACCGAGCTTATAACATGCGAATCTTTAGGAACTAGCCACAAAATCGAAACCAACAATCCCAATATTATCATACACATCGACGAGACTGGTCCTCGGCGTCCCTTAAACACTTTATCTGAGATATACCCAGCGCAAAGTCCGCCAAACATACTTGCTATATCAAATGCGACCATCTGGAAACCAGCGCCAGCAAGGCTGCTACCCTTCGATTCTAAAAGCAACGTAGGTCCCCAGTTCAGGAACGTCATCCGGCATATATACACAAATAAATTCGCCATCCCGACGTACCAAACCAGCTTATTACCTAGCGCTAACTTCAGAGTTTCTGCATAGCTTAATTGCACTTCCTCTTCAGGTTTCCACTTTTCACTTTGCGCTACTGAAGCAATACCGGTCATTTTCTCAACCGACGGCAAATTCAGCGACTCTGGAGTATTGCGTAGCCGATTAAATACAAATCCTGCAACTAATATTGCAGCAATTCCAGGAATAAAGAAAACATATCGCCATCCGAAGTGCATCAAAATATATGGCGCAGTCGAAACTATTAGCGCACTTCCGAATTGGTGCGAAGTATTCCACAAGGTCCACTTCGTCCCTATCTCGGTCGGGCTGTACCAATGTGTGAGCATCTTGGCACACGCTGGCCAGCCCATAGACTGGAAGCAGTAGTTTAACGACCAGAATACAGCAAACATAGGGATAATCGAACTAAATCCCATGCAAATATTCACAAATGCTGATAGCAATAGTCCGCTCGCCATAACGTAACGCGCGCTATACCTGTCCCCGACCATTCCAAAAAAGCACTTCCCGATGCCATAAAGAATAGCGGCTATCGAAATCACAATTCCTATATCAGACTTTGTTATATGTAAATCAGAGCAAATCGCAGGTATTGCTATGGAAAAATTCTGGCGCACTAAGTAGAATGCGGCGTATCCGACCATAATCGAATACATAGTCCGAAAGCGCCAATACTTAAACACTTTATTGCAGCTATCTGAATATTGAGATTTGTTTTTTCTTCTCAAGAACACCATACAACCTCCCTAATTCTCAATAGTTTTTCGCAGAATTTCGAGATTTGTTGCAAATTCTTTATCTTTTTCAACATTCTCTTTAACTTTTTTAACCGCATGTATAACAGTCGAATGGTCTTTCCCACCGAAACTTCGCCCTATATCCGGCAACGATTTTGTTGTCAACTCTTTAGCCAGATACATCGCAACGTGCCGAGCTGTCGCAATAGCTTTTTGTCGCTTAGTGGAAGTCAAATCAGATAGCTTTATGTTAAAAAACTCACACACCTTCCGTTGAATTAAGTCCATCGTTATGTATTTCTCATTAGACCTCAGCAAATCTCTCAAAACATTACTCGCCATATCAATCGTTATATTTCCTCCAACCAGCGTTGCATGCGCGACAACTCGGTTCAGCGCACCCTCTAGTTCGCGGATATTGGACGTAATCTTCATCGACAAAAATTCTAAAACTTCATCCGGGATTTTTATTTTATGCCGCTTTGCCTTAGATTGCAAAATTCCGAGCCGTAATTCATAGCTCGTCGGGTGTATATCCGCGACCAGCCCCCATCCCAGCCGCGACTTCAGCCTGTCTTCCATACCGTCCAGATCTGTCGGAGACTTATCCGCCGACAGTATTATCTGCCTATTGTTATTGACCAATTCGTTAAATGTGTGAAAAAATTCCTCTTGCGTCGTATCTTTTCCGCCGATAAACTGCACGTCATCGACCATCAACACATCAACATTTCGGAACATCTCCTTGAAACTCATCGCATCTTTATACCTGAGCGACTTTATGAAGAGATACATAAATTTTTCTGCAGAGAGATATATGAAGCGCTTCTGAGGCTGCGTTTCCTTTATATGCCAAGCAATTGCGTGCATTAAGTGCGTTTTCCCAAGTCCAACGCCGCCATACAAGAACAACGGATTAAATGCAGGAGTTTCCGATTCCGCTACTCGCATAGCCGCGGCGTATGCAAACTCATTCGGTTTCCCAACTATAAAATTCTTAAACGTGAATTTTTTATCCAGGACGGTCATTCCTTCAAGATTTATTGCGCTCTTTTGCTCGGGCTGTTTCTTCTCTGGCGCGGCAGATTCAGCGACTATCGTGGAATTATTGTTATCGTACACATCTATATTGACACAATTTATCTGACACCCACCGGCGCTAAGTGCATTTACGATCACATCCGAATACCGCCAAGTTACGTTGTCTCGGATGTATTTCGTAGGTGCAGCGACTTTCGCTACATCATCCCTTATTTCTAGCAATTGCAATTTCGAAATCCACGTCTCATAATCGCTCGCGCCAACTTCTTTTCGGATATCTTCAAGAGCGTCACTCCAAACTTGCTTTAATTCTTCGGTTGCACTATCGAGCATATTACTTGCGCCTTATCTGTTCAGTTAACTTATCTAGACTCATGTCAGAATGCAGCTCCATCTTGTTTGGTAAAAATCTTACCGTCAATGTGCGTGCCAGCCCAACATTTTCCATATATTTTCCGGGCGTTGTGTATTTCGCGTACACAAATGCGCCTTTCGCCCTCGAGTACGAGCGCAAATTTATCTTCCTGTCTAACTGGTTTCTTCCTGGAATCATGTCAAATTGAAATACCTCTATTGCATCCTTATACATCTTTTTTATCGAATCAATTTGCTCGAAGTATACCTTTGCGTCTTGCATTCCACTCAATTTGTCCAATAAATCTTGCGAATAAGCAACAGTCACATGGCAAACGAAAGAAGCTCCTCGATTGGCTTGAGGATCAACCTCAAAATCGATCCGATTAAGCCAAACGAAAGTGGTCGGGATCAAATTATTGCAAGCAGCTAGAGCGCAGATACCGACCAAATACAGAACATTAAGTTTCGTTCTATTGCGGGACAATTCTGCTTCGTCCTCTTTGACTGTGAATTATGTATACCTTCTGTCCGTTAGCGATTGCTGGTGTCGGATCCTGAGCAATTGTAACAATCGCGCCGTTTTCTAGCTTGACGGTGTATTCTATGCCATCCTGCGCTCGCGTTGCAATTGCATTTCCAGCCACGCCACCAGCGACTGCACCTGCTGTGGTTGTCAATATCTTGGCATTACCGCCACCAAACATACTACCGAGCAAACCGCCACCAACTGCCCCGAGTGCCGTTCCCGCAGTGGAACTATCTGGTTTTAGCTCAACCCTTCTTTGCGAAATCACGACACCTTTGCTTGTCTGCGAAACCTCGCCTACTTGCGACTGCTCATATCTGTTGCCTGAAAAATCAGATCCACAGCCCGCCAACAACACAGCTGACAGCGTTACTGAAAGTATTCGTCCAAACTTCATCATTTTCGCGATCCAAATCCTTACATTCTCATGCCATCTTACCATTTCTGTTTTTCCGATCAAATTAAATCGTCGAAGTTGTTGCGCATGTGCACGAATATTTTTACAAAGCCGATCAGTCATGAAATTTTTCGAAAAAATTGACACGATAAGAAAACTTGTGATACTGTAGTATCACGGTGATACAAAAAGAGGTTGGGCTATGGACGACGATCATCACCATTTGAGTTTGTATGAAGCGATTGTGATGCTTGAAAGCCCGGAGGAGGTGGTCAATTTTTTGAAGGATTTATGCACCCCCCAAGAGCTGAAGGCGTTGAACGAGCGGTGGGAAGTCTGCCAGTTGTTGGATAATGGCGGATTATCGTATCGCAAGATCAACGAAAAGACTGGTGTAAGCACTACCACAATCGCAAGAGTGGCTCGTTTTTTAAATGATGAGCCGTATAAAGGGTATAGGAGTTTGTTGGATAGAATTAAAAAGGAGAAGAAAAATGTCCAAGAAAATGTTGAAACGGTTAATAATAGCAAGCAGTGTGTTATGTAATTATGCAAACGCATATTCACCAAAGGTATCAATAATAAAGGTTGTTGAACACGAAGCAATAAATTCTGTTGTTGAAGGTATCAAGGATGAATTAAAGGACGAAGACATAAATTATGATATAGAAACATGTCAGGCTGACCCAGCTTTGGGTTATCAAATAGCAACAAAGTTCGTTAATTCTAAAGCGGATGTGATAGTGGCGATTGGAACAACACCGGCGCAGTGCGTGTTTAAGTATGCAAAATCCGGAAAAGCGAAGTTGGTTTTCAGTTCAGTCACTGAGCCTAGCGATATTTCAAAGAATTTTGCTAACAGTAATACGACTGGTGTCTCCAATTTTGTTGCTCTAAAACCACAACTTGAGTTGTTTAAAAAGCTACAGCCGAAACTCAAAAAACTGGGAATACTTTACAATTCAGGCGAGTCTAACTCAATCAGCATAATAAGCAAACTGGAAAAGGAATGTGAAGCACAGGGTATAAAGCTGGTCAAGCAGTCTATTCAGCAATCGGCGGATATACCGCAAGCTATAAACAAGCTGAAAACAAAGGTAGATGCTGTATTTATAACAAATGACAATACAGCATTAAGTGGTATTCCGTTCATTGTGAAGGCTTGCGATAAGGTAAAAATACCGGTGTACGTTAGCGATACTGACCAAGTTGCCAAAGGCTGTTTGGCGGCTCTGGGACCTAACCAATATGAAATCGGGAAGCAGACGGGCAGGATGATACGTCGAATAAAAAATGGCGAAGATATAAATAAAATCAATATTGAATATCCGTCAAATACTGAGCTTTATATTAACAAAGCAAAGGCGAAAGAACTCGGAGTGGAAATACCGAAAGAAGTGTTGGAGGAAGCGAAGTGTTAGGTTTACAGGAAGTAATAATGACAACCGACATAGGACTTATATACGGCTTGGTCGCGGTTGGAGTGTACTTGACGTTTCGCACCATCAACTTCGCCGATATGACTTGCGATGGCAGCTTCGTCTTCGGAAGTAGCGTTTGTGCCGCACTAATACAGTGTGGCATAAGCCCCTATATTGCGATGGTATTTGCGACGATTGCGGGAGGAGTAGCCGGGTTATGCACCGGGATTTTGAATATTTATTGCAAGATTTCAGATTTGCTATCCGGGATCATCGTTGCATTTATGCTTTATTCCATCAACCTGAAGGTTATGGGCGGGATGCCGAACATTACACTAAATGACTTGGATTTATCGATGAACAGCTGGACTATAATTGCACTGATGTTGCCTTTATCTGCTTTGTTGGTTTATTTATTGTTTACCGATTTTGGATTGGCGCTTCGTTCCGTTGGATATAACAAGAAGTTCTCCGAAATTATGGGAATTAACATCAATGCAATGAAGTTTTTTGGGCTGATTTTGAGCAATGCACTGATTGGATTGGGTGGCGCAATGTTTACCCAATATCAGGGCTTTTGCGACGTATCTCAAGGAAAAGGGACACTTATAGCAGGATTAGCTGCAGTAATCATGGGCGAAAAAGTTTTCAGGTTTAAGAAAGCTGGATTTTTCATCTTGGCATGTATAACTGGGTCGATTTTATATCGATTTTTTATAATGTTGGCATTACACAGCGATTTTATGCAAATCGAAACGCAAGACATTAACCTAGTTGCTGGGGCAATAATAATTGCGATGATGCTAGTGCGTAAGGAACGGGAAAGTCAAGCGGATGTGAGTATTGAAGTGAGAAAGAAGTTGCTATTTACAAAAAAGGAGGATTAAAAATGCTGAAGTTAGAAAATATTTGCTATAAAAACATATTGCGAGATATAAATCTTGAGGTACAAAATGGCGAGTTTGTTTATGTGACCGGAGATAATGGTGCTGGAAAAACGACCTTATTCAACATTATATCTGGCATCATAAAGCCTACTTCAGGACGTGTGCTTGTTGATAGGCGAGATATTGGCGAAATGTCACTTCGCGAAAGGACTGGACTTATCGCGAACGTATTGCAGGATCCCCGTCAAGGAACCATTCCTGAAATGACGATTTTCGAGAATTTGAATATAGCGTACAGGCGCGGGAATCGGCGATTTTGTACTATTGCATCAAGGTCCCTTCGAGAGTTTTTTATAGAAAAATTGTCGACTTTAAATATGGGACTAGAAAATAGACTAAACGAATATGCCGGCAACCTTTCAGGAGGACAACGCCAAGCACTGAGTTTAATAATGGCTACTCTTTCCGACTATGAGGTCCTACTTCTCGACGAAATCACCGCCTCACTCGACAAAAAAACATCTGCATTAGTCATGAACATCGCTCAAAATCTAGCCAAGCAGTGCAACAAAATCTGCCTGGCTATAACACACGATATAACAAACCATTATGCATGAAAACAGAGTCCTAGATGTAGAAGTAAATATTTGCCAAATGAAATTCTTCTGAGTTATTTAGACCTTTATGGTATTCTTTTAACATGGATTCTTTGGATATGCTTCAGTTCTGGGGGTAATGAAGTGTTTATAGACTTAAAACCCGCTGAATCCAGGCTAATTGTTACTGATGTGCCGCCCATTTTAAATGTTTGATCGCCCCCATTTCCTACGTCAATTCTACACTTTAGAATTTTCTTTATCAATTCTATACCTTTATTTTTCTCTTTCTCTTTCGTTCTTGAATCCCCACTGTTGTCTGGATTAGTGTGTGTGATGTATAAATTTAAGTCACTCGTTCCCCTTATGAAATTCTCATAATATTGCACACAAGTCTGAGTGTTGGTGCCTTTTGAACAAGGAGGTAACTCGGTGTATATGTATAACCGACCATTTAGAACGTGCTTATTCACTTTACATATCTCCGAAATTAACTGCCTCTCCGTATGAGCTTTTTCGGAGCTATCAGTACCATTGTCTTCACCATCTTCTTTATCAGCTATGTATACCTGTACCCCTCGGTTCGAGGGTATATATATCGCAAAACCTGGACTATGCCTTAGTTTACCGATCGGTAACAATGCAAAAGTGCTTGCGTTTACATATAGTTTCGTTGTTGTGTTAGCGTCGCTTCTTTTTTTATTTAATATCTTTTGGGATTTAGATTTTCTTTGATCTAAATCTTCCGATTCTTGTTTTAAATTTATGACATACTCCCTTAAAGCATCTATCAGCTCGTTGATCCCTTCCGCATCTTGCGGTAATCGATACGTTTTATCGTTGATCCCGTTTAGACTCATTTCCCCATTATCTATTCGGTACACCTCTGCTACGCCATGCGTACACGTCACCATTGAAATCAAACCACATCCGATTATCAATCCTCTTTTCACTCTGACCCCTCTTTTTCATAATGCAACCATCCTTATACAGAGTGTAACCCAAAAGAATACTATTCGTCAAGCTCACCTTGCTCAAATTCATACATTTAAGCTACACCCCCCTAGCACTACTTTCAGCGTCGCAATTTCTGCTTCGGTGAAATTGCAATTTTGAAATTTACAAAATTTAAAAGGTCGTTCACTACAAGAATCATAAAATTCTTTCACTTTATCTAGAAATTTCCAATCTTTCTTTTCAAAAACAATGTTGAAGAAGCTGTAACATAACTCCATGTAATGAGTAACATTCAAAATTACACCGAGATCCTCAAAAGTGATATTCACCTTATCGAATATGAGTTCCTTAACATGGAACGAGAGCTTGTTTACTCTTTGAAAATTAAAACAGTGCTCCGTTGCTGGTGAGTAACAGTTTTTGAATGTTAAACTGATCCCATATGCACAATTTTTATACAATACGCGAAGCATTTCATTAAGTGCATACTCAACTTCTATGTTATTTACTACTACCATTGCTTTTATTTCGGCGTTCGATCTTGCTTCACAAAAGCTATCACTTGCATTGTTCCTCAGATATTCCAGCCCTTCGGGTAAATCGAAGCCCTCGGGGGAGACAATATGCCACTTGCCACCATATACGCCGTTGTGTTCAGCGATTGCGGCATTCTCCGTAACTACATTCGCATCATCCGCAGCACCTTCAGTGACCATCTTTGCGCTTTCCATTGCTGTACCAGTCCCGATTGTAGCTAATCCGGACATTATCGTCACAGCTAACCATTTCCAAATTCTCATAGCATTTCTCGCTTCAAAACGCGTTGAACCAAGCACTGTACTAAACTTTTGCAACATAAGACAAACTTTCCTAAAACTAAAAACGGATTGATGATATTACAAAATTTTAAAGGGGTCAAACTCTCTCTAGTTGTATTTGCAGTTGCTCGCGACTTATGAGAAGTGTGGTATGCTGAGAGCGGGTTGTTATTCGATGTTTGAATAGGCGATATAACGATCTTGAGTTGTTTGAAGAGGCTTTTTTGAGAACAAATAGTCTGGATTAGTCGTCCTGCTTAAGGTTCTCTGGATTTTGATTTTTGAGGATTGCTGCATATGGCGGGAAAATTACTAATAGATGCGCATTACAATGATGAGACGCGCATTGCTGTTATCGGGGAGGACGGAAAACTTGAGGATTTTGAGGCTGAATATTCTGGAAAAAAGAACATAAGAGGGAACATATATCTTGCGAAAATCGTTAGGATAGAACCCTCGATTCAGGCTGCTTTTATAGATTACGGCGGAGAAAAGAATGGTTTTCTGCCTCTTACCGAAATTCACTATGATTACTTTAATCAGAGCGTTCTGAAATCGGTAGAAATTAGCAAGGACGAGAATGAGGAAGAGGGCAATGAAAGTGTGGCGGATGGAAAAACATATCTGAAACGTCAACTGAAAATTCAGGAAGTTATTTCAGTAAATCAGGTGGTATTGGTTCAAGCTGAAAAGGAAATTCGTGGAAACAAGTGTGCATTTTTTACGACTTTTATAACTTTGCCAGGAAAGTATTGTGTTCTTGTTCCAAATCCTCCAAGAGGGAAGGGACACTTTATTTCGAGGCGCATAGAAACTGCTGAGAAAGAGAGACTGAGAAAAATAATTGAATCGTTGGATATTCCCGAGGGGATGAATTGTATAGTTCGCACCGCTGGAGAAAAAAGAACAAAATCGGAGCTTAAGCGCGATATGGAGTATCTTTGCAGACTTTGGGGAGAATTACGGGAAAAGATAACCAGTTCAACCGCTCCTGAGTTAATTCACGAGGAAGGCGATATTATTAAGCGCACTATAAGGGATTTATATCAGCGCACTATGGATAAAGTTATTATTCAAGGAAAGGGGGCTTACAACGAAGCTAGGGCGTTTATGAAAATGTATACGCCTACCCACGTGAAGAAAATTGAACTATATAACGATTCCAATGCGCCTTTGTTCCACAAGTACGAAATTGAAGATAAGATCGATAAAATCCTTGAGCCAACAATTCCTTTACCTTCTGGGGGAACCATCGTTATAAATACAACAGAGGCATTGACGGCGATAGATGTAAATTCCGGCAGATCGAAACATGAGAGAGATATTGAGGTAACAGCACTGAAAACTAACTTGGAAGCCGCTAATGAAATTGGTCGACAAATCCGTTTGCGAGATATTGGGGGAATCATCGTCGTAGATTTCATAGATATGCTTGATCATAAAGCTCAAGAGAAAGTCGAAAAGGCTATGCATGATGCAATGAAGAGCGACTATTCTAATGTTCAATTTGGAAAAATATCGCAATTCGGTTTGTTTGAAATTTCGCGTCAGAGGCTACGGACAAGTTTGGCAGATGCGACATTTATCCAATGTACCCATTGTTCCGGTTCCGGAAAAGTTTTGGCAAATGATATTGTCGCTTTGTCTGTGATGAGAAAAATAGAAAATTTTCTAGTAAAGAAGACTGCGAAATCTGTAATTGTGGAAGTTGCACCAGGGGTAGATCTGTTTATTTTAAATCGCAAACGCAATCTACTTATTGAAATGGAGCGAAACTATGGCGTTTCTGTAGAGATTGTAAGGAACAAGGTTATGTCCGCAATGGAGTGCAAGATTATAGTGAAAGAGTATAGCGCCGATGAGTTAATGAGGCGAAAGCAAGCAAAGAGAAAATCTGTAGAGGTTTCTGAAAAAAGTACCACTATTGAACCCCAAAAGCCGAAAATAAAGAAAAGTTTGAAGACAAAAAACATTGGGGTGAAGCCTGCTGAAGAACAAGATAGCGCCGATAAAAAACGACCTATACAGTACAGAAAACCTCGTGTGAAGAAGCCTGAAGTTGTTGGTGTTCTCGATGCTACGAGAAGTGAGGCAGATAAGAAACCAGATATGCCTTCAGAGGGCGAGACGGTAGGTGATGTTAATTCGCACGACAGTGTTCCAGCAAGTGAAGCAAAGAAAAAAGGCTGGCTGAGAAAGATATTCGAATGAAAAGGATATACAGCGTACTGTTGTTATATTTTTCGATTTTTTCGGTGTTCGCCGGCGATTACATTGTCGTGGATGATGAAGCGGAGGTGTTTTTATCCGACATTGTGAACAACATAAAAAATGCGATGGGGTATAAGAACGAAATAAAGGTATATATATCAAGTGATCAAACAATAAATGCGGCAGCAATTCAAAGCGGAGACATAGTCGTTAATGCAGGCGCCATTATACAAAGCTCGAGCTACAAGGAGTTGATTGCGATCCTGGCGCACGAAGTTGGGCATATAGAAGGGAGACATATTCAGCTTTACATATCTCATACGAGGGATTTTATGAAGGCTGGACTTGTCCCAGCGCTAATAGGGATAGCAATGACTGCTGTTACGGGTAATCCAGACCCGCTCGTCGCAGGCGTTTTGGGTGGGCAAGCAATGAGCCAGGGGATGGCTCTTAGCAAATTGAGGCAAAAAGAGGCGATTGCTGATACAAAGGCAGCAGAAGCGCTAAAAAAACTGGGGTGGTATGTATTTGATGGCTGTTTGGCTGTTCATAAAAAATTAGAAGCGAAATCTTTTATGTATAACGAGTATTTATCAACTCACCCGAACTCTTCAAAGCGTATTGCGAAATACAAGCAGTATTATGAAGCATTTAAAAATAAACCAATGTCGGAAAAAGTGAGAGTGTTGATGAAGAAATATGAAGCGAAATTTGAAACTATAAAGAAGAAATTGAATGCATTAGTAATACAAAATGAGTTTTTGCGTGAATTTTATAAAAACCCAAAAGATATGAATGAGCAATATGCAAGAGCGATAGCTTTGTATAGGTTGAATAAATATCAAGAAGCGGTAAATTTGATCGACAAACTGCCGAAAGACGACTTGAATCAATTGGCGTATTACAATGAAATAAAGTGCATGTCATTGATAAATTTAAGACGGTGCGATGAGGCAGCGGAAGGTGCTCATAAGTTGTTGCAGAATGTACGACGAATAAAAGAACACAGAGATTTAGCTGTGATATATGCCGAAGCTGTGATTGCCGGAAATATAAAGTCGAACGCGGAAAGTGCCATAAAGTATTTGCAAAGAACATTGGCGCCTAAAGATGACGACGTAAGTGCGCTTCATGAGCTTGGAAAACTTTATGATATGACTAACCAATCTCATAAAGCTAGCTATTGCGCGGCTCAAACAGCTTTTCTTTCAAGCGATTTTAAAATGGCGCAGGTGCATGCAAAACGCGCTTTGTCTAGTAACGATCCGGTAATAAAACGCAAGGCTAATGATTTGCTGAATGCAGTTGATAACGCAAAGAAAGAAGAAGCGGACAATAAGTAGGAAATCTTTTTAAGATATTACATTTGTCGTTTACAGTAAATGCAGCCGGAGATGATAGCGATGGCGGAGGAAAGCCAGAGCAGTGTTTCGCCAATTGCAGAAACGCCTTGCGATTTCAGGATTGAGGCAAGTATCGCCATAGAAATGGCGAGCATTTGTGTCGCAGTTTTGAACTTGGAAAGGAACAGCGTCTTAAAATTTTGTCCCGAAAATTCAGTAGCATCTCGGACGCCCGAAATTATAATTTCGCGACACAATATGACCGAAGCCGGGATGATGGCGTAGCGCGAGACGACGTGGAAGCCGACTATGAACAGGAGCGCGATTGATACGACGATTTTGTCGGCAAGTGGATCCAGCATTTGCCCAAGTTTTGTTGTTTGTTTGTACGTACGCGCGTAGTAGCCGTCAAGAAAATCCGAAATACAACAGCAAACAAATACTGCGAGCGACAACACCAATCCGGCTTTGGAATTCATAAAAAATCCGAGCGCGAAAAATGGCAACAAAAGCATCCTCGAAATCGTCAGTATATTTGGTACGGTGAGAAGTTTACTTAGGAATTTACTCATTTTTCGCCTTATTAAAAAACTCAAAAATCGAAGTAGCCGTCCTGCTATCGATACCTTTTACCATCTTCAGGTCATCAATGGAAGCCTTTTTTACGAGCTCCGCCGAACCGAAATGCTCTAGCAGTAGCTTTTTTCTGACACTTCCGACCGATTCTATTTGATCCAACACGGATTTTGTCATACTCCTGGAGCGTTTTTTTCGGTGGAAAGTTATCGCGGTCTTATGCGCCTCGTTTCGTAACATTATTAAGAACGACAAAAGTTCGCTGTCGTGCCCCAAAATTACTTCCTCTCCATTTTCCAACACTATCTTTTCATCTCCCATTTTCCGGTCATTTTGCTTCGCGATGCCAATCACTTTAACTTTTTCGGAAAGCCCGAGCGACACCAAAACATTTTGTGCAACGTGCAGCTGAGTTACTCCACCATCTATTATAATCAACTCTGGAATTTCAGGAATTCTTTTTGATTTAAATCTTTTTTCGAGCGAAAAGCGCATCATCTGAATATCGTCGCCACCTTGTGCTGTTCTTTCGTCGATATTAAATTTCCGAGCTTTATTTTTTTGTATAGCGCCATTTTCAAAAACAACCATTACTCCACATGCATTCGTCCCCTGAATATGGCTATTGTCGTATGTCTCAATTCGATTGATTTTTTCAACGCCGATAAACTTACACAATTCGCACAATTGTCTCGCATACTGATTGGTACTTTCCTTTTTCAACCGCATTTTCGCATTTGTTTCAGTCGTTTCAAGTATCTTTTTATAGACGCCACTTTGTCCGAAAATAATTTTTACAGGTTTCCCTGACGACAGAGTTATACATTCTGCAACCTCGTTTGGTAATTCAATATTAGTAACAATTGCAGATGGCGGAAATATATTTTTGTAAAATTGCAGAATAAAATTCTCCATAAGTTCAGTCGGTTCAGTTTCAATCGCATTTTCTATAGAAAAAGTTTCCGTACCGACGTTTTTGCCCGCTCTAAAAAACGTAATCGCAATCGAAGCGCAATCAGAATTGCTAACCAGAGCTATAAAGTCAATCGAAGTCAGGTTATCAATCTGGATATACTGCCGCGACTGAATTTCGGTTATCGCCTTAATCCTGTCTCGAATTACTGCCGCCAACTCGAAATTCAGTTCTTGAGCAGCTTTATTCATCTGTATTGCGAGAGTTTTCCGTGCAACTTCATCCCTTCCATTCAATAAATCTTTCGCAAATTGCACGTTTTCCGCATATTCTTCCTTCGATATTTTATGCACGCAGGGCGCAGAGCACCGTTTTATAAAATATTGTAAACACGGTCTTTCGCGGCGAACAAAAGAAGTATCCGTACAGTTTCGAAGCAAAAAAATCTTCTGAATAATTTTAATAGTCTCATCGAGTGCCGATATTGCGGGATATGGTCCGAAAAAGTTTTTTCCTTTGGGTTTTAACGTCCGATACTTAAAAATTCGCGGAAATTCGTGCGTATCATCAATAACAATATATGGAAACGTTTTGTCATCCTTGAGCAAAACATTATAAAAGGGCTTAAATTGCTTTATTAGATTGTTTTCTAGAAGTAATGCTTCGACTTCAGAATTTACAACGATGAACTCAACCGAATTTATATGCGAGACCATCATCTTCGTACGGTTGGCAAGCTGATTAAAGCGCGTATACGAAAGTAGCCGGTTCTTCAAATGCTTCGCTTTTCCAACGTATATAACTTTTCCAGCTTCATCTATCATTTTATACACTCCAGGATTTAGCCCAGCATTACTCGCGGCGGTCTTGATTATGTTTATTGTTTTCTCCAGTTCTTTCAAATTTTTTGCGACACTTTGCCAAAGCACGGCTTATTGTACCACCTTTCGTTTAGTTGCCCGTTTAAAACAAATAAACAGGTCAACTATTTTAAGATATATAAAGTTTTATCTATTATTTTCTTGTCACTATCGTATTAGGTGTGTTAACATAGCTCCGTGTTTTTTGGAACAATTGGAGCAATTATGAAGATGAAATTATTGATGGCGCCCTTTGCATTGCTTTGCCCAATGCATGCGGAAGCTATGGTAGATATAACAAAAGATATCGATGAGTTTGTGAAAGAACCGATTGAGTATTTCAAAGCTCATCGGGATAGATATGAATGGGTGGATAAAAACACCTTAGACGTACTCTGTCAGCTTCCTCCATTGAAGGATGTTGAGAGTAAATTTCGGGAATTTGAAAAATCGAGACAAGCGGAAAACCAAATAAATCTTGGAGAAATCAGATCTAACGTAAAGGCTTTTTATAAAAAACTGTTTAATGATAGCGAGCTTGGAAAATATTTACTCAATGTCGCGAATACAGCTATTGATCGAGCTCAGCTTTTCTATAAAACTAAAGTTGTTGGCGGAGAATCTGAAATGGTTCCTGTTGTGCAAAGTATCGAGGATGCGCCGCCATATTTGAGGATAAGACCTTTGGCGAGACAATACTATGAACGCCTTGATGATATTAAAATAGACAAGAAATTATCTTCTAAGGAAGTAGACGAACTTATTAAACAGCACGCTAGAGAAAAATTTCCAGAGTATGCTGAATACGATATCTTAGTGTCACATTGCTGTTTTGGAGCTTCGCTTATAGAAGACATACAAGTGGGATTCGATAATTCAGGCTTGATAAAAAAGGTATGTGAGAACCAACCGGATTTTCACGAAATCGAAAGTGAAGAAAAGAGGTATAGAGTTATTTACGAAGATGATGATGTATCGGAAGCTATAATTGATGGACTTCATAATGTATCTGAGACATTGATTAAAGAAGAAAGCGAGGATAATAAAAAATTTAAATACGAGGATCCGGATGATCAGAAGAAATATGATGAGTGGTTTGAAAAGATTGCCAATAGGCTGGGAGATCCTGCAAAAGTTGCTGAGAATTACAAGGCAAAAGTCGGATATATTTCACAAGATGGTGCAGAAGCGCATCTCATACATGAAATTGCACACATAATCGAGTACGCTTATATCCTAAAAACTGGGCTGAAAAAGAAAAATACAAATGTTGAAGCTGTTTCGGTGTATATCGAAGCGCTGTCTGAGGGATTTACAATAGAACGTTTGTTTGAATTATATAATTCTGTATTCTGCATTGTGCGGAGCGATCTTTTGAGGACAAAGTTCAAGCACCTTTTTAAAGCGGATAACGACGAGAAAAATCCGGATTGGACTGACGAGCAATCGAAAATTTGTGAACAAATTGAGGCGGAGTACATTCAAATAAACACATCGATGAATAAAGGGCGAGAATATTTTTCAATGTTTCAACTAGATAAAAACGGTGAGGCAAGTACGGCGTGTTCAATAATGCATGACACGGAAGCGGAGTTTCTGCAAAACGAATTTAGTGGGTTGTCTGAGCATATAAAGGCACTGAACAATGCTATAAAGTTAAAAGGAAATAAGCCTCACGTGTTGCAGGCTTTGGACGAACTAACACATGAGCAAGTAGCCGAAGTGACACCTGATAGTTTTAACCAGATGCTGGAATATCTGCTTTCTTAATGCAATTTGTTTAGGTAAAGAGTGTCGCAACTCATCTCTGCGACACTATTCGCTGCGGTGTTGCTGTGAAGCGATATCTGCCTTCAAAAAAAAGAGCACCATCCATTCAGATAGTGCCCCTTATATTTTGCTTCCGAGTACCGTTTACTTCCACTTGAAGACAGATTTTACTTTGCTCCATCCAGTCTTTATACTACTCCAAGCATTTGTGACTATTTGTGTCACCTTATTCCATGCTTTGCCGTACCAGGTTTTTGATGGTGCATGCTCTATGACGGTTGCATGAAGAGGTTTCTTAGTCTCAATGGTGAATCTCTTTATTATATCGTTCTGTATCTGCTTTACGCTGTCAGGAACTTTCTGACCTGTTTCCTGTTCATATATTTTGTTTAATTCAAGTTCATTTACTTCTTTTATTACTATGTCGTTATCATTTTTCTTGTTGTTTTTTTCGTTGATCTCTTTTTCCGCCTTATTTGCTTCTATTTTGTCTTTCAGTTCACTTTCTAGTTGTCCTAATGCTTTATTCGCAGCTCTTTCACTAATTTCCTCATTCTGTAACTTCTCATTTATCCTCTGGATATCTGCTTTTATTTCATCTTCCGTTCTCGGAGCCTTAACCTCCTCAGCACTGTTTATCACAACAGGTTTCTCGTTATTGACGATGTTTATCTCGTTTTGTATTTCTGTGCTATTAGCTTTCTCGATACTGCCCATTACTGAGAACAGCACTGTGCCGCTCAATAATAGAACTTTGTTTTTCTTCATTTGCATTTTTTAATACCTTTTCCAAAACTACAAGTTAATTCTCCCCCCCCCGCGACCTTTGTCAACACATTTTTTAACTTTTTTTGCCAAAATCGTATAAAAAAATAAAAATTGCACCAGAGATCTTGATTTTCTGGGTTAAATATATAAAATTTGCGATAATTTTTCTGTTTCCATCGACAGCTCATATGTGCCACGTTGTTTGTTCAAGGATGCTTTTCTATAGAAAATTGGAAGGCATTTAGTTGAATGAATGCTCAGAAATCAACAAAACATGTAACATAATTACAACATATCGCCATTTACATAAAATTTTCTTAAAATTTTATGTATTTTCATGTCGCATTTCTGTTCCGACTTTGCTATACTCCTAACAGGAGTTGATTGATTTCCCTAAATCATGAAGTGCTAATAAAAATACCTCCTGTAAAAGGCACAACTGTTAACATTCAATCAACTCCATAAATAGAGATTTCGACAATACTGGAGGGCATTTATGGCACAGCGCCCCAGCCTAATGAAAGGCTGGGGATTATTGTCCTTCGTCATGTCTGCAGCAACACAGAAGAGTATTCATAATGGTGTGGTATATGCAGTGCGTTAAGCATGATGGATTACCATCTTTGGTTTTATTCATCGGATCAAACATGGCAAATGACAGCTTGAGAGGTACGTCATCTGATGCCTCTGTTAATAGGAGATCATCATCTCCGGCACCACTACTGAGAAATGCCGGGATGACGTTGCTTGAAGTTATGTCGTTACTGAATACCCCGCTTTTTTTGTAAAACAATGAGACTAGTTCACTGCAAAACACGTTTTCGACACGCTCTTCAGTGTTTGCATGTTTAACCGAACCTAAGAGTTCGCTTAATGTTTTGATATTCTCGTACGGTCTGCCGACGTATTCTGTCATAAAGTCCATTGTTACTTCAGGTGAAATGCTTGTGTATAATGGTCGAACGAATACGTTACCTTTATATTCAGATATTCGGTTGCTTAAATCCCTTATATGGACGTGAGGAGCAATGCCGCGCAAAACTTCGCCTGCTGAACCATACGACTCAATGGCGAATGATGCTTTAACTTCTGGAAATTTGACCGCACTTATGACAGATTTGTGCGATTGTTCCAATTCGCGAAGTATCGCTCTTCCTGCTTTTGCTGACAGTGATGATTCAGTATGCTCTTTGCCGCCAGGCATAATGTCGAGCACTGTGTGATACATCTCTCGCGGATCAAGGTTAACAACAAAACCAGAGTGCGATATGCCGTTTGGATTTGGTGCTTCAGCTAATCTGGAAAATACTCGAATTATGTTTCCCGCACCATCTTTGGCGGCGAAATTCAGCGCACTACCATTCGTTATTTCAACGGTTTCCGCCGTTTCTAATCCCAGTTTCTTTTCGATTTTTTTCTTTGCTCTGTAGCACGGATTTTTGAAATACACTGTACCTCCTTTGAAGACGTATTTATCGATTGTTGTTATTTCATCTTTGATTAAGTTTTCGTTACCCACGTCGCTCTCCATCGCTGCAACGCTCATCATATTTCCTCCGTATGTGAGCGCCATAAGCGTCATCGACGTTTTTAAAAGATGTTTGTTTATATTCATGGTTTCCCTCCTTCTAAAACTACATCCTTCTACTTATATATTGACATATTGTTATAAACAACACAAATTATTAACCAATAAATACTTTTGATTATAAATAAAATAAAAATAGTGTTTGATATCACTTGAGCAGGGCAAGAATTCATGCTACCATACTTGCTAGTTGTTGGTTATTTACAAGAAGAATTACATGGCTTCTCATGAATCCGCGAAGAAAAGTATAAGAAGGTCAGCTAGACAGCATGCTGTTAATGCTAGCAGAATGAACAGGATAAGGACTTTTATAAGAAGGCTGGAGCAAGCGATAGCTGAAAAAGTTTCCAAAGAGAGTGTTTTGAGGGCTTTTTCCGAGATGCAGAAGGAAATTATGAAGGGCGTAAACAAAAAGGTTGTCCATAAGAATGCGGCAGCTAGGAAAATATCCAGGATGAGTCACAAAGTTAAAGCGGCAATTGGGGAAGAACAAAAATAACTTAATGCACGCTGTGACTAATTCAGATGCGTTAAGTACTCCTTTTGATAATGAGTTTGGAGTTGATGTTGCCATAATCGGAGCCGGAGTAGCGGGGATGTATGCTGCTTACTGTTGTTCCTTGATGGGTATCGGCTGTGCTGTGGTTGATGAGCTGGCGGTGCCTGGCGGACAGTGCATGGCTTTGTATCCAGAGAAGACAGTGTACGGCGTGCCGGGCTATGTTGGCGTTAAAGCAAAGGATTATGTGTTGAAACTTTCAGAGCAATGCTTGACCACAATACGGCATAAGTTTTTTGGTTACAGAGTAGAAAAAATAAATAAGACGTCGGAAAATAAGTTCGGAATTGAAGCACGAAGCATTAGCGCATGCAACGATGGAGATAACGATATACGCATATCCGCGCAATATATCATCCTAGCAACAGGCATTGGTGAAATGAAGCCAAATATTCCCGTAACAATTAAAGGTGTATCCGAGATACCTAAGAGTTCCGATTTTGTGCAGTTCTATTGCTTAAACCATGCGTTGTATCGCGGGAAGAATGTTGTGATAGCTGGTGGAGGAGATTCCGCGGTAGATTTTACGATTGATATAGCTCCAATAGCAAAGCATGTCACGATAGTGCACCGCAGAGAGAATTTCACATGTGAGCCTCACAAGATAGTGAAAATACAAGAATTAGTGAATGCCGGAAAAATCAAATTAGAGATGAACCAGAATATTCTTGAACTGAGAGAATTCGCTGGAAAAAGATACGTATATACCGATAAAAAGGAATATACGCCAGATCACATTGTGTTTTGCTACGGTTTTATCGCTAATCCAGGTTCAATAGTAAAAGATTTGGGAATTGAAACCGAAAAAAACTTGATAAAGGTAAACTTGGATAATATGGAAACTTCGGTAAAAAATTGTTATGCTGTCGGGGATGCGGTGACGTATGCAAACAAGAAAAAGAATATTATCCCTTGTTTCTTTGAGTCGGATAGAGCAGTAAGAGCAATAAAAACTAAAATATCTGGAGGGTAAGATGAGTGAATACATAAAAGTTAGGGGCGCCAGGGAGCATAATCTAAAAAATATAAATATTGACGTTCCTAAGAACAAACTGGTTGTTATAACTGGTCTTAGTGGTTCCGGAAAATCGACGTTAGCTTTCGATACGCTGTATGCTGAGGGACAAAGACGGTATGTTGAGAGTTTGTCGGCGTATGCGCGACAGTTTTTAAATTTGATGCCGAAACCGGATGTTGACAAAATCGAGGGATTAAGTCCGGCGATTTCAATTGAACAAAAAACCGTATCGAAAAATCCAAGATCAACTGTCGGGACAATAACTGAAATATATGATTACTTGAGGGTATTGTATGCCCGGATTGGAATACCATATTCACCAGCGACTGGATTGCCAATCCAAGCGCAAACGGTGTCGCAAATAGTAGATGCAATAGCTAGTTACAAACCTGGGCAAAAATTTTACATTCTGTCTCCTATAGCAAGACAAAAGAAAGGGGAATTTAAGGCTGAGTTGTATATGATGCAAAAACTTGGTTTTACACGGGTTTTTGTCGATAAAGTTTTGCATGAGATAGACAAAGTTCCACCGTTATTAAAAAACGTAAAGCATGATATTTCTATAGTCGTGGACAGGATATCTATTCCTTCAGATGAAGCAGAGATTGCGGATTTAAAACAAAGATTAGCAAATTCGGTAAGTATAGGGTTAAAGCATGCGAACGGTTTGTTGATAACAAGGAACTTTGAAACAGGAGCTGAAAGGGTATACTCGGAGCATTTGGCTTGTCCAGTATCTGGCTTTTGTATAGAGAAAATAGAACCGCGTTTATTTTCATTCAATAGTCCAAAAGGAGCTTGCCCATCTTGTGGAGGGCTTGGTTTTAAGGGCGGGATTGCCAATACGTATGGATTTTTCGGAAAAAAACTTCAGCAAGAAGAGGAAGAAATTGATGAAATATTCGCTTCCGCAGAACGAGAGATTTGTCCGAAGTGCAATGGGACAAGGCTTTCCGAGGAAGCATTAGCTGTTAAGGTTAAGGGCAAAAACATAGCTGAAGTTTCGGCTATGTCTATTACAGCTATGAAGGAGTGGGTAGTTAATCTGTGGGAACAACTTGATGAAAAAGAAAAATCTATTGCTGAAAAGTTGGTTGTCGAGATAAAGAACAGATTACAGTTTCTCATAAATGTTGGATTGGAATACTTGACATTATCGCGGGCTTCAGAGACATTATCGGGTGGTGAAAGCCAAAGAATACGGCTGGCTTCCCAAATCGGTTCTGGATTGACCGGCGTTATGTATGTTTTAGATGAGCCTTCGATTGGTTTGCATCAAAGAGACAACGATCGTCTAATCGAAACTCTGAAAGAGTTGCGCGATTATGGAAATTCGGTAATTGTTGTTGAGCATGATGAAGATGCGATGTATGCCTCCGATTGGATAATCGATATAGGTCCAAAAGCTGGCGTACATGGTGGGCATGTTTGCGCTGAGGGAACTGTCGAAGATATAAAGAAAAATCCGAATAGTCTGACAGGGCAATACCTTTCGGGTGAAAAGAAAATCGAGGTTCCCAAACGAAGGCGGCATACTAATCCGAAGCGGATGATAGAAATCGTTGATGCTTATGCAAACAACCTGAAACATGTGAGCGTGAAAATTCCGCTTGGAGTTTTTACATGCGTTACTGGCGTTTCCGGATCAGGAAAATCGACATTGGTTATAGATACGTTGTTCAGGGCTGTGTATGAAAAACTGAACCGAGGCACCATAAAGGTCAAAGAATTGGGTGATGTTCGAAATATTGAGCTAATAGATAAGGTTATAGATATAAATCAATCCCCGATAGGACGAACGCCGAGATCGAATCCGGCAACGTATGTTGGGTGTTTCACTGATATTAGAAATTTATACGCTAGTTTGCCCGAAGCAAAAGCGAGAGGATATACAAATAGCCGTTTTTCGTTCAATGTTAAAGGCGGACGATGCGAGGCTTGCAAGGGCGATGGCGTCATAAAAGTTGAGATGCACTTTTTGCCAGACGTGTACGTTACCTGTGACCAATGTCATGGCGCTCGTTTTAACCGTGAGACTAGGGAGGTGAAATATAAAGGTAAAAGCATCTCTGATATACTCGATATGACAATCGAAGAATGTACTCAGTTTTTCAAGAACCAACCAAGTATTTTTCAAAAACTTAGTTGTTTGTGCCGTGTCGGCTTGGGATATTTGACTTTGGGACACAAGGCAACGATACTTTCGGGCGGTGAAGCTCAGCGTGTGAAATTAGCAAAAGAGCTTTCGAGAAAATCGACTGGGAATACGTTGTACATCCTTGATGAACCAACAACCGGTCTGCACATGGATGATATTGACAAGTTGCTTAATATATTACAAATACTTGTTGATGCGGGCAATTCGGTCGTAGTTATTGAGCATAATTTGGATGTGATTAAAACTGCCGACTGGATTATAGACATCGGACGCGAAGGGGGCGAAAACGGAGGAAGTGTGGTCGTTGAAGGTACTCCTGAAAATGTTGCCGAGTGCGGAGAAAGTTATACTGGAAAATACCTGAAAAAGTATTTAGAACGATAAAAATTATTTACCTGGTTAGTGTAATGTTATGGAAAAGGCGTTGTAAGTTGACGGTTTCGCTGAAATTAGTTTCAATTATGTAGAGGAATTTTGGATTGACGGCTAAATGAATGATTCGCATGCCCATCTCTACTTCGATGGAATTTATCAAAATTTAGACGAGAAGCTCAGATTAGCGAGATTGGTTGGTGTGAACCATATACTAACTATCGGTACTGATTTCGGTACGATGCCGACAAATATCGAGATAGCTGAAAAGCATGATAATGTGTTTTGTTCTGTCGGTGTTCATCCCATGTACACGCAAGAACCAAGAGATCTGGAACTTCTAAAAAAATGGGCTCTTAAGGAGAAGGTGGTAGCCATTGGTGAGGTTGGGTTGGATTATCACTATGAGGAAGGTAATCCACGAGAAGCGCAGAAAGAGTTGTTACGCGATATGCTGTCGTTGTCCAAGAGTATTGATTTGCCTTATATTTTTCATGCAAGGGAATGCTTTCCGGATATTTTAGATATTATTTCTGAATATGAAATAAAGCATGCAGTTTTTCATTGCTACACGGATTCCCTAGAGAATGCAAAAAAAGTTTTGGACTTAGGATATTACATTTCCTTTTCGGGAGTTATAACGTTTAAGAAATCAGAAGAGCTTCGAGAAATTGCAAAATATGTACCTGAAGACAGATTTTTGATTGAAACTGATTCTCCGTACCTAGCGCCGGTGCCGCATAGAGGGGAAGTAAATGAACCAGCATTTGTAACTCTTGTTGCGGAATGTGTGGCTGCTCTGAGGGGCAAAACCGTTGCGGAAATATCAGACATTACAGATAGGAATTTCTTTAATCTCTTTTCAAAAGCAAAGTGTATTAAGGCGGAGAAAGAGACAGCGGTTTGATAATGCTTTGGATGCCGAATGTCATTTGTGATTAAAAAAAGGATGTCTTTGGCGGTGTTGCCTGTTAAAGTTAACGTCCTTCATATCTAGTGAAATAAAGTTTGCTCATTTTGACATGCAGCATAAATGAATATAGGATATGGAGGTGTCACTTCTTGGGAAGCGGTGTGGACTCCATTTGGAGCGATACAGCAAGTTCTTTGGCGAAAGGTCAGTATGATAAAAGGTAAAGAGTTAGGATTTATATCGCTGGTTTCGATAGTTATTGGTAGCCAATTGGGTTCGGGGGCGTTTGTTTTGCCGTCGCAATTAGCACCATTTAAGACGATTGGCTTGTTGGGATGGATAGTTTCAGTTGCCGGGGCGATATCTCTTGCCTTAATGTTCTCAGATTTATCGTCGCACATAACTAAAAGTGGGGGACCTCACGTATATGTCACTGCGGCATTTGGTCGTGTTGCCGGTTTCTTTACTGCTTGGATTTACTGGATAGTATCCTGGTCTAGTAACTCAATTTTGCTGGTAACTGCTGTGAGTTATTTGACCGTTGTGACGGGCGAATTGTCTTCAATTGAAGTGCTTTCAATAGAAATGTTGATTTTGTTTACCATATCATACATAAATACTTTAGGTATGAAGTTTTCTGGAAGATTGGAGACCGTATTAACCGTTATAAAGATTTTGCCATTGCTACTTTTGCCTTTTGTATTTTTTATGTTTTTCGACCCGTCGTTCTTCAAGGTTTCACCAAAGGAAGTTGCAACTAGTGGTGATATTTTAACGACGATATCGCAGACAGCATTGCTAACTTTTTGGGGATTTATCGGCGTAGAGTGTGCAACAGCGCCGGCGGAGAGTGTCAAAAATCCCAAAAGGACAATCCCCAGGGCAATCATAATAGGAACATCGGCGGTTGCTTTGGTATACCTTATGAATACAATTTCAATAACGGGTGTTGTGGGTTTCGAAAAGTTGGAAGCAACGTCAGCGCCATACGCTGTTGTTTTGAGCTCGATATTCGAAAATTCTAGTGGAATGGCAATTTCTGTACTGGCTGCGGTTGTTTGCATTGGGACGCTGAATGCCTGGACATTGACAGGTGGACAAATAGCGTATGGAGCATACAAGGATGGGCTTTTCCCCGCTGTTTTTGGCAAAGTAAACAAAGCCGGAGCGCCCAAAGCAGCGATAGTGATAGCTGCAATCGGTACTCTACCGTTTTTATTGCTTGAACAATTGCATCACGGAGGCTTGGGAAAACTAATCGATATGTTGGTGAGCATATTCTTGTTCGTTTATTTAGCGTGTAGCATCTCGTATATGAAGCTGATTCGGGAGTGGTACAAAACTAAGAAGGAGCGCATAAAGGCAATGATGTTGGCAGAATTTGCTTCAATTTTCTGCATATTTACTTTGTCTCAGGATGTGTTTTCGTCGATTTTGGTCTTATGTATCTTCATCGCAACAGGAATTCCTATATTTATCCGCAAAAAGGAAACAATCAAAAATTTTGTAGTAAACAGTTAGCTAAAATATTCCACAACCGCTCTATCTCGACTTGGCTGTGAAAAAACTAATTCTTTGTTGCCATGTCTATAAATAGGGCGTCCATGCTGAGTTCATTAAACGGTTCTTTATCTGTTCCAGTAAGCCAAACTGAAATATTGGAAGACTGCGATATGAGTGTTTTGATATACCTAGATAGCAAGTTGCGGTGATTTGTATCAAGATGTGTTACTACATCATCTAGCAATATAATAAGGCTCCTTTTGTCGTTCTTTATGTTATGTAGAATAAATGCAAAGAAAATTGCCAATATAAGCATTTTTTGCTCCCCAGCTGAGCATTGTGACGCTTCTATATGTTTTTCTTCATGAGTAACTAGCCAATCGCTACGGTTGGCTCCGAGAGTTGTTGCTCCGGCGAAACCATCCTTCTGGCGCCTATTGCATAATTCTATTTTATACGCTTCGATACTGTTATCGCTTTTCAATATTTCTGTTTCTACTCCTCCGATCATTTGCGATTTAAATAATGGAAATTCGCCACTTCTTATCTGGTATTGTTCTAAAGTGGAAGCCATACGACTTCGTTCGGTTGCTATTTGTAGTCCAAAATCTGCAATCTTTGCTTCGAGGATATCAAGCCATTTTGAAATATCGGCAGTTATTCCTCTCTCGCAATATTTTTTTAGTATCTTTAAGCGCTCTTTCGTTAATTTCTCATAATCTTTTATATTTTGCGCATGCACTTGATTTACTACATTACAAAACATATCTATAAAATCACGACGATACGATGGCGCCTGCATAAACAAACGATCTGTTTCGTATGTCATCCAGAGAATGTAGTGTTCTTTCTGAAATTCCTCAAGATTTCTTATACTCTTTTCGTTTATCTTGTATACCCTTTTCCCAAAATTAGTGTCACGTATATATCCGGAAAAAAACGTTCCAGCATTCGCCTCTATACGTATACTCCAGTGGTTTTGTTCCGTATCTCTGCATATTAGATCCTCATATTTCGCTTTCCGTAATCCATTCGATGTAAAAAACAATGATATCGCTTCAAGAACATTCGTTTTTCCTATACCATTTTCGCCATACAGCACTACCATGCGGCGATCGTCTGGTATTGTTATCCTTAGATTCGCATGGTTTCTAAAATTATTTATGTGTATCTGGCGTATCATGATTGTTGACTTGAGCAATTTCTAAAATAGCTTTTGCTCTCCGTGCACAGAAAAATATGCTCGCGATATAGGTAATTACTATAACGCAGAACATTCGCCAAGTGTATGCAAACGTTATTCCTATTGCTAAGAATGCACCCAACATAAACAGCGTAAATTGTGAACGTTTTATATGGAATTTTTTTATGGATAATGTCGGTATACGTGATATACAAAGGACGCCCGACACAATAACATCAAAAGCGCATAAATATTCGTTTTTGAAAACTTCAAATCCAAAAGCGTTGTATAGGATTATCGGGAAAAGAGCTAGTACAGCTCCAGCCGGTGCCGGTCCCTGGCCATCGATCAGGCTCTCCAGGGTTTCGAACAAGGCCTCCGGTTCCACAGGCTTTGAAAGGTGCGCGTTCAATCCCGCCTGCATGCTCCGCTGGACGTCTTCGTCAAAGGCATTGGCCGTCAGGGCTATGATCGGTATCGCTGCGGCGTCCGCCCTGTCCATGGCGCGGATGGCCCTGGTGGCTTCCAGCCCATCCATTTCCGGCATGCGCATGTCCATGAGGACCGCATCGTAATAGCCTTC
>CACXNL010000003.1 GCA_902769055.1 uncultured Pseudomonadota bacterium | reverse complement strand
TATCCCGATAATTTTCCTTATGATAAATTCATTTAGCGACTCTGAAATACCATCTGTTTGGACGAAGTTTTCGTTGCGGTGGTTCAATGAGGTTTTTGATGACGAAGACCTGATGCGGGCAATGGTAACGAGCCTAAAGGTAGCCTGTATATCGGCTTCTGGTGCTGTAATTCTAGGCACATTAGCAGCCGTCGCGACGACGAATACCGGGGCTTTTCGTGGAAAAAACTTTCTGCTCAATGTCATTGTAATGCCGATAGTTATGCCGGAAATCATCGTCGGATTTTCGTTGTTGATGTTGTTTATAAGTATGGAATCCGTGCTGGGTTTCCCGAAAGAACGCGGCATAGTAACTGTTGCTATAGGGCACATAATGGCATCAATGGCATACGTTCATATGACTGTTCGTGCGCGGCTGTTATCGTTCGACAAGTCCGTAGAGGAAGCTGCGCTAAATCTTGGAGCGAAACCAATGAGTGTGTTTTTTAAAATAAAAATACCGATTATATCAAATGCGATACTTGCCGGGTGGTTACTTGCATTTACGCTATCGCTCGATGACTTAGTTATAGCTAGCTTCTTGACCGGTCCCGGATCGACAACGCTACCAATACTGATTTTCTCGAACGTGCGCATAGGGTTGTCTCCTGCAATAAATGCCCTCGCAACGATGATCATCGGCATTGTTTTGTTGTGTCTTGTTGTATCGTACTTTTTTATAAAGACGAGTAGTAAATCAACTAATCAAACAAGTGTCCGTTAATGAATAACTAAGCACAAGGCACCCCAGTTTACAGATTTGGGGTTGCCTTGACTTAATAATCCTAAAACTTTATACCTACACCCAGTTTTAAGATGTTTTCGCTGTGATGTATTCTGACTTTGCCGGTACCTTTTAGGAGTATACCGTCTTCTTTGTCCTCCTCTTCGTCAGAAACCTCCTTCTTTTTTTTGAACACATGACCATATTCAAATTTCATAAAGACGCCATTGCTAAATGTGTAATGTGCGCCTAATCCAACCGTTGGATGCCAAGTACTCTTGTTTTTTTTCTCAAGGTACTTAGACCTTACCATTCTCAAGCCACCAACGGCATATATATCGAAATTTTCGTTAACTTTATACCCTATGTATGGTGTCGCATATAAATAATACTTTTGCTTCGCTGTCTCGTATTTGAATGTGTTAGGAGCTTTCTTAAGCGCTTCCTTAATTTCCTCATCTTCAGGTTCGGGAGTGATTTTATAATTCATGATATAATCTAATTTATACTTGCGATTTATTAAGCCCCCCCCCCAATACTAACTCCAATAAAAGTATTAGTCATCAAGTATTGAGTTGCTAACTCTGCCTCAATAAATGGTGCAAATTTTGACTTACTTGCCCCCTTCTCGTTCCAGATATGGAATGTGGATCCATCTCCTTCAACTGATTTCACATCATAACTAAAATCATTTCCATTAACTCCGTATTTTCCGATATTAAAGCCGGTATTTACCCCAGCCAAAAACTCGAAACGGTTCCCGTTCTGACATTCCTTGGCACAGCTTGCAGTAACCAAAGTTGTCACTAAAAGCAAATACTTTTTCATATTTTTCCTAAACAAAACTAAACTTCGCTCATTATAGCATATTTTTTCCAATAGGATTTCCGCAATCTCCATATTACCCGTGTCATTATGTAATTCTAAAAAATCCAATCCCATGCAATAAAATTATCTAAAATTTTATGGGACTTTTTTGTTGTTGACGTGCCGAAAAATCGTGTCCTAACCTAAAAACAGGATCGGGGAGGATCTGGTGGTCGCAACAGGACTCGAACCTGTGACGCCTGCGATGTGAACGCAGTGCTCTACCAACTGAGCTATGCGACCCAGCAATTCAAACGATCTCAAACAAATGTTAGTTTAAGCTTTTTTAATTTTCAAGGAGGAAAATATGAACATACCTATGGATAACCCGAACCGCACGCTAGATGCGGATGCGAAGAAATTTTTAAATTTTCTGAGGGGAAACCCAAATGATCAAGCGAAGATTGATCTTCCAACATCAATTTCGGATGCTATAACAAGCAAAATTCAGATTTTGAGCCCGATAAAATCGCTTGCGAAAGTAACGTATACGTCTAATGACAGGCTCGATGTCGTCGTGGATACGAACGATGCCGAAACGTCCGGCTGGATTACCGACGAACTCATAAAGTGTGAGGAGATATCGGCGATTACGAAGGTCTCGATACATTTGCACCAGCTTTACGCGAAACCGCGCGTTTCACATACGTTGCTCGAGGACGACACCGCGAATGTCGAGGAATTCATACACGATAAGATAACGACCCAGATGGCTGCTTCGGAAAACAAGTCGTTTTTGTTCGGCGACGGGATTTCGCAGCCCAAGGGGATTTTGAAGTATGACATTTCGCTTGGCGAGCGGAAGCCACGTCAAATTGAGGGCGTCGTCGGGGGCGCGCCTGGCAAAATTGCCGATTACACGAAGATTGTCGAACTTATGGAAAAGCTACCGTCGAAGTATCTCGCAAATGCCGCCTGGATTATGTCGCGTAACGCCGCATCTCATATACGAACGCTAAAGGATGCGACCAACGGCAAGTTCCTGTGGCAAAACTCGATTGCGCACGGCATTCCGGACACGCTGCTGGGGTATCCGGTTGTCATTTGCGACGATATGCCGAAGGTTTCGGTTCCGGAGAAGGAGAAACAGTGCGTGCCCGTGCTGTTCGCGAACCTATATGAGGGGTACCAAATCGCTGAAAAGCCAGTGATAAACATACTGAAAGACCCGTTCAATGCGAAGCCATACGTCGAGTTCTACGCGACAAAGCGCATTGGAGGCGACGTGGTCAACTTCGACGCGATAAAGGCACTGGTGCTGAAACAATAAAGGAGGGGGAGCATGTCCCCCGTTTCGGATAGCGAACAACTTCGAGATGATATAAAATT
Organism: uncultured Pseudomonadota bacterium; assembly: GCA_902769055.1. Taxonomy (GTDB): domain Bacteria; phylum Pseudomonadota; class Alphaproteobacteria; order RUG11792; family RUG11792; genus RUG11420. The sequence continues at coordinate 90,274 of CACXNL010000003.1, read as the reverse complement.
ACCGAGGTTATTATGATAACGTTTTTGATAACGCTTTTTTGATAAGGAGAAAAATCATGAAAAAACTTTTGTTAACAATACCAGTGATCAGTACGACATACGCAACACAAGTAACGCCAAATAACTGCTTCGAGTTCCTAGCGGGAATAAACTCGGGTGCCAGCATTAGTCATTATGACATCGGCGAAAAAGACCTAACTATGAGCACAAAAATCGCGAATAACGACATAAACGCTTGGAACGCAGCGAGCATACGTAAAACGAAGTGTGTGCCGTTTATTGAAGCAGAAGTAGCAGCACAATACTTGATGAATAATGTATTTATTGGCGCGAGTATTGCGGGGGGGGGGCAGTATAGGTGGAAGATATACTGAAACTGGATACAAATACTTCGACTCCGATAATGCAATAATCAAAAGAATTGCAAACGAATACTCAAAGGGCGACAAAATAAAAGTCGCAAAGCAGAAATACCATATATCAATAACGCCGTATATAGGCTACAGAGTGAATGGAAACTCCGATATATATGTCATCGGTGGAATGAAGATGGTTGCAACGAAGTACCTCGGTTTTAAAAACAAACGGACGTTTCACCCTGTGTTGGGCGCAGGCACAAGGTATACATTCAGTAACAACGTGTTCATCAAATTCGAAGGCGTGTACGTGTTCTCAAAGAAGCAGAAAATCCCCGGCGAGCTTACTCTAAAAGATGGGAATGCGACATATAAAGTCAACACAAAAACGACCGTAAAACATGGAGAATACACGCTCAAACTTGGCGTGGGCTGCAAACTCTAGCAGCTTTGCTACTATCGCGGCAAATAGCTTTCATGAGTTGTTTGCCTAGTAGATTTAAGTTATTTGTAATAACGTTTTATGAAAAACACTATAAAAGTCGTATCTAGCCATATATCTAACTCAAGAAGTTTTAGGAACAATCACGTATATACGGAGTTTTTACAACTAATTACAAATGTTTCACGTGAAGCATTTCCAATAATAAAAAAATATTTAGAAAGGAGAAATAAATATGTCTATATCTTTATTACAAGCTGCTCTTTCGTTAGCGCAATTTTCGCCCAAGATAGCCAAATGGCTGTCTGGCACAAAAGCTGAATCGATTTCGCAGAAAATCCTGGAAATCGCAAAAGAAGTGACACATAGCTGTACCGAACAGGAGGCTGTTGACAAAATAAAGTCTGACAGGCGAATGCACCAACTTTTTGAAAAGGCGTTGCTTGATTCTGAGCGCAAAATCGAGTTGGCGATAATCCGCGACAAAGAAAACGCCAGGACGCGCGACATCGCGATAATCAACTCCGGACGACGCAATCGGCGTGCGGACATTATGGTGGTGTGCGCGGCAATCGGGCTCATTGCTTGTCTCGGTGTAATTTGCCTTTACAAACGCGACCTGCCGGGCGAAGCCGTCGGCATTATCTCGACCATCGCCGGGATCTTCGGCTCGTGCCTCAAGGATGCGTACAACTTCGAGTTCGGCTCATCGCGCGGCAGCAAGGAAAAGGACCAAACCGTCGCAAACGTACTGAACAAACTGAGCTGACGGCAGGTACCCAATTTATCCTTGTGTCGTAAATGGTCCTTCGGCGTTGCCGTTTATGAATTGCACGACGTACGGATTGTCGGTCGCGAGCAGCTCTTTATTCGTCCCTTCCCAGATGATTTTGCCCTTGAAAAGCAACCCGACGCGGTCGCTAATGTGTTTTAGGCTGTTTATGTCGTGGGTAATCGAAACCGCCGATATCCCCATTTCCTTGGTGCACCGTACTATCAAATCGTTAATAATCCCGCTCGTTATCGGGTCAAGCCCGGTTGTCGGCTCGTCAAAAAATATGATGTCCGGATCGGTCGCGATAGCTCGTGCCAGGGCTACTCGTTTGCTCATTCCTCCAGACAACTCGGACGGGTATAACTTCGCGACTGTCTCGTCTAAATCGACTGCTTCGAGTTTCTCCAACGCTATTTTATACGCTTCCTTTTGCGGAACTTGTAATCCGTATATGAGCCCAAAAGAAACGTTTTCGATAACGTTTAAGCTGTCAAATAGTGCGCCGCCTTGGTATAAAACGCCGCACTTCAATCTCGTTTTAAATAGCTCTTTTTGCGACAACTTGGCAACATCCTGCCCATTTATCTTTATTACGCCGCTTGTAGGTTCTATTAGCCCCAAAATACATTTTACTAACACTGATTTTCCAGAGCCGGACCCACCTATAACTACGTATGATTCGCCGCGCCCGATTTTCATCGATATCCCTTGTAGAACCTCCTTGCTTCCAAAGGATTTCGATAGATTTTCGACTTCAATTACGTATTCCATGCTCTTCTCCCTAAAACAATGCAAATGTCAAAATACCGTCAAGTAGAAGTATCATAATTGACGAAGTAACGACCGAATTGGTTGTCGCACGCCCTACCCCTTCGGCGCCACCCTTCGAAAAGTACCCCTGGTAGCAACCCATCAGACATATTACGAAACCGAAGACTGCGCCTTTTATTAACCCAGACACAATATCCCAAGTAACCATCGATTCTAGAGTATTACGTATATAATTCGCCGCATTAAAGTTGAGATAATATACCCCAACGAGGTACCCGCCGAGTATGCCTATGATATCGTCAATTAAAACCAAAAATGGAACGAGAAAAGTGCCAGTCAAAATGCGCGGAAAAACCAGATATTTATACGAATTTACCGAAAGAGTAGTCAAGGCATCGATTTGCTCGGTAACCTTCATAGTCCCGATTTCAGCAGTCATTGAGGCGCCAAGCCGCCCGGCAACCATAAGCGCGGCAAGTACTGGTCCCAACTCGCGCGTCATCGCAATCATAACGACAGAAGGTATTGCATTTTCAGCGGTAAATTCCGAAAACCCGGCATAACATTGCAATGTCATCGCCATACCGGTAAAAAGCGCGGTCATACCGACGACCGGCAGCGAAAAATACCCGATTTGCACCGCCTGTTGTAGTATCTGCTTCCAATAATACGGCGGCGTAATTCCTGCCCAAATCGCCTTTATGGAAAACAACGTCAAACTGCCAATCGATGCAAGAAAACCAATGAACAAACGCCCAATTCTATCCAAAAACACAGAAAGCTCTGCAAAATGACTTCCCATTGTAATTTTCGCATAATCCACGCCAAAACGCACATATTAGCCAAGATGACTCCTTCAATTTCGGATTCGTATCAATCAATTAGATTTATATATAATTCTTTTACGGCTTATTTAAATAAGCTGTTAAATACATAAAATAACGTACGGTAGCAGTATAAAAGTCTTAAATTAAGATTGTAATCGAATGCGAAAATCATCTCACAAAACTTGCTATACTGAGCTAGTCGGAAGTCGCGAGTGTATTTTTCTATGTTTTGTAAAAATCTTGCAAGTCTGTATAAAAATTACGATGCCTTCTTAATCGACATGTATGGTGTTTTATGGGATGGGGGAGATTTTTTTAAAGGCGCCCTCGCACTTTTAGCTGAAATGAAATCACAGGGTAAAAAATTGATGATTTTATCGAATACAACTCTGACAGCTGAACAATGTCGTTCGAAATATCAAGCAAAAGGTTTGCGCAAAGGAGTACATTTTGACACTTTTATTAGCTCTGGAGAAGCGTTTCGACGTACCTTGAAAAACCATATAGGTAATGCCAATACGTATTTTTCAGCGTTTTTACCTAACACTGATATTTTTGAGAACAGCAACCTTACACGCGTTGACACGATTGAACAGGCAGATTTTGTATACGTTGGAAACGTGAATGCAAATAAAATCTATTTTGCTGATTGCTTAAAAAACAAACGAGGAACTTCAATTCCAATGGAAGATTTAACTTCGTTCGATTATCACAATATTGACGATTTCGACGAAATTACCGATATCCTAGATTTGTGCCTGAAGTATCACAAAACATTGGTTATAGCAAATCCGGATATTTTTGCACTAGAAGCAATAGGAAGCGGTGCATCGTTAGAGCGCAGACCCGTGTTATGTCAAGGAGCGATTGGAGAAATGTATGAAAATCGCGGAGGAAAAGTTGTCTATTTTGGAAAGCCGTATCAAGCAATTTACGATTATGCTAAGCAATTTATTCAGCCAAGTGAAAAGGTTGCGATGATTGGCGATACCTTATGGACAGACATTTTGGGCGGTAACATAGCTGGCTATGACTCCATTTTGACTTTGTCAGGAGTTGTTGGAAGATTTATTGAAAAATTACTTCCCTCAGTCTCGCAATCCAATATAACAGATTGTATTAACGTCGTTTTACGAACAATTTCGACAAAAATGACCCATAAAAATCTTCTACCTTTTTCACAAATTCCGACCCATATTGTCGAAACCTTTGCGTAGACTTATCACCAGCTTGTCTTTAATCAGGTTATGAATAGCATTAGCACAGGTACGGAGAAGATCGTTCGCACTACGTTTTATACGATGATTTTTTTGTACGGACAGAAGATTTGTCGTAGAATGAGAAGGTATATTTAGAGTTTTTGGAAAATTTTATGGAAAACAGCAGACAGAAGTGTTCGGGTTGCGGGTGCAGAATTAGTGTGGTTATGTCCATTCTTGCTTTGCTCGTCGCGGCAGCTTCTTATTTTTGCCCGAAGCATTCGACATCAACCGTAGATAGTTCGACGTTTGATGAAAAGATCAAGGGCATTATGATCGAAACAGTTAAGCAAAATCCGCAATTGCTTATGAATGCGATGGGAGAAGGTATAGCAAAGCAGCGAGAAGATGAGCTAAAGCAAGTAGAAAAATCAGTTGCTGAAAAGAGCGTTGAGATTTCAAAGCAGGCTTCGAAGTTTGGCAAACTGGAATCAAAAACTTCGGTGATTTGCTTTATAGATCCTCTAGAGAAAGCCTGTGTTGAGTTGCAAAAGAATATATTGAATTTGGTAAAAGCCAAAAAAGATATATGCTTCAAGATACTTCCGGTCGCTGTGTTGGGTGACGATTCGGTTACCTTGGCAAAGGTGTATTTAGCAACATACGAGAAGGGAGCCGAGCAAGCGCTGAAGTTTATAGAACACATAACCTCTGGAAAAGGAGATATGGATAAGGCGGCTATAGACGCGGCGTTAAAAGCGGCTGGGTTCAATAGTAAAGAGATCGAGGGCATGATGGATGGCTGCGATAAGAAATTAGCAGCTAATGGAAAGTTGGCTGAAAGTTTGAAAATACCGCTCATTCCGGCGATATTCTTGACGAAAGGCGATAAAGTAACGATGTTGCGCTTATCATCTGCCGATCAGTTGCCCAAAGCTATCGAAGAGAATACAAAATAGGGGGTATTTACTCCCGCCTGCTGGGTTCGTTGTTTCGGCGACGAACTCTTTTTTTGTATGTGATGTCAACGTATTTCTTTAAGGGCTTGGCGAATAAGGTCATTCGTTTCTGCGTTAACGCCTAGTTCCTGAGATATTTTCTGAAGCAACGGAACAACGCTGTTTCGAGAGTAGCCTAAGCTAATAAGCCCGAGGATGGCGTCATTCAAAGTTTCATTGCTTTGATAATTAACATCCTTTAGTACTGACAGGGTTTTGTCCTTCAACTCCAGCAAAATCCTCGCTGCCGTCTTTTTCCCTATGCCCGACACTCGGCTGAGCATCGAGGCATCTTGGGTCGCAACCGCAGTCGCTATTTCACTTATGGACAACGTCGACAGTATTGACAGTGCCGATCTCACGCCTATTCCGTGCACATTAAGTAAAACCTTAAATACTCCCGCCTCCTCTTTCGACTGAAATCCGCACAAAAACTGCGCATCTTGTTTTATTATATGCTCAATACATACGGATATTGGCGCACCGACAGCACTTCCTTGTAACAAACTTGAAGTCGCATATACTTGGTATCCAACGCCGTTTACATCGATTATTATCGAGTCGTCCAGTATTTCATCGACGGTTCCGGTCAGTTTGGCTATCATCTGCCGCAACTGCCATCACAGTGAGCACAACCGACGTGATTTTTGTTAGTTACCACAAAGCCGTGACCAAAACTATTCTCGACAATATCTATCGCCAATCCTTTTATCAGAAGCTCCAGTGCCGGATCGTAATAAAAATTTATACCATCTATGACTATCTTTGTCTTTGATTTATCTTCCTCTGCCTCATACGCTAGCGTATAGTCTATCCCCGAACATCCGCCCGAAATTACCGAAATTGAAATACCAACACTTTTATTCTCCGCAATCAGCTCTTTCATTTTTACAATCGCTTTTTCACTTATCGTTATCATATCCGTTTCCTTATTTTTCTTTGCTTGATAATTCTTTACCGCTGCTTCTATCGCCTCTTTCGCCAAAACCGAACAATGCTTTTTTATTTCAGACAACTCGAGAGAATTCGCAACATCGGCATTCTTTATCTGCAAAGCCTCATCTATACTCATTCCTTTCAGTAAAGTCGTCACTTTTTCCATTGACGCAATGGCAGAAACGCAACCGAATACCTTAAATTTCGCATCGAGTATTCTATCATCCGTATCAAAACTCAACTGCAACTTCATAACATCGCCACATAACGGCGACCCGACAATACCGGTACCAACATTGGGCAAGTCCTCATTCAGGATTCCCATATTCTTGATATTTTCGTAATACTCTAACGTCTTTTCACTATACTTCATAACCACGCCTCTTACCGTTTGAATACGCTATCAACGTCAATTCCAGCTTTTATCATATCCCAAACCGGGCTCATATTCCGAAGTTTTTTCGTTGCATTCACCAAATCCTCAACGGCGATTTCCATATCAGCCGCGGTCGTATCCTTGCCAATCGATATTCTGAGCGACGACTGCGCAATATCCGCCGGCACTTTCATAGCATCCAGAACATGCGAAATCGACAGGACATTGGAAGTACAGGCAGAACCGGATGAAACCGCGATGCGCTTCGCCTCCATCATAAGCGCCTCACCTTCGCAGCCCCTGAAGCTCATATTTATAATCCCGGGATAATTCGATTTTTCAGAACCGTTGATATAAATTTCGTCTAATTGCGATTTTATCCCATCTATAAACAACTTCCTGAGTTCTACAGCATGGTTCCAGTTTTTGTCTATATCTTTATTCGCGATCTCAACAGCCTTTCCCATACCAACGCAAAGTGCGACGGGTACAGTCCCCGCTCGTATTCCAAACTCTACTTCCGGATTAGCCTTCGGAACTCGCAAATATTTCATATTCGCTTTTTTGCAAAATAAAATACCAATGCCTTTTGGAGCATATACCTTATGTCCGGACGCGCTTAAGAAATCGATATCAAAATCTCTGACATCTATCTTGGTTTTCCCGAGAGATTGCGTTGCGTCGACGTGAACTAAAACACCGTATTTATGGCATACTTCGATAATTTTACGAATATCCTGCATTGTTCCGGTTTCATTATTTATATGACATACAGACAACATCCCAGTTTGTTCACTCAGTGCATTCTCTAATGTTTCTAGTTCCAGTATTCCTTCGCGGTTTACTTCGAGAAATTCAACATCAAAACCATTCATTTTTAAATAATTCGCGACCATTAACGTCGCTTTATGCTCGGTAGGTAATGTCAAAAATCTATTTTTACCAGATTTTTGCAGGGCATTCATAGTTCTTATTACGGAAATATTAGTAGATTCCGTAGCGCCACTTGTAAATATAATCTCATTAAAATTTGAATTTATAGCATTTGCAATCCTGCTTCGTGCAATATCTAGGGCATCCTTCGCGTCCATACCAAACTTATGCAATGAGTTTGGATTTCCAAAAACTTCACTGAAATACGGCAACATTTCCTGAAGAACTGCCGTATCGCACGGCGTTGTCGCTGCATAATCGAGGTATATCATAACCCATTCCTCAAATCTCACGGAATTTATTATACGTTCTTTGCTTGCGGAGAACAAAGTGATACGATAAATCGCTCCAATTGCAGTTCGCAGCACTTTTTGCAAAAAAAATATTAGCCTGATGTTGACGAATTTCTTCGTCCCAGATTTTACTTTTTAATTTGAAAAACTTAGCAAAATTAAAGCACAAAAAAACGCCTCCATTATAAAAGAAGGCATTCTGTTTGTTACTACTCCAGCGTTGCAGGCACAGTATCAGGATTTGCTGTTGACGATATTATTGCATCAGCATCATTAAGCGCGGTATTAGCTTCCTCTTCAACTGATTTTGAAGTGACCGCGGGGGTCTCGCTAACTAGAGGTGCTTCTGTCGTTAATGTTGAATCTGACAATGAATTATCAGTAGGTAGTGCCTCCTCCATTTCCGCCATGCTGTCTGTTTCACTCGACGGAGTACTCGGCACTATCGCCTCAGCTTCGCTCGCTGTCCCTTGTGCGACTTGAGTATCTGTAGTAGGGATGGAAGTTTCAGCTACAGGACTTGGTATGGAAACAGAAGTCGCGGAACCCGAAGACTGATTAGCGCCGCCTTGCTGTTTCTTCACTCCTTTGTTAGGCAAAGTTGGAATTTTTTCAAACACTACCCCACTGTTATCGGCGCCTTGCAATTTATAATCCTTGCCAGGGTTTTGCGTTTTCCATAGCTCGACCGCCTTCTGCATAGACGCTTTTAGTGATGCAACTCCAGTGTCTGTTACTTTTGAACCCGATAGATGAATGCACACCAATTTCCCTATTCCGTTTGTTTCCAAAGTCGCTGAAATTCTTGCAATTCCAGCATCAGTAATTGATGTCCCCGATAAATTTAAACTGTATATGGATGAAAAATCCAACGCATCTACTACACTATCGTCTAAATTTTTGTTATCCGAAAGATTCCATATAACAGTTTTTTTGTCATTTTTAAATTGTGTCGCCCATTTTTGGATAAATTCCGAAGTAACACCCGTATTGGAGAGATTTACATATATATTCGGAGATTTTGTCCCAAACGCCTTCGTTGACACTAACTTTTGGTAATATTCAAGCATCTTAGCATCGCCGTTTTGCGCAAAATCTGTGACATTGCTGAAATCGATGATGACGTTTTGATTTTGAACCATATCGCTAAACGCTTGTTCAGAAGTTCTCTTCGGCTCTGTAACTTTAAATAATTTCAGTATTGCATCCCACCAGGAACCCTTTTTAACTTTCGGTGATGCCTTTGAGTTACCTGGAGTAGAAGACGTTACTGCGCTCGTAACTTGTGGTACCTCGTTCGATGAAACATTTATCCCCTGCGCGCCTCCAATTTCGCCATTCATTACGCCTTCAGCTGGCACCTCAGGTATGTCAGACGTAACCGCTTCAGACACTTCTTCCGTTGCATTTGAAACCGGCTCGTCAAGCGACACGCTTTTTGCTGTATTTAAGAGCAAAAAAGCAGAAAATGTTCCAGTAATAATCGACATCATCTTCTTCATACTACAAATCTCCCTCCAGGGCGTAAACTCTCGAACTTCACTGAGATCAGTTTAAGACAACTTCGTTAATATTCTGTTAACGCCCCAGATTTTTCTTATTTCTTGTGACAATTGCTCCTTGAGAAATGTACACAAAGCTGGAGAGGTCTAGGTTAAGCAACATATTGCGATAGTCCAATATTACCGGTTTTTTAGATGATGATTTATTCATAAGTTCGTAGATCTTACTATAATCTAATGCCAAAAATTCTGCCCAATTCGTCATAATAACGATTATATCGCTCTCAATTGCCGCGTCGTACGCTGAGTTCACTAAGTGAAAATTTTTATTCTCCAAAATAGAACTGGGTATCCTGTATAGTTCTTTTGAATCCGGCTTCAATGCTGGATCGTACGCAAAAACCGAGACGCCGCTAGCCAAAAGTTCCTTAATAACCAGTATGCTTGCTGACTCCCTAACATCATTTACCATTGGCTTAAATGTTAAACCAAATATTGACACTTTTTGGGATGCAATCTCTTTTTCATCTTTTATCAAATTTATAATTCTAGTTTTTATTTTAGATATTCGCTCAGTATTACTTCGCAGAGCCCCCTCCAAAACTTGCAGGTTCACACCTAATGATTTGGCAACACCAACTAAAATTCTCATATTTCTTGGAATAGATGTCCCCCCTATAGCGGGAGTGATCTGTAATGAATTACTTCCAGAACTTTGTTTCAGCGAAACAGCTTTTATGACCGCATTTATATCAGCCCCCAATTTATCGCAAAGTTCAGATATCTCATTTATAAAAGCCATTTCAATTGCTGTAAAATTCGTTATTACTGACCTGATAAGCTCAGCGGTTTCAAAATTTGTAATGATAAAACGGGCATCGGAAATGTCTGCCATATATAGCTTGGAAATTAACTCTTGCGCTTTAGATGATTGTTCCCCCAAACCAATAATTATTCGTTCCGGAGTAACAAAATCCTTAATCCCAGTCCCCTCTCTCAAAAATCCTGGATTGGCAATAATGTCATAATGAGTTCCCGGTGTTAGATCTGGTCGCATGGATTTGAAGTTTTCAGCTATACCGCGGCAAGTTCCAGCAGGCACATTAGTTTTTACAAAAATCCCCCTGTATTTATCGCGAGTAAGAGCTGTAGCGATAGTTTTCATCGCACCAAGCAAAAAAGATAAATCGGAATCTACGCCTTCTGTCTTCGCGCTGGATACAGCCACGACGATAGCGTCAGAACCTACCATAGTATCAGCTAGGTTTTCCGAAATGCTAATATGTTTTGCTTCAATGCCTTCTTTTAAAGCTCGCCGCACCTCGGGTTCATATGTATGAAATACTCCAGCTTTTGCTTCACGTATTTTTTTGGTATCGATACCAGTTAAACAAACGTCAAATCCAAGTTTCCCAAAGCTAGCAGCCGAAACTAGCCCAACATATCCAGCACCAACTACAGTTACACGCATCTGACAATGTCCTACACGCTATTTGTGATATTATATGTCCCATAACTTATTGGTGCAAGATATATAAAATTTTATGTTTTTTTCGCTTTACGTAGTTTCAACCCCGATAGGCAATCTGAAAGACATATCCTTGCGTGCTCTTGAGGTTCTGAAGAGTGTTGATAATATTCTTTGCGAAGATACTCGGGTTTCTGCGAAATTACTGCAAAACTTTGATATAAAAACGCCACTAGTGGTGTATAATGACCATAATGTCATTAAAATTATTCCGAAAATTATTGAGCTTATGTCGTTGCAGCGCAAAACATTTGCCCTGATTTCAGATGCCGGAACGCCATTGGTTTCTGACCCTGGATATAAATTAGTCAATGCGTGTATTGAAAATTCACTGCCTTATACTGTAGTGCCCGGCGCATCCGCAGTAATTTCTGCATTGGTTCTTTCTGGATTACCAAGCGATAGATTTATGTTTGCTGGATTTGCAGACGCGAGTAAGTTCGCTGAACTATCGAAGATTAACTCAACACTTATATTTTACGAAGCGCCTGGTAGAGTTGTAAAAACACTTGAAGAAATGTCGCCCGTGTTTCGAAACAGAACTGTCGCAGTCGTGAAAGAAATTACAAAAATATATGAGACGGTTATTCGAGGAACATTCGACGACGTTATTTCTTATTTCAAGGAAAATACACCGAAAGGCGAATTTGTAATTTTGCTTTCACCGCCTGAAATATCTGATACCGATAAAATAGCTGAATTTCAACCGCTTATTAGTGAACTTGTCGGGAAAATTTCGAAAAAGGATTTGAGTTTTGCCTTGTCCAAATATTCAGGAATTAGTAAAAATACTTTATACAACTATCTTATGGAGAATTACAATGATTAGATCAATTTTATTTAATATTGTGTTTTATACAATTTTTATATTGTACATTGCTACAATGTATCCCATAACATACTTTTGCTCGACTGAGATGACGTTGAAATTGAGTTATCGCCCAGTAACAAGGTGGCTTTTATTTTGCCTAAAATATATCGCAAAGGTGAATTACAAAATATCCGGACTCGAAAACATTCCGGCGGGGCAATTTATAATTGGCTGTAATCACCAATCTGCGTGGGAGACATTTATATTCTCGATATTGTTCGATAATCTTGCAATTGTAATTAAAAAAGAGCTCTTGGACAAACCGATAGCAGGGCTTTATTTCAAGCGGCTTGGCTGCATACCAATTGATCGCTCGTCGCCAATAAAAGCTATCAAAACACTGCTAAAATCCGGTAGCGAGTCGTATAAAAATGGCAAATCGATACTGATATTCCCGAACGGAACACGTGCTTCTGCTGATGAGCACGTTGAGTATAAAAGCGGAATATATGCGTTATACAAATCTCTAAATATTTCAGTAATACCAGCACACGTAAATTCCGGCGAGCATTGGGCGCGAAACTCATTTCGGAAAATCCCCGGGACTATAAATCTAGATTTTAAATGCGCGATACAGCCGGGATTATCCAAAGACGAGTTTTTCGCTGAATTCGAAAAATCTATAGGCTCATGCCTTTAACGCGGTGTCGCCCGGCAAGTCGTACCCAGCAATGTACTCCAGGAATGCGCCGCCTGCCGTCGAGACGAAGGTCATATCGGACTTGTATTTCCCCAGCGATGCTATGGTCTCGCCGCCGCCCGTAATGGATATAAGCCCGTTGTTTTTGGTACGCTCGGCGACGCGCTTCGACACGCGCTCAGTCGAGTAGTTAAAGTTAGCGAACTCGAACAATCCCAGCGTTCCGTTCCAAAGCAATGTGTGTGACTTATCGATTATCTCCAATATACGAGCGGTTGATTTTTCGCCTATGTCGAAACACCCGCAATCATCAGGAATGTTTGCCAAATCGCAATGTACCCCATTCGTCTCAACATTCTGCGATACCCAAAAATCGATCGGCAAAACAATCTCGGCGTTGGCGTTTGCCATAATCTCACGCGCAGTATCGAATTGCTCCGGCTCTATCAGCGACTTTTTCATATCGTGACCCTGCGCCGCCAGAAACGTATTTGCCATAGCACCAGCTACGACCAAATAGTCCGCCTCCAAAGACAGCTTTTTCAGCACATCGATTTTCGTAGAAACCTTGGCGCCGCCAATAATCGCCGTATACGGGCGCTTGATATTTTCGGTAGCCTGCGTTATCCCCTCGATTTCCCGCATCATAGACAGACCAGCAAACGATGGTAGGTGCTTGGTTATCGCACAGACGGAGGTATGCGCGCGGTGCGAAACCGAAAACGCATCGTTTATATAAACATCGCCAAACTGCGCCAGGCGCTCCGCCAGTGCGTCGTCGTTTTTGGTCTCGCCTTCGTAAAATCGCAAGTTTTCCAGGAGCGTTATGGGTGCGGTAATCGCATTTGGCTCAATATCGAAAATAGAGCGCTTCTCAAAAGCGACGTCACGCCCAAGCACCTTTGCAACACTCGGCACGATTTGCTCCAGCGAAAACTTTGGATTACCAACATCCTCAGGTTTCGGACGCTTGTAGTGCGAAATCAAAATGACCTGCAGCCCCATACCCGCAACGGACAGTACGGTATCTTTGATAGCGTATACCCGCGACAAGTCCTCGATATCGGACGGCAAATTCAAATCGCAGCGGATAATGCAGCGCTTGCATCCATTGGCAGTAACAAATTGTTTAAAATTGTCAAAATTCTTTATATTCATAATTTCCTCGTATTTTCTTTAAGCCAATTAAACGTAACATCGTCTTCGCGCAAACAATTGGCAAATTTGTCGAAGACCTTTTGGTGGTAACCATTCAGCCAGTCTCGCTCCGCATCGCTGAGCATCTCGACATCAATCAGCTTGCGACTAAATGGTATGAAATTTAAGGTTTCAAACTCGATAAATCCAGGCATTTCAGCCGGTTTCGTCAGCAACATATTTTCCAGACGAATACCAAAATCATCGCGGTAAATCCCGGGCTCAACCGTAATGACCATATTTGTCGTGATTTCTTCGTTCGAACTCGACGATATCCGTGGATGCTCGTGGACATTCGCGAAACTGCCCACGCCGTGTCCAGTGCCGAATTTGTAATCGTTCCCCGACTGCCAAACAAAATACCTGGCAACCGCATCGATTGAACACGCCTTGGACTTATCTGGAAACCTCGCTGATGAGAACAGGATAACAGATTTCAGTACGGATGTGTAGAACTTTTTTGTCCCATAGCCTGGCGCGCCTCTATAAATCGTCCGCGTCATATCAGTTGTAGCAGTTTTGAAATGAGCTCCGGCATCAAATAAAAACAAACCATCATTCGCAACTTCGGCATTACCGTGAGTATGCGGATTATAGTGAACAATTGATGTATTTAATCCGAAAGCTGAAATCGAATTGAAACTCAGCGAAACAAAATCATCGTACTTCTTCAGTTCATTCTCGAAAAAGTCAGCTATTTCAATTTCGCTCGTCTGCTTGGCATTTTCAGCAAACGCTAAAGTCTTTATAAAAGCTAATGACGCTTTTTCACAAGCGACTTTCATATTTTGTACTTCAGCTTCACTTTTGATTGCCTCGAACATACCGTAGTCCGTTTTCGACGACTTTATCAGAAACCCATTTCGTTGCAATACTTCTGGAAAATACAAGTTTGTCCTGGAGTAATCCAAAACAATTTCGGACTTCGGCAAATCCTTCATAATTTCTTCAAACTTGGAAATATCAGAGAATTTGAAGTCTTCGCATTGGTTTTCTGGTTTCAAATCGCTAAATAGCATAGGTTTCCTATCGTGTGTTATTAAAGCAACACAATTCGGTAACACACATTTATCGGCATTTGGCTCGCACCTGACACCGAATGTCCAACCAATCATTGCGCTATCCGTTAATAGTAGCGCTTCTCCGTTTGATAAAGTATTTCGCATGCATGATATTCTGCTTTTCCTATCGTTATCTATTAAATATATGGTTTTCGAGGATGTCGCCGGTTCAAATAACGGGAATTTATCTAAGATTTTTACATCAAACTTGGACTTTCGTGCAGCCTCAAGAAGGGATAGATACGACTTATACGTTATCGAAAACGCACCGACTGCTAATGTTTGCCTAGGCTTTAAAACATCAGAAACCAACGCATTTGTGTCGTATTCGGGATACATTTTTATTTCCCAAATTGCATTATCCGTTTGCTCAGCTGCTTGCTTTGTATAACGACCATCCACAGACAAAATAGCCCTATTCCTCGAAACTATCGCTCGCCCATTAGAGCCAGTAAACCCTGAAATTTCAGCAATAACGGAGTGGTCTAAATCGAAATTTCCGAAGAAATTATTCATCGAAACCAACATTGCATCGGCATTAAGGTCATCCAATTTGTCTCTAAGTTCTTGCAAATTTTTATTAAAATCCACCGAAAAATCCATCAAATTCTCCGCACGTACTGCTTCGAGATTTTATCAATTGCGATGAGCTCCGTCAAAATCTGCTCCAAATCTGATAGGCGTACCATATTTGCGCCATCGCACGGCGCCACCTCAGGGTTATCGTGCACCTCCATAAAAATCCCCGCAACGCCAATCGCGACCGCCGCGCGCGCCAAAAACGGGGCAAACTCACGCTCGCCACCGGAACACGCGCCATTCGCCGATGGCAGCTGTACCGAGTGCGTCGCATCAAATATCACTGGATATCCAGTCTTCGCCATTATCGGCAGCCCGCGCATATCGACAACCAAATTGTTGTACCCAAAGCACGCACCCCGCTCGCACAGCATTATGTTTTTAGCGCCGAAATGCTCCAGCTTCGCGGCGACATTCCGCATATCGCTCGGCGCAACGAACTGCCCCTTCTTGACATTTATCGCACGCCCGGTTTTTGCAGCACTAGCCAGCAAATCGGTTTGGCGACACAAAAACGCCGGGATTTGCAGGACATCCGCAACCTCAGCTACTCTGTCGCACTGCTCCGGCAGATGTACATCCGTCAAAACAGGAACACCGACTTGCTTTTTCACTTCAGCCAGGATTTCCAGACCTTCCTCGATGCCAACGCCGCGCTTTCCAGCAACACTACTCCTGTTTGCTTTATCGAATGACGACTTAAAAATGTAAGCAATGTTGAGCTTATCGCAAATACTTTTGACGCTTTGCGCCACAAAAATGCAGTGT
This sequence comes from uncultured Pseudomonadota bacterium, assembly GCA_902769055.1. Lineage (GTDB taxonomy): Bacteria > Pseudomonadota > Alphaproteobacteria > RUG11792 > RUG11792 > RUG11420. Next base: position 74,222 of record CACXNL010000003.1, on the reverse strand, counting down.
TCCTGCGACTCAATTGCGCAAGGTCCACCTATAAACACAATCGGTGAACTATTTGAAATTTCAACATTACCAATTCTTACGACGCTCATTTTGCTTTTTTTTTTCAAAAACACACATTTCGCCCGAATTGTAACTGTTCTTGCCGGTATGAGCAACAGCTCCCCCTAAAAGTATGAGCTAGATGTTCTGTATAAAAATGATACAGCCCTCCCCTCTTCCATCAAAAACAAATTTAACTGAGCATGTAAGATTTTTAACGATAACGTTAATTTATGAAATCGTTATTTAAAATTTTGCAATTTCACTTATTGAATATTTTTCTTGTAATGTGACAACGTTGTCGTGTATGCTAGAGGTAGGGAGAGGTGAGTACAAGAGAGAATGAGCAATGAAGATTGGTGTGCCAAGAGAGCTCAAAGTTGGTGAACATAGGGTCGGGCTAATTCCAACGTTTGTATCTAGCCTGGTACGGCAAGGGCATGACGTGTTGGTTGAAGAAAATGCCGGTATTGGTTCAAGTTTTAGTAATGATAATTACGTGCACGCTGGGGCGAAAATCATTCGTGATACCGGGGAAATTTGGGGAAATGCTGAACTTATAGTCAAAGTTAAAGAACCTTTGCAATCGGAGTACTCATATATCCGTCCTGGACAGATTTTATTTACGTATTTGCATCTTGCGCCAAATGTTGAATTAACAGACGCTCTCGTAAAAAGTCGTGCAATTTGCATAGCGTATGAAACGGTTACCGACTCTCACGGCAGGTTGCCACTTCTTGCTCCAATGAGTGCGATCGCTGGACGTATGTCCGTTTTCGTTGCAACAAACTTGCTTCAAAAAAAGTTTGGTGGATCAGGCATTTTACCATGCGGAGTTCCTGGTGTTCCCCCGGCTAAAGTTTTGATTTTAGGAGCGGGCACGGTCGGAAGAAATGCCTTATTTATCGCTCATGGGATAGGTGCAGATGTAACTGTTTTTGATAACTCTCCCGCGGTTTTAAACTCCGTATCAGAAATGTTTAAGGGACAAATCAAGACAGCTTACTCAACAAAAGAAAACATCGAAAAGCACATAAGCGACGCAGACATAATCATAGGCTCCGCATTGGTTGTTGGCGCTTCCACTCCAAGGCTTGTTTCTCGAGACATGATAAAAAGCATGAAACCGGGTAGTGTGGTAGTTGATGTTGCGATAGATCAAGGAGGTTGTTTTGAAACCAGTCACCCGACTACGCACGAATTGCCATACTACGAGATTTCCGGCGTTATTCATTATTGTGTGCCAAATATGCCAGGAGCATATTCAAAAACTGCTACGATTTCTTTAAATAACGCAACGTATCCATTTATCGAAAAGTTAGCTAATTTAGGTTGTCAAAAAGCACTTGAAACAGATGCCAATCTCAGAAATGGATTAAATATCTGCAACGGCGTTATTACAAATCAAGCCGTGGCGATCTCCCAAGGGCGTAGGGCGACTACCCCTACGAGTTTTTAGCCCCTGTTTTTTAGGCTACGTGAAAGTAGCAATTTCATGTTTAAGCGTATGATTCGACGTGTCTTTCACTTTGGTGAAACGCACAGCTAAGTTTTTTCTAGGAGTTAACAAAAAATTAACGTTTGTCGGATAGACTTTTTACGTGAAACTTATTACGTTCGTTTGAACTATGGCAAATTTGGGTACGACAAATTTAAGACATTACATTTCGGGCACTGATGGAACAATTCCTGGCATTGGCGGATGTCCATTTGATATGGATAGATTGCAACGCGATTATATTGATGGAGCAATAACTCCGACTAGGATAATTCACTTTAACGGGGATGAATTGAAAACGGACGTTACGATGCAACTTGACCCATTGGGAGATTATGGCAAGAAAGATGATGATATCTTGGATGTTATCGCTTGTTCCGGTTTTTATGAAACATCTACTTTAAATTTTAGGGTACCTAACCTACATAAACCGGGAGCAGCTCGAGCATCTGACGTTTGGGTCGTTATCCCGCAAAATATCATTGTTCCCAAACTGGTAAAAAAATTGCATCAGGGAGCAATTGATGGAATATATATCGCCTCTTTATCGTTTTTAAACGCTGGAGATGAAGATAAGCCGAAAATTGTGCAAGTTCATGATTACACGAGTTGCTTTATAAAGTTCGTTGATTCGCTGAGTTATGGAGCTCTGGCTGTTTTTGCATTCTCTTTTGTAAAATTAAAAATTACGCAACATGACTATAAGCAACTAAGTGAAAAAGGTGAAAACAAAGTAGGCGGACAGTATGTTTATGAATTCGATTACAATTCAGCTCTCGGGAAAAAGTTATAACGTTTGTACTGTGATGCATGCTGTATATATTGGATAAAGTACGATACATTTTAATACAAAGATATATCAAAAACCGAATATGATTATGTATTCCTGTTGTTGATTGGTGATAATATTAGAACGAATGTCCTGGACGATGCAAAACTGGGAGGTAAAATCCTGATTTCAACCAATCATGTTGTTAATACGGATTTGCAGAGTTCGTGTTATCCTTCTCTGGAGGATAAGTTAAAAATAATTTGTTCTCAGCAATGGTGCTGAGATTTTTGGAAAGGTAATAAATGTTTTCAGTAACAAGTGAGACAATAAACTGGGGAGGAAAAAATTTAACAATCGAGACTGGCAAAATAGCGCGGCAAACCGATGGTGCGGTGGTCGTGAAGTATGGCGATACGACTGTTTTGTGCACATGCGTATACGCAAAGAAAGCCGCAGATGACGCCAGCTTCTTCCCATTAACAGTGAATTATCAGGAAAAGTTTTACGCAGCCGGCAGAATTCCCGGCGGGTTTGTGAAGCGGGAGGGAAAGCCGTCAGACCGCGAGGTGCTTATTTCGAGGCTGATAGACCGCCCGATACGTCCGCTTTTCCCGGATGGTTTTTTGAATGAGGTACAGGTTATTTGCACGGTAGTGAGTTACGACGCCGAATGTTCCCCTGACCTGGCAGCGCTCATCGGTGCTTCGGCAGCTTTGTCGATTTCAGGTGTACCGTTTGTTGCCCCTGTTGCAGGATGCCGAGTGGGGTACGACAAGGAGAAAGGTTTTATTCTAAATCCAACGAAGGAAAGCGAGCTCGATTTGGTAGTAGCCGGGACTAGCGAAGGTATACTGATGGTCGAATCCGAGGTAAAGGAGCTTTCGGAAGAGACGATGCTGGATGCCGTTATGTTTGGTTTTGATTCGTTTCAGCCGGTCTTAGAAATGATAGAAAGCCTGAAAAAGAAGGTCGGGAAGCCAGTGATGGAGGTAACACCATTTGAAAAATGGTATTCTGAAACTTTGAAAAAAATCGAAAAATTATCGCTAAAAAAGATAAAAAAAGCGCTGAAAGTCAAGGCAAAATTGGAGCGTCGCGATTTACTTGAGCAGGCGAAAGAGGAGGTATTCACGGAACTGGCAGAAGAGCAAGAAAAGGTGATTTTGGATGCCTTGTTTGAGTCGATTTTGGCGAGGACAATGCGTAGCACACTGCTGTCGACGAAAACTAGGATAGATGGGCGCAAAACAGATCAAATTCGCCCGATTACCTGCGAGATAGATGTTTTGCCGAAGGTGCATGGGAGTGCGCTATTTACGCGTGGGGAGACGCAGGCGCTTGTTGTAACGACTTTAGGAGCATCATTCGATGAACAGGTTCTGGACAATATAACCGGGGAAACAAAAGAGCGGTTTATGCTGCATTACAATTTCCCTCCGTTCTCTGTTGGAGAAATCAGCAGATTGGGTGCACCAGGGCGTCGAGAGATTGGGCACGGCAAGTTGGCATGGCGTGCTCTGAGTGCGTTGATACCGTCCAAAAACGATTTCCCATATACCATACGGGTCGTGTCGGATATTACTGAGTCCAACGGTTCCTCTTCGATGGCGACCGTCTGTGGCTCGTCACTATCCCTGATGTCGGCTGGGGTTCCTATGCGCGAACATATAGCTGGTATCGCAATGGGATTGGTCAAGGAAGGCGACGAATATGTGATTTTATCCGACATAATGGGCGATGAAGACCATCTGGGCGATATGGATTTCAAGGTCGCTGGGACTAAGGATGGCATCACCGCGCTGCAAATGGATATAAAAATCACTAGCATAAATCGCGAGATAATACAAACGGCGTTAGCGCAAGCAAAGCAAGGCAGATTGCACATATTGAATTTGATGAATGGTGCGATTTCGAAGGCTAAGGCGGATTTGAATGCCGATGCCCCTCGTGTCGAGCAAATACCGATAGATAAAGAAAAGATACGTGATTTGATAGGTCCTGGAGGAAAGATCATACAAGGAATATGCGAAAAAACTAATACAAAGATCGAGATTGACGACGCTGGGGTGGTAAATATCTATGCGGCTGACAGGAAAGGCATGGAAGCAGCCAGAAATGAAGTAAAAGCGATATGTTGCCCCCCTGATGTTGGTGCGATATACGACGGTGTGGTAACGAAGATCATGGATTTCGGGGCGTTTGTGTCAATCGGCAATCGCGAGGGACTTGTGCATATAAGTCAGATATCTGAGAAGAAAGTTAAATCAGTTGATACCGTTCTTAAAGTCGGTCAGGAGGTAAAAGTGAAAGTACTCGGGATAGACGAAAAGGACCGCATAAAACTGTCGATGAAAGGTGTTGAGCAGTAACGGAAAGGCGCGCATAAGAAAAGCGCGCCAATTTGCAAAATTATGCTTTGTTGTTAATTAGAAACAAACTTTTCAAAAACTTCAATGCTTCGAGGTTTTCTTTCTTTTGAGCTTCTTCATCTTTCACAGCAGGGCATATCGTTTTTGTGATATTCAGCAAAAGATCTGCTTTTGGATTTGCTTTAGCAATTTGTTGATATTCTCTATACGTTACTGAAAACACACGAGGGATAAACTTTTGTCCAGGCGATTTGCGACGATGTTCGAAATAATCAAACAGTTGCTCACTGAATGGGAGATGTTCTACCTCATCTTTCGATGCCACTGCGCCAGAAATTGCTAACAGGTTATCTCCCGGAGTAGCAAAAGAATCGTCTGTTTTCCAAAGCGATTTATGAATATCCGATTTGCCATAAATGATATCAAGTGGTTTTGCAACATCCCAGTGTTTTGGGAATAAATGATGCGTCAAGTAATCACTAGCAGTCATAAATCCACGATACACAGCATGTTGCACCGTAATATTTTTGGGTACGATTTGCCCAGTCTCTTGGTCATACCCGCAAACCGGCTCTTTCATCGTGCCATCCGCTTTATACTTGTTGTAATTCACGAAAATGATATATTTTTCAGGATCGAAGCCCTCTTTTTCGCCATTTTCGAAATGTAAAGCTGGTATCTTCAAATTTTTTAGTAAATCTTTCTTTCCTTCTTGCTCGAGTAATGCCACTAGTAAACTTTTTGATGTTCTATCATCCATAAAATTCATAGAATGAGTTAGGTTATGTGCATATCCATTCAACAATATCGCGATTCCATTTTGTGAGTTGCTCATCTCAGTTTGCTCTAAGCCGATCGAAACTCTAGACTTCCGCTGTATCAGGTCAAATTGCTGTTGCATTAAACCTATCGATGCTGGATTAAAGGCATTTGTCGTTGCGCACAATACATCAAATTGTCTGCGAGTTGTTAATGTGTCTTCTGCTTGTGCCTTTGGACTTGCTTCCATTGCTTGAGGTGTTGATGCGACAATCGCGGTCATAGCTGCTGCTACTGCTAACTTTCTGTTCATAAGATATCCAAAAAAAGGTTGAACCTACCTTCAGGTTCACACGGTCTGGAACCAAATTTGAACTAAAATTTCCCATTTTTCGCATAAAATTTTCATCCGACAAAATTTTTCTGAAAAAATCACAAAAAGGCTTGACGCGCGAAATCTCCCCAACACAGCAACAAACTCATTTAAGAAAAAGGCAACAGCTAATCGCAAATCCTACTAGTGTGCCAATATCTTTCCCATAACATAAAATGAAATAAGCGAATCTCTAGTGGCAGTTGCCGGGTCGAGTTGTCCTGATTTAATTGCCAGTTCATTATCCAATATCCGCATAAAAATGGCTTGCTGACGTTGCGTATTCAACCCACCATTAAGCAATCTTTTTTGCAAAATTTTATGTATCAACATAGCATTTGCCGATGTTTCAGCCTCGTTTAATCCATCATTCAAAGTAATACTAGGGAAACTTTTTGGATTAGCCATCGAAGGCTTCTTTTCTTTTTCAGGTTTCGTATCTCCTCAAAAAAAGCACTTTTAGAACCATGCACTCCAAATATAAAAGAATCTTTATTCAATCGCTCTGTCCCGTTTAAAACAGTACCTTTTACCGCACATTTATCCAAAAAGAAACGTAAATTGACCTTAATTCCATGTGGGACGTATAGCCTTATTATCTCTTTCATCTTTTGAAGCGGCGAGAATTTTTGATCCAAATGAGATTGTTTCGGCAAAAATTTAGCATACTGCTTGAAATCTAAAGCGCCAATCAAAATTGTAATACCTTGCGTCGCATCCCAAACTTTATCCCCTAAGAAACTGTTCTGCCCCAATTTATTATAATTTCCCCTCTTTCCAATTGATGTTTGTTCTCCGGGACTTACCCGAACAAATCCTCCTTCAAACTGACGTATTTCTACAGGTATTTTAAAGAAGCTCTCAAGAATGGCTTTTAATCCCGAAGCGGAACGTGTATACCTCCACAGCAAATTTTGTACGGAAATCTTAAACTGCTCTGGAATAATATTCGGAACTACCCGTTCATGATCTTCATCAAAGCCAAATCCTGAAAGGCTATAAATTATTTTTCCAATAAGCGATTTTTCGATCGGTACAGAGAGTGTCTCGACGTTTTGTCTTTTTAAATACCTGTATCGTAGCATCAATATGCGTTCGTTAAATATATCCAAAAAATCGACAACCGCCTTTTTATGCTCGCTATTATGCGTTATATACTCCTCGGTATAGCAATCCGGCAATATACCATCTATTCCAGATATTCCCGACGTATTCACATATATCTCGGCAATACCATCCTTCAATCCCTCAATCACCGAAACGTCGGTATATTTGGAAGAATAATTGATGTTCGACTTAATGCTTACGAAATCCACATCGCACGATTTGATCGCAACATCCACCGCTTTAACGAAAGAAAACTTCCCAGGAGCGTATATCAACTTCCCTATAAGACGCCCCGGATACGCGCCCACCTGCTTCTCTGGAGTTTTGTGTGATACCCGTTTTAAAGAACCAAACACCAACGCTCTCGATTAAATTTGGTTGCGGGGACTGGATTTGAACCAATGACCTTCAGGTTATGAGCCTGACGAGCTACCAAGCTGCTCTACCCCGCGTCGAACGATGCTCCCATTGTAGCATTAGCGACATTAGCCGTCAACATCTGTGCTGGGGTAATGTACAATTTGTACTTAAAACGCCCTTTCCCACTCATTGCAAAAAAGAAAAGCACTATCCATTCAGATAGTGCCCCTTATATGGTGCTCCCGAGTATCGGTTTACTTCCACTTAAAAATAGACTTTACTTTGCTCCATCCAGTCTTTATACTAGTCCAAACATAATTGAGTCCATGCTTGACCTTATTGAAGACTTTGCCATACCAAGTCACCGACTTCGCTTGCTCTACATCGTTCGCATCCATAGGTTTCTTAGTCTCAACGGTGTACTTGCTTAGTATCTCGTTCTGCATTTGCTTGACGCTGTCAGTAACTTTTTGACCTGTTTCCTGTTCATACATTTTGGTGAACTCAATTTCATTTGTCGTTTTTGTTATTATGTTATTGTCATTTTCCTTCTTATCTTCTTCATTGCTCTCGTTTTTATTCGGTGTATACGGTTTGCAATACGGTTCCATGCCTGGATCTATATACTCCTTTTCGACCGTTTGCCCCTCCAGTACATCAGTTATAGCGTGGTTTGCAGTTTTTACATTCTGGACACCTCGTTCTACATATTCTATGTTCAGCAGTATCCCCTCTTGCTTTTTCTCATCCGTATCGCATGGATTAAATACCACTCGCTCTTTGCTATCCTTAGGATCTTCGAAGTCATCACCGTCTCCTAGCACCTCTTTTACACGCTTCTGAATATCGATATTCACTGGATTCTCGATATTGTTAACATTCTCATCCATGCGCGGAGCCTTGTTTTCCTCAGTGTTGTTTATCACAATAGGTTTCTCTTTGTTGATGATGTTTATCTCGTTCTGTATTTCTGCGCTATTAGCTTTTTCGATACCGCCCATTACTGAGAACAACACTGTGCCGCCTAATAACAGGACTTTGTTTTTCTTCATTTGCATTTTTTAATACCTTTTTCAAAACTACAAGTTAATTCTCCCCCCCGCGACCTTTGTCAACATATTTTTTAACTTTTTTTACCAAAATCGTAAAAAAAATAAAATCTGCACCAGAAGCCTTGATTTCCTAGCTTTAATCTGTAAAATTTGCGACAATTTCTTTCGTCGAAAGTAACGCATCTCCCAGCTAGCGCTAATCCCACAGAAGAGCACAATCCTTTATCTATGGTGATTTAAAAAAACGGAGCGAGCCTGTATCAGTTCGCTCCGGAAGTAAGTTTAAAATCGAGATTTCAGACTTTTCCATCCAGATTTGATGGAAGTTACCACGTAATTTACAGCGCGCTTTATTACTGAAATAATACCACTGTACCACTTTCTTGGCTTTTCATACTCAACGACTATTTTGTTATTATTATCATCGTCGCTGTTCTTCTTTATAGTCTCGCTTTGTTTAGTACTCGGGTCGATTATTTCATCTGTGGTCTGTTTGCCCAAAACCTGCTCGTTAATCTGAAGTTCTTTGCTCGCGTTCAGGGCTATATTATTCAACTGCGCGTCTTTATCGGCTGATTCTCCTTTTACTTTCTCTTCATTATTAGCGTTTTCGATTTTATCGTCCCCTTTAACATCTTCTGAGCAATTACCTTGATCTTCCTTTATTCCAATTGCGTTCTCCTTATCGTTCACCTCGTCTTCATTCTGGAAATCCTCAGCAAAGTCCTCGCCTAGGTTTCTCTTTATATTCGGTATTTCTTCATCGTCCTCGTTTTTCTTGTCGTTAATCTCCAGCTTGTTCGTGGTAATCGCATTGCTTATGTTATACAAGGCACTCTGCGGTTCTATTATCTCAGATTCATTACCTTCACGACGATCCCCCTTCTTATGCGTATGCGTAAAGTACCTTAACGCACTTTTAGGACTGTATGGATGTACTTTCCCGAGAGCCACGTCATTCTTATCACCCTTATTTGAACTCGGAACTAAGCAGCTGATCGGATCGACGCCTTCATCTAGCCCCATCATGTCATCGAACTCTTTGCTTTTTTGCGTAAAACTATACGTGTTTTGCGCCTTAACTTTTGGGTCGATACTCTTCTCCGAAAGATCCACGCCATCCTTCTTGTGAACGGTGTTCTTAAAATACGAGCCCGAAGTGCCAATTACGCTTCCAGATACTTTCCCTACCCCAGGGAGATTTTCACCGAGTGTTTCCTCGCCGAACTCCTCCATGCCCACGTTGTATTCAAAATCTTCGCGTATCTTTTGTCCACTGACAAACTTTTGATCTAACTCCTCAGCCACCCCGTTGCCGTCGCTTTGATCATCCTCTGTACTGTTGCTCTGAAAACTAGGCAACTTTGTGTGAGCTTTACCACCCTGCATTATCCTTTGCGCAGAGCGGAAACCTCTTTCCGGCGCTCCCAGCTTTTGACTTATTGTCTTTGGCATATCAAAATTCAGTCGCGTCTTCCAGGTCACCTCATGCTTCATCTCAGAGGCATGTGCCATCTCCATACCCCCAGATACCAAGAACAGCACTGTGCCGCCCAGCAACAAATTATTTCTTTTCATTCTTAACACTCCATCGAAGTTTACGGGGCATATTGTCCCCCCCCCCGCATCATATGTCAATACTATTTGTATCTTTTATGTTAAAAATTATCCAAAAAGTTTATCCTTATGTCCGAAGTCCAAATTTACCATTCGAGAAATCGGAGATTTTGCTACAATCCTTTTTGCTTATAACGACACAGCCACGAAACGTAGCATCGCCCGCTTCACGCACTGAAGCTGACGATGATGTCTCATCAACAGCTTCGTAATTAGTGAAAAAGTAATCCTCTCACGCTAGAGGCGGAACCTCTCCACGTATCCTCTTTGAAATAATCGAACTATTCTTCTTTTTGAAGATAGACGTGAATTTGGACGCAAACCTTGATAAGGTTGTGCATGCTTTATGCACGATACAACTCACCGACTTTTTCAGCTTGTATACAGTGCGCTCAAACCAAGAGAGTTGTTGCATCCACAGCTCATGCTTCCATGTCTCGTCGGCTTTCTTCATGGCAACTTCGTAAAGCTGACGGTAGATATCGTCATCAGCACAATCTTTTTCCTTCACTATAGAAAACGTCATGTTACCCGATTGATTCATGGTAAATGACGTTGGCGAGAACTCCATGGTAAATGACGATACCCTGTAGCGATGTTGTTCTGTTATCTCAGTACGCCCGCTATTTTGTGGCTCCGCAGGCTGTATAAACTCCTCAACGTTTTGAGTGTCATGGCTACTGTATTCCTTTTTATCTTCACATCCTCGCTTCATCATATCTTTGTGCTTTCTTACTGCTTCGTCATATTCGGGATCATCATCAATATCGAAATCATATTCCTTATCGGCGCTATTCTCGTTTATATCTTCGTTCTTTGCATCGTTATAGGCGTCGTCCTTAAATTCGTCCAACACGCTTATCATGGTTTTGTGTGTACGTATTTCTTCACCTTTGTCAACTTTATTTTCATTGACAATATATAATTCAATGGAATTATCTGAAATATTTGCATTTTGCTCTTCTAGGTCATCTTCAGCCATATCACCTTCAGTGCTGAGATAACCAAGATCCTCACTCATAGCCGCTGTTTTTCGCATATCGTGCTGTAGCAAACCAGGTTTACTAGTTTTCCCCAAAGGCAATTGCGTTATTGCATCTTCCGCAAATTCAGATTTGCCTTTCAGAGGAGCTAGCGAAGATCGAAAATTGTGGTTGCCCCCCCCCAATTCTGATTTCATCTCTTGATTTAACACAGCGCCATTCGCCACCTCTACACTTCCGATTACCGAAAACAGCACGGCACCGCTCAGCACTATATTTCTTGTCTCCACCTTAAAAAACACCTCTTTAAAACTTACAGAGCAATTGTAACTCATATCATTGCTCACGGCAACATATTTGTTAACATTTTTCTTTGTTCAAAACACACATGCGAGAAATATTTCTAACGTTTGTGATGGACAGCTTAAGTTTTCGGCATTTATTGAATTTTTTCTCCCGCCACCAGTGACAATTATTCGTTGCGGTAGAAGATGGTTTGTGGCACCGGCGCCTACGTGCTACAATGAAGCGCGTGTCCTCGTAGCTCAGATGGATAGAGCGTAGGATTCCTAATCCTGAGGTCGTAGGTTCAAATCCCACCGGGGACACCAGGTGTAATTGCGTAGGGAGGTATCAGAATTCATTCTTCTCACAAAAAAGCAAGGGATGCGCCTGTGCAAAAATTGCGTCGCGCATGATGCGTCGCCGTTACCAAAAAAAAATTATCGCAAATTCTATACATTTAGCCTAGGAAATCAAGGCTTCTGGTGCAATTTTTATTTTTTTATACGACTTTTGTAAAAAAAGTTAAAAAATGTGTTGACAAAAGTCGCGGGGGGGGATAATTAGCTTGTGGTTTTAAAAAAGGTATTAAAAAATGCAAATGAAGAAAAACAAAGCTCTATTATTGGGCGGCACAGTGCTGTTCTCAGTAACGGGTAGTGTCGAGGAAGCTAATAGCGCTGAAATACAGAACGAGATAAACATCATCAATGATGAGAAACCTGTTGTGACGACAAATGTTGAGAAAAACAAGGCTCCGCGAATATATGAGGGAGAGACTATGCCTGTCACTGTAGCTAAAGCGTTAGGTAAGGTGGGGGTACCGTACGTCAGGAATAACAATCAGAAGCAATCTGGTCTAACCGACAATCACGAGGATGAAAAAGATAATAAGGAGGACACAGAGGCGAAAGATCACAACGACATACTAAACAAGAGTTTCATAATATCGAGTAAATACCTAAACAAACTTCACAGCATCATAGAGCTCCCAGAAGACGACGATCAAGATCTAAGCATCGAAAATGAGATATATGATCTAAAACGTGAGAACGACGACAAAACGAATGACGATAAAAAGAATAATAAGGAACTGAGTACTTCTAAAGAGAGTAACGATAATACTGGAACCATAACTCTCACACAGAAACAAGGCGAGGGTGACCGCATAAGAAAGGAGGCCGATGCACTTCCCTTCAATAAAATATACGAAGAAAAGACAGGGCAATCTGTGCCCGATTTCGTAAAAAAGCAAGAATCACCAATACCAATAAAATATAACGAATTCTTTAAAGGTCAATCTACAATAATCGAAAAGAAGATAGAGTTAAAACCTTGGTATAGCAAAGTGGCGACTACAGTCAAGAGCGGAATAACCCGTGCCTGGACTGCTATTAAGAGCGGATTTACCTTTGGATGGCAAAAAGTAAAATCTGTCTTTAAGTTGAAGTAAAACGCCACAAATCTTGAAACGCGAGGCACACCACCTGAACGGGTGATGTGCTTTTTGTATTAAAAAAGAAGCCACCACATGAGATTAGGTGGTATAATGGCGGCGTAAAGAACTTTCGAGCATTGGAAATGAACAGAAATACAAAAAATATTCTATCGTGGATATTTTTAATCGGCTTATTGTTTTTGATAGCTGCGCCATTTGACTCGAAAATATTAGGAGGTAATCCGAAGGAAATCACATACTCTAAATTCATAAAAGCGGTTTCTGCCGGAGATGTGAAAGAGGTGAATATTCGAAACACCTCGTCAAAGCTCACTGGTGTGCTCAATGATGGGTCTGTATTTAGCACGATTACGCCATATGATGCGAAAATGGTCGAGAAATTGCTAGATAATGGCGTCGAGATAAAAGTTGAAAGCGGCGATTCGGGTTGGGGATACCTGGTATCGGCGCTAATACAGTGGTTCCCATTCCTACTTCTGATTGGGCTTATGATATATTCGGCGCGCCAAATGCAGGGAGGCGGGAAAGGCGGTGGCTTCGGAGGAGGTGCTTTCGGCATAGGCAAATCAAAAGCGAAAATGTTCCAGCCGAAAAAAATCAAAATTACGTTCGCGGATGTTGCCGGAATAGATGAGGCAAAGCAAGAATTGGAGGAAATCGTTGATTTCTTGAAGGCGCCGCAAAAATATCAAAGGCTGGGAGGCAAAATACCGCGAGGTATGCTGCTTGTTGGTGATCCTGGAAATGGGAAAACTTTGCTGGCAAAAGCCATTGCGGGCGAAGCGGGTGTGCCGTTTTTCAGCATTTCTGGCTCAGATTTTGTTGAAGTATTCGTCGGTGTCGGTGCCAGTAGGGTACGTGATATATTCGAGACAGCTAAGAAAAATTCGCCTTGCATAATATTCATTGATGAAATAGATGCGGTTGGGCGTCGTCGTGACAGCGGGCGAGGAGGTAATGATGAGCGAGAACAAACATTGAACCAGTTATTAGTCGAAATGGACGGATTTGATGAAAATCAAGGCGTTATAGTGTTGGCAGCAACTAATCGCGCCGATATACTCGATCCGGCGTTGCTACGTCCTGGGCGGTTTGACCGGCGCATTACGGTGCAGTACCCGGATATGAATGGGCGTGAGAAAATTTTGACTGTGCATACAAAAAATGTTCCGCTTTCTCCGGATGTTGATCTGAAGACAGTAGCGCGTGGTACACCTGGATTTTCAGGAGCAGAGTTGGCAAATTTGGTCAATGAAGCAGCGCTTTTGGCGGCTCGTGACGACAAATTGTCGGTTGCTATGAAGGATTTCGAATTGGCTAAGGACAAAGTCATTATGGGAGCTGAGCGGAAATCGATGAGTATGACGGATGAGGAAAAGCGGAATACCGCGTATCACGAGGCTGGACACGCACTCATTGCACTTTTGGTTCCACAATGTGACCCGATACATAAGGTCACGATAATTCCGCGCGGCGGCGCTTTGGGTATGGTCGTGAGGCTGCCAGAGAAAGACAAAGTATCGGTAACAAAGACCGAGTTGTTGTCAAATATACGAGTATCACTTGGTGGACGAGCCGCAGAAGAAATATTCTTCGGACAGGACAACATAACTACTGGTGCATCGTCGGATTTGAAACAGGCGACGGATGTAGCTAAGAAAATGGTTATAAAGTGGGGAATGAGCGACAAAATAGGTTTAAGGACGTTCTACGATTCTGCTGATGGGTATTACTTGGATGCGAGCGACCAAATATCTCAGAATACTTCCGAGACTATCGATTCCGAGGTCAAAGCCATAATAGAGGCGGCGTATGCGGAGGTAAAAGGAATGATTACGAAACATAAAAAGAAACTGGAGCGTATGGCGCTTAGCCTGCTGGAGCACGAGACTTTAACTGGAGATGAGGTAAAGCGGATTTTTGAGGGCAAAAAGCTCAAAAGGGCAGCGCCTATAGAGGATGACCTGGACGATTTTAAACTGGGCGGATTGCCAACAAGCGATGAGGAATAATGGATAATATTTTTGGAACAGACGGTGTTAGAGGAAGGGCGAATGAGGGGTATATAACGCCTGAAAATGCGATGAAACTGGCGGTCTCCGTCGTGAACTACTACGCGACCACAAGTCACCGTAGTGTAAACAATAAGTTCACTGTGGTAATTGGCAAGGATACGCGGCTTTCCGGCTATATGCTGGAGCCGGCGCTGACTTCAGGTTTCATAGCCGCTGGAGCTGATGTCGTCTTGTTGGGACCAATTCCGACTCCGGCAGTAGCTTTTATGACGCGGTCGCTTAGGGCGGATTTGGGGGTCGTAATTTCAGCATCGCACAATCCGTATTATGACAATGGTATAAAGTTTTTTAATGCGAGTGGCTTTAAGATTATCGAAGATGAAGAAATCAAGATTAGTGAAATATTTCACAATCATCCGAAATTAAGCGCGACTGAAGATATGGGAAAAGCCCGGCGGCTAGACGATGCGCAGGGACGTTATGTTGAGTTTGTGAAAAGTTCATTTCCGAAAAGCCTCAGTTTATCTGGGCTAAAAATTGCCTTGGATACTGCTAATGGCGCATCTTATAAAATAGCCCCGCAAATTTTCTGGGAGCTTGGCGCTGAGATAATACAAATTGGTAATGAACCTGATGGATTAAATATCAATAAAGATTGCGGCGCTACTCATACTGAATTGTTGCAACGAACCGTAGTTGAGCATCAGGCGGATATTGGCATAGCGCTTGACGGCGATGCGGATAGGCTGATTGTAGTTGATGAAAAAGGTGAAGTAATCGATGGTGATTATCTGATAGCGGCGATTGCAACTTCATGGAAAACTTCTGGGAAACTCAGGAGTAATAACGTTGTCGCAACGATTATGTCGAATATGGGGATGGAGAAGTACCTGAATTCGATTGGGCTAAATCTTGTCAGAACGAATGTCGGCGACAAGTTTGTCATACAGAAAATGGTGGAAATTGGCGCGAATATTGGCGGTGAGAAGTCCGGACACATTGTTCCGATTGATTACTCGTCGACTGGTGATGGCTGTATTTCAGCAATACAGATACTGAGTTTCTTGCAACAGAACAAGGAGAGAGCTAGTGAAATCAGAAGTTTGTACACGCCGTATCCACAAATTATGAAAAATATACCGCGAATTCTCGACTTGTCTGATGCAAGAATTTCGGATTGTATCAATAAAATAAACGAAATGCTTCGTGATAATGGCAGAATTGTCGTCCGGAAGTCGGGGACAGAACCGGTGACCAGAGTTATGATAGAAGCAAAGACCAATTCAGAAATCGAGTGCGCTCAATCGATGTTCCTCAGCACTATTCGCTATATCGAATTATAATCTCGCACCTATTAAAGGTACCACACCCTTAAAAAAGAGCATCACCCGCTAAGGTGATGCTCCGCTGATTTCAGTTTTGATTTCCAATTACTACCATTTGAATACAGAAGATTTTACTTTGCTCCACCCAAAGCTAAACCCGCGTTTTACAGTTGACCATGCATTACTTAATCCACTCTTTACCGTCGTTACCGCTTTTTGGAACCAGGTCTTGTGAGTTGCCTTTTCTATATCGATCGAGTGCTCAGGTTGTTTATCCTCAATTTTATACGTATTATATATCTTGCGCTGATATGCTAGTATGTGCTCCGGAACCTTTTGCCCTGTGACTTTCTCATACATCTCATTGGCAAGAAACTCTGGATCTTTTTCGCTGTTCCCTAGTATGTCGTTGTTTGGCTCATAGTTTATTATGTCGTTGTCATTATCAATCTCGTTTTTTAACTCTATCTGTTGTATTTCGTTGCCATTCTTGCCCTCGCCTTCATATTGGAGCATATCGCGCAACATTGTAGGGTCGTTGTCATTTGAGTCTTCATCTTCGTGGAAAAAGTATGGTGTTTTCTTCGTCACGTCAAGATTGATGTATGCGGTGTTTTGAACTTCCGGCTCTTGTTTTTCGTTATTTATGTTGAAATCATTGCCCTCATTGTTGGTATTGTTTATTTCCTCATTATTCAGCTCTGTTTTCTCGTCCTGCTTTTTATCTTCCTCTTCCTTTTTGAGTTCTCGGAAGTCCAGTTTACATTCTTGCAAGTTTACGTCAACGTTGCTGTCGCTTTTCTCAATTCGATATGGTTCATTTTGTTCCTCTTTAACGTATTCTTGATTGTCGAGCTTTTTATCCTTATTTTCTGGTCTTACGTATGGCACACCCTCTAGACCCAAATCGGCAGCCAAGTTGCGCGTAAACGTCTCTCCCCCTCAAAGTACTCTCGCAAATCCTCGTTGTAATATTGGAGGGATACTTCTCCCCTCTCTGCCAGGTGCACAGCAACTTGCAACTCATTATCGATATCTTTATCCGTTCTTAATTTTTTCAAGCGGTGCACTACTACGTATTCTCTCCCGTCATCAGGAATATCAATATTTTTCCCGCCTCCCAGAAGCTCTTCAGTACGCTTCTTTATCTCATCATCCATGCGCGGAGCCTTGTTTTCCTCAACATTTGTTGTCACAACGGGTCTCTCTTCGTTGATTATGTTCATCTCGTTTTGCATTTCGGTGCTATTAGCTTTCTCGATACCGCCCATCACTGAAAACAGCACTGTGCCACTCAATAACAGGACTTTGTTTTTCTTCATTTGCATTTTTTAATACCTTTTTCAAAACCACGAGTTAATTCTCCCCCCGCGACTTTTGTCAACACATTTTTTAACTTTTTTTACCAAAATCGTATAAAAAAATAAAAATCGCACCAGAAGCCTTGATTTTATAGCTTTAATCCATAAAATTTGCGATAACCTCAACGCAAATAACGACGCATTGTGTGCGACACAATTTTTGCACAGGAGCATTCCTTGCTTTTTTGTAAGAAGAATGAAATACAAATAATAATTGATAAATAACTGTATCCCAATAAACTTAGCCATAACATCAATTATCGGCAAATTGACTTTGATGATAGGCTGTGATAGCATGACTTTGTGTGATTGTGGAATTGTGTTTCGGATAATGTGTGGAAATGGCTTCGAAATTGGATCATGGGTAGTTTATCCGTCTCATGGAGTTGGGAAATTAAGCGGTGTCGAGACTGTTGAAGTGGATAACGAATCCGTGGAATTTCTTGTAGTTTACTTCGAGAAGTGTAATTTGACTTTAAAGATTCCAGCCGTTAAAGCTGTTTCCGCTGGGCTTCGGAAAATTTCAACAAAAGATGACATAAATGAAGTTTTCGAGTTTCTGCGTCATAAAAGCAAAAGAAAAAAAGCGATGTGGAGCAAAAGGGCTCAAGAGTATGAGCTGAAAATCAATTCGGGAAATCCAGTCAACATAGCGCAAGTTGTTCGCGAGTTATACAAAGAGGGAGGGGAAATGGAGCTTTCATTTAGTGAAAGACAGATGTATCAGCAAGCGATGGAACGGCTGGCGCGGGAGGTTTCTGTGGTTGAAAACATCGATGAATCCGAGGCAGTACGCCGTCTTGAGATGGTTTTACAGGCAGCCTGAATTGCTTTCGCACGAGGAGGGACATTTTAGTGCTGGATTGTGAGGGGGCTTTTTAATAAACACAAAAACATGTCGTAACTTATCATTACTGGCGTTTGGTGAGCTTTTAGTCGAGCCGCGATTTTTGATTGAATTTGTTGATTTACTGTTGTTATTGCGCCGATGTTTCTGAAGTGTCTAGCTGCTTCAATGGCATTTGGATAGGTTTCGTTTATAATACAGCGTTTTGCTGAAACAACTTTTGCGTTTTGCTGAATGATATCTAAAATCGCGCTTTCTGTATAAAGTTTTATATCTGGATATTTAACATTTCTAAAAACATCAAAATATTCTTTAAAGCTACCTTTTAATGGTATTGAAAATGCAAAATACTTGGCATGGGATGAAACTTTTGTCATAAAAGTACCCAAATCCTTGAACCACTGAAGGGATAGATTTGCGATTGCTAAATCAAAATTGTACGTTGAAAACTCGAATACTTCCGCATCAGCAATTATCGTTGTTGCGCACGGGATTTTTGTCTTTGCAATCTCTAACATTCTTGCAGATTTATCAAGCAATAACGCTTTTGCATTCGGGAACTTCTTCAAAACTTCGACTGAAGCAAAGCCAGTGCCCGCGCCTACATCGATAAACGACGCAATGTTTTCGTTGGGAAGCATTTTGACCAGCTCTACAGCGCACCGCTTTTGTGCAAATGCACTTTCGTCGTAACCCAGAGCAGCATCATTGAAATTCATAGATTTTCTTCGCAACAATTTCGGGGTAAAGGTATCCCAGTGCGTGCCGTCCATTATTCAGCAGAACTATCGAAACATTTTTTAAATGGGCAAAGTTGTCATTTATAATAGACATTGGAACAATGACATCATCGGTACTTCCGATAACTAAGGTCTTTACTCCGCAATGCTCGTAACTATTTTCCATCATGTTTAATTCATCCTGCAACAAGTGCAACGGAATATCAGCCAATACATCTTGAGTATATCCACAAAATTCGCGAAATTTTCTTAAACACTCATTTTTATTTAAGTTTACATTTTCTCTGAACTTTGCCAATTCTGCTTCGCGAACTCTCCGCATTCTAACAGTACTTCCACAATAATTCAGAAAGCCCTGTAGTGCTACCAATGCCTCGAATTTCAATCCAGAATTGTTGAGTTTTAAAAATCCCATTGAATGCCCAATTCCGATGTATGTCTTTGATTTATCCAAATCCGGAGCATCAAAAAAATATATAGCCCCATCCAACAATGGTGTTAAATTTTGCCAGTAATCATTCGTAAAACCAAAACCATGTGCCAATAAATAATTCTTCATTATGCTAAAACTCCAATCAATTTCTCTATATCATCATCCGTATGCGTCGCGTTAACGGCAATTCTCAGACGCGGCGTTGGCGAAGTTGGAGGACGTATACCCGAAACTATAATGCCATTAGCTTCCAAAATTTGCTTTTTCAACATCATCTCTTCCGTCGTTTTGAACAAAATCGGCACTATATTAGTCTTACTTCCGCCACCTCCCAAAGCGCTGCGTATCTTTTCCGCGCGACGCATAATATTCTGACGAATACTGTTCAATGACGGCAGCATTTCCCACGCTTTCTGTGCAGCGCCAATACAAAACGGAGAAAGTGCCGTCGAATAAATAAAACTTTTGCATTTCTGTATCAGGAAATCTTTGATAAGACCTGAACAGGCAACATAAGCCCCACTCGAACCAATAGCCTTACTAAAAGTCCCCATTATGATAACTTTTTCCTTATCAAAATCGAAGTTTTTAGTAAGACCATACCCGCCCTTGCCGTAAAGCCCGGTCGCGTGCGCCTCGTCGAGATACAATATAGCACCGTATTCCTCTGATATACCTATTAAAGTTTGAATATCCGCGATGTCTCCATCCATTCCAAATACGGTATCCGATACAACAAGTATATCTTTATACTCCCTAACCGCATCTTTTAAAATATCTTCTAAATGCGTATAGTCCAAATGCTGAAAACGCTTTAATTTTGCGCCGCTCGCAAATACGCCCTGATACATACTGGCGTGATTTAACATATCGAAAATAACCAGGGTATGTTTGTCGGTCAAACACTCAATTACTCCAGAATTCGCTTGAAATCCGCAATTAAAAATCAGCGCAGCATCTGTACCTTTATCTCGGGCTATCTGCGCCTCGAATTCCTCAAACAATTCATAATTTCCGGAAAGCAGTCGAGAACCAGTCGCCCCTGCGCCATACCTCCGTGCTGCCGCAATGCCCGCCTCTATAACTTCGGGTTGTTGCGACAAGCCAAGGTAATTGTTGCTCGAAAAATCGACGTAACTGCGCGAATAATGCGGCAACTGTCTATAGGTCAAATCCGCTTTCGATCGTGATACAACTTTCGCAAATTTATCCAACATCAAAAAATCTTCAGCCTCTTGAGTAAAATCCACAATAAATAAACCCTTGTGCATGACCGCCTACTCTTCTTTCACCGAAATTACTGAGCAACGCATATCAAGGCGCTGAGCCGTAGTTATTGCGGCATCCTGCATCGTGTAGGGACCGACCAGTATTGCGCGTTGGGTTTCGCCCCTGGAATTACTTACTTTCTTTACGAACACCTCCTTGCCCTCAAACAAATTCGCGTGCTTCTTTTTCAGTAACTTCGCCTCATTTATCAACACCTGCCTATCCTTACCTGCGGAAATCTTTATAAAGTATATCTTATCGCTTACTATCGAATACTCCTCCACATCATTCCCGTACGGCACCGAGCGACTTTGCTCCGGTATGTCAAAAGTATCCTCCTGAGGCGGTAATAGTCGTTCATCCGGCTTATTCGAGGCAACACTGCCATCCACTTTGCTATAAACCGACTTGTCCTTGTATGCTATCTCCGCCCCGCCAGGCGCCTCCGGCAAAACCTTAAACGTTGGCTGCCCAGGCTCTATAATCGGTATCCCATTTGCCGCATACTGAGTATTGGACTTGGTATTGTTCCAGTTGTATACCAGCCAAGAAATGCAAATAAGCGACAAAATCGCCGCAAAAGTTACCATAAACTTCTGCCAAAGAGCCCTTAATGGTAACAGCCGCTGGTGGCGCTGTCTACCTCGCTCGTCATCCCAGTACGACTGGTTATATTCGGCATAAGCATCACGGTGACTATTCGGAGTGTACCTCTGCAATGGCGGCAACCGACGGCGCTGGTACCGCACCATTCTCTCATTTATTATGTTATTTTTACCAGCGAAATATTCACCCTCTCTTGGGTCATCATCAGTAACATAGTCCTGATATTCGCCATCCTCGTATACATCATCGGACTCGGTCATATCATCTACAACTTCAGGTTCGTTATAGTCAACAAACGGTCTGGTATTCCGCTGCTTATTCGCACTTTTCGGTGATATAAAAACATCATCGTACCGCAAATACCTCTGCTTATTGTCGCCGCTTTTCTTTTTCCTGAAATTGTCGTTCATCGCCACGTCCTCGGCTTTTATCTCATTTCAGACATTGGAGTTATCCCCATTATAGCAAATCCATCATCTAAGACGCTCTTTGTTGCCATCAATAGAGACAATCGAGCCACCGTATCGTTCCTGTTCGTCGGATCGATAAAACGTAACTCCGTATTCGACTTGCCTTTATTCCACAACGAATGGAAAAGTGACGCTATATTCTGCATATATACAGGTATCCTATGCGGTTCTATCGCGAGCGCTGTTGATTTTACTTGTTCTTTCCAGAAAGCCAGGGCTTTCATAAGCGAAATTTCCGCGTCGTCAGACAGTATAGACTTGTCGCAATTCACAAGCTCATCCTCGCTTATCTTTCCATTTTCTGCCTCAAAATGCCTGAAAACAGAACAAATTCGCGCATACGCATATTGTATATAGAACAGCGGATTATCCATCGAATGCTCGACCGCTTTCACGAAATCGAAATCTATCATAACGTCGTGATGCCGCGAAATCATCATATAACGTGTGACATCCTTGCCTACACGTTCCACAACTTCCCGCAGTGTTATAAAGGTTCCGGCACGCTTCGACATCCTAACTGGCTTTCCATTTTCAAGAAAATTTACCAACTGGTACAGCCGTACCTCCAAAGAGGCTTTTCCACCACTTAGCGCACTTACAGCCGATTTCAGCCGCTTCACGTACCCGTTATGGTCAGCGCCCAAAATCGCTATCATTTTTGAGTATCCGCGCTGTATCTTGTCCAGGTGATACGCTAAATCCCCAGCAAAATACGTCCATGTGCCGTCGGACTTACGTATAGCTCTGTCAACGTCATCACCATATTTCGTCGACTTAAACAAGGTCTGGGGACGCTCTTCCCAGTCGTCCGCATCGGTGATTCCCTTAGGTCTCGGCAACACGCCCTCGTAAATATCATCGTGTTTCTTCAGAATATCCAGCGCTTCGTTAACAAGATTACGTTTGCACAACTCCGCTTCGGAAGAGTACTTATCCATAACAACGCCGAGAAGTGCCAGGTCATTTTTGATGTTCTCCAGCATTCTATCGATAGAATAGCGGCAG
The DNA here is from genome assembly GCA_902769055.1 of uncultured Pseudomonadota bacterium. GTDB lineage: Bacteria > Pseudomonadota > Alphaproteobacteria > RUG11792 > RUG11792 > RUG11420. The sequence continues at coordinate 51,478 of CACXNL010000003.1, read as the reverse complement.
AAAAAATCCAACCAGTCCGCTTCTTCTTTGTCCAAAAACTTGCCACTATAGCTTTCTACCAGCTCTTTCGCCAAATCCTTAATGTAATCGCCACAATACATATCGGAGGTGAAATCGCTCTCAGAAACTTCCTTTCCCAGCAGCTCGCAGTACCGCAGATACACAGATTTCGCCAAAAATTTTATTTGGTGTCCCTGGTCATTTATGTAAAATTCTCGTGTGACCTTATACCCAATGCGCTCTAGCAAATTTGCGACAACACTTCCAAATACAGCATTCCTCGCATGCCCGGTATGCAAAGGACCTGTCGGATTTGCCGAAACAAACTCAAGATTTATCGGAGTATTACCAAAAACATTCGAATAGCTATAGCTTTTTTTTTGCTTGATTACTTCAGGTATAACCTTCTGCCAAGCCTCACTACGCAATTTAAAATTCACAAAACCGGCGCCCGCTATTGATGCTGATGCAACATCCTCACTTTTCCGTAACGCCTCGCAGATTGCCTTAGCCAGAACTTTCGGAGCGACGCCCAGACGCTTCGCAAAAATCATCGCAGCATTGGTGTATAAGTCGCCATACGCTTTGTCTTTCGGCTGCTCTACAAGAACATCCGTGCTTCTAACAAGCGTCTCCGCCTTTAAAAACGACTTCATACCATCAAAAATACACTCACGTATCGCTTGAAACATCTCTAACAGAACCGGCAACTATAACACGAATACCGGAAATTGTACCCCACTTTAGCAATTTGGTCAACGTCCACAATCCACACCCCCCCCCGCGCGTTACACGCAAATCACAACGAGTGAACCTTTGTTGGCTCACCCGTCACCTATTTTAGCGTCCGAACCATGACAAAACTGTGCGTTTTACCCAGCTGCAAAATTTAACTATAGGAGTATACCAAGGTTTATGTTGCTTTGATTGTTGCACCTCAACTGTTGCAGTTTTTGCTTTTTCTTTATCGTCCTTAGTTATTACTACCTGTGGTCTCGCGATCGAAATCTCAGAATTCTTTTTAAATGTACTGCTCGAAATTGGTGTTTCTAATCTGTTAAACGGTTCTTCACGCTCGACATCAGCTTTAAGTTGGCTGTTTTCTTTATGAGAAACTTCATTCGATTTTTCAGGCGCTAGGATCGTCAGTTCTCCCTTTTGCTTCAATGTTATTTTGCTATTAAGTTTCAAATCCTCGTCCTTTTCCGACTCAATAGCCACCGGTTGTGATGAACTAGGTTCACCACTATGCTGCTCAAATTGCAAAAACTTGTTTTCACATGCAACATCGTCTTCTATGATCTCCACTTTGCCTCTTATAGCGCGGATGTAAGCCAGTTTTTTGTCAAACGACAACGACTTCAATACGTCACCACCAACAAACATCCTCAGCACATTATCGGTGCCCTTCTGTTCTTCTGTAAACGAAGCTATGTTCAGCTTAACCAAGCTGTTACAACTATTGAACAAAAACCCCATCTCTTCCTTATCTATGTTCTTCGTGTTAAAAGAACGTAAGTCTAATTCAGAAATGTTCGGGCAAATACAGAACATTTCTTTCATCGAGGTCATCCGGCTTGTATCTACATTCTCGAACTTAATGCTGTATATCGACGACGAGTTATAGAACAACTGACTACAATCCCCAAGTAGTTCAACGCCGTTCTCAATGGACAAATGCAACCTGAGGTTCTCAATGTTTAAGTTAAAAAACGGCTTGCATCCTCCACCCAGGCAAAACCGACCATTCTTTCCAGAAATAATCACTGTCACATCAGTCAATTCATCCAGGCACCCATCAATGTAAAAAGACTCTAAACGTCGCCCATTGTCGTAGTCGCCTATTTTCATGCGTATAAACGAAGGCAACTGCGCACTGGTATCCGCTTCGGAGACATTCTACCTGTACACTACTCACCGCCGAAAACATCACAACGCCGGCAAGCAAAAGAGCTCTACTTTCATTCATTTGCATTTTTAACACTCCTTAAAAACTTCTAGAACAATTCCCCACCCCCCGCGACATATGTTAACACTTTTTTAACAAAACGTACAAAAAAAAATGATTAAAAAAAGCAAAAAAGGATATTTTTCATAAATTTACTTTATTGCAGCTGTAAAATTCTCTATCTGTGAGAAATGCTGCCGACATTGTAGAGATTGCAAAAATCACATCATCTCTGAAAAAGTTATAGCTCGCAGTTTTATTTGGTAGCCCTCTCTTCTCTTGACGTTTCGTAAGCAATTTCATACAATCGAAGCATGGTTGTTGACAGTGGGATTTTTCGGATGCTAGTCAGAAGGTCGCATCTTGCTAGTTTTTGTTTGATGGCTTTGGCGTCGACTATAGCTGTGGTTGAGTATGCGATGTATAAACCAGAGATGCTTCCTGACAGTACTGAGGATAATTCCGGCTCTGACAATGAAGATGTGAGTGACTCAGATGTTGATGCCAATGACGAAGAAGATGGTAGCAATAACAGGCTGATTGAAACCGAGGAACAAGCCGATGCGGGGCAACGAGATCCATTTTTACCTGCTGGAGAAAAAGAGGTAACGATAAGTAGCGGCGATACATTGGCTAGCGTTATAACAAAACTCGGCTTCGATAAAACTGACGTGCATTTAGCTTCAAGAGCTCTGTCGAGAGTTTTCAATTTGCGAAATTTAAAGATAGGTCAAAAATTGGTGGTTAACGGAATGCGCGATAAATCTGGAGACTTGGCTTTGACCGGCATCGAGTTGCGACCGGATTACAAGTCAAAGATTGTCGTATCCAAGGCAAACACGGGATACAGTACCAAGAAGATTGACATTCCGCTTAGAAAGGTTGTTAAAAGCATATCCGGACGAATTTCTCCAAAATCTCCATCACATTCGCTGAAGAAGTGTGGAGTTAAGGCAAGTGTGTCGGCGGAGGCATTACGCGGGTTGTCGCACATTGCAGATATAAAGTCCGCGAGATCCCCGGTAGATTTCGAGTTTTTGTATCAGGATTATTACGACGACGAAGGACACAAGGTCGGGAAGTCGGAATTGCTATATGCCTCGGTTTTCATAAACGGAAAAATTAGGCGAATATATAAGTTTTCCTATGGAAATGCAAGTGAGTTCGTAGACGCAAACGGCGTGATATTAAGTACAGTAGCGAAATCAGGCTCGATGCTGGCTAACCCCCTCGGTATCATGAAGGTTACATCTCCATTTGGAGTACGACGTCATCCAATAAGCGGGCGGGTGAAGATGCACAAGGGTGTTGACTTGTCGGCGAATAACGGAACTCCTGTGCGAGCCCCGGCGAGTGGTATTGTAGCGAAGGCGGCGTATTATTCAGGATATGGGCGCTATGTAAAAATCAAGCACGCCCACGCGATAAGTACTGCGTACGGTCATTTAAACCGCATAATTGTTAGAAACGGGCAACGCGTCATGAAGGGTCAAATAATCGGATACACAGGAAAATCTGGCAACTCGACTGGATATCATTTGCACTACGAGGTGCTGAAGAATGGGCGTCCAATAAATCCATTAACGGTGATAGGAGCCGCTCCCGAGAAATTAGCTGGAGAGCGGTTGGCTAAATTCAAGAAATTCAAGCGAAACGTGAATATACAAGTTGTTGGTTTAATTCCGGCGAGTAAGAAGGAATCGAAGCGCAATAGATACTAACGATGTTACCGAAGCGAGTTGCGAGTTTGGTATTCTACATCATCAGTATTTTTTTTGTACTAGCTAGCGCAGCGTTTGCTATTTTGTATATTTTTGGAAAGGATTTGCCGAGCGACCAAACTTTGGTCAGGTACAGCCCCCCCAGAACGACGCGAATTTTTTCACGGGACGGCGAATTGATTGAAGAATACGCAATCGAGCATCGTGTTATAACGGACTTAAATAAAATTCCGACAATTATAAAAGGAGCATTCATAGTTGCCGAGGATCGGGAATTCTACAATCATTCAGGAATAAGCATAACAAGTTTATTTCGCGCGATAACAGATAATACAGCACGGAAGAATTGGACAAGGAAGCCAGCGGGGGGCTCAACCATAACTCAGCAGATAGCGAAGAACTTGCTAGTTGGAAATGCCAGAACCATAACTAGAAAAATCCGGGAGGCAATAATGGCATTCCGTATAGAAGCAGTAATCCCCAAAGATAAGATTTTGGAATTTTACCTAAACCAACTATATCTGGGCAAAGGTTGCTATGGAATAGCTGAGGCTTGCGATTATTACTTTGGCAAGAAACTTGATCAGATTGAGCCACACGAAGCGGCATTTCTGGCTTCGCTACCTAGCGCGCCGATGGTATATATAAATAAGAAAAACTCTTTAAAGTTGCTCAGAAAAAGAAATGCTATTTTAAATCAAATGCATGAAATGGGGTATATTGATAAAACGCAGTTTAAGAAATACTTTAACAAACCAATTAAAATAAAACATAAGAAGCAGAAACTACGCGCGCCGTATTTTTCTGATGAGATATTCAGAATAGTCACTAAAGCTATTTCACGCAACGATTTTTTCAGAAATGGATATCAGATAACGACGACGCTTGATAGAAAGATACAGTATATGGCACAGAAAGCTCTGGAAGATGGGCTGATTGAGTATACGAAGCGGACGCGGTGGAATGGAACTATAGGGAACGTGCTAAAAAATCCTGATATGAATTTGGAGCAACTAAATGCAAACTTACCGACAACAATATGCAAAATCCAGGCGTGTATTGTGAAGGACGTATTAAAAGATTGCATAAGGAGCCAAACTTCGAATGGGAAGACTATCGATGTTTGGGCAAATAGCACCAAATATAAGGACGCGAAATTTAAGAAAGGAGATGTTGTGTTATGTCGTGAGATTGGCAAGAACTCATATGAATTGTATCAAACGCCGAAGGTTACCGGTGGCATAATCGTTATGGATGCTCACAGCGGAGATATTTTGGCGTTAGTTGGTGGATACAGTCCCGATATTAGTGCTTTTAATTGTATGACGCAGGCTATGCGCCAACCGGGTTCGACAATAAAGCCGTTTGTATATGCGTCCGCGCTGGAAAATGGCAAGGACGAATACGACCTTATTTATGATAAGCCGGTGACGATAACGTTGAAGAGTGGCGAGAAGTATACGCCACATAATTACGACGGTAAAGCGCATGGAGAAACGTATTTGCGGGATGGTCTTATATATTCGCGCAATCTCTCTACTGTTAATCTGGCGCTGGAGATCGGGATGGACAAGATTTCACAGACGCTGAAGTCTTTTGAATTAACGAAAGGAAATGTTCCAATATCGGCGGTTTTAGGTTCCATAGAGGTTTGTCCAGTGAAGTTACTTGAGGCATTCTCGGCATTTTTTAACGATGGGCAAATCGTCCATCCGAAATTTATAATGAAGGCAAATATAAATGATTTGGTAGTGACACAGCGCCAGAAAAATGTGATATCCCCAAGTACCGCTAAAGTGATGCAAAATATACTTCACGATGCGGTAGTTGTAGGCACCGGCAGTAAAATAGCCGATTTAGAGGACAAATATAATGTGAAACTTTTCGGTAAAACAGGCACTACAAACGACTATAAAGATGCTTGGTTTTTAGGCGCAGTAAAGAAAGCCGACAGAACACTGCTGGTCTGCACTTTCGTCGGCTACTCCACCCCCAAATCGCTCGGAGAACATATGACTGGAGCAAAAGTTGCTTTGCCAATATTTGCGAATTTCGTAAACCAATACGTCCAATAGATATATCTCATCTCAGTAGTTCATTGATACTCGATTTCGAACGGGTTCTCGCATCCACTTGCTTCACTATTACAGCGCAGGATACATTAACCCCGTTTTTGCTTGGGTAACTGCCTGAAACGACAACAGCCCCTGGAGGAATTGTGCCATACACGACGTTCCCATTCTCTCTGTTAATTATTTTGGTTGATGCTGAAATTGAAACGCCAGATGCGATCACCGCGCCTTCTTGAACTAAAATCCCTTCAAGGATGGAGCTATGGACGCCGATGAAGCAGTTGTCTTCTATAATCACAGGCAATGCACCGGCAGGCTCAAGAACTCCTCCGATGACCGCAGAAGCTGAAATATGGCAATTTGCCCCAATCTGAGCGCATGATCCAACCGTAGCATTTATATCAATCATCGTTTTATTTCCAATATACGCACCGACATTGATATAACTCGGCATAATAACTGCATCATCGCCGACATATACCCCTTCTCTAAGGGTCGCGTTTGGCACTTTTCTGTATCGCGGATTGTCATAATCGTATTTCAGAAGCCCCAGTTTATCGTAACAATCAAATTCCTGTGGCACAGCTTTTTTCAATCTAAATGCGAGAAGTATCGCCTTCTTTATCCAGGAAGTAACGCTCCAAACACCATCTATCTTTTGGGCGACACGGATCTTTCCAGCATTCAACAGTTCAAAAACTTCATCCACAGCTTTCAGCAATTCTTTATCACTTACTGTGTTTTGTTCCGCCTCACTGATTAACTTTTCCAAATGCTCCATATTAGATCTCCAAAACGTACTAACCCGCCATTCTAACATCTATAAAAATCGCCGGCAATCAGTTCTATTGCAAAGCTAAAGATTGAAATTTTCGATGCCATAAACACTTTCATACAGCCACTGATTTCCTGTTAACCTAACCTTTCGCAAAACTGTGGTATAATCCGTGCGTATATCCGTTTTGTAAGAAGTAGCATTATGAAGAATGTGTTTAGGCGTGTCGTCGTGGCTGGGTTCGCGATTTTCGCGATGCTATTTGGCTCTGGAAACATCGCGTTTCCGCCGATCCTTGGGAAAAATTTCGCTTCTGGATGGACTATTGCTAATTTGGGCTGGCTCCTTGCCGCCGTCGCAATCCCTATGTTTGGCTACTTCGGAAGCATGCTTTTTGAGGCGGACACGGAGAAGTACATGAAACCCCTCGGCAAGCACGTTACCGCCCTGTTTATGCTGCTCGTTATGATAATGGTTGGTCCTTTCGGCGTGTCCGCGCGGTGTGTCAACGTTGCTTTTGGCGGGATTAACGTCGCTATGCCGGACTGTCCCGCTTTGCTTTTCAACATAATCTTCTGCGCTGTAACAATGCTCTTGGCGTGGAACCCTGGAAAATTAGTGCAGCTTATGGGAACTATATTCACCCCACTCAAATTTGGGGGCGTTGCGATTGTGATTTTAGCGGCTATGTTTATGGCGAATTCAGATATTCCCGCAACTGAGTTCCCTGCATCGAAGGCATTTGTTGATGGCTTCGAGATGGGGTATCAGACAATGGACTTAGTTACGGCGTTCTTCCTGACTGCTCCGATTTATATGTATATAAGAAACGCTCTACCTGAAGCAGAACGGAGTAACAAGAAGTTGCTCATAAAGTTTTCAGGATGGGCTTGCGTCGTGGGCGGCGTACTGCTAGCGGTTGTATACACCGGATTGGCGTATATAGGCGCAAAGTATTCCGCGCAGCTTTCAGGGACGCCGGACGAATCGTTATTTGCGAAGATTGCTGATATTTCAATGGGAAACTTTGCAACCATATTTGTTGGAATTGTGATAGCGGTCGGATGCCTTGCGACGAATATCGCGATAACATCCATGTTTACTGACTATGTCCATAAGACGCTTCTAAAGGAGAAGTTCAATCGCAGTGTAATATTGCTAATCACTTGTGCCTGTACTTTGGGTATGTCGCTGCTTGGTTTTGCGAAGATTTGTTCGCTAATGGCGATGGTATTGTCGAAGTTGTACCCAGCATTGATTGTATTCGTAATTGCACGCGTGACTTATTACTTCGCAACGGCAAAGAAGAACGCATAATGGTCATCGCAGTAGCTATGTCCGGCGGGGTCGATTCTTCGACTACCGCCGCTTTGTTGAAATCACAGGGTCACGAAATATTCGGAATAACGATGGATAACCACGCAGATTGGGTATCCGACATAGAGAATGCGCGGCAAGTTTGCGATATTTTGGGCATAAAGCATTACGTAATGTCGGCGCGCGATGAGTATAAGCGATGTGTTATGGATGTGTTTGCTGAATATTACGCGAATGGAATGACGCCGAACCCCTGTGCATTGTGCAATAGAGACATAAAGATGAATTTATTGCTGAAGTTTGCATTGGCACATGGGGCGGATTTAATGGCGACCGGGCATTACATACGTATGAATGTCGATGGCGACAATGTGGAAATGCTGGAAGCGGCGAATGCGCACAAAGACCAAAGCTATTTTTTATCGCTGGTAGATAGAAATAACTTGAAGTACGTGCGGTTCCCGTTAGGTGAAATTGAGGATAAATCGATAACACGAAAAATGGCGGTGGAATTTGGATTGCCGAATTTTGATAAGAAGGATAGCCAGGATATTTGCTTTATTAAGCATGGGAATTACAAAGATTTTTTACACGAGTTTTATTCAAATATGAATTTGTCAGTGCCGGGAGATATTGTTTTGGCGGGTACAAAGCAAATCTTGGGAAAGCACAACGGTATTGAAAATTACACCATCGGGCAACGCCGAGGTGTCGGAGTTGCATATAACGAACCACTGTATGTTGTCGACGTCGAACGAAGTAATAATCAGATCACTGTCGGTTCATTGGAGGAATTACGCCGTAATAAGTTTGACTTGTTTGCGACGAATTGGATAATGGATTGCCCGGATAAATTTGAAGCAAAAGTAAAATTGCGTTCATCGGCAGCAAAGACTAGCGCTACGGTAACAAAAACTGCAACCGGAGCTACCATTGAGCTTCTAGAAATGTCAAAAACACCTGTAACTCCAGGACAAATCTGTGCAATATACAATGAAAATAACGCCGTCATCGGCGGAGGAATTATCTCAAAAAGCACAAAATTAAGCTAATGTTTTTAGAGTTTTATCACGAATTTTATTTTTATGAATAATTTTGGATAAAAATAATAAAAAATATGTTGACGAAGGTGGGGGGGGGGGATAGAATTACTCCGTAAACTTTATAGAGGTGTTTTCTTATGATGGAAATGAAAAACAGAACCTTGTTACTGAGCGGAGCGGTGTTGCTCGCGGCAATGAGTAGTCTTGAGGTAGCGCATGGCGCCGTAGCAAGGCAAAATCTGCTTTGCAATCTTGGAGACCAAGCCACGCGGAACAAAATATCTACACAGCTAAAATCGCAGTTTCTAAAATTCATAACGGTTCCTGGATCGACTGGGGATGAAGTGTGTTTGAAGTTGGTTATGACGCAGAAGCCGTCTCGGGATGTTGAACTGACATTAGCAATTCCTGGAGAAATTAGCGGTAAGCGAGTTGTATTGGCTGACGACGCATTTGCTGGACTTGACTCACCCAAATTGCAGTTGCACCTGATCATTGGTGAGGAGCATGGGAAAAAGGTCAAGATGCCGATGGATTGTAGCGCGATGTTCAATAAGTCGACGTCAATATGGAGCATACAATTTAGGTCTGTAGATACCAGCCAGACTATGATTATGACTAACATGTTCAATGGTCTAAAGAACTTGAGACAGTTACATATGTGGACTTTCGATACATCTAATGTGATAAACACTAATGGAATGTTCAAAGGCTGCGACAAACTGCCATGTGTTAATATATCGGCGTTTGGTGACCAACATAGGACACCATTAAACATATACTACATGTTCAATGGTTATACTCCTCAACCCACAGACAAGAAGAAGATGAACCAACAAGAGAAAAAAATTAGAAAATGGCTAAGTAATAACAGACACAGAATAAGCACGCAGAAGCTCTATTATCAATTACAGGAACAGTATGAAGAAGATCATAAAGAGTACCCGATACTACCTAAGAACGAGATTAGCGCGATTGACTGGGAGAAAGAAGAAAACGAGTATAAAAAGCTCACCGCCCAGCACAACCAAGCACAGCAGGATAAATTTTTCCAGAAACTAGCGCGCGAGGAGCCAGAGGGGATCCCGTCAGACGAAGAAAGTGATAAACGTGATGAGATTAAGTTGGAAATTGATCTAAATGACGAAAATCAACAACCTGCTCTTGATGAAAACGAGCTCAAAAAAAAAGACGAGCTATCTATACAGGAAGTCCTAGAAAGATCAGATGAGGAGGAAGACAAGACAGAGATTAACAAGGATAATCAAGCAGTGAATAAGACGGAACCGAATGACGAAGAAGACAACAAAGTCGAGAACACAATAGTTGATAAACCCGAGAACCATGAGATCCACATAAATGAGCAAGGAAACACGGAACTACAATTGAGAAATATACAAGAAAACCACATTGACACTGAAGAGCCTCAGGCACATAAATTTGAAAACGCCGAAGAGAATGAGGTGTCAACGACGGAATCACAAAAGACTACTGGTGAGAATAAAGAGAAAGACGATAATCAGCAGGCGCAAAACATAAAGCGTGCCAATAATCCGAGCAATATAGCCGAAGAAAATAAACCGAAGACCGAAAATAACAAACAAGCGCGAATCATAAATGATGATCATAACAAAGTAATAAAAATAGAGCAGCGTCCTCAGGGCTTCTATGAGAGGTGGATTAGACCTATTATAAGGCGAGTGGTAGCCGCAGCTAGCCAGACAATGAGCGCATTATCAAGGATTGGTGCCACAGTCCGTGGTTGGTTCTAAACCCCCAAGAAGTCGATCTTTCAAGATCGACTTCCTTTGATGAGGTAAATGGTATTTAAATGCATGTAAGTAAATGGTAGCACACATGAGGTGAAGATCGGGCGTAACCGCGTTGAATTGCGCGGCATTTTTTTAAATATCCCGACATTCTACAAACGTAAACAAAGTTAGCATTCGGCAAAACTTCGATGTAGCTTGCGCCAGTACTCCAAGCGTTTTTTAATTTCTCTCTCGAACCCACGCTCAACCGGCGTATACAATTCCTGAGATGCCACCTCCTCCGGAAAATAATTTTGCCCTGAAAATCCTCTTGGTGTATCCGGATCATACACGTAGCCCTCAGCATACCCTTGCTCTTTCATAAATTTTGTTGGAGCGTTGAGTATATGCTTCGGAGGCATAAGAGAGCCAGTTTTTGCTGCCAATTTCTTTGCGTTGTTAAAAGCGACATAATTAGCATTAGATTTCGGAGCTGTCGCCAGGTATATTACAGCTTGAGAAATTGCCAACTCACCTTCAGGCGAGCCTAAGAAAGAGTACGCCTGTTGAGCCGAAATCGCCTGAGTGAGAGCATTCGGATCTGCCAAGCCGACATCTTCCGTAGCAAATCTGATTAAACGGCGAGCTATATAAAGCGGATCTTCACCACCTTCCAGCATCCGAGCAAACCAGTAAAGTGCGGCATTTACATCCGACCCGCGAAGTGATTTGTGTAAAGCGCTTATCAAATTATAGTGCTCATCGTTGTGCTTATCGTAAATAATACTTCGCTTTGATAATATTTCAGATAATTTCGTTACGTTTATCGTTTCATCTTTAGATGAATTGTTAACTATATCTTCCACCATATTGAGCAAATACCGCCCGTCTCCATCCGCCATTTCGCAAAGCGCCTCACGTGCTTCAGCATCCAGCGGTAACGCTTTCTCAAGATATTTCTCCGCCCTTTTTAAGAGCGTTTCTAAATCAGCAAGCGACAACCTTTTGAATACTATAACTTTGCAACGCGACAACAGCGCAGGTCTTAATTCAAACGACGGATTTTCAGTTGTCGTTCCGATCAAAACTATATTTCCATTTTCCAAATGTGGTAAAAATATGTCCTGTTGAGATTTGTTTAAGTGATGTATTTCGTCGACATGCAAGAGTATCCGAGCGCCTCGCTCAGCCAAATCAAAAACATTTTTGTATTGCGCCGTACTGGATGTGACCGCTGATAAAACGACGACTTGTAGCTTACTCTCCTTCGCCACAATTTTTGCAAACGTCGTCTTTCCGCACCCGGGAGCACCCCACAATATCATAGACTGAGGACTCGTCACATTCAAACGGCTCAAATCTGAGCCAACCATCTCATCAATGCTTGCTGGTCTTAACAACTCAGCTAAGGGTTTATTCATTAAAGTTATTTAAAAATCTACGAAAGGGCTCATCTCAAACCCTTTCGTCCCATATCGATTATTTCGCTCCAGCTGCTGCTTTCGCTTCTTCCAACTTTTTTTCGGCTTCTGCCAATTCTTGCTTCGCCTCATTAAGTTCTCCTTGCTCTTTCTTCACCAGCCCCTGCTTATATGTGTCAGAAAGCCTTTTTTCGTTATGAGCAATTGTCTCCGCTTTTTTCACATCGACCATCTCATCCGACACTTTCTCTTTTGCATCAGAAACCGCCTCTTGAGCCTCACGAATGAGCTCATCCTTCTTTCCGGAAAGCTCATCTTTATTCAACTCTTCAGTAGCCTCCTTAGAAGCCTTAGTCGCCCCTTTCTTCGAAGACTTTCTAGCCTTCTTGACTTTCTTCGCGACTGGCTTTTCGGCTTTAACCGAAGGCTCCTCAACTACAGGAGCTTCCGTTGCAGCTTCTCCCGTAGCGGCAGGAACTACATTCTCTTGAACTCCCCCATTAGTCGCGTTAGTTGCATCAGAAACAGGAGCCGTTTCCCCAGGCTTTGCCTCCTCGGCACACACGAAACCCGTCATTAACGACAGAGCTATCGATAACATGCTAATTCTGTTCATTTTTTTCTCCAAACATCAAAAAATTCATTGCATAAAGCAACATATCCTATCCATAGTATATCGCAATCTCATCAACGTTTAGAAAAAATTTTGAGGTTTTAAAACTAATTTTTCAGAGACTGCAAGGACACTAGGTATCTTTGCGAAAGAAATACTAATTGAATATGTTTTTGGAAAAATGCACGATATTACTTGTAATAATTTCATTGCATTTAGGTAATGTGACTACCTTTTTCGCACAAAAGTTTTTTATAACGCCAAACAGCAATTTACAAATCCGATTTTGCTTGCGACGAGGCGGAGAATGACATACAATATGCCTATGCCTGAGGGGTCATATAGCTCAGCGGTAGAGCACTACGTTGACATCGTAGGGGTCACAGGTTCGAACCCTGTTGTGACCACCATTTTTTTGAAGTATGAATAAATTTCTGGCTTTTTCCTCTGCACTTATTGTTGCCTTATTGTTCGTTTTATTTAACAAAAGTAAATTGGAGACGCATTCGGTATTTTACATCTCGGGGGAGAACTTGTACGAGCTTATTCAGCAAGATGGTTCCTTTGGCGTGGCTCCAGCATTCTTTTTGCTGAAAAACATACCGGCACTGAAGGAAACAATAGATACCGGTGAATACGAAATCCAAAAAGAAGAAAGTGCGATTTCGGTCATCGCAAAGATGCTATCCAAAAAAAAGGTCATACGAAAATTGACAATTCCGGAAGGGTACACTGTTAAACGAATTCTAGAGGTCGTAAATAACAACAAATTGCTTTTCGGAAATATCACAGAACAATATAACGAAGCATCACTAGCTCCAAATACGTATTTTTATTCGTTTGGAGATTCAAAAAGTTCTATTTTACATAAAATGAAAAACCAAATGGAGATTATAAAAGCTAAATATGCGCAAATGAACAACACATCCTTAAATTTTACTGAGATATTGATCTTAGCCTCCATGATTGAAAAAGAAAGTGGCAACAAAAATGAATTAGCCTTAATTTCATCAGTGTTTCATAATCGCTTATCAATAAAGATGCGATTACAAAGCGATCCAACGGTAATATATGCGTTAACAGACGGATATGGCAAAATGGAACGCAAGTTAACAAGAAAAGATTTATGGTTTCAGTCGCCATATAACACATATAGGAATGCGGGCTTACCACCAACCCCCATTTGCTGCCCCGGGGAAAATGCAATATATGCCGCGATGTATCCGTTGACTACGAGATTTTTTTATTTTGTAGCAAAGAATGATCACTCAGGACATATTTTTTCTGAAGACTATAAATCGCACTTACAAGCAATACGGAACTTAAAGATGAAAAAAAATAACAGGAAGGAAAGAACCTAATTGCATCGGGCACAAGTGATGTAGTATGGAGTGATGAGATAACTCCACTGCTACCCAACGGTGAAACCAATTTTGCGATGCCAATTTATAAAATAAACCTCGGCGGTAATTTGCTATACTCGGCGGTAATTTGCTATAATCGCAATGCGAAAAGGTTTTCTTGAAAATTTAAAGTAGTTGGGTATGGTCAAAAAAATAGCCGTTTTACTTGGTGGTTGGTCGTCTGAGCGAGAGATTTCGATTTTATCCGGAAAAAATGTAGCAAAAACTCTTCGCAATATGGGATACGAAGTCACAACGATAGATGTAAAAAGAGATTTGAAATATCTAACAGATGAGCTATATAAAGCTAATCCCGATTTTATTTTTAATGCACTACATGGATTTGGTGGCGAGGATGGAGTAATTCAAGGAATATTAGAGATATTCGGCGTACCATACAATAGTAGCGGGGTATTAAGTTCAGCAATATGTTTTGACAAAGCGGTCTGCAAACAAATCGTTAAGTCTGCTGGGGTACGCGTTGCTAACGGCTTTGAAATTGAAGCCTCCCAAACCAATACAATAAGGAAACGTATCGAATACCCATTTGTCATAAAACCAGCCGCTAATGGTTCTAGTGTTGGATTATTTACTATTTTTGACGACGACGATTGGAAAAAGTTTGAAAAGACTACCTGGACTTTTGGAAACAAAATAATTGTCGAAGATTACATCAAAGGGCGCGAATTTACGGTGTGTGTCCTGGATGGAAAAACACTCGGCGCAATTGAAATAACGTATCGAAATAAAACATACGATTATGAAAGCAAATATGAGGCAGGGGCATCGTCTCATATTTCCGATTTCGATATGGATAAAAATGCCTCAAAGGAAATGTTTATGATGGCGGAAACAGCATTCAAGGCTTGCGGATGCAGAGGACTTACGCGCATGGATTTCAGATACGATGGTAAAAATGCTTATTTCCTCGAAATAAATACGCAACCGGGGATGACTGAGCTTTCACTGGTTCCTGACATAGCAAAATTCGCCGGGATTTCGTTTGAACAATTACTGCAAAGAATTATTGACAATCGGTGAAATACAAATTCTTTGTAGTGTCAATATAGACGATTTCAGTTTTTTTAGAAATGAGGATGTCGTAATTGCCTTAGGCAATACTTTCTGGTAGCATTAAGCGAAGGAATTCAGCAAATACAAAGACAGTGAATAAGGCAGCAACCTTGCTAAATGATTTGATTGGACGCGTGTGTCCGGCTTTGCCGTTGGGGCTCGCAATTAAGGCGGAGTGGCGCGGCATCGTAGGCGAGGAAATGGCAGAGTTTGCTTCGTTTGCGGAAGTAAAGTTTTGTATTGATAATGAATTGACCGTTGTCGTCGAAGTTTTGAGTTCCGCAAGTTTGATGTTTAAGTATAGTTCGATGGAAATAAAAGATAAAATTTCAAAAATAGTCGGGTTTTCTGTTGCAAAAATAAATTTGGTAATAAAACAAGTTTCAATCATCGATGCTGAGTATAGAGATGCAGCGTAATGAATTACCAGAAGTACGTGGTGAATATAAGTTTAATTTTTCGCTGAAATCGCTTTCGTTTTTCAAAGTTGGAGGATGTTGCGACGTTTTGTTTATCCCGGCAGATGTTGATGATTTACTGCAATTTTTATCGAAAAAGCCTGAGAATTTGGAAGTAACCATTCTTGGAAATATGTCTAACGTACTTATTTCAGACTACGGTATAAGCGGATGCGTTATTCAATTAAGGCATTTGGATAAAATTGAGTTTTATGATAATTATGTTGAAGTACAGGCTGGAGTACTTTTGTCTAAATTTATATCCGAGTGCGCCCAAAAAGGCATTTCCTGCTGCGAAAAATTGTTCTGCATTCCTGGAAGCGTTGGCGGCGCAGTTTGTATGAATGCTGGAATTCCAGGATTTGAGATATCCGATGTCCTAATATCGGTGTCCGGCATCAGTTTTCCTGGTGTGCCCAAAATATTCCTCAAAGATGAATTAAATATGGCATACCGAAACGGGAATATACCGCGTGATTTTATTGTTACTTCCGCTAAATTAAAAACGTTCGCCAAAGATAACAATGCAATACTCTCCGAGATCAAAGAAATAAAAGCAAAACGTTTGAAATCACAACCAATTGGACAGGCAACTTGCGGAAGTACATTCAAAAATCCCAGTGGGACGGCGCCTCAGGGAGCAAAAGCTTGGGAATTGATAAAAAGGGCTGGATGTGACAGGCTATCGGTCGGTGGCGCGAAAGTTTCGGAAAAGCATTGTAATTTTTTGATAAATACCGGAGGCGCTAAGGCATCGGACTTTGTTGAGCTAATAGAAATAATAAAGCAAAAGGTATTTGAAGAAACTGGTTACGAATTGCAAGAGGAAATAAAAAGAATAGGAAGTAAATGGTGAAGTCATTTTGTGGTAAGATTTGGAATTTTTCAGCGCCAGACAAGGCGAAGGTTGATGAAGTCAAGAGCATCGTCAGGGGCAATTTACTCGCGAAAATTTTAGTAAATCGCGGATTTAGTGGCGCCGATGAGGCGAATAATTTCCTAAACGCCAAGTTGCGCAACACAATTCCTGATCCGTCGTTGCTGTTGGATATGGACAAAGCTGTTGGACGAGTTATCGAGGCAATCTATAAGAAGCAAAACATAATGATACTTGGCGATTACGACGTAGACGGCGTAACTTCGACTGCTTTGATGATAAAATACTTGCGATTGATTGGTATAAATCCAGAGTATTATATCCCTAACCGCTTTTCCGATGGTTACGGTGTGAGCCAAAATGCGGTATCCAAAGCCCTTGAAAAGCAGGCAAATTTGGTTATAGCGGTCGATGCTGGCACTAATTCTAATGTCGAAATTGATATTGCAAAGCAGCAGGGAATTGAGTTTGTGATATTGGATCACCATACGCAAGTATCGGCTGAGTTGCCAAAAGCTGTTGCGGTCGTCAATCCTAGCCGCAATGACCAAAACGAGATCGGTTTTTCGCATATAAAAAATCTTTGCGCGGCTGGTGTTGTATTTCTGTTTTTGATAGCTCTTCAGCGAAAACTGAAGGAGAACGGATTTTTTACTGATAAAGAAGTTCCAAATCTCTTGAATTTTGCTGACATCGTCACTCTCGGTACGCTCTGCGATGTTATGGAACTTCGCGGTATGAACCGAGCTATAGTCAAGTATACTTTGGCTCACGACCAATATTCGCTTGGTATACGTTCCCTTATGTCGGCATTCAATATAGAAAAAATATCTTCGCCTGAAGATCTGGCATTTTTCATAGGACCAGCAATAAATGCAGCCGGGCGCGTCGACGATCCGCAGGTAGCATTGAACCTACTTTTAGAGGAAGTCCCCGAGCGTTCTCAGAAAATAGCGGCGTGTCTAATCGAGTTTAACAAGAAACGAAAATCTGTCGAGAACAAGTTGTTGGCGGACGCAATGGATATGATCGCTGAGCAGAATTTGGCAACGAAGCGCGGCATTTGTGTGTATGGCGAGGGATGGAACGAAGGGGTGATCGGCATCGTCGCGGGCAAGTTGAAGGACAAATTTCAGAAGCCGACATTCGTCATATCGTTTGGCGACAACGGCGTTGGCAAGGGCTCGGCTAGGTCGGTTAGTGGCATACACCTCGGACAATTCCTCCAAAAATCGAATTCCGCGGGCATAACGGTTGGAGGCGGCGGACACGCCTTAGCGGGTGGATTTTCAATACAGAAAGATAAAATTCGGGATTTCTGCCAATTTATTGAAGAGCAAATCGAGGGCGAGTTCATCAATGCACTCGACATTGACTATACGTTAACGGCGATGAGTGATTTAGATGCGATATACGAGGAAATATCGCCACTAGAACCGTTTGGAAAGGGCGTCGAGAAACCTGTATTTTGTTTTAAACGCATCAGGGTATCGAATATCCGGAGGAGCAACTCCGGTGGACATCTTTTCCTAGATTTCTCAGGCGAATTTGGGAATGGCAGCATCCGGGCAGCCATATTTCACATAAACTCAAAGAAGGAATTTGTGGATCAAATTAACAAAAATGCAGATGCTCTCCTCGATATCGCCGGTACAATAAGCTACAGTGCCCAATACGACTCTAGCATTATTATCGAAGATGCGAGGATAAGTCAAAAGGAAACAGGAACTTGTGCGTCCTAAAGTCCCTGTCAATACGAAGAAAATTGCTTAACCCAAGATCTTAGAGTATCTTGAAGCTTCTCTTCAGGCGTATATATTCGCGCATCCGGTGTTCTTCCTTCTTTCTGCTTGTATGCGAGATCTATGTAATGTTTTGGGCTCTTTATAAAATCCGTCCAGAATACAAATGTGGCGTACTCATTATCCCTGTTTCGCTGTATTATCCCGAAATGTTTCATTGTACTTACATATCTGTAATCATCATTTCCATCCGGTAAAGCCACACACAACAAAGCGTTCGGTTGGCTAGTTCTGCCATCTCTTGTACTTCTTCTTAAGGAGAAACGCACTTCCTGTGGTATCCATTGCTGCTCTTCGAGTTCATCATTCTTTCTCATTTTTGGAGAAATAAAAACAACAGTTAAACTACTGTCAAAAATCTTCTCCTTCAGTTCGTTCCAAATAGTATCATTGGAAAAACACGACAAATCTTCGCCATCCTCTTCGCCCTTGTATATCATTATGTCGCCTGCGATCCTTTCAAACTCATTGACGTAACCTCTAGCAGTATATCTATCAGTATATTCTTTTCCAGGAGTATAAGGACCAAACAAGTCAATCGGAAGCGGATACACCTCCTTGTCACCGTGCTTATAGGAAACAAACACTTTATGCCTTGTATTATTAGTCAAAAAATTCATTTTTTATATCAATTTTTAAAAACACAAACGCAGAATACCGCAACCAAAGCGATTAGTGCAATGTAAAATCCGCCGATAGTTTTTGAAAACACAACTTTAAGGAACATCTTACACCCACGTCTCGAACTTGGAATATTCATATCAAACTCTTTTATTTGCAATTTATCTTCAGAACAAATTACAGCATTGTATAAATATCTATAACCTCTTTCAAGATATAGATAATACGCATCCAAGATTCCGAAAATAACCAGAATAAATATGGGAACCAAAACTGTTACTTTGTGAAGTTCCGTTGCTTTTATTACCAACAATCCTAAGGAAGCAGTTGCCGTAGTAATTCCCCAAGCCTTTGCTTGAAATGAATTTCGCGCCATTCGCTCTATCACTGTCTGTATAAATTCCAGATGCTTTTCTTTCATAATTCATACCTTCCAAAAAATCTTTTTCGCCAACTACTGCAAAACAGATCACTTATCGCCCAAACAAGCGTAACAAGACATCCAGAATGCGTCAAAATGGGTAATCAATTTGTGCGTTTATGCGCAAGCTCCATAGTACCTCAGCCAGCGCTGGTCTGTATCGAACAGATTGCGGATGTCGGTTATTCCATGCTTCAGCATAATGATGCGCTCCAATCCAAGACCATACGCAAAACCGTAGCACTTCTCCTTCATCCCGCAGTTTGTGAACACATTCGGGTGCACCATACCGGCGCCGCCGAGCTCGATCCACTTATCGCCTTGTCCCGTTATAATCAAGCGACCATCTTTCTTGGTATAGCGACAATCAAACTCCATACTAGGCTCGGTGAATGGGAAAAAGCTCGGTCTAAACCTCAGCGAAGCGCTGTCAGTTTCGAAGAAAAATTCCAAAAACTTTCTCAGCTCACTCTTCAAATGCCCAACAGTTATCGGCTTCGTGTCGACGACCAATCCCTCGATTTGGTGAAACATAGGCGAATGCGTCGCGTCCAGCTGGTCGTTCCTGTACGTTTTACCGATCGAAATCATACGCAAAGGCACGCCATACTTCTGCATCGCCCTAATTTGGACACACGAAGTCTGCGTCCGCAAGAGCATATCGCCGCATCTCTTCAAATAAAAAGTGTCGTGACTTTGGCGTGCTGGGTGATGCTTAGGAATATTCAACGCGTCAAAATTATAAAATTCCGTTTCAACTTCAGGTCCATCCAAAACTAAAAAGCCCCGCGCGGAGTAATAATCTCTAATCCTCCGTAAGGACTGCGTAATTATATGTAGCCCACCGAAATGATCATTTTCGACCGGCATGGTAACATCCACCGTCTCATTTTTCAGCTTCTCCAATATGGAATAATCCTCAAGTTTCCGACGCTGTTGCGTTATGGCATTCTCAATTCGACTCTTTGCTACATTTAGTCTTTCGCCGAAAGCCCTCTTCTCGTCAGACGGCACATCTTTTAACAACTTAAACGCCGACGTTACAACCCCAGACTTACCGATAATATCAGCCTTTAATCGTTCCAATTCCTGAACAGTAGACGCACCCAAAATCGTCTTTTCCCAATGCTCCAAATTTGCTTCAATTTCCTTCAATGGCATAACGTCACCCATCACCTTGGCTGGGAGACCTGGATTCGAACCAAGGTTGACCGGTCCAGAGCCGGTAGTTCTACCGCTAAACTATCTCCCACCTTGCGTTCATTGTATACCATTTCGCCCGTGTCGTAAAAAAGTTTCAGATGCAAATGCCAACAACAAATAAAAACATTCATAATACAGTAAATTGCCCTGGAAACATTATTTTAATAATACCACCCCAAGTACACATACACATATCCTCTGAATGCAATACGCCTAAAACCGTCGGTTTAGAAGGTATCCATGGAGCAACCACGACAGGAACACAAGGCACAGGTGTAAAAACTCCCAATTTGGCTGCCGTCGCCGCCGCAACCGCCGGATTTGTAATGGTCAAACACTGACCAAATGGCTTAATATTTACCACCGGGACAAAATCGCTTATAGATGCTATAGGTGCATTTGATGCAAAAACCCGCGATTTAGGAATGACAGACAACGCTGACGGAGTTGTCCCAAACGAACATTTACACATTGCCCCATTAACTACGACAGGCATTTTTAGGTAAAATCACACTACACAGCAGAGAGTGTAATGCCATTCCCGCAACTGTTCAACCAGACGCAGCTGTCTATTTTTCCTAAAAATAATTTTTCCGGAAAACTTTACCCCATATCCCTCTAGTAATAATTTACCGCCATATTACTGTTCGGTTTCTTATGTTATTTTTCGACGTCTGCTGCATTACATTTTGTTTTGCCATTTGCTCCAGTTTCAGCCTGGCAAGAATTTGCTCAGCTTGTTGTTGCTTTTGTTCCTTTTCCTGAGCTTTGTTGATTTCGTTTTGAACAGTAGATATCTGTTGGTTAATCGCCTGCATTTGTGCTTTTTGCCTCGCTTCCTCCTGTTGCAACTGAACTTTTAAAGCATTCATCCTTTGAGCATTTTGTGCCACAATCCGGGCTTTTTGCTCTTCAAGTGCTTTCTTTTGCTTTTTCAGGTCTTCCGACACGGCTGTTTTTTCCGTTTTCTTTTTTGTAGTTATTCCCCTGACCGCCTCTTTTCCAGCCCTAACCTGTTGATTTGCACTGTGAATCTGCGTTCTTGTTTTTTGCAAAGCATTTAAAAGGTTTTGAGTAGCACTCCCAGCATTCGTCGCTAAATTACCAGTTCCACCAAGAATTTGATTTCCACTATTTGTAGCCCCTGCAATAAGATTATTCATCGAGTTAAACAGCTGATTTGCTGCCCTTCCCTCTTCTATGAAAGAAGCTAAAACCAATAGGCTCGCGCAAACAATCTTTCTCATATCTAAATCTCACCCCTTCATCATTCACACTTTTAAATCTATACCTAAGAGATTAAGAAAACGTTAATTTTCGATTTCCCTAATGTTAAGATCTTGGAGAAGACGTAAATATCGTCAAAATGCTATGATATTTAACGATTTGAGCATTTGCTTAAGCGACTACTATAAACCTCGGTTGAAGCTCTTCAGGAAACTTTTCGGCGAGCGGGTGATTGATGTCTTGCTCCATATGCCGTCTTATGCAATTGAGAAGTGCTACATCGAGCGTATTACTGAAAAATATGTTGGTAAACTTGTGACGACGAAAGTAAAAGTCGAATGCGTCGATTTAAATTACGGCTCGTCGCGCCCAGCAACCGTTTATGCCCGCAACGGCTCCGAAATCGTCGAAATCGTGCTCTTCAACTACCCCAAAGCGTATGTCAAAAAAGTATACGTCGTTGGGCGAGAAACCGGTATATCCGGGAAACTTGCGATTTCACAGTCCGGCAACTTGCAATTTATCAATCCCGAGAAATTTGTCGCATTAAAAATCCCTGAAAACTCCGGATTGTTTAACGTATATTCCACCACGACTGGGCTTACACAAAAGTCGATTTATTTTGCTATAAACTCTGCGTTCGAGATTTTGGAAGAGGAGACCATCGACGAGTGGCTTCCGAAAAATGTTCTGAAAAAGAACGGGTTTGTGTCATTCCCGGAAGCGTTACGGAATGTTCACTATCCAAAAGAGTATTACCAAAATCAGCTAGATAGCCCGTACCGTCGGCGGCTGGTTTTCGATGAGCTTTTAGCGGAACAGTTGGTCATACAGCTTTCCAATCAAACGACTAAAACTGGGTATAAGATAAGTAACGACGGATTGCTTATCCAAAAATTATTGAAAATCCTGCCTTTTTCTTTGACGAATTCGCAAAAAAAAGCCATATTCGAAATTTTCACCGACCTCGAAAGTGGAACACCAATGTTCCGCCTCCTCCAGGGCGACGTCGGGTCTGGCAAAACGATAGTCGCGCTAATTACCGCGCTATACGTCATCGAAAGCGGTTTTCAGTGCGCAATACTTGCTCCAACCGAGATATTAGCGCGCCAACATTATCAAAACTTTAAGCAATATTTCGACCAGCTCGGGTTATCGGTGCAGCTTTTGACCGGCAGCGAAAAAGGCAAAAAGCGTGCCGAAATCCTTGAAAATACAGCCTCGAGCAGCCTTAATCTGCTTGTCGGCACGCACGCGATTATCACCGACCAGGTCAATTTCGGCAACCTTGGACTCGTCATCATTGATGAGCAGCATCGCTTTGGCGTCAGGCAGCGCCAGCAGCTCATCAACAAGGGCATCACGCCACACGTGCTCAGTATGACCGCGACGCCCATCCCGCGCACCTTCGTCCTGATGATGTATGGCGACATCGCGGTCTCGTCCATCACTGAAAAACCAGCGGGTCGGAAGGACATTGTGACGAATGCGTTCCCTCTGAGCCGAATTTCCGATGTCCTGAAGTCTATAAAAAATATAATTTCGAAAAAGCAAAAAGTTTATTGGATTTGCCCGCTTATTGAGGAGAGTGAGAAGCTCCGCTATACTTGCGTCACGAACCGGTATACCTTTCTCAAGAAGCACTTCAGGAACAAGGTTGAGATGCTGCATGGCAAGATGAAGGCGAAGGAAAAGGAGGAGATTTTCGACCGCTTTAAGAACGGCGACTGCAAGATACTCATTTCGACTACCGTGATTGAGGTTGGTGTCGATGTCCCGGAGGCGACTGTCATTATCATTGAAAATGCTGAAAAATTCGGGCTTGCGACGCTGCACCAACTCCGTGGGCGTGTCGGGCGTAACGATCTACAGTCGTATTGCTTGTTGCTCTATGGTAATACTTTGTCTAAAATTGCGGCTCAACGCCTAAAGACTTTATGTGAAAGTAACGATGGATTTAAAATAGCGGAGCAGGATTTATACCTAAGGGGCGGCGGCGAAATCTATGGAACTCGCCAAAGCGGGGCAAAAGTTTATAAAACTTTCGATATAAATGCGCCAGAAAATCAAAGTGTTATATCTAATTTTCTGGAACAGGCTACTGCACTAGCCCAGCAAGCAAATACCACACAGCTACCAGAAACGTACTCAAATCTCTTAAACATATTCAATTACTTAAAAATCCAATAAAATCTCTATATGTTACTGTTTATGTTTTTGTTCTCTTTTGAAATATAAATATTGGCAGTGTTATGAAGCACATCATTACAACCGCGAGAGCACAGGCCATTGTCCAATCGAGGTTGCTGAAAAACTCAGTCCATAGTACCCGCCCGAACGTGATGGTTTCAGCGCTCCCGAGCAATTCTGGCACAACAAATTCACCAATCGACGCCGAGAAAACCAATATTGCGCCAGTCGCAATCCCAGGCTTAACCAACGGTATTGTTATCACCCAAAACGTTTTTATCGGTCGACATCCAAGATCATAGGCGACCTCTAAATACGACTTATCAACTTTTTCCAAAACAGCGTAAATCGGGAAAATCATAAATGGTAAATAGCAAAAAACCAATCCAAGACAGACAATATAGTAAGTGCCGATAAATTGTATAGGTGAAGAAATCACCCCTAATTTCATAAGCACTGAATTTATGATGCCATTTACGCTTAAAAGGCTCATCCAAGAATATATCCTTATCAAAAATGGAGTCCAAAATGAAAGAGAAACTAAAAGCAATAAAATTGTTTTAAATCTCGAATTGACACTATGAATACCATACGCCATTGGAAACCCAATTAAAAAACATAAAATCGTCGCAACTGCAGAAAGGCATACCGAATTTATAAAACCCTTCACATAGTAAGAATCAGAGAAAATCGATACATAATTTTTAAAATTCAATTTAATGTCCAGGACATAGTCCTTTGTTGTATTCAAAATCTCAGTAAATGGCGGGATCCCAAAAATCGATTCAGCAAAACTAGTTTTAAAAACAATAAGTAACGGAAACACAAAGAAAACAACCATCCACAAAATCGGAGCTATTCTTATCCAAAATTTCGGGCTATCGCTCTCAGCAATTTCGATATTTTTTTTTCTTTTGCCAGCAAGAGAAAAATGCAGTAATTTCGGATTCATGATGTTAATACCAGGCTATTTTCAGACCGCCAGAAAAGGTACACCGTATCCTCCCATTGGAAATTCCTTTCAGCAAGCCTCAACAAATTAGGCAAAGTCGCCATAACCATTTTCCCAGACTCCAATTGTACATAATAGATCGAGACATCACCGAGATAAGCGATTTCTTTCACAACTCCTTGCGTCCAATTGTATTGATATTCCGGCTTAGTTGTTGAAATCATAATCTTTTCCGGTCTTATCGCTAAAGTGATGTTCGAACCGATAGGAAGCGCTCCAGTGCAAGTAGCATGGCAACGACATTCAATTTCCGGAGTTTCTATTAAAACATGATCTGAGCCCTGCTCAACAACTATTCCATCAAAAAGATTTATGCTTCCGATAAATTCAGCAACATACCGCGAATTTGGAAATTCATACACGTCATGAGGCACGCCGACTTGCAGAATTTTTCCTTCCTCCATAACAGCCATTCTGGTCGACATCGTCATAGCCTCTTCCTGATCATGAGTAACAAGAATGAATGTAATTCCAACTTTTTCCTGAATATTCACCAACTCAAACTGCGTCTTTTCCCTAAGCCTCTTATCCAAGGCAGTGAGTGGCTCATCCAGCAATATCAACTTCGGTCTCTTCACCAGCGTTCTAGCCAAAGCGACCCGCTGCCTTTGCCCCCCTGAAAGTTGATCTGGCTTTCTGTCTCCATATCCGTTTAGCTGAACTAAATTTAGAATTTCCTTCACCCTTTCGTCTATGGCACTTTTGCTTAGCTTGTCTTGCTTTAGTCCAAATGCAATGTTCTGATACACCGTCATGTGTGGAAAAAGTGCATACGACTGAAACATCATATTTACCGGTCTTTTATGCGCAGGTAAATTCGTTATGTCAATTCCATCAATCAAAATCTTCCCAGATGTCGGTCTTTCAAAACCCGCCAAGATCCGTAAAAGCGTGGTTTTGCCACAACCCGAACTTCCCAAAAGCGAAAAAAACTCCCCCTTATAAACCGACAAAGATATGTTTTTTAAAGGCGTTACCTCGTCATACGATTTGGTCACCCCTTCGATCTGGATATAGGGAACAGCATTAACATCCTGCCATACCTCTTTGTCTTTTCTCGCGGATTGGTTGAATAAAGCCATCTTTTAGCGAACCGAACAAATACGCTGAAATTATATATCGAATATTTTATCTGAGACAATGACATACATCGGATGAGATTAGAGAAAACTTTCTGGTTCCAAACGAACCTCAAATTTGAAAAACGGAAATGTTTCACGCGAAACGTTTTTCGTATATAAGTAGAAAAATACTTATATTTCTTGTAAACTCATATTGACTACATCATATATAACCAACGGCAAATATACCATCTAATGTAATCCGGTAGAACCGAATCCACCATCAGCACGTTTAGTGTCACTTAATTCAGCAACTTCGACCCACCCTGCTTTTTGAAAAGGCACAATAATCAGTTGAGCGATCCTCATTCCGTTTTCCACAACAAAATCTGTTTTTGAATGGTTTACCAGCACCACTTTCACCTCACCTCTGTAATCCGAATCTATTATTCCCGGCGAATTTAAAATAGATATACCATATTTCGCGGCTAAACCGGATCTGGGACAAACCATTCCAAAACATCCATCCGGTATTTCAAATGCAAGCCCAGTTGGGATAATTTTCGTCTCGCCCGGGTTTAAAATTACTTCGCAATTTACACAAGCTCTTAGATCAGTTCCGGCACTACCTTCAGTAGCACAAATTGGTGCCTCTACATCAGGCAATATTTTTTTATATTTTATTTCCATTTTTTCTCCTCATTATTATATTCGCAATCTCCGCAGCCTCTTGTAGTAAATTATGATATTCCACGAAGAACTCACAAACATCATTTGTTTTATCTTTTTTTAATATCTCTGATATCAATTCCTTCACTTGTAAATTCAACCCCTTTGATGTCGCTATTATTAGAAGTATCCACAATTTTTCTATATTGTTATTTGAGATTCCTGACATCATAGATTTCGCCTGCTCAAATATGTCATTTCTTTTTAGTCGCAACAGATATTTTGCAAGTTTTCTATTTGGATTTACTTTCATTGTTTCGGCTATCAACTGCATAATCCTTTTGTCATCGTATGTAGTAATATTGTTTTGTTCTACGTAATCCAGAAGCAAACAGAGAACATCAATACTCTCAGGATATTCATTATTTATATTTTCAATAATTTTCAGTTTCTTTGCATTATCATTTTCCAAATCAAAATCAACCAGCTTTAAAGAAATATTGTATTCAGTTATATATTTTTGAGGCAAATCATACTTAAACCTATCCGGCTCAAAATAAAATTCCATATGTTCTCGTCTTGCCATCTTTGCAATCTCCAACAACTCATCCTTAATGAGACGTAGAAAACTTGCATAATTTTTAATAACACTGTTCGCTAACTCTATGGCATCGGTCAAAATCCCGTTTTGCAAAAGTTTTCTTAATTTTATCCGTAGTATCCGCACGTCAATACAAGCAACACCCGTCAAAGCAAATTCTCTATCCCCCATCAAATTTCTCTTCAATGCCAATGCCGTCCTAAGTTTTGCCATATCCCCGACTAATCTAGTCTTTGCGAACAAACTTGGAAAATCGTGATCGCTCGCCATAATCAATTCCGCAAGCTCTCTGATCATTTCCGCATTTCTTTCGGTTTCATCTCTCCGAAAAAGATTACAAAGCAAATCAAAACATTTCTTCAAAATAAAATATATAAATAGAAACAATGCAATAGCAATAAGAACAATATATAAATTAGCAGAAAAACTAATATCACCAATACTGAGCTCCACCCGAGCAAACTCTTTTGTAAAAAGTTGCAACAAAAGCAAAACTACCGGCAAAATAGCTCTAATCCAAAATTTTGTCCAAAACCTCACAGGAAACCCGCAAAGGAGAGCAGCTCCGTACATTGTATAATATCCACCAAAACCTCTCAATTCATAGTAGTTTTATTAAATCAACCTAGTATATAAATACTCGCCCTGGTTTGGCTGAAGCGATACATGCTCCTTAATCGGAGGACTATCTGCAAATTTGTAATTTTTATTTTTTTCGCTTTTCATGGAAAATCTAGTAATCTTAGCACGTAAACGTATTGAAATAAGCGTGAACGTGTTTAAGGGCGTTGTTGTTGTTGAGTCGCCAGCTAAGGCGAAAACTTTGGGAAATTACTTGGGGAAAGACTATAAGGTTATCGCGAGCTACGGTCATGTAAGGGACTTGGTCTCGAAGAACGGCTCTGTTGATCCGAATAACCATTTTAAAATGCTCTGGGAGTTCAATGCTCGTGGAAAAAAACAGTTGAAGGAAATTTCAGATTCCTTAAAACAATCCGATAACTTATTCCTGGCAACCGACCCTGACCGCGAGGGAGAGGCTATTTCGTGGCATATTCTTGAGACGTTAAATGCAAAAAAATCCCTGAAAAACAAAAATGTTCGGCGTGTCGTGTTTCATGAAATAACGAAGTCAGCGGTGCGACATGCTTTCGAAAATCCAAAAGATTTAGACCAAAATTTAGTTGAGGCGTATTTGGCTCGTCGCGTTTTAGATTATCTGGTTGGTTTTTCAATTTCACCCATACTGTGGCGCAAGATGCCAGGAGCTAGATCTGCGGGGCGCGTTCAGTCTGTGGCACTTCGGCTTATTGTCGAAAGAGAACTGGAAATACAAAAATTTAAGCCCGAAGAGTACTGGTCTATACATGCTGATTTCGAAGCTGAAAATGGTTCATTTAACTCAATATTGACACATTACGATGGCGAAAAACTAGACAAACTCACAATTAAAAATGAAATGCAAGCTAGTGAAATAAAAGCTGCACTGGAAAAGGAAACTTATCATATCGATAAAATCGAGAAGAAAGCGGTAAAGAGAAATCCATATGCGCCATTTACAACGTCGACAATGCAGCAGGATGCCGTCAGAAAGTTGGGTTTTAGCGCGAAAAAGACAATGCAAATTGCACAGAAATTATATGAAGGCGTGTCGATTGATGGCACTATGAGCGGCTTGATAACGTATATGAGAACGGACAGCACAAACTTGTCGAATGAGGCTATAGCCGAGTCTCGTGGATATATTGAGAAGAATTTCGGGGATAAGTACCTCCCGAAGTCACCGAAGATATATAAAACAAAATCCAAAAATGCACAGGAGGCTCACGAGGCTATAAGACCAACTTCGTTTAATAGAGCGCCCAGTGCGATAAAACAATATCTCTCGGATGATGAATTTGCGCTATACGACCTTATATGGAAACGTGCCCTGGCGTCGCAAATGGAGAACGCCATAATAAACCAAGTTTCTGTCGATGTTGCTGCCTCGAATAACAAAGTGCAATTCAAGGCTACCGGCTCGACAGTTTCTTTCGATGGATTTTTAAAAGTTTATGTCGAAGCGACAGATAACGACGACAGCACGAATGATGATAAAAAAACTAAGAGACTGCCTGAGTTGAAAGAAGGCGAACAGCTAGATTTGTTGAATATATTGAATAACCAGCATTTTACTCAGCCCCCAGCCAGATTTAATGAGGCGAGTTTGGTAAAAAAGCTGGAGGAGCTTGGGATTGGACGTCCATCGACGTATGCGACAATAATAAATGTGCTCCAAGTCAGGAAGTACGTAACTGTTAATAGGCGAATATTTACTCCTGAGAGCAGAGGTTTTTTGGTTATTTCGTTCCTGAAGCACTTTTTTGATAAATACGTTGAGTACGACTTTACTGCTGACCTGGAGGAGGAGCTTGACGACATTTCCAACGGGAAGCTCGTTTGGGAGAAAGTTTTGAATAATTTTTGGACTGAATTTAATTCGTATATTGAGAAAGCGCAAGAATTGACGATAACGCAGGTCATAGAAACTATCGAGAAGGACTTAAATGATTACATTTTCAGGGGACTTGACGGCGTTCGAACCTGTCCTGCTTGCAACAAAGGGCAACTCAACTTGAAGCTGGGCAGATTTGGCTCATTCCTGGGTTGCTCAAATTACCCTGAGTGCAAATATGTCAAACCTCTCGGGACAGATGCTGAGACGCAAGATATGCCACAGCAGCCTACCAAAATCGAGCTAGGAAAGGATGCTAGATACGACAACGATACTGTGTTTTTGAAGCGAGGACCATATGGATACTATATAGAGTGGGAGAATACAAAAGAGCCTCAAGAACAAAAAAAATCAGAACCACAAAAAGGCAAACAAACAAAAAGCCCCGAGAAACCGAAACGGCACTCTATACCAAAATATATCGCAGAACCAACTGAATTGACTTTAGAAGATGCGATACGACTGGACAGCTTGCCGCTGGTTCTGGGCAAATACCCGAAAACGAAGAAGAATATTGAGCTGATACTTGGGCGATTCGGTCCCTATCTCAAAATGGACGACAACACATATAAACTCGAGAAGAACGCCGGGTTCTTAAAGCTAGACAAAGCAGCGGCAGTGGAAATAATAAACAAGCAGAAGGACGCACTGTAGTTCTTGGATATTAGCGAAGTCCGCGCATCATCTCATCGCGGACTGGTTATTATGAGATTTTTATTTACTGTTGATGCAAGAAGAACTTATCTGAAGGTTGTCGATAATAGTCTTAAGGTCAAACAATGCCGTATACGAATTAACATCGTCGCTATGTTGGGTATAATTTCCTATAGTTTTCTTTAATCAAGCGTATTTCTGTGCCTCCAATTTCTTCTGCTGTTCATTAGTATTGCCACGAATTTCATTGGAATCAGGCACCGGTTCCAATTGCATAGCCGCCGCTATAATCACAATATTACTAGTCGGCACCTGAGCACTCATATTCCTATCAGCAACAACCTTAGCGACTTCATTAAATTTTTGCTCTGGGGCACTTTCCACAGCATAAGGATCAAAGGCGGTCGGATACAAAGAACTTTTGAGCGATACATGGAATTTTACATCATGCTTAAGGCGCTTAATAGCCTCGTCATAAAACATATTCCAACGAACTTCCTCTTCAAATTTTTTCTCCATATCATTACCATACTTAACTAACTTTTGGCAATCATCGTTTTTGCTAAGTTCTGTCTCAATACTCGGACGCAAGACTCTCCCCGCTATTTTCTCATCAATCTTTAAACGCTCCTTAACGCTATCCGGAATGTTCTTTACTTTTAAATTGTTATTATACTTTTCTGTAATTTTCTTTATGTGATATTCTACGAGACTGTTCTTGTAAAATTCTCTGGCTTTTTATACGTTTTATCAAAAGTTACGTAAAACGTTTCTTTATTTTGTTGCACATTCGCGTTATGAGCAGTATCCATTGTGGTTCTACAAATTTTATCTTTGTAGAAATCTGTGCAGAAATTAACCCCCACGCTGAACCCCAGGTTCTGTTCCTGTTGATCCTTCGGATTTCCCGCCAAAGCCGACGCCGTCATCAACACAGCAACCGACGCTACCATCCTCACTTTTCTTATTATTTCCATTTGCTTCAAAAAAAACAACAATCTCACGATTTGGTTTTACCATAAATCTCAACCTTCCGCTACCTGGGCGCTTCCCCCTATTTCAGGTAGGCGACGACACGTATAAACTCGATGAAAATGCTGACTTCCTCAAAATGGACAAGCAAAAGGCGCTAGAGATAATAAATTCGAAGGACGAGGTGTTATAGATACAGTAAGCGCCCTCTAACACCAGGGAAAAAGCATATCGACTTATCGTGATAATAGCTTTTTGAGCGATATAAAGTCCCTAAAAGCGACAGCTTTTTGGTTTGGGGAACGTAGCAAGTAAGCGGGGTGAAATGTCGCAATTGTGTCTATACCAAGGTACTTGCTCTTGGAGCCACGCAACCGCGAGATTGACTCCGATGTGTTTAAAATGGATTTAACCGCAACGCCGCCAAGCAAAAGCAAGACCTTTGGTTTTACCAGTTTGACGTGTTGTTCAACATACGGCATACAAAAAGCAATCTCTTCGACTGAAGGCGTTCGGTTTCCAGGCGGTCTCCAGAAAAGGATATTAGAAATATACACATCATCTCGGCTTAATCCAACGGAGGCGAGCATACTGTTCAACAACTTACCGCTTTGTCCAACAAAAGGCTTACCCTGCTCATCTTCTTCTTGCCCCGGAGCTTCGCCAATAATCATTACATCCGATGACGGATCTCCATCGGAAAAAACAGTATTTCTAGCTGTTCTTTTTAACGGATGATCCAAATTAAATACCGCATGTCTCAATTCGTCTAGCGACGAGAACCTTAATTCATCCTCAACCTTTACAGCGGGAGCATCTTGACCCCTAGCGGATTTTTTTATACAACTGGGATCATGAAAAACATGGTCAATTCCGAACGCCTTGTACCATCTGGTAATCAACCGTTCTATTTGGAGTAAATTCCCGTTCATGGAGAGAATTATAGCGCGCGCTCTGGCGAAAGTAAATTTGGTTTTGAACATTACAGGAAAAGCAAATGATGGATATCATGAAATGCAAAGTATTTTTGCTTTTTTAGAAGATGTATACGACGAGTTAACTTTCTATCCGGAATTAGAATTTGGGAAAAATTCAGCTGTCATCCCCGACATTTCAAATAATCTGATATTACAGGCATGGGATATTTTGAAAAACAATTTTGACTTTAAAGTTCCGCATGTAGAGATAAAAAAAAATATACCGATTTGCGGGGGGCTTGGCGGCGGCTCAAGCGATGCAGCTTGTTTTATCAATGCAATTTTTGACCTTTGGGAATTTTCGCAAAGCAAAAAAATGTCATACATAGATCTTTTCCGTCCATTAGGTGCCGATGCGAAAGTTTTTTTGTTTAAGTATTTCACAAATTCCAGATTTGTTTATATCAATGGAACAGGACTTGATGGAGAAATTTCAAGTATCGATTTACCGTTCTCAGATGAGTATATCCTGGTGATCAATGATGGGACGAAACTCTCAACAAAAAAAGTCTTTGATAATTTTAAAGAACATTTTTGTGAAAAAATCGCCAAACCGGAATTTTTATTAAAAAATCCTGGAAATTCACTACAGAATTCAGCTTTAGAACTCGCCCCACACTTAAAAGAAATCTTAAATTTCTTCGATGGATTATCCCCAATAACGTATGGAATATCCGGTTCAGGAGCAACTTGTTATGCTGT
Source organism: uncultured Pseudomonadota bacterium (assembly GCA_902769055.1). Taxonomy (GTDB): domain Bacteria; phylum Pseudomonadota; class Alphaproteobacteria; order RUG11792; family RUG11792; genus RUG11420. The sequence goes on along the minus strand of CACXNL010000003.1, from coordinate 18,399 downwards.
TGTAAAAAGCACCAAAACACCTGCTGAAGCGGTGAACTACACATATGTAGCGCTGAGCAAATTCTAAATAAAAACCTGGAATACGCCTATAAGGCTGAAAGATTTCTGGAAACTTTTCGTATAGCTTCAAAACTACGCAGATCGGCAATTATCAATGAGAGCTCCACAGCGTCATGTACTGCAACCTCTATCTGAATTCTGGCTAAATTCTCGAATTTCTCGCCGATACTCAAACTTAATATGCTCGACTTTCGACGCTCAACTATATCAGAAATATGCGCAAGGTTACCTGAAGCCTGTTTTAGTAAAATGGACAACTTAGCATTGTATTTCGCATCACTGTCAAATGCTTCCGCCCTCCAATGGAGCGGGATTATACTTCCGTTATTATGATATCGAAAATGCGCAATAGACAAACATTCTTCAATATGGATTTCAACACCTTTCCCTCGGAGCAAGATGCCATAAATTCTGTCGCCAGCAACGGGAGTACAACAGGATACTGGAAGCCAATGCAAACCCTTTGGCAAGCCAATTACTGGCAACAACCGCTTTGAATTCCTCCCGGCATCGTTTTCATCTTTCGAGAACGTAATGTTTGTCTTTTTCAACTCATTATATTTTGCAAGAACTTGTTGCATCGTTATTTCAAGTCTGCCAATCGAGCAAAACAATTTGTCAATGCTTGCAAAATTAAACGATTTAGCCAAAAGCCCTAAATCAGAAGTTGATACACCAATACCACGCGACTTGAAAAAATCCTCAAGATTGCTTTTCCCCATTAACTCAACTTGCTCTCTCGACAAGGAGTTTAGCTCTTTATTCAGTGCTACCTTCGCTTTTGTTGTTATAACGAAATTTTCCCAAGATGATTTTGGAAAACTGTGGTTGTCAGTTGTTATCTCAATTTGATCTCCATTCTTGATAAGAGTATCTAATGGGGCAGGATTTCCGTTAACTTTCGCGCCAACAGCATGATTTCCAACATCGGAGTGAATGTAATATGCAAAATCAAGAACAGATGAACCCTCGGGAAGCGAAACAACTTCGCCAGTCGGAGTCAAGCAAAATACCATTTTTGAATATACCTCAGTGTTTATACCCTGAGATAAGGCATCTATACCTGATGAATTTTTTAAGATACTGACGAGATTATTTATCCACAAAATATCTCTTTTTGCCCTAGATTTATCCGCTCTTTCACCCAATTTATAATTCCAATGCGCAGCAACGCCATATTCAGCAACAAGGTGCATTTCTTTCGTTCTAATCTGAATTTCAATACGTTTGCCTAAAGGTTCAATAATGCTGGTATGAAGCGATTGATATCCATTATCTTTTGGAGTACTGATGTAATCGCGAAATTTCCCTGGTATAACAGAGTAGTTCTTATGGATAAGCCCCAGTACCTGATAACAATGCGGTATTGTATCAACTATAATTCGAAATGCCATAATATCTGATAATTGCTCGAAAGTCATACCTTGTTGATTTAGTTTTTTCCAAATCGAATATGGAGTTTTTATTCGTCCAGTTACAGTACAGTTCTCATCAACAGTCTTTGCTAATTTCTCTAACTTTTCTGAGATAGTAGCTATCAATTCTTCAGAAGAATCGTAAAGTTTTTTTAACCTAGTTTTTATAGAATTGTAAATATCCGGATAAAGCTCCAAAAACGCCATATTTTGAAGTTCGTCTTTTATCTCAATAAGACCCAGCCTCTCAGCCAATGGCGCATATATCTCCAGAGTTTCTTTCGCTATAAATTGTCTTCTGGATTTTTTCTTTTTATATTTCAGTGTTCGCATATTATGCAGCCTATCGGCGAGTTTTATGATAAGTACCCGAATGTCGGACGCAGCAGATATCAACAATTTTCTGAAATCTTCGACTTGTTTCTCAACGACCGACATCCCTTCAAATTTAGAAAGTTTCGTAACGCCTTTGACCATACCAGTTATTTTTTTTCCAAATTGTTCCTTCAATTCGTCTACGGCTGTATTTGTGTCTTCTAGTGTATCGTGAAGCATACCGGCAATAATTGTTTCTTGATCCATTTTTAGATTTAACAAAATTTCAGCGACCTCCAGAGGATGCGAAAAATAAGGGTCTCCAGACTCACGCAATTGCGTTCCATGTTTATTCAAAGCAAATACATAGGCTTTCTTCAGAAGTTCATAATCGACAATATCGGTATATTCGATCATTCTTGAATTGATTTCTTCAGGAGATATCAACACAAGCCCTCAAATAAGCAAAGTCCTATACCTTCAGTTTACGGCAAACAATTTAAAATTTGCTTCAATTTTTTTTCATTTGCGCAAAACATCCCATCACCCCCAATTTGAAATTTTTTATTTATCGTGCCGATATCTTTGATTGAAAGTTTTAATTTTGTGATATATTGTTGTTATTAGTTGTCTTTTTATAAGGAAGTCGTTATGAAAACGAAATTTTTATTGCCAACACTTATAACGTTATGCTCAACAATGAATGTAGAGTCTATGCAAAAAACCGAAAAACCTATTCATTTAAGTGCAGATCAATTTAAACAGCTTCTGTTAACCGGAAAAACAAATACATTAAACACAAAAGAAAAACTAAACATTAACCAGAATAAAAATATCTTGATTATTTCAGAAGGCTGGACGAAAGAAAATGAAAATGATACGAAATATAAAGAATCAAAGTACATACAACCGATGAAACTTATAGACAAAACTTTACTTTGTTATAAGAACGTAATCGGATCTACAAAAATAAATGGAGTACTTGATTTGCCGATACGTTTATTGAAAGAACAACAATCGAGTTTTTTTGATGAGGTATATACCCAATGTTATTTGTTAAAACAACCCTTGACTAAATCTCTACCTTATCCAAGCTATCCTGTCGTATTCAGGGAAGCAAGTGATACGAAACTATCATTGCAATATCTTACCGCTTTATTCAGGATGACAGCGAAAAATATAAACAACGCGAAATATGAAACTACGAAAGATACACCAAAAATGTTTAATGATGCATGGAACGGATTCATTTTCAATTTCGTAAAGGAGGCAGATAAGTTTCCAAAATACCTCGAAACAATTATGAAGGCTTGTGCTGAAAAGAAAATTCAAGATGCAAACAACAACCCAATAGATTTCGATAATGACCCTAGAAAGTTCAAACAAGACATGGAGCAGTTATTTTATTCTATGATGTGGGTAGCAGTGCGACCAGGAATATTGGATTTTGAAACATACTTGAATAAGATTTATGAACTTAATAAACAGCTAACAGATAAATTCAATAAATACAGAAAGCAAAATAATACATCTTATGATAAGAAAAGGTTAGAGACAATAAAAGGTGCATTAACGTGTCTAGAAACTGCAAATAAAGACAACTTTGATGTAACACTGAAAACTCGAAACTTTATGGCAAAAGCCTTAATTTTAGATTCATTTACACATATAGACACCGCTCAAGATGAAAGGATAACAGGCATTGCAAACCTCGACACGAATACAAATTTTCTCTGCAAAAGTTATTTAAACGAAGCGAAATTCATAAAACACGCAATGGAACATAAACACATATACCACCAAGGTGATGTTATACCTATCGTTCCGGAGAAATCGTATTTCGTATTGAAGGATGGCATAACAGAAGCAAAGTTTTACGATAGCGTATATGATGCAGTAATAACGTCCGAGAGGTCTTATAAAATAAACAACGTGAGAATACCGAACTCTATGAAAGAGGGGATAGAAATAGATGTAGAACTATCAGAAGATGTGTACAACAGTATATTGTCAAATACGGTATCGACAAATGGAATAGATAGAGCAAAGTCCACCCGGATAATAAAACTGGTATTCAGAGAAAACGAGGGTATATTCGAGTTGATTTCGGTATATCCGGATATGCCGAAGGTTGCAACACTGAATGGGCAAGAGACAAGTGACGAAATATACACAGTGTTGGGGCAATTCTTTGTGACAGATGAAATAAACAAGGCAGTAAACTCTGGCGAGTTGCAAACATTCAGGGTATTAAGAGAATATGCGCACTAACATTGAGGGCTGTAGCTTTCTATTACTACAGCCTGGTTAGTTTGTGATTAGCACACCAACGTTGCTTTTATAATATCGTCTTCGATTTTCGCTAAATCAGGTTGTTCTTTCATCTTTGATGATAATAACTCGAAAAAAGCAAATACATTTTTAGCAAATAAGCGCGACGCATCGTAAGGGATAATATCCAGGATATTAATAACTCCTAGTATCTTAACGCCATCTTTCTCGATGGTCTTTCCAGGTTTTGTCGCCTCGCAATTACCTCCAGTTTTTGTGGCTAAATCAACTATAACTGCGCCAGTTTTCATTATAGGAAGCATATCCTCTTTTATTATTATCGGCGCCTTTTTACCCGGAATTTGTGCTGTCGTAATCACGATATCCTGGGATGGCAAAACTTCCCGTAGCCGCTGTTCTTGCGCTTTTTTGTAGTTATCACTAGTCTCTTTTGCATAAACACCATCCATTTTTTCAGATGAAGCGACTTCGATAAACTTAGCGCCCAGACTTTCAACTTGCTCCTTAGCGGAAGTTCGCACATCAAATGCTGAAACGATAGCTCCCAATCTTTTCGCTGTGGCTATCGCTTGCAATCCGGCAACCCCGGCACCAATGACAAGCACCTTTGCCGCTGGTATGGTCCCCGCCGTAGTCATCATAAGCGGCAACGCTCGATTTAGAATATGCGCTGATTCAATCACCGCCTTATACCCTGCTAAACTAGCCTGCGATGATAAAACATCCATATATTGCGCACGCGTAGTTCGCGGCATTCTGTCTAATGAAAAAACCGTCAAATTTTTCTTTTTGCATAATGTCAAATCTGCTCCTTGCGAAGTAATCAAAATTGCGCCCGGTTTGACTTGTTTTTCCACCTTCGTTTTTGGAAAATTCACTGAAAAAATCACATCTGAGAACTTCAGCTCATCACTACAGTTTGAGATCGTTGCCCCAACTCTTTCATACTCAGTATCGGGAAACCCAGCTTTTGCGCCAGCTCCTGCCTCTATAAACATTTCATGTCCCAAATCAACAAACTTCTTCGCGATATCTGGTGTTACAGCAACACGATTATCAAATTCCTCAGCAACAACAAATAAGTTCATAATTCGAACTAAACAAAAGCAGACACTGAAAATCGTACGATAAATCCTAAATTTGTCAATTTGTGCATTTGCAATAGTAAACAAAAATACAAACGCAGCTTAAAATGAAAAATAGTTACAACATAATGCAATTTATATTGCGAATTCTGATAAAGTGCGATATACTTCGCAAAGTTAGTGCTTGTAGGTATTTTTTTTCAGATGGTACACATCCCCGTCCTTTTAAAGGAAACTTTGGAAATACTTTCTATAAAGCCTAGAGAAAAGGTTTTGGATTGTACCTTTGGCGGAGGCGGGCATACCAAAGCAATTTTGAATTCGTCAGATAACTGCTATGTATACGCTATTGATCGGGATCCTGAAGCGGAAGATAGAGCAAAAGCGATAAAACAAAAATACGGAAACAGGTTTGATTTTGTTCAATCAAAATTCTCCGATATATCAAATCTGTTCAACCAAAAACAGAAATTTGATGCAGTTTTATTTGATTTCGGGGTATCCTCATTTCAATTGGATGATGCGGAACGTGGCTTCTCATTTTTAAAGGAAGCCTTGCTTGATATGCGAATGTCAAAACGGGGACTGTCGGCGTATGATGTCGTAAACACGTTTTCAGAAAAGGACTTATCAGACATAATCTGGACATATGGTGATGAACGCCACTCACGGAAAATAGCATCTCAGATTGTTAAGGATCGAACAGCTGCGCCAATAAAAACAACTACACGGTTGGCGAATATTATTCACCAGGCAATTGGGTTTTCGGTCTCTACAAAAAAATATTCCAAAGTTGATTCCGCAACGAAAACTTTTCAGGCGATTAGGATCTTTATAAATGACGAGTTGAGAGAGATTAGTGTTGCACTCGAAAATTTACCAAAGATTTTAAAAAACGGGGCTAGAATAGCACTAATTTCATTTCACGCCCTTGAGGACAGGATTGTAAAAAACTGGGCAACTTCGAGAAAAAATTGCATAATTCCGATGAATAAGGCTGTGATAAAACCAACACTCGAAGAAATTCGGTCAAATCCACGTTCTAGATCAGCGGTATTGCGAGGATTTTGGTATAATGAGTGCGGGGATGAAAGAAGCGGGGCTGGAATTGAATAAGGGCGTTGTTTTTTCTTTGTTGTTTTTGGTAGTTGTCGGATTTTGTGTATCAAAAGTAAAGTATGAAGTTGTATTCCTTAAGAATAAATTAAGAACAATCACAGCACAAATAGAGAAATACAAAGATGATTTGAAAGTCTACAACGCTGAATGGGGACATTTGAACGATCCGAAAAGGTTGGCTCGCTTAGCGGCGAAATATCTACCAGATTTACAGCCGACAGAAAATCGCCAAATGATAACTTTAGATATGTTGCTTTCCGACGACGTTGTGAAAATTAGACCGGATATAAGAAAAGAAACCGGAGAAAATATACAAAGCGACAAGCGAGTAAACGAGCATACAACTGAAAGAAAACGAAACTTAAATAGGGCGTTTGGCTCATTTTTGGATGGCGCTTTAAGGGAGAATACCTGATGGGTAGTAAACTCCTCAAAAAGCTGTTTTGTTCCCTTCTTGAAGGTTTCGCTTTGTGGCGAAATGCAAAATCGCATGCGAGCGTCATGAGGTCTTTAAGAGCGCGGCTCATATTCTCAGGTGCTTGTGGAATTGTTATATTTTCAGGCATCACTTATAGACTAGCCGACGTGATGGTGATAAATAAGTTTAGGGTTCAAGAGAACCGTGCATTTAAGCCCGAGGAAATAGTACAAAAAGCCGATATAGTTGACAGAAATGGTGAATTACTTGCGACAAGTTTAACGACAGCTTCGTGTTATGCTGATCCGTCAGTTATCATAGATATTGAGGAGACCGCTAAAAAGTTATCACAAATACGAGGCTTGCCGAATGCGGAAAAGATAAAAGCCAAATTGGGTGACAGAAACAAGCATTTCGTTTGGATTACCCGCCATATTACTCCAGAAATTCAAGAACAAATAATGGATCTTGGGCTTCCGGGCATAAGGTTTCAACGAGACTACAAGCGGATATATATTCACGGGAGTTTGTTTTCGCACGTAGTAGGCTACACTGATATCGACGGGATCGGCATTTGCGGACTTGAAAAGCAATTCTCTGATGAATTAAAAGCAAAAAAAGCATTAAACAAAAAGCTCATAACAACGCTGGATTTACGATTGCAATCGATTGTTTATGAGGAATTATCGAAAGCGATAAAGAAATACAATGCCCTGGGTGGAAATGCCATTCTAATGTCAGTAGATGGTGATGTTTTATCTATGGTGTCGTTGCCAGATTTCGATCCCAATGATTTGAGGCATGTGAAAATAGAAACAATGTTTAATCGGAATACTTTAGGAGTTCATGAGCAAGGATCTATTTTTAAAATATTAAACACAGCAATAGCCCTGGATTCCGGTGTTTCGCAACTTGGGAGCGTATACGATGCGTCTGAACCGATAAAAGTAGGACGTTTTAGAATAAAGGATTTTAAAGGCAAAAATCGTCCGCTAAATTTAGCGGAAGCGTTCGTATATTCTTCGAATATAGCATCGGCAAAAATGGCACTAAGATACGGCTTGAAAGTACAACGCGAATATATGCAGCGATTTGGAATATTTGGAAAACCTGAGCTGGAGTTGCCCGAATGCGGGCGTCCAATAATCCCTGCCTATTGGAATGAAACAACTTGTATGACCGTTTCATATGGGTATGGTATTGCTGTCACTCCCTTGCAGACATTAGCCACCGTAACATCGATCATAAATGATGGATATAAGGTGCAGCCGACGCTTCTATACAGCAAAGCACGTGCAAATACTTCCACCGAGCAAATTGTTTCAAAGACGACATCAGAAATCCTGAGAGAATTGATGCGAGCTGTAGTTTGCTTTGGGACGGGAAAGAAAGCAGCAGTTGCTGGCGTCAGCATAATTGGGAAGACAGGAACAGCATACAAATCAAGAGGAAAAGGATACGGCTCAGATGGAAATAGACAGCGTATAACAACTTTTGTTGGCGGATTTCCCAAGGGTAAGCCACAATATATGTTGCTAGTTTCATTGGATGATCCGAAGCCAACTTCTGAGACGCATGGATACGCAACTGCGGGATGGAACATAGCGCCAACTGCACACAACATATTTGAACGTATAGTACCAATGCTGAACAAAGATACGCAAAAAGATGAATCACCACTGAAGGTGGTGAAATACTTAAGGCTGGATAGCTAGTGGTAACGTGGCACGATGGGGGAATAGTGCTTGCTTCGCGAGTGCACGGTGAAGAGTATCGAATAGTAAGCATATTTACTAAAGACCATGGAAAATATACTGCCATGACATACATAAACAAAACAAGTAAGTATATAAATTTTTCAAATGTACAAGTTACATACAACTCAAAAGGAGGTAACTCTATGGGATTTTGGAAGTTAGTAACTGAAGATGTAACTTGGGCTGTCACATCGAAATCAGGGAATCACATGTTTGTATGTCAAAGCATTTGCTGGATTTTAAATAGGCTACTGCCTCAAGGAGCCGCACACCCGAAATTGTTTGATTTCACGCTGTATATATCAAAGAATTTAGAAAAGTTTTCTTCAGATGAGATTATATTAACGTACGCTTACTTTGAATACATACTGTTGGATAATCTGGGCTTCGGAATTAACTTAACGCATATACCCAGGTTTGACGAATGTACTGATTTGCAAAAGTTCATTTCGTCTGAGCAATTCCGATCGGAAGCACGCCATCTGCTATTTCTATCAGAAGAAATTTTTGAAAAACATCTTGTTGACATAAAAAATACTTACCGTTCATTTGTAATAAAACAACTTGAGCACTTACTGGTTCAAAACTAAACATCTTAAGGAATTCGAACACAGATCTCTTTCATGGCTAGAAACACCATCCCCCCATCGGGGATAGCTCTCAAACACAAAAAGAAGCAGCACCGCGCATAGCTTGGGGAGGATTACAAAGAGACACAAGGAAGTGAACTCTGTGTGCGCAGTGCTGAAAGCCATTCGCAGGCTTCACTTTTATTGTACCATACGCTTTACGACTCGCCAACATCTTTTTTAAAGATGAACTTATCGAATAAAGTAATCATTCTAAATTTGAGCTACATACTTTATAGCCTCAGTAAATCCATATGTGAACAAAAAGCGTCCCTCGCTATTCAACCGCTCAAGTTACGCTTCAAGCTCGCTCGAACATTTTCTCGAGCTGTTTCTTTGATATGGTAACGAAACTTGGGCGATGGTGATTGCACTGATGGATTGACGGCACTTCCTCCATTTGTTTAACTATCGCTTTCATTTCATCGACCGACAGTTTTCGACCAAACCTTATACTGTTATGGCACGCTTTATCCGCAATCTTTTTCCTCATAAGATCCAGGACTTCGATGCTATTGATAATTTCATTATCTGCGAGGATGTTATGCAAAAATTGTTTTGCTTCTTCAGGCGAAATAACTGAAGGTATTGCTGAAATTACAAGTGCATTTTGAACAATTTCAACAACAAAACCACAATCTTGCAGCTTGTCCAAAATTGACCCCGCAACTTCCAATTCAGAACTACTAGCCTCCAAGATCTCTGGTTTTATGAGGTATTGCTTATTATTACTAGTGAGATTTTTTATAATTTTATCCTGCGTAATTTTCTCATGCACTGCATGTTGGTCAATTATCATTATTCCATCTTCAACTTCCGTTATTATATACGCATTAAAAACCTGTGCAAGCGGTTCGCCATATACTAGTTTCTGAGAAACTTCGGGCACTGGAATTTCAGACGAAACTTCCTGATATGAAACTTCATCTAATGATACATCAAGTGCCAATGCGCCCTCAGTTAATGGTTTCTCAAAAGGCTGTTGTGTCTCTTTTGTAATATCCCTAGTTGCAAAATTAGGCAAAATATTTGCAAGTTTTGATGAAGAAAAACTTGCAAAGCTAGAGGATGCCCTGGAAAATTTATGGAACTTTGGCTCGACGATCGACTTACTAACGATATTCTGACGCATATCTTGCTCAGCGAGCCTGACTATTTCAATTTCATTTGAAACTTTATCAAAACGCCGAGCATTTTTTCGAAAAGCCTCAGTTAGAAACTTCTGAACAGATGTCGCATCCCTAAATCTAACTTCAGACTTTGTCGGAGAAATATTGGCATCTAAGTGAAAAGGATCGATATCGATAAAGACAACGGCAATTGCAAATCTACCGGATGGAATAAGATCTTTATAAGCATTTCTGAGAGCTGATGAAACCGTCTTGTCCTTAACTACTCGCTCATTGATAAACACTTTCTGAAATGCCTGAGAATAGCGGTTATCCAATGGATGAAACAAATATCCTGAAACTGAAATGTGATCGCCCTTCTCTTCAAACTTTATCGATCTTTTAAAAATATCCGCTCCCAAAATTTTTGATACTCGCACCTCAAGACTATCATCTCGGAAGGACAAAAGCTGTTTTACTTCAGTTCGAAGCGAGAAATTTACATCCGGACGGATAAGTGCAATATTTTCGATAACATTCAGGCACGCCGTTAATTCAACCGTATCGGATTTTAAAAATTTTAATCTGGCAGGAATTTTTTCAAACAAATTCTGGACTGTAACACGCGTACCTTTTTCAATTTGAGAAGGGAAAATTTCCGAAACATCTGAAAAATTGACATTTATTCCAAATCCCTGCGATTCCAAAGTAAATGCACTAACTGATGCAATTGAAGGCAATGCCTCTCCGCGAAATCCATAACTCCTGATATCGAATAAATTATTGTCACTTAACTTCGATGTCGCATGACGACGGATTGCCATGGAAAGATCAGATTTACCGATCCCTTCTCCGTCATCTTGGATCACAATCTTTGACTTGCCGCCATTTTGCAAAAAAATCTCTATGTTTTTAGCTTTTGCATCAATCGAATTCTCCACCAGTTCCTTCAGTGCCGATGCTGGCTTTTCTACCACCTCTCCCGCTGCAATTTGGTTTATTAAATCATCACTTAACAACTTTATTTTAGCCACAACCAAATGCCCTGAAACTCCTGAACTGCTAAGGAATGGTAAAACTTCCGACTGAAAAAGTCAACGACGGCACAAGTTACCTATCGCAGTAACGATAACCTATATCCCGCACAAAATCTTCATTTAAAAATCGCACGAATTGATTGCATACTGAGTTTTCCCTTTTTACCCATCTGATAAGAATCTATTCTATTTACCACGCAACGCATCGCCTCGTAAGTTCTCTCAATTCTATTCGCAATATACTCGATTATTTCCGGTGTTCCCACCAGACCACGCTGCAAAAGCATCTGTTCAAGTATTGCACTGACTGCCTGCTCATTTGGACGTTGCACTGTTATAACATCAACAGTCCTTAGTCGTGACTTTATGTCTTCATACTTTAATTTCCAGTTATTTGGATACGTTTTTGCAGTCATCAATAAATAACCATTTCTTTCTTTTATAGTGTTGTATATACAAAAAAGCAACAAATCATCATTTAACTCATCTGCATCATCTAAGACACAAAACCTATTTGGAAACTCAGTCCCCCATTGCCATATTTCTGCCAAACGGCGCCTGCTTAAAAACTCCGCTCCTGTCTTCTCTGCCCAGATACGTGCCAGATGAGATTTGCCCGAACCACTTTCTCCTACCAAACACACGAAATTCGACTGCACTTTAAAAGTCCAGTTTTCAAGCCATTCGAAAGCGTACCTGTTACAATCGCTTACCACATACCCCCCGACATCCCCAGAAAAAGTCCACAAAAGAGGTAATGGTAACTGGTTCATCTTTAGGAACTTTTATGGAATTTCAACGACCATCCCATCAAGTTTATCTGAAATTTTTACCTGGCATGCTAGACGGGAATTCACTTTTCCATTGGGCAAGGCTTCCAACAAATCCTGTTCCTCAAACGATGCCTCATTTATTTTCTCAAGATACTTCGGCTCTATATACACCTGACACGATCCGCAAACACCAGCTCCGCCACATCCGCCAAAAAGCCCTACTCCAGCTCTCTCTGCAACCTCCAGCAAAGTCTCACCCTCCCTTGCATCGACAACTTTGTCGCCTTCCTTACTCCTAAAAATTATTTTTGGCATATTCACTCCCTTTTCAACTTAGCTATTACAAAATCAAGTTCAGCTTCAGAACAAAGCCCCAGAACAACGGGGCTCCGCGGTTTAATTTCCGAATAGTTCCTGTGAGTTTTATTCTTGATCGACCTAATGGTCACTCTCGTCGTGCCGATTAAATCGCATATATCTTGCTCCGGAACCTCCGGATAATACTTCAAAATCCAAGCTACAGCATCCGGACGTTCCTGCCTCTTCGACCTCGGAGTATACTTTCTGGCTGGCTTACTTTCCTCAACATACGACGATTCTTTCATCCGCAATTTTGTATGCGGATCCGCTTCGCAACGCTTAATCTCATCCACAGTTAATTGCGAAGAAGCAACAGGATCAAAACCAATCATCTGCCCATCCACATCACCATCAGCAAATGACTGCACTTCAAGGACATGCAATCCACAGAAATCAGCAATCTGAGAAAACGTCAAAGTCGTATTTTCGATAAGCCAAATAGCAGTCGCCTTCGGCATCAATGGCAAACTCATCAACCTTCTCAAATCAGAACCTCATACGCCGTAGTTTACGACAGTCACACACTTCCGGTCAATGCGTAACCCACCGTTTTATTACCACCACAAAATCACGACACTTTTTTAAAATGGTTTGCAGTATCTCTTTTTTAGAATCATGATCATATGTTTTCATGTTCATTATTGAAGCATCACGATCACCAATTAAGAAATCAGCCAAAATTTCGTGCCCACAGCAGTCAGCATCTTTATAAGGGCCGGTATCAAATGAGCCAGTAGTTTTTGCATTATAGAAAGCCAATGTTTCTTCTAAATGAATACTCGTTTTATTTTTGCGATTGTAATAATTTTGGATTATCTCACAAAATTTCTCTATACCTCCTACAAATAAAGCACGCAGATTCTCATCTGTGCACGGAGTTTCTAGATCAGCACGTTCATCACCTCTACAGTATATATTAGGCATAACGGTTGTATTTGAAATAATAATTACATTTATTCGCATATTTATATCACATCCTTCATACTCTATATAATAGGACTCAGGACGCATCTGTTGCGTTTCTGAACGAAACTTTATATACGTTCTTGCCTCTTCACTTATTTCAAAGTTAGTTTTCTCTCGTCTCTTTATTTTATACTTTGGGTCATTTAGGCAATATATAAATCCATTAGTTTCATCATAAATCCAATCATCAGGATTTCTGAGGTATTCAAATGCCTTATCCCGCGGATTTTTATCTATTCCAAATCGCTCACGATACATCAGCTCAATTTCGTCATCATCTGCAAAAGCCGTAGTTGCTCCATGACGTGTGTAAATTACATTTGCTTGAAGAGTTTTTATAGAAAGTTGCTCTTCTAATTCTCGTAACCTGGATATCATCGCTTGTTTAGCCCCAGCGATATTAACCTTATCACCGTTGGTTTGGGCTGCTTGCAAAGTACTCAGAGCAGTTTTTAATTTTTTTATTAGCTCAGTCACTTGCGTATATTCAACGAGGCGTCTTTCCATTTCAATGTCCCGTAGTGACCATAAAGTTTGTTTTAGTTTCTCAGTCAGTTTTCTTCTATTGTTATCATCTTCAAACATATGAATAAATTTTGCATATATACGCAAATAGCATTGATTATCAGATATCGGATAATTCATAAAATCTACCTGAATTCCTCCTGCGCTTCCTGAGAAGCATTCCTTATCTACCAATCTTGCAATTGGAATAGTACGCTCAGACACGACCATCTTTCCTTTAGATAGGAGTTGAGCTGAGACTCCAAAATTATCCGTATAAGTGTATTTGTAATAATTTCTTGCAAACGTGTCTAGTATTTTTGTCAATCGATGTTTTACCCCATCAAAACTTCTTCGGGTTGTGCCACGAGGGATACCTCGCCCAAATTGTTTATTTTTTTGTTCCAACGTTGCTATCGCGTTTTTCAGTATCGCAATGATATTTACTTCATTTTTAGTTTCGCACTTAATACTGCCACTTATTTTGCGTTTTACCTTTTCCAGTTGCTTACATAAGTCATCGCAATTTCCGAGCTTCTTCAGTACTTGTATTGTTTCCTTAATAACAGTAACTTCATTGCGACTACTACATATCGATTTATAGTTCTTTGTAAGAAAAAAAGGTTTTAGTGGTACATTTGCAATATGCAATATCATTAGTCTTATTTCTTTAACTTTACCTGCCTTTATTATATTTGTCTTGACTTTCTTCAAATGTACATATTGCGACAATGTTTTATTCACATTGGCTGAGTCTAGTATCTGCGTAATATCTTCTTCATTTACATCCGCACTAACCCCAATAATATAATCGCCTACTTCGTTTTCATTGACTACCTTTTCTCCTATATCTTTTATTCCATATACGATGTACCGATCATATTCGGTATACGTATTCGCCAATGCCAGTACATCTTTTACAAATTCACCATTACTGTTTTGAAACTCAGACTTAAACTCAAGAAAGTTTGTTTCCTTCCTAAAAAAGCGCAGCAACTCTTGCACTTTATCGTATATTTCGTAATCATTCTCTGTCAGGTCTATCAGTTCTTTTCCCATTTGCCTCCTCATAAAAAAAATCTATGCGACACCTACTTTACCTTACAACATCAATGTTATCTGTGAAAAACGGCGCATCTCTAATAGTAGTTGTGATGTGTTCAAATGTTTCACACATCCAAATTCTTCACCTTTTCAGCGTTAGATTGTATGAATTCTCGACGTGGTTCGACTATATCGCCCATCAGGAGCGAGAATATCTTGTCCGCCTCCTCAGCTTGCGTCAATTTAACTTGCAATAGCGTGCGTGACGCCGGGTCTAGCGTCGTCTCCCAAAGCTGGTCTGGGTTCATCTCACCGAGACCTTTATAGCGATTTATCGTAAGTCCGCGGCGCCCAAATTCCAATATCCTCTCGGACAAAGCAAGCACGCCATCGATTGCGCATACCTCCTTCCCACCTCCCAGTTCCAACTTCGCGACGCCACTAAACATCGAATACAGTTTTTCTTGTAGGCGATTTATTGAGCGCACTTCCGGTAATTCCAGGAATGACTGGTCTACAGTCACGATTTCGTGCGAACCAAACGAATTTATAGCAATCTCCAAAACACCATTATTTATGTTGGCTTCATAGCTATATTCCTCAGTTCTCATCTGGTTCAGGTAATTATTGAGTAGCTGCAAATTCTTTTCAGATTGTTCAATTAAACAGCCACTTAATAGCAATTTTTCGATAATCTTCGCATTGTTTATATACGGCGTCAGCGCCTCTATCGAATGCGTCACGTTCATCGAAGTCTCGATTATGTGCTTCAGGTCAAGCCCACTAGAAATCTCACCGGACGCAAACGTCATACGGGCATCCTTCACCGCTTCATTCAGTATATACGTCTCGAATTCCTTCTCATTCTTGATATACACAACCGAATTCCCACGTTTTACCTTATACAATGGCGGCTGCGCTATATAGAGATATCCTTTGTCTATTATCGGGCGCATATACCTGAAGAAAAACGTCAGCAGCAGTGTACGTATATGGCTGCCGTCGACGTCAGCATCGGTCATTATTATAATTTTATGATACCGCGCTTTCTCTATATCGAAATCGTCCTTGCCAATCCCAGTGCCAATTGCGGTTATCAAAGTCCCGACGGTCTCAGACGAAATCATCTTGTCAAACCGCGCCTTCTCGACATTCAGGATTTTGCCACGAAGCGCCAGTATGGCCTGCGTTTTTCGATCGCGTCCCATTTTCGCAGAACCGCCAGCAGAATCTCCCTCGACTATGAACATTTCACTCAGTGCCGGGTCTTTCTCAGAGCAATCCGCCAATTTTCCCGGTAAAGAAGCTACGTCCAAGGCCCCCTTCCGCCTCGTCAATTCCCGGGCTTTCCGCGCTGCCTCACGTGCCGCTACTGCTTCAAAAATCTTCTCCAAAATCGGTTTCGCCAGCGCCGGGTTTTCCTCGAACCAAATTTTTACGGCATCATTTATCACGGTCTCGACTACCGGTCTAACTTCAGAAGACACCAATTTATCCTTCGTTTGCGACGAAAACTTCGGGTCTGGCACCTTCACAGACAGGACACAAGTCAAACCTTCCCTTATATCATCGCCAGTAATCGCGCTTTTCAGGTCTTTCTTCCCGGTCTTCACCGGATTTTCAGTGAGATAGTTCGTCACTACCCTCGTCAGCGCTGCTTTAAAACCGGAAAGGTGCGTTCCGCCGTCTTGCTGAGGTATATTGTTCGTAAAACATAATATATTCTCATGGTAACTGTCCGTCCATTCCATTGCCATTTGAACGACTATATCCGAGCCAGAGTTCGAATTATCAGCCGTTACAATTTTCGAGTGCAAAACATTTTTTCCAGCATCGATGTATTTGACAAACGCCTCGAGCCCGCCTTCGTAATATAGCTCATTTTTATACGGCGACCCCGCACGTTCATCAATAATATTTATGCGTACTCCAGAGTTTAAAAACGCCAGTTCACGTATTCTATGTTCAATGGTATGTCTATTGAATTTCGTAATCTTAAATATAGACGCGTCCGGCTTAAATCGAACCATCGTCCCCGATTCCATTTTTTCATTCTCAGAAACTACAGCCAGCGGTGCCTGAGGTACGCCGTGCTTGAATACCATAAAGTATTCCTTGTGTTCTTTCCAAATCGTTAACTCTAAAATCTCAGACAAAGCATTAACAACCGACACACCAACGCCGTGCAGACCGCCAGAAACCTTATACGAATTTTGGTCAAACTTACCGCCAGCGTGCAATTGCGTCATAATGACCTCCGCCGCGGAAACCCCCATTTCTTTGTGAATATCAACCGGAATACCACGCCCGTTGTCCACGACCGAAACGTATCCATCCTCCTCGATTGTCACCGTTATATTGTCGCAGTACCCAGCCAGCGCCTCATCTATCGCATTGTCGACAACCTCATACACCAAATGGTGAAGCCCTGTGCCGTCATCCGTATCCCCGATATACATCCCAGGACGCTTCCGGACTGCATCTAGACCTTTTAGAACTTTGATAGAATCTGCTGTATAGTTTGAAGTCATGCGCCTTACACATTTCAGTCTTCCGTTTCCACACCATTGTACCAAGTTTCGCTCGAAATGATAACCTCGCAAATCGAAAATACCATATAAGAGCAAGTTTAACTTCAATAAATCATTGCAATACACAATTGGTATTTTTCTCGATAAATTTATATATTATTCGCGAATGTTTTAATTCATTCCTTAACCTGCAGCGTATATACCAAACCCTTAATAAAGACAGAGGGTGGCATGAGAAGGAAAAGCATGTCACAAAGGACTTTTTATAAAAGGAGATTAAAATGTCTAAATCACTAAACCTATCCAAAGTACTGTTAGCTTCATTAGCACCAATTATCGCGCATCAAACAACATATGGGATGATACTACAACCAGCTCAACCGCAGCCACAGCAAGTAGAGCCGATGGATGGAGCTCAAATACCAGGAGCTGCTAATGTCGTCGTTAACGCTAACAATTACGCAGCTAACGATGTCGCTGCACAAGGCTTCACTGCTTTAATAGCAGCACATGCGCCAAACTTACAAGCGCCTTTAAATACAAAAGTATCAGCATCAATTGCGGGGTGGAAAGCCGATATGGGTAACAATAACCTTCAAGTACAATGGAAGCAACAAGTAATCCAAGACATAGCAGCAAACCACAACAACCAAAATCTAAAGCTACAAGCTGTCAAACAAACGTTCCATGCTGCTACTTTGGTATCGATACAAAATGACCAACAAAACGGATTAGTAACTGACCAAGCTTCATTAAGAGCTAATCCAAACAGAGCTGCTGCAGTGTATGACACGATGAAAGCGTTAGCTAAGGCTCTTTATGACTTTAGAGAAGATCAAAATGAATGGGGTACTTTGGCTTCGTTACAGCATGTGTACTATTTACTCGACGCGCATAACACTATAGACATAAATGGAGCCCAAGTACAGGTAGCGAACATTCAACAGAACAACAATGCTCAAGTTCAAGCTCTACAAAAACAGAT
>CACXNL010000002.1 GCA_902769055.1 uncultured Pseudomonadota bacterium | reverse complement strand
GTTTATGCCAAGTAATGTTCAGCGCATATTTCAGTAAAGTTCGCAACAGGATTTTGTAATATCTTATAAAACTTCATACAATGCCCCCCCTTTGCTTAAAGAAAAATCAAACGCAACTTCACGAACCTCTAAGAACATTATGACAGCCGAAAAGACTTCCCACATTTACAAGTCGACAAATCGGCGACCTTCACTGCTATTTCTTCGCACAATCCAGGCTTCAGCTCTATCAAAACATTATCGACAAATGACACTGCATTTTTAGCCAAAGCAAACCTTATCCCGTTTATATCCACAAAACTATCCGAAGCATCCGGCGTCTCAAGTAACAACACCAATATATTTCCAGCACAACCGCCTTTCTTTAGAACCAACCGTGGCAACCTCCCAGGGTTATCTCTCAACGCCCGCCTTATTTTCGCCTCAGCTTCAGTCGATACCTTCATCATCAGTCTCCAATATTTAGCGCCTTCAGAAGGTCGTTCAGTTCCTGTCGTGCTGCAATATGCGACAAACTTACCTGCGATGCCGAAACATTGCGATCAAGCAAAGTCAATCCTGAAAGGAAAAGTTCCCTAAAAATTACCCGCTCCTTAAAGCCCTTTGCCAACCTGAAGCCTATTCGCCTCGCCAACGCTATCAAAACTCGATCTAATTCTGTCCTATTCTTCGATGCTACACTAGACATTCGGTTAACAAGAACTATCCAATCTATCGTCCCTTTATCGCGCATAATTCTCTCTTTTTTCTGGTTCCAGACCATCTCGGCGTATATACTCGGCTTGATATTTGTTTCAGTCGAATCGTTAATTCGCACTAACAAGTCCAAATCTATAAAGCTCTCGTTCATAGGAGTAATGATCACATCGGCAAAAGAATGCGCTATTCGCGACAAACTACTGTCATTTCCCGGGGTATCAATAACGATGTAGTCGAACGATGCTAAAGATTGCAACAAATTTGTAAAATTTGTCAAGTTTTCCTGTTCAATTTGGGTAACAGTCTCAGCTTCACTTTCGAAAACCGGTGTATGAAATGGTGTCAAAATCTCGGGATTTTCACGCTTCGTCGCTTCCCTATTTTCGATATATCTTGTCAAAGTCCCCTGTTTCGCATCGACATCCACGGTTGCAACCGAATTGCCATTTTGCAAAAGATTTACAATAAGGTGCATCGCAAGGGTAGATTTCCCCGTCCCCCCCTTCTGATTTCCGAAAACTATGATCTTCTTGGGCATCAACTTTCAGTTACAGAAAAACAAGATACAAATATAGTCTATCATCAAAAGCCAGCGAGTTCCTAGCATTTGCACTTTGACATAATGAATATTTCTAAAGAAAACACCACACTAACCACATTCCAACCGTTAACAAAAGGTCGTTCAACAAATCAAAAGAGATACCACAGAAGAAATAGATAGCTCTAGACATATAGCAAAATGCTAATTGCAAGCCATCATGTTTCACAAATTATCTCTATAAAGAAACAACAAGAAATACTCTTTTAAAATGTTGTTATTTTCTTGCTTGACGTTAAGTTAATTTGGGTATAGAGTGGTTGCGTGGTTAATCTAGTCGGAGGTTTTAAGAATGTTTAATGTCAAGAAAGCCCTAAAAGTAATTATTTTTGCATCTTTAGCGACATTTTCAGCGAGAATAAATTCTCAAGCTGGAACGAACGCAGAAGACATATCCCTGTTAAGAACATACAATCCAACGATAAAAAATGAAAACGATTTCAAGATCTATATTCTGAGAGAAAGTTTCAAGGCACATTTATACGAGGTAAGAAACGGTGCGAATGCTCCGGATTTCGCAAGGATCGACAATCCATACTACAGCGAGAGCGTATATACCTGGTTCATAAATAAGCTCAGAGACGTAGTTTTGGACAGAAACGTTAATAAAAGACTATTAGAATATTCAGAAAATCTAGGATATGAACCTATCGAGACGCACACACAAAGTAACTTCAATGCTCTAGTTGCCTGGAATGCTATTGATATGATTGTAAATCAAGGTGCTGAGGCTAAGGAAGGAATAATCACCGCTGTACGGAGAAAAATAGATAGCACGAACAGGTATAGAAAGTACACCAACAATCTGAATATTGCTATGGATGTTGTAAAAGATTACATGGACGGATTAAAAATGTATAAATTCCTAGCAAATCTTCAAAAGGCACAAATAAGATATAACTTAGCTGGGTTTGCTAGTGCCCTAAACAATATAGAGAACGTATCGATACAGACATCCACATCCGGAAGGTTCAATGTTAGGTACAGCGACAATACAGTATTTACAATGCAAATAGGGCAAAGCAGAGTGATTAACAACGACATAAACAAAACGAACGCTGGACTACAGCAATGTCCACGCGGCATACCAAATTTAGGAAACACATGCTTCTACAACTCCACAATGCAATATCTATATTCATCTCAAGGATTTCGCAAACTTATCGAAAAAATGGCAAAGGATCAACGTGAAAGATTTTACGAGAAGATGCCACACAATATACGCCCAACACACATAGCCATAGTACTAAACAATATATTTAACACCATAGGATGCAATCCAACTAGAGTAGCAGACAGAACTATGAATCAATACATCATGCAAGCACGAAGCGACATATCGGCAATAATGGAAAAACACGGGCATAAGTTTTATCAAGAAAGACGGAGAGGAAATCAAATCACTCTCGAGCCAGTTACATTAAACCAAAATGTACAGCATGACGCGCATGAACTCGTAATGAGAATAAACGACGTAATAGAAGAGGAAATAATACAACTGATGAATAGGACAAATAGGGTCATACGACCAACCGAAAAGCAAGCGCTAATATCGAAATACGAATCCGACATGTACCATAAGCTACTAGTAAATAAGGCGGTATCAACAATAAGATGCCCCAATTGTTACTGTCGACATATAGCAACTTGTACGACAGATGAACCGGTATGGGGATTATCAATAAATGGTCAAAAGAACACTTTACATCAATGTATATCTGAGTATGAGAAGTCTGAAACGTTGACCCCAGGAAACGAATGGCTCTGCGACAAATGCAAGAGAAAAGTACAAGCAACGAAACAACTGAAACTAACTCCTCAAGCGGATACGTTAATGATACAACTAAAGCGATTTAAATATGACATGAGCGGACGAATTGGGAATAAACTTACGACAGCAATTGATTATCCCGAGCTAATAACGTTTGATAACAAAGAATGGTATCACTTAAAATCCGCCATATATCACGTAGGCGGCGCGAATGGAGGACACTATTATGAGCAAAGTTATGCTGAAGACGGCACAATTTACGAAGCGAACGACGCAACGATAAGCAAAAGGCAAGCACTAGAGAAGAATACCGCGTATATGTTAATGTACGAAAAAGTAAGAAGATAACAAACCAATCACCTTGGCGTCATAGTTACGCCAAGGTGTCACATTAGCACAACTTATGTAGTAACAATTTCGATAGGCATAACGGCGAAAATCATGCTCACATCCGGCTTATTTTCAGTTTCAGATGGTTCTATCAACGTCGATGAACTGCTTGTAGCCAAACGCAGACGAACCTGAGGGGTTTCTATCTCTTTAAGTATCTCAAGCAAGTACCGACTATTAAAGCAAATTTCCATAGCTTCACCTGAACTGAACGTTACGTCAATCTCCTCACTAGCACTACCGAGCTCTCGACTTATTCCAGACAGTAATAACTTCTCCGAAGATATAGATAACTTTACTGAATTGGTTGAATCAACGACAACCGTACTCACTCTGTCAAGTGCCTCAATAAACTCTGCCGTATCCGCGGTTAAAATCTTATCATTCGACACCTCCACGGCTGCTTTATACTCAGGGAACGTGCCACTTATCAATCTCGAAGCAAACTCAGTTTGTATATTTTCCGCCGACATTAGACTAAACGAAATCCTGTTCTCTGAAACTGAAATATGTACCTCCTCGTCGTTGCTTCCATCGATCAGCTTCAGTATTTCACCCACCGTCCGCTTTGAAACTATTATCGGAGACATACCCTGAACTTCTGCCGGGGCATCTGCACTAATACACGAAATCCTGAACAAATCTGTCGCAACAAAACGTAATTTTACATCTCCAAGCTCATTCTCATAGTGCATGTGTATGCCATTTAGGTGAAACCTAGAGTTGTCCTGAAGCATCGCGACTTTCGCTACATCTATTGCTTTCTTCAGAACCTTTGTTTTCATCGCAAACGTTATGTCATATTGCGTCTCAGTTATCGGCGGGAAACCATCGCTTTCCATGTAATGTATTGAGAAAGACGCCTTATTGCTCGCTAACTTTATTGAATTGTCAGCTTCTGTATATTCCAATGATATTTCAGAGCCGGCTCTTATCTTACGGGTTATGTCGTACAACAACGATGCTGGTAAGCAATATTTGCCTGAGGCTTCAACGTTGCAAGGTATAGTATCAACTATGGTCATATCCATATTAGTAGACGTGATCTTGACACCTTTTCCTGCTTCTGCTTCAAACAAAACGTACGCCAAAACCGGAATAGCTTGCTTTTTCTCTATAATCCAGTTTGCGTGCGCCAACGCTTTTTCTAATACTTTTTGATTTATCCTCAATTTCATTTTTTCACCTCATTTTTCGAACACAGATTAGTTATAAACTCATTCATCAGCCTCACTCCAAATCCTGTCGCTCCCTTTTTCGATAAGGCACGATTTTTGCTATCCCACTCCGTCGCTGCTATGTCTATATGTGCCCATTTCGCCTTTGGATCAACAAAATGCTTCAGGAACAACGCGGCGGTTATGCTGCCAGCGCCACGACCACTTCCAACATTCTTGATATCGGCGATATCAGATTTTATGTCCTCTTCATAAGACTCATGTAATGGCAATCTCCAGAGCTTTTCTCCAACTACATTAGATGACTTCTGCAAAGCATCGCACAACTCATCAGAATTGGAGAAAAGTCCGGCAAATTCGTGACCCAAAGCAACTTGTATTGCTCCAGTCAATGTCGCAAAATCCACAATTATTTCAGGTTCGTACTCCTGCTTCGCGTACCACAACACATCAGCCAGGACAAGCCTGCCCTCAGCATCTGTATTATCGACTTCTATGGTCTTCCCAGACATCGCAACAACAACATCTCCAGGTTTTTGTGCGCTTCCAGAAATCATATTTTCAACAACACCGATAATCCCCACAACATTAACTTTCGCATCCTGTAATGCTAGAGTTTTCAGTGTTCCAATAACAACAGCGGCACCCGTCATATCGCCCTTCATCTCGCCCATTCCTTTTGCTGGCTTCAAGCAAAGTCCACCGGAGTCAAACGTAAGCCCCTTGCCAACAAGCGCAATCAATGGCTTTTTGGCATCACTTTTGTATTCCATCGCTATCACGTAAGCCGGCTTATCACTACCTTTTGCCACCCCCAGCAGAGCATTCATCCCCCGCTTTTCCAGATCTTTTTTGTCCAGGACAGTAACTTTTACACCGAGTTTTTTTAGCGATTTTGCCTCTTCTACGACCTTATCAGGATCCATAATATTGGCTGGTTCAGTAACCATTTCACGAACCGTGTAAACACCATCTATAACTTTTTCCAAAGAAGCAAAAGTATCTCGATTTATCTGCTCATAACCAGTCTTACACTCAATTTTTGTGATTTTTGTCGACTTTTTCTCTGTTTTATATTTCTCAAAAGTCCAGCTTTTTAAAATCATTCCAGAAACAAGGTAAGCTAGTGTAGCTTCGTTACCAACTGACTCACAATTGGTAAAAACGCAAATACTAGCTTCAGATGGCTTTATACTGTCGAAGACATATCCCCCAAGTTTTTCAAAACTCGCCCTTGAAAATTTATTCTTCTCACCGGCTCCAGCAACTATGATACTTTTCACATTTCCATCAACGACGACATCAAAGCTCTTGGTTTTACCGTATTTCAGCTCTTTGCATTCTGCCGCAATAACTTTGGATACCTCAGTTCCCAAAATCGTTTTCAACTGGTCTGAAACAAAAGTATCCCCAGCCCCGCCTATCACCAGTACGAATACGTTTGACTGCTTAGTTTCAATAGTCGCGGAAAAATTAACATCTAACATAGAAAAATATCACAAAATCCAGAAACACAGTACATTGTAGCAAAATTTCTCATTGATATCTCGAAAATCAACAAAAAAACAGCGCCTCACCGCTCAACGCGGAAAAGCGCAAATAGCACGTCAAAATTACTTATGCAAGTCACACTCAGCAAACCGAATAACATCCACCGCAATGCAATCAACAAGCCTGGCAACGCCCTACTCTCCCCTGTGCTAAAACAAGAGTACCATCGGCGCAGGATGGTTTCACTATCGAGTTCGGAATGGGATCGTGTGTGTCACATCCGCCATAACTGCCAAGCCAACTCATTGCATCGTGTTTCAAGAATCACAAACGCCCTAAACGAAACATTTCACATCTTGAAACAACACTTCACCAAAAGCACATTCACAATCACTTAGATTCTGACTTTCATTAAACAAGCCAATCAGGTTATTAGTATCGGTTAGCTCCATACATTACTGCACTTCCACATCCGACCTATCAACGTGGTTGTCTTCCACGTCCTTAATTGGGATTTCTAGTCTTGGGGCGAGTTTCACGCTTAGATGCTTTCAGCGTTTATCTCTTCCATACTGTAGCCACTCTGCTATGCCCCAGGCGGGACAACAGATCCACCAGCGGTATGTCCATTCCGGTCCTCTCGTACTAGGAACAGATCCCCTCAATTATCCTACACCCACGGCAGATAGGGACCGAACTGTCTCACGACGTTCTGAACCCAGCTCGCGTACCACTTTAATTGGCGAACAGCCAAACCCTTGGGACCTTCTTCAGCCCCAGGATGTGATGAGCCGACATCGAGGTGCCAAACCTCCCCGTCGATGTGAACTCTTGGGGGAGATCAGCCTGTTATCCCCGGCGTACCTTTTATTCGTTGATCGATGACCCTTCCACGCAGAATCACCGGGTCACTATGACCGACTTTCGTCTCTGCTCGACTTGTGGGTCTCGCAGTCAGGCAGGCTTTTGCCATTGCACTCGCCATCTGGTTTCCGTCCAGATTGAGCCTACCTTCGCACGCCTCCGTTACTCTTTGGGAGGCGACCGCCCCAGTCAAACTACCCGCCATGCAGGGTCCAGGATCCGGTTCTCGAACCACTGTTAGATATCAAACAATCGAAGGGTGGTATTTCACATTGCGCCTCCACCGACACTGTCGTGCCAGCTTCCAAGGCTCCCACCTATTCTACTCATCAATCATCTAATACCACTGCAAAGCTGTAGTAAAGGTGCACGGGGTCTTTCCGTCTAACCGCGGGTACCCGGTATTTTCACCGGGATTCCAATTTCACTGAGTTGATGTTGGAGACAGTGGGGAAATCGTTACGCCATTCGTGCGGGTCAGAACTTACCTGACAAGGAATTTCGCTACCTTAGGACCGTTAGAGTTACGGCCGCCGTTTACCGGGGCTTCCATTCAGAGCTCTCACTCCTCCTGTTAACCTTCCGGCACCGGGCAGGCGTCAGACCATATACATCATCTCTCGATTTCGCATAGTCCTGTGTTTTTGATAAACAGTCGCTACCCCCTATTCTGTGCCATCACCTCGAGGTTGCCCTCAAGATGATCCCTCTTATCCCTAAGTTACAAGGGCAATTTGCCGAGTTCCTTCAACATCATTCTCTCAAGCGCCTTAGTATCCTCTACTCATCCACCAGTGGCGGTTTAGGGTACGGTCTATACAGATGGGCTATTTCCTGAAAGCCTCAATTAGCCAACACAATCCAATAAGCATTAACTAATCTTCAACTTTGTCATCACCACCCAGGTTACGGAATATTAACCGTATTCCCATCGACTACGACTTTCGTCCTCGCCTTAGGAACCGACTCACCCTACGCTGATTAACATTGCGTAGGAACCCTTGGACTTTCGGCGGGCATGTCTTCCACACGCCTTATCGTTACTCATGTCAGCATTCTCACTTCCGATATCTCCATCGTTTCTCACGAATACGACTTCATCGACCTACGGAACGCTCCGCTACCGCTCACACGACATGCTATGCCGCGCGAACCCGTCGCTTCGGTGTGTAGTTTTAGCCCCGTTACATCTTCGGCGCAGAAAAACTTAAACTAGACCAGTGAGCTATTACGCTTTCTTTAAAGGATGGCTGCTTCTAAGCCAACCTCCTGGCTGTCTTGGTCTCCCCACTTCCTTTTCCACTTAACTACAACTTAGGGACCTTAGCGGACGATTAGGGCTCTTTCCCTTTCCACAATGGAACTTAGCTCCCACTGTGTGTCTGCTAATCTATACTTGTTGGTATTCGGAGTTTGTTTGGATTTGGTAGGAATCGCTTCCCCCTAGTCCATTCAGTGCTCTACCCCCAACAGCAAACAATTAACGCTCTACCTCAATAGATTTCGCGGAGAACCAGCTATCTCCGAGTTTGATTGGCCTTTCACCCCTAACCACAGGTCATCCCCCACTATTGCAACAGTGGTGGGTTCGATCCTCCATCCAGTGTTACCTGGACTTCAATCTGCCCATGGTTAGCTCACCCGGTTTCGGGTCTCATGCTAGAAACTACAAATCGCCCTATTCAGACTCGGTTTCCCTACGCCTCCACCTATCGGCTTAGGCTTGCTCCCAACACGAACTCGCTGACTCATTATGCAAAAGGTACGCTGTCACGATTCTGTGTATACCCCTTCCGAGATATACCTCGCTACAACTGTTTGTAGGCATCCGGTTTCAGATCTATTTCACTCCTCTACTCGAGGTTCTTTTCACCTTTCCCTCACGGTACTGGTTCACTATCGATCACTAGGTAGTACTTAGGCTTGGAGGGCGGTCCCCCCATCTTCAGACAGAATTTCTCGTGCTCCGTCCTACTCAAGAACCACAGTATTCCTACCTCTACGGGACTTTCACCCCCTTTGGTTTAGCTTCCCAGCTAATTCGAGTTATATCTCCGTGGTTACTGACCTGATCCGCGTTCGCTCGCCACTACTAGCGGAGTCTCGTTTGATTTCCTTTCCTGCAGGTACTTAGATGTTTCAGTTCCCTGCGTTCGCTTTGCATCGCTATGTATTTACAATGCAATACAGCTTAATGCTGTGGGTTTTCCCATTCGGATATTCACGGATCAAAGATTGTTCGCATCTCCCCGTGACTTTTCGCAACGTACTACGTCCTTCATCGCCTCCTAGTGTCAAGGCATCCACCAAATGCCCTTTTTGCGCTTGTTTCGTTAAAAGTCAGAATTTAAATGATCGCTTTTCCAAGTTTTCATAAAAACTCTCTACTCAGTGCTATTATGCTACATTTCACAAATGTAACATCGCAAAAAGTGTTTAGTATATAAACAAATATATACTTGGATATTATTCGATTTACTTTTTCAACAGAACATCCCAACTTTTACATCAGGTTTAAATAGATCACTTGTTAATCTATTTAAGTCTAACGCAACCTTGGTGGAGGTGATCGGACTTGAACCGACGACCCCATGCTTGCGGAGCATGTGCTCTCCCAACTGAGCTACACCCCCATGATCGTTTGTTCGCCTCTAATCTTTTGGTGGAGGTAAACGGGTTCGAACCGATGACCTCGTGCTTGCAAAGCACGCGCTCTCCCAACTGAGCTATACCCCCAGTTCGCCTTCACTCTTTTTCTGGTGGGCCAGGGAGGACTTGAACCTCCGACCCCACGCTTATCAAGCGTGTGCTCTAACCAGCTGAGCTACTAGCCCTTCCCTGCTCCTTCCAGGCTCTTTTATTCATAGGTAGTCAACAGGCGACGTGCGCTATCTTTACACTTTTGATAGCATTTTTAATTCCTTAGAAAGGAGGTGATCCAGCCACAGGTTCCCCTACGGCTACCTTGTTACGACTTCACCCCAATCATCGACCCTACCGTGGTCAGCTGCCTCCATTGCTGGTTAGCGCACCGGCTTAAGGTAGAACCAACTCTCATGGTGTGACGGGCAGTGTGTACAAGACCCGAGAACGTATTCACCGCAGCATGCTGATCTGCGATTACTAGCGATTCCAACTTCATGCCTCCGAGTTGCAGAAGACAATCCGAACTGAGGTTGTTTTTTTGAGGTTCGCTCCATGTTTCACCATCTCGCAACTCTCTGTCTCAACCATTGTATTACGTGTGTAGCCCAGCCTGTAAGAGCCATGAGGACTTGACGTCATCCCTACCTTCCTCCGGCTTATCACCGGCGGTTCCGTTATAGTGCCCAGCATTACCCGATGGCAAATAACGGCAAGGGTTGCGCTCGTTGCGGGACTTAACCCAACATCTCACGACACGAGCTGACGACAGCCATGCAACATCTGTGTTACCTTCACCCGAAGTGTCCCAGGAAATCTCTCTCCCAGTTAAGGTACATGTCAAAAGCTGGTAAGGTTTTGCGCGTAGCGTCGAATTAAACCACATAATCCACCGCTTGTGCGGGTCCCCGTCAATTCCTTTGAGTTTTAATCTTGCGACCGTACTCCCCAGGCGGAATGCTTATCGTGTTTACTACAACACCGAAACTGTAAAGTCCCGACGTCTAGCATTCATCGTTTACAGCGTGGACTACCAGGGTATCTAATCCTGTTTGCTACCCACGCTCTCGCGCCTCAGCGTCAGATGTTGTCCAGATGATCGCCTTCGCCTCCGGTGTTCCTATGCATATCTATGAATTCCACCTCTCCATGCATAATTCCATCATCCCCTTCAAATCTCAAAGACTGCCAGTTTTCAATGCAGTTCCCAGGTTGAGCCCAGGTATTTCACACCAAACTTAACAATCCGCCTACGCGCCCTTTACGCCCAGTCATTCCGAACAACGCTCGCTCCCCCCGTATTACCGCGGCTGCTGGCACGGAGTTAGCCGGAGCTTATTCATAAGTTACCGTCATTATCTTCACTTATAAAAGAGCTTTACAATCCGAAGACCTTCATCACTCACGCGACATCGCTGGATCAGGGTTTCCCCCATTGTCCAATATTCCCCACTGCTGCCTCCCGTAGGAGTCTGGGCCGTGTCTCAGTCCCAATGTGGCTGTTCATCCTCTCAGACCAGCTATAGATCATTGGCTTGGTAGGCCATTACCCCACCAACTACCTAATCTAACGCGGGCTACTCCTTCAGCGATTTCTCTTTCCTCTCTCGAGCGTATATTGTATTAGCGTTCGTTTCCAAACGTTATTCAATACCAAAGGGTACATTCCCACGCGTTACTCACCCGTTTGCCACTATGTTTCCTAATACAAGTACTAGAAAACACCGTTCGACTTGCATGTGTTAAGCATGCCGCCAGCGTTCGTTCTGAGCCAGGATCAAACTCTCATGTTTAATCCATCCGCTCATTAACTCTTCGTTTTTGGAAATTGACTGTTACTTGTTAAAAGTTCGTCTTTCCTTATCGTCATAATGAACAAAATGTTCGTGTTTTCAATCACGTCACCTGTTCACTACCTATAATTCACTTCTTCCTAGAACCTGCCAGTCTCGATCTCGCTCCGCCTTCTTCCCGGCTTCGCCATCTCTCCCTGACAAGAAGAAGACTACCACCTTCGTTAGAAGGGCGCAACACTTTTTTTACAAAAAATGAAAATTTTTTTACTTTTTGTGAGCTTCTCGGAATGAAACACAGCGAGGACACCTGAAATTCAAGCATTTTCCATAAGACAAAAAACAACTCACACCCAGTACTGTTCCAAAAATTTCATTTTACGTAATCCTTATAAGTATCCAAGACCTCTTTTCCTGTGAGAACTTTATAATCATTCTCTATAAACTTATTGATATATGAAATTAGTGAATGTCCCTTAATATTCGTTATTGCTGATATCGAATCACTTTCGCCTTTTAAAATCAAAGGCATAAAGTTTATCAGGAGATTTGGTTGAGCACTTATCAATGTTTTGATGCGCAACTCATCTCGAATAACCGCGATAACCGTGCCTTCTCGTAATTTTTTTATGGCTCCGTTTTCCCACTCGCTTTCATGTAATATTTGCGCTTTAGGAAAAAGCATTTCTGCGAAACTCTCATAACAGGTATTTTCCATAACAGCTATCCTCGCACTAGGAGTATTCAGAACTTTATCTAAGGTATTACTTTCCTTGCCCGCAGTTGCAACTCGATTTATCAAAATAACTTTTCGTGAAATTAAGTAAGGTTCAGAATACGCGACTTTTCTAGCCCGCTCTTGCGTATATGATATTTTCGCTATACCCACATCACCCTCGCCATTATGTATTGCATCAACGACATCGTCGTATGTCTCATAAAGCATCTTATATACGACCTTAACGCCAAGCGCCTTACCCAATTCGCTCGCGAACCTTATATCTTCCCCGATATACCCGTCTTTGACCTTCATCTGAAAAAATTGGTTATAATCCCGTTTTAGAGCACAAACTACCAATTCTCCCCGCTTTACAATATCTGCTAGATTTCCATATGCAACATTTGTGGTTATTGGCATATCCGCATGCACAAATGTCACATTGTCATAACGCGGAACCAACACCTTGGTATTTTTTACGTTTTGCCTATTTTTGGTAGGAAGGGGGGGGGCACAACATTCCTATTGGAGATTTTAAGTCCGACCGCAACGACGCAAATTGCTATGAGTATGACGAAAAATTTTGCCATTCGTCTGAACATAACCGACGCTCCTTTTCTCGCAATCCTTCCGCCTACACAACAGTTTTCATTATAAGCGTTAATTTTTTGTTAATACCTTTCGAATTTCGGCGCTTTTGCTTAAAAACAGTTTAATTACGAAAAATATGACACGATATACAAGCCCCCCCCAAATATATCCAAAGTACTACTTTTTTAATACAAATCCTAAGTCCGCTTACAACTAAAAATTGTACCTCGCCGACGGATTCCAAAAGCAAAATTGCTTTATTCCCAGCCCTCGCAACGCGTCTACTTGTTCTTGAAGCTGTTTCATCGTGTATTTTTGCCAACAGCCTTTTTTAAGCCAGCTTGCCGTAAATGCCTGTATCCAAGGACGTGCTTTTTGCGATTTTTCGGAAAGCGCTTTCTTTGAATATTCCATAGAGCGAAAAACAATCTTCTTCGGCTCAAGATCCGGACATTTCACCCCAAACGAATTTTTCACCCAATGCGATGGATAAATCATAGGGCAAATGTAATCGACTTTCGCAGCAATCACAGTATAGTCCTGCCCGATGCTTTTAGAGCTCCAAGTGCTCTTCGCCCCCAATGCCTCTGGAATGGCACACCCAAAAACGTCAGCCGAAACCTTGACGTGCAGATCCGTCAATTTCGATATTACAAAATCCAAAAACTCATTTACGATCTGTGTTTTATTTTTTGTTTTTAGCTCCGAAGCTATCGTTGTTCTCTCCAGCGATTTATATTGTGGCAACCGCACATAATCAAACTGAATTTCATCAAAACCAACCTTAGCTGTCGCCACGACAACTTTCGCAATATATTCCCATACCCGCTTATCATACGGATTAAGCCAACTCATTTTTTCTTCATCAACATAAGTCGATCCGTCCTTGTTCTTTACAACAAAGTCGCCGATACTTCCCGTTTCGCATCTAAACGTAACAATTCTGGCAATCGTGTAAATCCCTTGCTTTTTCAATTCTTTCAATAACTTTTTAATATCCCTTATATATGGGGTATACGAAATTTCAGGCTCACCAAGGTCGCAAGTTACTTCTCCAAAATCATTTTTTATATCTAAAACTACCGCATTTATATTCAGATTTTTCGCATTTTTCAATTTCGACAGTATTTTGTTCGAAGCCCCCAAATAAATCCCTCGAATATCAAAATCAGCACAATCAAGCTCAGTTTTGGCACATGCGGGCAGAGAAAAAGCAAAGCAAATTGCTGGGATAAGAACTCCAAATTTCATAGTCGCAAAAACTCCAGCGTTCTCAAAGTAATTTTCACATTCCCCATAAAAAAAATCAATTTATTTTAACTGAGCGAAGAATGTTTCTAAATAAATATTTGCAACTATTGCTACTATTTGCTATACTTCACGGGTATTTTTGCATTTGCAATTTGCAATGTTATAGATTATGAAAATTATCCATGCAGTTTATGGCGCATTGATTTTAGCATCGCTGGGTTTCAATGTGTACAACTACAATAGAATTGATCAAAAGATGCCGTCGATTGATATACCGCAAGGTATATATAAAAATCGCTACAATTTCCTACATAAAGTTTTGTCCAAAGAACCTTTGAGGAAATATACGTATGTTCTGAACAAGCCGGAATTTAAAGGCGAAGTGAGTAATCCATATCCCAACAAAATTTGGTTTTACTGGAGTGAAGGTATAGACAAAGCACCTGATATAACGCCGGTTTGCCTAAAGAGCATCAAGAAGTATATACCGAATATGGAAGTCATATGCCTCGATAAGCACAATATTAAAAAATACATAAAGCTCCCGGAACATATACTGGAAAAGCATAAGCGCGGAATAATCAGTGAAACTCATTTCTCCGATATTGTCCGGGTGTACCTGCTAAAGGAATACGGCGGTTTGTGGATAGATTGCACAACGTATCTGTCTGGTACATTGCCGAAAGACATTTTTGAAGCAGATTTTTTTGCACCATCGTTTTTGGATATCGAGCCCGATAAATTTAATTTCAACGACACAGTGACTTGTGGTGTGTTCTGTAATTGCTTTATGTATGCTAAAAAACCACATAATTATATTGTCGAGCGTATGGCTGATTTTTTGACTGAGTATTGGAAAGATAAGAATTGGTGTGACTATTTCGTGTTTTATGAATTTGCGACTGTCGCGATGGAGGAAGACGAGAAATTCTTTAACAAAATTATGTATATGCTAAAAAATCACTGTTATCCCGAGAGTTTATTTTTGGGATTGAGCAATATAATTCACAGAAGATATAACAAAAACACATGGAAAAAATTAAAGAATTTCCCGATACACAAGATATCGTTGGCTGTAAATGGGAGAAAGAAGTACAAAGCGGGAAGCTACTTTGATAAATTAGCAAAAGGAGAGCTATGAGCACGGATATATTAAGTCTTAGCATAATTCAGGGAATATCTGAGATACTTCCCATAAGTTCTTCGGTTAACTTGCACTTCTTTTCGAAGATATTGCACATAAGCAACTTTACATTTTCGCTAAAAGTGGCACTACACGCTGGAAGTCTTTTAACACTATTGATA
This sequence comes from uncultured Pseudomonadota bacterium, assembly GCA_902769055.1. Classification (GTDB taxonomy): domain Bacteria; phylum Pseudomonadota; class Alphaproteobacteria; order RUG11792; family RUG11792; genus RUG11420. The sequence goes on along the minus strand of CACXNL010000002.1, from coordinate 35,837 downwards.
TATTTCAGACACGAAATTTGCGATATCTTTCGCGGGCTGTTTGGGAAAAAGCATATTTCTGAGACATACTTGATGGCATTGATTTTGGGGACGTTGCCTGTCGTTATTTTTGGATATTTAGCTCGAGATTTTGTTAAGGAATTTGATTCGCCGAAAATTATGGGTATTTTAAGCATAATTTTCGGAATATTGCTGTATGTTTTCGATAAATTTGGCGGAGTATCGAAGTCGACCCAGCGTCCTGTCTCTTTAATAAAATCATTCCTAATAGGGTGTTGCCAGACGATCGCGATTTTTCCGGGAGTAAGCCGCTTGGGTATTTGTATAACAGCATCACGTTTGCTCGGCATTACACGCAAAGAAGCTATCAATTTTTCGCTGATGCTTGCAATACCAAGTATTTGCGGCTCGTTATGTCTTGAGATTTTGGATTGCTACAAACGGGCGGCATTCTTCACCTCAGAGACAATAAACGGAATTGCAATAACCGCGCTTGTTGGATTAGTAGTGATATTGCCATGTATACGGCTTATGGAACGCAATGGGTTTGGAGCCTTGGCTCTGTACCGAATAATTATCGGCGCAGCGATATGTATGCTTTAATGTTTTATGCAAAGGCTTCTGTATATCGTTGAGCTTTACCCATAATATATGGCGTAACAGATGAAACTTCACCATTGACGTTATACGTAACACGCTCTCCCTGCAAATATCCATTTTCGTAGAATGACATCTCACAAACTCCGCCCCCTTGTGATTTCGGAAAATATCTCAAACTTTTTCCATTAAGCCGACCTTGCTCATACATACATTCCGATATCTTGTCTCCAAATTCGTCAAATTGCTCATATTTCCCCTGCAATTCGCCATCAACGTATTGACCCTTCACTTGCAACATACCGTTTTCGTAATAAGCCCGGAATTCGCCGTGCAAAGAGCCCGACTTATAATACATCCGCACCATCTCCCCTCCGGTTGCGTAGTATTGTATGGATACCCCGTTCAGATCATCATCGTGATATTCCATCGATGACAAAAGAACACCATCCTTCGAAAAACGCTTAACAAATCCCTCTTTTTTTCCATCGACAAACTCGATGAAAACTTTACCGTCTCCCGTTTCTTCCTCTATAGTGCCGGTAAAGTTTTCACCGAATTCCATCAATTATCCTTTCTTGTGCCCCTTTATGAAGTCGTCAAGCGCTAAGCAACATTTCTCCGCTCTTTCGTCTGGATTTTTTATCGCATCTATCTTTATACCGTTAGCCTCAAAATATTTTTTCATCGGCGTTTTTGCTCCTTCTATCAGAGGAATTTCCAAAACCTTTATTTCCCTTATCTTTCCGAGTTCAGAACCATCCTTTGAAAACGAAACAGTCATGTTAACCGGATCAGATGCCTTTTTGTTCAATTTACATTTCACCTCGACCATCTTTCCCCTGCTTATCGCCTGCATATTGTTGTCTAGCGAATAATCTTTCACACTCTGAATAGCTTCGGTTTTTAATCTCCAGATCAAAAACTTGATAATGGTCTTAATCAATTTATCGTTATTCGCGCCACAAAATCTTTTTGAAATCGCCGCTGTATCCATATTTTTCTCAGCAAAGGCGGTCATCTTGACTTCATCCGCCCCAGCATTAACTATGTCCATAAACTCAGGATAAATCGCTTTAACTTTATCCCTTGCCGACTCCTCAACGCCAGATTTTTCAGCACCAGCCACAGCCTCGTTCAAACATGACCCAGCTACGATTCCCAAGCACAAAAACACGGCTCCAGCAGTAAAAGCTAACTTACAATTTTTTAACATCGCCCAAACTCAAACTTAATCCTCGTTTTTTATTCTACTACAAAACGGACGAGGGAAAAAGACCGTCACAACCACTCATCCACGTTGAGCACACAGGTATTCCATAGTAGAATTCCATGAGAAAGAGGAGATTAAATCAGTCTGAGATGCAAGGTATCGCATATTTTTCAGTTGACGCGTTCATTATTGTGGTGTTTTTAGTATCTTTCATCATCGGATGGGTAAGGGGAGCGACAAAAGAAGTACTATCGGTCATCGCATGGTGTGGGGGAATATACCTAACCATATTGCTTTTTCCGCATGCAAAAGAATTTACGAGAGGATACATATCCCATAAACTCATTGCCGACTTTGTCACAATATGCGGTCTATTTATATTATTCTTAACAGCGCTTAGCGTATTTAATTATTTTTGTTCAAATTTGGTAAAAAAAAGTATGTTAAATACGGCGGACAAAGCACTTGGTGGCATTTTTGGTATATTCAGAGGTGGAATTATCCTAGTTATCCTAGACCTCATCTTCAACCAATATTTGCTGAGTGAGACGCCGCAAATCGTCAAAGATTCAAAATTCAGACCAGCCATTGCCAGTTTGACGAACTTTACGATTCTAGTTTTGCCTGAGAATTTACAAGAAAAAATTCTGGCACACATGTCCCAGGTTAAAAAGCAGTCATTTATGAATTTTGTAAAGAACAGCGTGATGGGAAAGATAGCTCCAGATGAAGTAGCAAATGTTTTCAAGACAGATAACAGAAATAATGTAGAAGCAGAGAGCGCACAAGAAGCGAACAAAGCAGATAAAGTTGAAGAGGAATATATAGAAGATGATGATATCCCGGTAACTAACAATACACAGAGCGCTGAAGAGTTAGCAACACTAAAACCTAAAAAACTCAATATAGAAAAGTCTCAAAAGGATATAAGCAAAAAAAGCAGAAACGACATGAAGCGTTTGCTATCACAATATGAATAACCGGCAAATATGCCGTCTTAGTGGTGAGGCAAAAAAACCCGAAGCTACGTTTAATCGCGATTGAGCAAAACGACAATAGATGGTACTCTGAGAGCGTTGTAGTGAGGATTGAGAGTGGCATTCAATGCTGAGCGAGAAAGATTTTGAAAAAGTTTGTAAGCTAGCGAAAATAAGAATAAAAACAGACGCGCATGACGTTTTTTTGGGCAAGCTCAACCAGGTTTTCGACTGGATTGAGCAGCTGGCGAAGATAGATGTTAGTAAGGTGAATATCAACAATTTGGAAGATATGAGTACGACGCCTGAGCGCAAGGATGAGCCGCGTATGACTAACACTCGTGATGAGTTGCTAAGCAATACAAAGTTCAAGAAATTTGATATGTTTTGTGTCCCGAAAGTAGTTGAGTAAAGAAAGGAACGACGATGATTGTATACTTGAAATGTGGCAAGGAGCTCGAATTAGAGGATGGCTCTTCGGCTTATGACGTAGCTTGTAAGATTGGGTTCCAGAAAAAGGCATTGGCAGCGCAGATTAACGGCACACTAACCGACCTTACTACGACATTGAACGATAAGGATACAGTCACGTTGATAACATACCAGGATGCGGAGGGACTGGAGGTTCTGCGGCATTCGACGGCGCACGTTATGGCGAAGGCGATACTCGATTGCATTGATACCGGCGCAAAGCTAGCCATTGGTCCTTCGATAGAGAATGGTTTTTATTACGATATGATGCTGAACCGGGCACTTACGACTGAGGACTTGCCAGTAATAGAAAAACGGATGAAGGAAATCGTAAAGCAGGATTTACCGTTTAAGAAATCGTCGATGTCGAAGTCAGAGGCGCTGGAGTATTTCAAGGCTCGCAATCAAAAGTACAAGGTTGAGCTCATTGAGGGAATTGATGCTGAAAATGTCGGCATTTATGACCTGGGGGGCTTTATTGATTTGTGCCGCGGACCTCACGTTCCTTCGACGAAGTATATTCCGTGTGAGGCGATAAAACTGACATCGGTGGCAGGTGCTTATTGGCGTGGGGACAGTAAAAATGATATGTTGCAGCGCATATACGGCACGGTTTTTCCGACGAAGGCTGAGACGGATGCGTACTTCAAGATGTTAGAGGAGGCGCAGGCTCGCGACCACCGCAAACTTGGCGTGGAACTCGGCATATTTCACCTCGACGGGGTCGCGCCTGGCAATGTATTTTGGCTCAAAAATGGCACGATTATATTCAATTTGATAAAGGATTACATCACGAAAGTCATACGCAAGCACAATTACTTTGTCGTACAGACGCCGCAACTTATGAACAAATCGCTCTGGGAAACTTCCGGACACTGGGGCAAGTTCAAGGAGAATATGTTCATCGTTGAGGACGACGAGACAACGATGGCGATCAAACCGATGAACTGTCCGGGGCACATCATTTGTTACCAGACCGGTGCGGTCAAGAGCTATCGCGATATGCCGATACGTATGGCGGAGTTTGGACTGTGCCACCGCAACGAGAGCTCCGGTTCGCTTCACGGCGTAATGCGGTTGCGTGCGTTTATGCAGGACGATGCGCACGTTTTCTGTACTCCGGAGCAGATAGTATCCGAAACCATTGATATTTGTTCGATACTAAAAGAGATTTATGGCACATTTGGTTTTACTGATATAAATGTCAAGTTCTCTGACCGCCCCGAGAAGCGCGTTGGCTCTGATGAAGTTTGGGATTTGGCGGAGAAATCGCTCACCGACGCTGCCGATGCGGCTGGGCTTAGCTACACCTTAAATAAGGGCGAAGGTGCGTTCTATGGACCCAAATTGGAGTTCGTTTTGAAAGATTGTCTCGGGCGCGATTGGCAGTGCGGCACTCTGCAGGTGGATTTCAACCTGCCGAAGCGCTTCGGCATTAGTTACATAGACAAGGATGGCTCGAAACAGACGCCGGTGATGATACACCGTGCGATTGTCGGTTCCATCGAGCGTTTCATCGGAATTTTGATTGAGCATTACGCTGGCAAGTTCCCGTTCTGGCTTGCCCCGACGCAGATCGTCGTTGCGAGTGTGACTGATGAAAGTGTTGAGTATGCTCGTTCGGTATTTGACAAGTTATCGGAAGCTGGATTCCGTGTAACGCTTGATACTGCGAATGAGAAGATTACGTATAAGATACGTGAGCATTCGGTACAGAAGGTGCCTGCGATAGTAATCGTAGGAAAAAAAGAGGTCGCGGAGAACACGATAAGCGTCAGGTTGCTGGGCTCTGAGAAGACTGAGGAAGTGTCATTGGCGCAGATGAAAACATATTTTAAAGATTTAGAATGTCAGACGCAGCGATAAATATTGGCGCATTACTAAAGTTTTCGACGTTAGATTACCCCGGGCAGCTCTCGGCGGTAATCTTTTGTCAGGGATGTCCTAATCATTGTGTATATTGTCATAATCCGGAGTTTATACCGTATAAATCATCTTCGTTAGTGAACTTTAATGAAGTATTTGATTTTCTAAGCTCACGGAGGGGATTGCTAGATGCAGTGGTCTTCAGCGGCGGTGAGCCGCTTGTCCAAGATGGCTTGCGTGATGCAATGGCACAGGTGAAATCGCTGGGATACCTTATAGGATTGCACACATCCGGAGCCAATCCGAGTAAGTTTCACGAAGTTTTGCCATATATAGATTGGATTGGATTCGATATAAAAACGGTATTTGATAAGTATGCAACAATAACTGGTCAAGTAAATTCCGAAGAGAAAGCACGAGAAAGTTTAGATGTACTACTAAGTTCGAATGTTAAATATGAGATACGTACAACCGTGGATACTAGATATATAAGTTTTGATGATTTATGTAGCATTGCTCAAATGTTATCTGAACGTGGTGTCATAAAGTGGGTACTTCAGGAGTGTATTTTGAGAGGCGATCACGATGAGCACATAGCATTACCAAGTAATGATGAAATAGATAGACTACGAGAGATTATAGATATAGAGATACGGAAGCAATGATACTGTCGATATTCATTAGAGATAAGGAATTTCATATAAGTACCGAGGCTTATGGGGAGGTGCATAAGGTCACGGAGACGCGAGGGATGGCGGACAAAATACCTGCTTTATTCAGTGAATTCTTAAATAAGATAGAATTCAATATCATAGATACTATAGTATACTCAACAGGATCTGCCTCATTTACGACGACACGTATAGTAAATTCGCTAGTAAAAGGTATCAAAGTTGCTCGTCCTGATATAAAATTCATAGGAGTTTCGAATTTTTTGACGTATATACAGGTGTTAAAATACACACGCCCTTCAGGAACTATAGCCATACCGACGATGCGTGGAGACTATTATATTTGTGAATATGTTAGAGGGAAAATAGCGAAGACTTATATATCTGAAGAACTTTATAAAGAAACTATAATGGATAGTGCTATTGGTTTAGATAATGTAAATTTAGCTTCGTTACAAATAAAAGCGATACATTCAGAATTAGTGGACAATAATGATAAGTATATTATCAATAATCTTGAGACAAAATATACATATAATCCCGAGTATGTACATAAGGAAGATTGATATAGATGATTTTAAAATTTTGAAAATGTTTCACATGAAACATTTTCAATCATATGCGATATCCGACGCATCGTTTCAGGCATACATTACTCAGTCACAGTACCAAACTTTCGGAATGTTTCACGTGAAACATTTGGTAGGATACGTCATTTTTCTTTCGTCTGGGGAGGAAGCCGACATAGTATACATAGCAACTCATCCCGATTATAGAAATCAGGGAATAGGCACATATATGATCAAGCACTATATTGCAATTTCAGGAGTATCTAAAATATTTTTGGAGGTAGAAGAAACAAATCAAGTAGCCCTAGGATTTTACAAATCCCTCGGGTTTGAGATTATAAATTGCCGTCGTAATTATTTACATGGGCACCCTGCATACATGATGCTATTATCAATTCGATGAATGTTTCACGTGAAACATCTGCAAATTTTTTTCAGCCCCCCCCCTTACAGCCATTGAATTTTGATGCTACACTGTAGATAAGGAAACTGAGTTAAGGAATGTTTCACGTGAAACATTTGGATAAATGACACAGAACGGATTGATAGAACAATACATAGGGGGACTGAAAAAGTGGAATAATACAATAAATCTGGTGCAACGCGAGACTTTGAATGATGTATATAATCGACACATAAAGGATTGTAAACAGTTGAGCAAATACTTGAGCGCCGATAATTTCATAATAGACGTCGGCTCTGGTGCGGGATTACCTGGCGTCGTGTTGTCGATAATGGGGTATCAAGATATTGTCCTATGTGAAAAGGATTACAGGAAGTGCGTATTCTTACGTGACGTGAGATGTAATTTAAATTTAGGATATGAGATATACAATGGTGATATCTATAAATACAAAGCCCCTGATGAGAAGCAATGCAGTGCAGTTTGCGTTGCGCGGGCATTTGCAAGTTTGGATAAGCTCATATCAATTATGGAAAAACTGGATGTTTCACGTGGAGTATTTCACAAAGGAAATACATATATGAGCGAGATAGATGAGGCTAAAGGCAAGCATGATTTTGAATATCAGACATATCCGAGCGAGACAAATGCGAATAGTGTAATTATAGAAATAAGGAGAGCATAGTGGCAATAGTAATATCCATATCAAATCAGAAGGGGGGCGTTGGAAAGACGACCACCGCGGTAAACTTATCCACAGCACTAGCTGCTGTAAGAAAGCGGGTTTTGCTTATCGACTTAGATCCACAAGGTAATGCAACGACCGGACTAGGCATATATTCAAAGAGGATGAATACCAGCTATGATATTTTAACACAAAGAAAGACATTGTCAGAAGTAATAATAAATACAAGTATACCAGGGCTATCATTGGTGCCGGCAAGTATAGATCTCGTAGGAGCTGAAATTGAACTAGTACAAAATGCAAATCGAGCGGGTATTTTAAAAAATGCGCTAGCTCCTTACGCGAAAGCGTTTGATTATATCATAATCGATTCTCCACCATCCATGGGGATTTTGACACTGAATGCTCTTGTCGCTGCGGATGGAGTGCTGGTACCACTGCAATGTGAATATTATGCTCTTGAAGGATTAAGCTATTTATTAAGCTCAATTAAGAAAATAAACGCAAACTATAATGAATCACTGTCATTATTTGGAATAGTTTTGACGATGCATGATAAAAGGAATGGTTTAAGCGTTTCAGTGGAGAATGACGTAAGGAAGCACCTAGGGGACAAGGTATTCAAAACGATAATTCCGCGAAACATAAAAATTTCCGAGGCGCCATCTTATGGACGCCCAGTACTCATATACGACGTGCGTTGTGTTGGCTCTTATGCCTATATGGAATTAGCGAAGGAATTTTTGGAAAAGGAGAAAAGAGAACAATGGAAGAAAAATTAGGAAGAGGATTATCAGCGTTACTGGGCGGAATGGATGAGAGAGCTGAAGCTAGTGAAAAGAATCTGGAAGAAGCGAGCAAAGTAAACATCGAATTGGTTTTTCCGAATACAAAGCAACCAAGACGCACTTTCGATGAGAATAAACTCAGAGAGCTTGCAGATTCCATCGCGTTGCATGGCGTGTTGCAACCATTGGCTGTACGAAGAAGGGACAACGGGTATGAAATCATAGCTGGGGAGCGGCGTTGGAGGGCATCAAAATTAGCTGGGTTAACAGAAATCCCCGTGCATATTGTGGAATGCGACGATACGCAAATCATGACATTGGCATTGATAGAAAATTTGCAACGCTCTGACTTAAATCCGATAGAAGAGGCAGAAGCGATGAAAAACTTAATGATGATGTGTGAATGCCGGCAAGAAGATTTGGGAACGATGCTTTCAAAAAGCCGAAGTTATGTATCGAACGCATTAAGGTTGCTATCGCTACCAGAACGAGTACGGGAACTGATAAGAAATGGACGACTAACTCCGGGACATGCTCGAAGCCTTATTGGCATTGGTAACGCTGAAGAAATAGCGGATTTAGCGGTTGCAAATAACTGGAACGTACGGCAACTCGAAACAGCTATGAAGGACTTAAAAGCCGGAGCCCCCACTTCCGAAATGCCGATACGCGGATCAGATCCCAAGACAAGCGCTGGCACACCAATAGATATCGGCGCCGATCAAGAAGCGATGGACATAGCTGTACGTGTTGCTGAAGCGCTAAAAGTTGAGACAAAATTGAAAATAACTAGGAGAGGCGGCGTGTTCACACTAACCTGCAAGTCATGCGAAGAATTGGAGGAGTTAGTGGAAAAACTACTAACTTTAGGAGAATAAAAAGCTCAATTAGATTGCGAACGCTTGTATTCCATAGAAAGGGAACTGACGTTTTTTGAAAACTTTCGAGAAGATAGAACTTTCAAGATAGACGACAGGGAATTGTCCCCTATGAACGCCAATTCTCTTGTGCGATTCGACAATACCACAAATAATGGGCTCATCGTCAACGACAGCGCGGTTATGGAAATAATGAGTTTCTGTCCGAATACACCGATTATTTGAGATTGCATAGCCACAGCGGCGAGGACAAGAGAAAACTCACCGAGCTGAGCCAAAATTATTCCTATGGATGCTGCTTTTGCAAGCTCTATTGAAAAGCACTTCAATACCAACGTATTGAAGAATATTTTCCACAAAGTAATTCCGGCTAATGAAATAAATATCACAAACCAATGCTGTAATAAAAATTTCAAGTCAAACATAAGTCCAACTGAAATAAAGAATGACATAAGCAAGACATTTTGTATTGGTTTTATGCTGTTTAAAACGTTCTGTCTTTCCTGCGTATTTCCGATAAAGAGCCCCGCCAAAAATGCCCCATACGCTTCAGATAATCCAAATAAAACCACTATCGCGGCGGAGGCAAAACAAAAAGCCAAAGTAACAACGGGAGTTAAGTCAGGGTTTGGCAAAAAATGCTTTGTTGATAGGATAATCTTTTCCTTTTTGCCCAAATACCTTATGAGGAGAACAACCAAACTAATCGCAATGGAAAGATCAATCAAAACCGAACTATCAAATGAGCCACACTTCTTGATAAGCAACATCATTGGAACAATGGCTATATCTTGGGCAACCAGTATGCCGATAGAAATATGACCTATATCAGTTTTTAACTCACCAATATACTCAAGCACTTTAACAATAGCCGCAGTTGATGAAAGAGAAATGATGAACGCAGTTAAGAGAGAAACATATACAGGAAGCTCAAGAAAACGCGAAACCAATACTGCAATGGCAGAATTTAAAACGACTTGAATGACAGTGAATAAAGTCGGGATTTTCCACATTCTCAAAAAGGAACGGATGTTTAACTCCATCCCTATGACAAAGAGCAGGAGCAAAATTCCAAGTTCAGAGTAAAACTGGATTTGCTCTTGAGATGAAATTAACCCGAAAACACTAGGTCCACAAGCAACCCCCGCCAGGATATAACCAACCATCACCGGTTGCTTCAAACGCGCGAGCAAAGCCCCAGAGAAGGCAGCAATCAGCACAACAAGAGTTAAATGTGCAAAAATATACTCATTATCCATAGCACTTATATTCTAACACAGACGACGAATACCTCTCAATGCAAAATTAACCAAAGTTTTCGTATGTGTCTTGTGACGATGAACGATAAGTGATAGCATGTTGGCATTCATTCGATTTGTTAAGTTTTTTATGGTAATGCAAGGTAAAAAAGGGTTAGTGATGGGGATGGCTAATAAATTCTCCATAGCTTTTGGGATTTCTGAAGCATTGAAGAACCGAGGCGCAGAGCTGATCTTTACGGCGCAAAATGAGTATTTTCAAAACAAAATTAGCGATATGGCGCGAGACTTTGGAGGACACGATGTTGTTCTTTGCGATGTGTCAAAAGATGGCGAAATAGAACAGGCATTCGACAAAATTCTGAACACAGTCGGGGCACTCGATTTCATTGTGCATTCCATTGCGTTTTCAGATAAAAATGAGTTAATCGGAAAATATTACAATACCACTCGTGCAAATTTTTTGAACGCAATGAATATCTCGTGTTACTCATTTACAGAAGTTTGCAAATTTGCACCAAAATTGATGCCAAATGGGGGATCGTTAGTCACGATGACGTATTACGGATCGGAAAAAGTCGTTCCAAATTACAATGTCATGGCTTTAGCGAAATCGGCTCTTGAAACCAGCGTCAGGTATTTGGCGGACGATTTGGGTGAATTTGGAATTAGGGTAAATGCTATCTCGGCTGGTCCAATTAAGACTTTGGCGGCGTCAGGCGTTGGAGAATTTTCAAAGGTTTTGGCATACGATCGAAACCGCTCCCCACTGAAAAGAAATGTGACACTCGAAGACATAGGGAACGCCTGCGCATTTTTGTTGAGCGATTTATCCTCGGGAGTAACTGGAGAAATTGTTCACGTTGATTGTGGATGCAACACCATAGGGGTAAAGTTCTAAGCGCAAAGCGCGTTCACTGGGAAAACGTCGAAACAATTTGTAGTACACAGGGTGGAAGCGTTTGTGAGATAATCCGAGAAGGGTTTCGATAAGTGTGTGTTGCTTGTGTGCGGAATAATCTCGGCTTTAAGTTATAGAAATGATATTTCGAATGATCTTATTTCGGCGTTGGAAAGACTTGAGTATAGAGGGTATGATTCCGCGGGTATTGCATATTTAGATAACGGGAACGAGTTAAAACGCATACGAACCGTTGGAAAAGTGCAACAGCTGAAGGAGGCGGTCGAAAAAGCCAACGTGAAATCGCATATCGGCATTGGGCACACGCGCTGGGCGACCCACGGCAAGGTGACTGAATTTAATGCGCACCCGCACGTGACTGATGGCGTCGCGGTCGTGCATAACGGCATCATCGAAAATTACCAAGACCTGCGAAAACGCCTCATTTCCGAGGGATACACGTTTGAGAGCGAGACCGATACCGAGGTCATCGCGAAGTTGGTGGCGAGCCACATAAAAACTGGGAAAACGTTTCTTGATGCGTTCAAGTGCGCCATCGCTGAATTTACCGGCACGTTCGCAATTGTGGCAATTTACGAAAAGGAGCCAAGCCTGCTGCTCGGTGCCAAGCGGGGCTCTCCGATGGCGGTCGGGATTAGCCCTGACAAGCAGAGTGCATACATAGCCTCCGATGCAGTGGCACTGTCGACGCTGGTTGATGAGCTAGTATATCTAGAGGAGGGCGATATAGTTGTCGTCAAAAAAGATGCTCAGTTGTCATACGAAATTTTCGATGCGTCGGGCAGTTGTACAAATCGACAAGTTGTGCAAAACAAAGTTTCGCTGAACGACGTAACCAAAAATGGCTATGAAACCTTTATGTTGAAGGAGATTTTCGAAGAAGCGGCGGTTGCAAGAAGGACTTATGAGCGGTTTAATTATGATACCGAAGTTGCAAAATACGACAATATTTCAATAATCGCCTGTGGCACCTCATATTACGCTGGAGTACTTTCGAAATACTGGATAGAGGAAATAGCTAAAGTTCACGTGGATGTTGAAATAGCGTCCGAGTTTCGGTATAGAAAACCGGTAATGCGCAAGAATTCGCTATATATTTTTATTAGCCAGTCGGGGGAGACGATTGATACGCTTTGTGCAATGCGACTCGTCAAAGAGGCGGGAATGAAGACTTTGGCATTAGTGAATGTGGACACGTCATCTATTGCGCGAGAAGCCGATTATATTGTAAAAATCGAGGCGGGCGTTGAAGTTGGTGTCGCCTCGACGAAGGCATTTGTGGCGCAAACGTTATCGCTCTTAATTATGTGCGCAGGAAAGTCCGCTGTGCATATTGATGATATAGAACACTCTATAAATTCAATATTGAATGGTAATTATGACTTCGCTGGGCTAGCGAATAAATTGAAAGATAGCCGCTGCTTATTTTATATAGGGCGCGGAACGAGCTATCCGATAGCCCTGGAAGGCGCATTGAAAATCAAAGAATTGTCGTATATCAGCGCCGAAGGATACCCATCTGGAGAAATAAAGCACGGTCCAATAGCTATAATAGATGAGAATGTGTACACAATAGCGCTGGCGCCTTTTGACCAATATTTTGAAAAGACGGTCTCGAATACGCAGGAAATTCTGGCGAGGAATGGCAAGGTCTTGCTTATTACAACTGAGGACGCACGCGCATCGCTGCATGGACTTGACGAGAATGCAAATGTAGAGTGTGTGTTCTTGCCAAAGTGTGAAACGTTGTATTACCCATTTGCATTAACAACGACAATACATTTACTTGCGTATCATACAGCGAAAGCAAAGGGGTACGATGTAGACAAGCCACGTAACCTCGCAAAATCAGTTACGGTAGAATGATTGTATCGAATAAGAGTTAACATTTCGTTAATTTTTCAAAATAAAAATGTTTTGACTTCGAGTATTTTATGATACAATGAAATTAAGTAGGACATTGGGGAATGTTTGGATGAATATTCAAAATCTGGTGATTGGAACTGTTGCGATAGCTGTGGTTGGTTTTATAGGACACAAAGGTATAGAAACTATAAAACAAAACAACTCGTATATCACGACAAATGGGTTATCTGATAGATATGTGGTATCAGACAGCGCAATTTGGACACTACAGATTGCAGCTGAGGGGAAAAACATAAAAGAAGCGCAAGAAAAAATGAAAGCGGATACAGACACTGTTTTGAAATTTCTGAAAAAAGAAGGAATAAAGGATGAAGAGATAACAAACCAAAGTCCTAGAATAGAAGATAGGTATCGTTGGGGTAGTGGCTCTAATGAAAAATCGCTGCCACGATTTAGAGTGTTTAACATGATCACAATAAAAACACAAAGATTGGAGCAGGCGGAGAAGGCACAGGAAAAGACGACTGAATTATTAGAAAATAATATAGATATCGAAAATAATTTTCGGTATTTTTATAAAGACATTGCAAAACTTAGAATTGATATGATCAAAGAGGCTACTCTGGATTCAGAAAATAGAGCAAACACTATCGCTGCAACACTAAACACACAAGTAACTGGATTACGACACCTACACACCGGCAGGTTTGCGATTTACGCTGAAGATGTGTCAATAACCCAAGATTACGCGTCTGAGTGGACTGAGGAAAAATCCAAGAAGAAGCGCATCAGGATTATTGTAACTGGCACATATAATCTGAAATCCTAAGGTAAGATATAATGACGATAATGTCCCCAAAAGTGAACGTCGTATAACTCTGCTAATATGACGCAGATATGACTGCGGCAAACGCCAAATGTTATAACTCTGTCACATCTTGGAATTTCATCAAATCAATTACGATAGGACGAGATAAGGAATTATGTCAAATAAAGTTTAACAATTAGTTAATCTTACAAAATTAAGAATATTTTGTCTTTAAATATTCTTGTGATATCCTGAGATTAGGTAAGGTACTGATTGGTGAGATGTAGGGCGATGAACATTCAAAACCTAGTGATGGGAAGTATTGCAATAATCGCGATAAGTGCTATTGGATATAAAGGTATCGAGACTCAGAAACAGAATAGGTCATATATAACGACAAACGGGTTGTCTGATAGGTATGTGGTATCGGACAGTATAATCTGGAAATTAAGGGTCGAAGCAGAGGCGGATAACATAAAAGAAGCCCAAGAACGAGTGAACAAAAATACCGAAATTGTGTTGAAATTTCTAAAGAGCGAAGGAATAAAAGAAGAAGAAATAACGAGCAAAGACCCGCATATGTGCGATAGGTATCGTAATACTGAGAGTAACAAAAATGGAATACCACGTTTTGAAGCGCTTAACATCATTGTTATAAGAACAAAAAGGTTGGAACAGGTAGAAAAGGCAAAGGATAAAACTATCGAATTGCTAGGGAAAGGAATAAATATATACAACGAATTACAATACTCCATTAGCGATATCGCAAAATTAAAGATTGAGATGATCCAAGAAGCCACATTAGATTCAGAGAACAGAGCAAAGATCATAGCGAAAACTTTAGGCACAAAGATAACTGGACCACGCAATCTTTCAACTGGACGCTTTAATATTTTGCCTGCAGATTTAGTATTATCAAGCGATTACTGCTATGACGGCGACGAAGAAAGTTCGAGGACAAAGCGTATTAGAGTTATCGTGACCGGAACATATAATATGAACTCTTAGCCTGCGGTACCACAGCGATAACGACCCAACCACGGATCGTCATTTTGCTCTTCTATTTTCAGCTCAGGAATTTGCAAGCGAGAATGATGCAAGCGGTATACCAAGATTGCAACGGCTCCAAAGAGCCTATAAGATGTGAAAAGAAGTTACCGAAACCGAGATGAACAATCATGTTCGAAAATACGTTTAGTTATTTAAAACAACAACTTAAAACGCTAGATATATTTAAGGTTGTCTACGACGACTTAACGCCTATCAAGGAGTTAGCAAATAAATTTAATGATTGTGAAAAAATATTGGTTTTTGGAATTGGTGGGTCGAGCCTGGGCGGGAAGTGTCTGGTAAATTTACAAGCTATGATTTCCGGGAATGAGCCACGGGTTATGTTTATCGAAAATGCTGATTCGTTGCATTTTCTGAATGTTATAAAGGGATGCGCCCCCCAAAAAACTGGAATTATTGTAATCTCTAAATCCGGTCGAACAACAGAAACTCTGATGCTATTTCTGACACTTTGCGAAATGTGGAAAGATTTTGATTATAAGAATAAGGCGATAGCGATAACCGAGCCGTCAGAAAACAACGTCTTAAAAAACTTGGCTAATGAAAAAAATATGGATGTTATAGATCATAGTTCCAAAATCGGCGGGAGATTTTCTGTATTTTCTGTTGTTGGGTTGTTACCGGCATTGCTTGGGAATGTCGATATCGATGCGTTTGTGAAATCCGCGCAGAAAGTTTTGGACGAGGTCAGCAATTGCGAAGCAGCCTCCGAGTGCAAAGCATACATTGATGCTTGCAACATGTATGATGTTTTCAAAGATGGAACGGTAAATCAACATGTCATTATGACGTATTCAGATATGCTCGAAGATTATGGAAAATGGGCAACTCAGCTCATATCCGAGAGCCTAGGCAAGTCTGAAAAATTCGCGATAACGCCTGTGCGTGCCATTGGCACGGTTGACCAACATTCAATGTTACAGCTATTTCTTGACGGAACGGCTAACAAATTTTACACGGTGATACTAGCGCGAAACGATGCTGAAACGCCAAGGGTAAATGCAAAAATCGCGAGTGGCTTAAACGGGCACAATATAAATGAGTTGATGTATGCGCACGCGAAGGCGACGGTAACGGTTTTGCAAAAGAAATCTCCGGTGAGGGTGCTGGAGTTTGATGAGCTGAATATATCGGTGCTTGGCGAACTGATGATGAAAAACTTCATTGAAACTATCGTCATTGCAAAGTTAGCAGGCATAAACCCATTTAACCAACCAGCCGTTGAAGAATCAAAGAAGTTGGCGATGCAGTATCTAGCCAATGTTTCTTAAAGATGGAGTAATAGTCATAGACAAGCCGGAGGGGAAGTCGTCGGCTTTCGTTGATTCTGTCGTGAAAAAGCGCCTTAAAGCACGCAAGGTTGGGCATATCGGAACGCTGGATCCGTTCGCTACCGGCGTTTTAGCGATCGCGGTAAATGGAGGTACTAAGGCAATTCCGTATATAAAAACCGAGCGAAAAACGTACGAGTTTGAAGTGATGTTTGGTAAAAGAACAGATACATCCGATAAAACTGGAACAGTTGTTGAAACATCTGGGATAGTACCAACTGATAAGGAAATAGAGGCGATTTTGCCGCAGTTTATCGGCGAGATATCACAAATCCCGAGCATATTTTCAGCAATAAAAGTCGGTGGAAAACGAGCATATGAGTTGGCTCGCAAGGGAGAAACGCCGGAGATAAAGCCGCGTAAGGTGACGATTTATAACCTTGAGATGATTGGGGAAAACAAGTTTAAAGCGGAAGTTTCACCGGGAACTTACATTAGAACTTTGGCTGAAGACATAGCGAAAGCACTTAATACGGTCGCTTACACCTCATCGCTACGGCGCATCAAGGATGGCAAATTTTCGATTGAGGGCAGTGTCTCGCTTGAGGATTTTGAGAAAATCGCGGATAATCTAAGCAGCGTTTTGATTTCGCTCGAGAATGTACTAGACGACATCCCAGTTATTCCCGTTTCGTGTCAAGATGCTGAGAGCCTGATGCAGGGAAGGTGTATTTCGACCACTTTTATCGGAGAAAATGGGCGATACCTAGCTTCTGCAGAAAATGGTTTTCTGGAAGTAGTTGATTTTTCGGATGGTGTTTTAAGTCCGAAAAAGTTGTTAAGGTCTTTTTTAAAAGAAGGAGAGTAAGATGTCGATAACAGCAGAGAAGAAGCAAGCATTGATAAAAGAGTACGCAATACACGACGGTGATGTCGGATCGCCTGAGGTGCAGGTCGCGATTTTGACCGAGCGTATCAAGAATTTAACCGAGCATATGAGTTTGCACAAAAAGGATTTGCATACCAGGCGCGGCTTGCTCATTATGGTCGGGAAAAGGCGTCGCTTGCTGGATTATCTCAAGAGGGTTGACGAGGCGAGGTATCAGAAGCTCATTGAGCGTCTCGAATTGCGCAAATAAGCATATCCAGATAGGGGAATTAAGCGATGAAAAATGCGTTTGTTTTTCCGGGGCAAGGCTCTCAACAAATCGGTATGGCATCGGCGTTCATGAACGGCTACAAAGCCGGTATGGATACGATGCGTGAGGTCGAGGATGCGATATCGTTCAAGCTGTCGGATTTGATCGAAAATGGCACGCTCGCGGAATTGACGAGAGCTGAGAATGCCCAGCCTGCGATTTTCGCAGTGGGTATGATGTGCGTTAGGATACTCGAAAACGAGTACGGCTATAACTTCGCGAGGAGATGCAAGTATTTTGCGGGGCATTCTCTCGGTGAATACACGGCTTTGTGTGCGGCGGGCGTGTTTTCATTGACCGATACTGCGAAATTAGTAAGACTTCGTGGCGAGCTGATGTCACGTGCATTTCCGGATAGCGAAAATTACTCGATGGTAGCGCTACTCGGGATTTGTGCTAGCGACATCGAAGGGCTGGTTTCCGAGTACGCGACCGCGAAAGAAGTTTGCGTTATTGCAAACGATAATTCCGATACGCAGGTTGTCGTGAGTGGTCATAAAAATGCGGTTTCTGAGTTTGTCGAAAAAGCCAAGGCAGCAACGGGGCTCAGAAAGGCTATAAAAATAAACACCAGCGGAGCATTTCACAGTCCGTTGATGGGAAGCGTTGCAGTGGAATTCGACAGAGAACTTAAGTCGGGGTATGAAGCGCATGACCTTAAGATACCCGTAATTATGAATGTTACCGCGCAACCTTTGACGAATAAGGATGACGTAAAGGTACAGATGGTGACACAGATTACGAACCGGGTCAGGTGGCGAGAAACGATGAAGTTTGTCACAAGCGATACCGAGATTGGGAAGGTTGTTGAGGTAGCGCCTGGAAATGTGTTGTCGAATATGTTGAAGAGGTCTAATCCGGAGACGAATACATTCGCTTTGGATACGGTTGCAAAAATTGAAGAATTTATAAAAATAGATGAAGAGGAGAATTGAGATGTTATTTTCACTAGAAGGTTTGAGAGCTATGATAACCGGTGGCGCTGGAGCTATCGGTAAGAAAACGGCAATAGAAATGGCAAAGCAAGGCGCCGAGGTCGCTATAGCGGATGTGCGTCAGGATGCCCTGGAAACGGTGCAAAAGGAGATAAAAGAGGCAACGGGCAAGAACGTCGAAATAATGAATTGTGATTTGCTGAATGTCGAGGCAACTCGCGAACTCTTTGCTAGGGCTGAGGAGCAGGCAGGACAAATCGACATTCTGGTCAATAACGCCGGTATAGACCGCGACAAGTTGCTTATGAAAATGACCGAGGATGATCTCGAGATAGTCCTGAATGTGAACTTACGAGCGGCGTTTACGCTAACTAAATCAGCGGTTATGGCTATGTCGAAGCGCAAATTTGGGCGAATTATTGGCATTTCTTCAGTCGTTGGATTTACTGGAAATCCAGGACAAGCGAACTATTGTGCTAGTAAAGCGGCGCTGGTTGGTTTGTCAAAGGCGGTAGCGCTGGAATATGCGAAGCGCGGAATTACCGTTAATTGCATCGCTCCTGGTGCGATAAAAACCCCGATGATTGATGCGGTGAGCGACGAGGCTCGAGAGAAACTTTTTGCAAAAATTCCGCTGGGGTATATGGCTGATCCGGTCGAAATTGCCTACGCGGTTTGTTTCCTGGCGTCACGCGAGGCTTCTTATATCACCGGGCAGACGCTGCACGTCAACGGCGGTATGTATATGGGGTGATGATGAACGACGTAGTCATCATAGGCGCTGGAATAGCCGGATTAACTGCTTCGATATACCTGGCGCGGTCGGGTGTAATGCCGGTGGTTATTTGCGGTAACAATCCAGGCGGGCAATTGATGCAGACGGATTGTGTCGAAAACTATCCGGGATTTGAAGCAATAAGCGGCGCTGAGCTTATGATGCGAACGTTGTCCCAGGCGGAAAAGCTGGGTGTAAAGATGGTATACGAGGTAGTAACAGGTGTGCCCCAATCTAGTGGCAATTTTGATGTTTGTTTAGCTTCGAATGCAAAGATGAATGCGCGAGCAGTTTTAATAGCGACTGGGGCAAGTCACAGGCACTTAGGCGTCAAGGGTGAAACTGAATTTACAAATAAGGGCGTGTCGTGGTGTGCGACGTGTGATGGAGCTATAAATAAAGGAAAGCCGGTTGCTGTTATTGGTGGCGGAAACACTGCTGTAATGGAGGCGCTGTTTCTATCGAATGTTGCATCGAAAGTTTACCTTATTCATCGTCGGGACACTCTCAGAGCCGATGAGATTATGCAAAAGCGGCTATTCGAAAAGTCAAACATAGAAGGCGTATGGAATGCCGAAGTAACGGAGATTATAGGCGACACTAGGGTAAATGCTATACGCTTAAATACTGGTAAGGTGCTCGATGTTTCGGCTGTGTTTGTTGCGGTAGGTGTAAAGCCCGCGACGGATTTTGTTAAAGATTTGGTAGAACTGGACAGTAACGGGTACATAATCTCAGACGAAACACAAACATCAGTGCCGGGAATATTTGCTGCAGGGGATGTCGAGAATGGTATGACGAAGCAGGCTGTATACGCTGCTGGTCGCGGGTGCCTTGCCGCTCAGCAAATCGAGCGATATTTGGGAATACGATAGATGACGCCACAGGACCAAAAAAATATTGAAAATATAAAAAATTCGATAAATCTAATTAAGAATTTTGTAAAATTTGACGAAATAAGTGCAAGGCTAGTCGATTTAGAGCAACAAATAGAAGCGCCCAATTTTTGGGATGATACCGAGAATGCGATAAAAGTAACAAAGGAAAAGGACGGTATAGTTGAAAAGCTAGAGCCGGTCAAAAATTTAGAGAAGCGAATTGCTGATTTGGTCGAATTAGTTGAGCTAGCCGAATTGGAAAATGATGAGGCGATGCTTCTGGAATTGTCGGGTAATCTCGAAGTTTTGGCGAAAGAAGCTGAGACATTACAAATCGAATCGCTTCTTAGCGCTCCTCACGATGCGGCAAATTGCTTTCTCGAAATAAATGCTGGAGCAGGCGGAACTGAGGCGCAGGACTGGGCGGAAATGCTCGCCAGGATGTATTCCAGATGGGCGGAAAAGCGCGGGTACAAGCTGGAAATCACGGATAAAAGCGACGGCGAAGAAGCGGGAGTGAAGTCCATAACCCTGCATATAAAGGGGCAAAAGGCGTATGGTTGGCTCAAGAAGGAGTCGGGGGTACACCGGTTGGTTCGCATTTCGCCGTTTGACTCGAACGCGCGGCGTCACACGAGTTTCGCTTCGGTTTTTGTTACGCCTGAGGTTGATAATTCGATCGAAATTGAAATAAATGATGCCGATTTGCGGATTGACGTGTACCGCTCCTCCGGCGCTGGTGGTCAGCATGTCAACAAGACCGAGAGCGCCGTGAGGATAACGCATATACCGACTGGGATCGTTACCGCGTCGCAAATCGATCGCTCGCAGCATCGCAACCGTGAAATCGCGATGAATATGCTGAAGTCGAAGCTGTACGCGCTGAAGTTAAAGGAGCAAGAGGAGGCTATGAACGCGGGACAAGACAAACCTGACATCGCGTGGGGTAATCAAATACGCTCATACGTCCTGCAGCCGTACCAGCTCGTCAAAGACAACCGCACCGGCACGGAAACCGGCAACGCACCCGCCGTACTCGACGGCGAAATCGACGCATTTCTGGAATCGGCAATCGCGAAACTCTGAAGCATAAAATCAAGAAGAATTGCCTTTAGGTATCCCGGTTATTTCAATCCGAACACCTACTATGACTTATATTCATAGTTAAAAAATCATGGCTTAATCGTATTGAAAAAATGTTAAAAAATAATTAACAACTTAAAAAAAACTTTCCACTTACTTCCCCCGTGTAGTTCAGGCTATATTTTAGTGTAAAATCAAGTTTAGGAAGATATGCTAGAAAGCCTAAGGGGATGTCTGAAATTGATATAAGCGGCAACAAGCGATATGTTGAGATTTTCAAAAAACTTGTTGAAATTTATGTTGAAACTGGTGAAGCCGTCGGGTCGCGTTCACTCTCCAAAGCCCTTGATACGCCTCTTTCGCCAGCGACTGTTCGTAATGTTATGTCGGATCTTGAAGAACTCGGGATTTTGTGTTCTGAGCACACCTCGGCTGGCAGAAAGCCTACAGAAAAGGGGTGGCGCTTTTTTGTTAATACCCTAATCGAATCAGCAGACATATCAGAAATTGAGGAAGAAACACTTGCAAATGTAACAAAAAATGCTGTTGGGCAAAGCCTTGAAGCGATTTTGGAAAAAGCGACTGATGTCCTATCTGAGCTCGCAAATTGCGCCAGCTTAATACGCGTTCCGACAATCAATTCTGAAGTTCGGCATATCGACTTTGTGTTACTTAGTCCAGGAAGAGCTATTGTTGTTATTGTCAACGAAAATGGAGTAGTTGAAAATCGACTAATTGAGGTATCTCCCCATGTTTCAGCAAGTATACTTGAAAAAGCGACTCGCTATATTAACACGAAACTTTCGGGAGCAACGCTTAGCGAAATTCGTGGAAAACTCCAATCTGAATTGGATTTTCAAAGAGAAGGTATCGATAAGATCGCCAAAGATGTTGTTGATCAAGGATTAGGTTTTATAGCCAATGAAATTGCCGGCGAAAATGAAAATAAAATTATAGTAAAAGGGCAATCAAATTTGCTTTCAAAAGCGGAAGAAATATCGGATCTAGAGGAACTTTTGCGAAAACTTGATGAAAAAAAGACACTAAAAGAGCTCCTGGATAAATCCATAGAAGGGCAGGGGGTGCAAATATTTATAGGCGCCGAAACAAAAGTTTTTGAGATGTCTGGATGTTCCGTAATTGTTTCGCCATATCAGAATAAGAAGAAATCGATCGTGGGTGCCATCGGAGTTATAGGTCCTTCGCGAATGAGCTATAGCAGAGTGATCACTTTAGTCGACTACACCGCAAAACTCCTTGGAAATATTGTGTAGCTTTTTCCAAATAGTGGATTTATACTTGCGCGCTCTCAATAACTTGCAACCATAAAGTACAGTCTCAACATTATGACTTTCGCAAAGTGCAATGCCACAAAAATCACCAGAGGTGAAAAATCTAAGCCAGCAATGTTGGGCAAGTATTGCCTTATGAAGGCTAATAATGGCTCTATTTTGCTCATCAAAAAAACGTACACTTTAAAGAACACGCCATCCCGATCTTTCACTACTCCGAAAAATATAAACCAACCAAGGATAATATATCCCATAAGCAAATATTCCATAAAATTCATAATTCCGATTAGTAAAGGGAATATCGTTTGCAAAAGAAGCATTTTGTCCTCTTAGAAAATCAATAATTTTTTAATAAAACAGAACCATTTTTTTTCGTTTCGGCTAGCGCTCTTCCAGTTCCCAACACGACGCAATTTAAAGGATTTTCTGCTACCTTCACAAAAACCCCTGTAATATGCGAAATAACCGTATCCAAATTAGCTAACAATGCGCCTCCACCCGTCAAGGTTATCCCTGAATCTATTATGTCGGCAACCAACTCAGGCGGCGTCCTCTCGAGCGCATCCTTCACTCCTTCAGCAATAGCTGATACTGGATCCATCAACGCCTCAGCAACATGCTTTTGAGTTACCTCCATATCCTTTGGATTACCATCTATCAAGCTACGCCCCTTTATCGTCAACTTCACGTCCTTACTATTTTGCAACGTAATTGCTGAGCCGATTTCTTTTTTAATACGCTCCGCCGTCGCCTCGCCAATCAGTAAGTTAAAGTTCTTCCTGATGTAAGTCGCTATTTCCTCATCCATCTTATCGCCGCCAACTCTAATCGACGAAGCATAAACGATGCCGCCGAGCGAAATTACTGCAACTTCGGTCGTTCCGCCTCCGATGTCAACAACTATTGATCCCTGAGGCTCTGTTATGGGTAGCCCCGCACCAATCGCTGCTGCCATCGGCTCCTCAATCAGGTAAACCTCTCTAGCGCCTGCCTCTTCCGCAGACTCCTGTATAGCGCGCCGTTCGACTGCGGTTGCTCCGTACGGAACGCAAATCACTATTCGCGGAGAGGCTGAAAATAGCCGATTATTATGAATTCGACGGATGAAATACTTAATCATCTCTTCGGCTACCTCGAAATCGGCGATTACCCCATCGCGGAGCGGGCGAATTGCGCGTATATGCCCCGGGGTTTTACCGAGCATTTGCTTTGCTTCGTTTCCGACCGCAACGACATCGGTTTTGTTATTCACCGTCGCGATAGCCACGACGGATGGCTCATTCAAAACGACACCTTTTCCATCAACATAAACAAGGGTATTCGCCGTACCCAAATCAATTGCCATATCAGTGGAGAAGAAACCGAACAAACGATCGAACATTACAAAGCGCCCGAAAACAAATAATCCACTACAAAATTATAAGTCGTTACATCAGCAAATGCTACACGTGGCAATTCAACATCTTAACTTTTTCAATTATTGGGAAAACCGAAGACAGCCACTCACATCGTTAAAATTTCAACAGAAGTTTCCGTAATTGCCAGCGTATGTTCAAACTGTGCCGAAAGTGATTTATCCGCTGTTACTGCTGTCCATCCGTCTTTAAGTACCTTCGTCTTGTAACCTCCGGCGTTTATCATTGGCTCTATTGTAAAAAACATTCCTGGCAGAATTTGTTCACCCTTTTGGTTAGTCGCGTAGTGCAAAATCGTCGGTGCTCCGTGAAACATGTCTCCAATGCCATGCCCGCAATAATCGCGCACTATTGAAAAACCGTGTTTATCCACGAATTTTTGTATTGCTTTTCCGATATCTCCGAAATGCCCATACGGCTTTACCGCATCAATCCCGACAAATAACGCCTGTTTTGTTACTTCCACCAAATGCCTAGCAAGTTTTGAACACTCCCCGACCATAAAAGTTCGACTCGTATCGCCGTACCAGCTATTTAAAATTACCGTTACATCAATATTGATTATATCTCCGGATTTAAGTTTATATTCATCCGGAATTCCATGACAAACGACGTTATTAACCGAGGTGCAAACCGATTTCGGAAAGCCGTTGTAATTCAGGGGGGCAGGAACGGCATTATGCGAAGTGATATATTCATGACATAGCTTGTCTATTTCATTGGTTGAAACGCCAGCTACTACATACGGTTCGATGAAATCCAAAACATCCTTCGCTAATATGCACGCCTCACGCATCTTGGCTAAAGCAACATTATCATAAATTCTTATATCAGACATATAAAAAGCAGGGGAGCCGCCCACCCACATTAGTATATGATAATTAGATGCGCAAAAACAATATCGCAGTATATATTCTTAAAAATTTATAATCGTCAATCAAAAACCGAACAAATTAAATTCACATTAAGTATGCGTACATCGAATATTAAGCTCAGCACTTTTTGAAAATATGCTATAATGTGGGTACTTTTAATGAACAAGTTCGTATGACAAAATCTGTTTTCGAATTGACATTTAGCGAGGCGAAAGCGGAGTTGGCGTTTTTGAAACAGGAGTTAAGACGTCACGATGACTTGTATTACAACAAAGCGGAACCAGAAATCACGGATTGGGAGTATGACCAATTAAGGCTGCGGTTAAATGAAATTGAGGCAAAGTTCCCGGAACTAAAGAGCGAAAGTTCGCCGTCGCAAAAAGTTGGCGCGCCTGTTTCGAGTACGTTTTCGAAAATTACACATAAAAAACCGATGTTATCGCTGGAAAATGCGTTTTCTTCGGAAGATTTAGAGGATTTTATTGAACGAGTTCAAAACTTTCTTAACACAACCACAAATCTTGAGTTTTGTGCTGAGCATAAAATCGACGGGCTTTCCGCTTCAATTTTTTATAAAAACGGACAACTGACATACGCCGCAACCAGAGGCGATGGCTACGTCGGCGAAGATGTTACTGACAACATAAAGACAATTTTAGATATTCCCAAAAGTATTGATTATACGGGCGAGATTGAAATTCGTGGTGAGGTTTATATGTCAATAAATTCTTTTACTGAGCTGAATAAGCAACGCGAAGAAGCAGGTGAGAAGCTGTTCGCAAATCCGCGGAATGCTGCGGCTGGCTCATTAAGACAACTCGATGCCGAAGTAACAAAGCAAAGGAATTTGGGATTTTTTGCGTACTACGTTGACGGTGATAATTTGAACATCAATACGCAAATTGAAGTTATGGAATTTATAAAAAAACTTGGATTTTCAACATCGGAGTATAAGCTATGCCATTCTTTAATGGATATGGAAAAGTATTGCCAGGATACTTCGCAAAAGCGCCAGAATCTGCCGTATGAAATAGATGGTGCTGTTTTTAAATTAAACTCGCTAGAATTGCAGAATAGGCTCGGCTTTGTCGGGCGAAATCCGCGGCATTCGATAGCCTTCAAATTCCCAGCGGAAGAGGCGGAGACCCGAATACTCGACATTTCGATTGGCGTTGGTCGGACTGGGAAAATCACGCCGGTAGCGATTTTGGAGCCTGTAAATCTGAATGGCGCGATGGTTTCGCGGGCGACGCTGCATAATTTCAGCGAAATCGAGCGGAAACAGATCGCCGTCGGGGATACCGTGAAGATTTTGCGCTCCGGCGACGTCATTCCAAAGATAATTGCGGTTACCAAAAAGTCTGGAAATGCAACGTTCGCAATGCCGGCGACCTGCCCATCCTGTGGTGCCGATTTGGTTCAGTATCCTGGGCTTATCGATTTGTTTTGCCCAAATCACTACGGCTGTTCGGCGCAGGCTGTACGGTATATTTCGTATTTTGTTTCGAAAAATTGCCTGGATATACCGGGGCTTGGCGAAAAGCAAGTCGAGGAGTTTTTCGAGGAAGGGCGGATAAAGACGGCGCTGGACATATTCAAATTGCAGGAAAAGGAAGTTGATACGCCGCTGGCTTCGAAGCCGGGATGGGGAAAAGTTTCCGCCAAAAAATTGTACGATGCGATCGAAAATAGCCGGAACGTAACCCTGGCGCGTTTTATAGTATCGCTTGGAATTCCAGGCGTTGGTGAGGTTATAGCGCAACTTCTGGCGGACCATTTCAAAAATATCGAAAATTTGCAGAGAGCTGAAAAAGCAGATTTAGTCGAATTGGAGGGGCTCGGCGACTTGATGGCGGAAGAAATATACGCGTTTTTCAGGAACGAAGTAAATATAAAATTTATCGAGGAATATAAAACTTTAGTTACGATTTCGCATAAGGAAAAATCCGTCGATACTAATTCTGCATTATATGGGAAAACGATAGTATTTACCGGCACTTTGTCGAAACTCAGCCGAAATGAGGCTAAACAAATTGCGATTTCGAAAGGTGCAAATGTCAGTTCAGCGATTTCCGGCAAAACAGATATTGTGGTTGTCGGTGAAAATCCAGGGTCAAAGCTAAAGAAAGCAAGTGAGCTTGGCATAAAGATTATGTCTGAGGAGGAGTTTTTGAATATAGGTAGTATTTAGGCTGTCTCAACCAAACAAGCAATTCCTTTTTTTACATCATCGAGATTACTGTTCGATAAAACAGGCATTAGAGCTTTTATATCATCTACGCTTTTATTCCACCATTCAAGTTTGAGCAGCAATCCTATCAACTCATCGTCGAAGCGCTTTCGGACTATCTTCGCTGGATTGCCGGCAACTATTGTATATGGAGGGACATCGCTCCCAACTGTACTATTAAGCCCGATAACTGCCCCGTCTCCAATATGAATGCCTGGCAGTATTGTCGCATTCTGCCCGATCCAAACGTCGTTTCCAACGATGGTATCGCCTTTTATTGGCATTTCATACTCTGGCGGTGTTTGTTGTTCCCAGCCATCGAAGATATAAAATGGATATGTCGAAACCGTATTCATACGATGATTTGCTCCATTCATAACGAAATTTACACCAGCTGCAATTTGGCAAAATTTCCCGATAATTAACTTATCACCGATGAAATCGTAAAGGTGTGTCACGTGGCTTTCAAAATTAGTTTCACCGAAATACGTATAATCCCCAACAATAATATTCGGATTTTTGATTGTAGGCTTTGTGTAAGTGAGCGTATCAAGGTTTTTTATCGGGAATATGGTATCCGGATCAAGCATTCTACTAACATTTGAGTAACTTACCTGTTCCATTATAACGTAACACAGAAATTTTTGCTAAACTGCATCAAGAGAATAAGCGAATTTGCCGAGTTAAATTATTTCACTTTTTCAGGTACCGATTCACTTTCATTGCGATTATTGCAAACGTTGGTTCAGCAATGCCTGGTAAAACAGACATTGTAGTCGTCAGCGAAAATCCGGTCTCGTAACTAAAGAAAGCCAGTGAGCTTGGCCCAAAAATTATGCCAGAATGAGGAGTTT
Source organism: uncultured Pseudomonadota bacterium (assembly GCA_902769055.1). Lineage (GTDB taxonomy): Bacteria > Pseudomonadota > Alphaproteobacteria > RUG11792 > RUG11792 > RUG11420. The sequence goes on along the minus strand of CACXNL010000002.1, from coordinate 7,986 downwards.
TTAGATGTTAAACAGATCCGAAATCAAAGAAATCTTTGAAAGGTTAAAGCAGGAAAATCCGGCGCCTACGAGCGAGCTGATCGCGCGAAATAATTTCACTTTCGCCGTGGCGGTTCTGCTCTCAGCGCAAACTACGGATAAGATGGTGAATAAAGTAACCAAGACGCTGTTCGAAATTGCCGATACGCCCGAAAAAATGTTGGCGATTGGTATCGATAAGCTAAAGGAATATGTGCATCCTTTGGGATTTTTCAACAACAAAGCCAAAAATGTAATCGCCTTGTCAGAAACGTTGGTCAAAAAATATAATTCGCAAATCCCAAAAACGCGTGATGAGCTGGAAAAATTGCCGGGCATAGGACGAAAATCCGCAAATGTTATCGCAAATAGGTTATTTGGGGCAAGCACAATCGCTGTCGATACGCACGTTTTGAGAGTATCGCAACGCCTTGGACTGAGCAAAGCCACTGAGCCCATTGGTATCGAGCGAGATTTATTGGCGAATGTCCCCGAAAAGTATCACAAAAATACCAGCGATTGGCTCGTCCTCCACGGACGCTACGTTTGTACCGCCCAAAAACCAAAATGCTCCGACTGTTGCCTATTCGACCTTTGCGAAAAAATAAATGGCAAAGGGTAAAATACCTTATATAGTAAATATTTTTTTTTGTAAATTAACAAAATATTAACAATTTTGTATAAGAATCAAAGTATGAATTGGTTTTTCTTGAGAGGAGTTATGAACAACCTAATAAAAGCCTTGGTGGCAGTGCCGGTTGGCATATCAAGAGTTTATTGTTCGGAGATTACATTTCCAGGATTTGATAGTGATGGTAACGATATTGTTACCGAATACTTTACTTTTACTGGCGGAGGGGGGGGGGGCAATACCGTATAAGTAAGTGTTATCCAAATACAAATCCAGATAGCGAAACCATTATAACTTTAAAAATACCTGGAAAAATTGGTGACAATCAGATTAGCTTGGAAGAGCAGGCATTTAATTGGGAAGGATATACAGGATTTTCGAATTTAAGGGTGAATCTCGTATTTGAGACCGTCGATGGTGTAAAGACTCAGCTTCCTGCGAATTGCTACAGTATGTTTAAAGAAACAGGCAATACAACTGGTGCATCAAAGATATCAATTGATTTAACTGGAATACAAAGTAGCGGAATAACGAGTATGCAAAGTATGTTTTGGGGGTGTATAAAATTAGAAACCATAGATGTAAGCGGTTTTGACACGAGCAATGTGACGAATATGATGAGCTTATTTTCACATTGTAGTAACTTGAAACAAGCTAATGTTAGCGGGCTGGATACAAGCAAAGTTACGACTATGAGAGCTATGTTCTATGGTTGTTCTAAATTGGAATCTGTAGATGTGAGCAGCTTTGATACCAGCAATGTAACAAATATGCTACATATGTTCATATATTGCTCATCGCTTAAATCCCTTGATTTAAATAATTTCGATACAAGTAACGTCGCAGATGCTGGATATATGTTTGGCAACTGTACTAAATTAAAAGAATTAAAAATTTCAGATAAATTTACGCTTTCGGAAAACACTACAACAGCCAATATGTTTACTAACTGTAATGCCTCGTTAGAAGTTGTGGGTGTACGTAGTTTTGCCGAAACTGCTGAGAACGTGAAGAATAAAATAAGTGCAGATGCAGGAAAAGTTTATGCTATATCTGGAAACTCAAGCATCTCTGAAAGTTTTTTAACTACACTCAACGAGCAACTTCCGAGTGCAACTACCAACACAGAAGATACGATAAATATATCCAGTTTATTCGATTCTACATCAGATGATGTAGCATATATTGGCATGAATACGACTGGACAAACTGTAGTTGCTGAAGGCGCAAATAAAACTATTGCTTGTGCGTTGATAAATAAGGCAATCGATGATGGCATCAGATACCATCCAGCAAGTTTGCAATTAACTGGGACGATTACACTATCCGGCAATAATTCTGAATTTAATCAGAACTCGTTTATAGTTGGCGATGGCGTTAAAAGCACGCAAATTACTTTTACCATTCCACAAGCGCTACCAAACACAGACATAATCGTTAATCAAAAAGGAAAACTAGTATTTAGCGGCAGTAACAAATACACAATATCTCACAAAATCACATTCAAGCCCGGAGGACTACTCGCCTCAACAAATCGCATCATACTCACCGACGGCACAACAATTAAGTTCGAGAAGTAAACAACCATCGATTTGCCTCGCATCAGAGACAACCGGTTGAATGGTGCATCCGAAAATAGTAAACTTCACGTATGAGATCAGTGGTCGAGTGGCAGATTGGCTATGCAGAGGATTGCAAATCCTTGTAGATCGGTTCGATTCCGGTCTCGACCTCCAGTAAAAATCCGCGGATAACGGGCGAGCCATGAGTTTTGTGTTAGATTTTGAAAGCCAGGTTTTAAGTATTGAGAAAAAGATAGCTGAACTTCGCGAGGTATCTAAACTTGGTGACGTTGACGTCGCAAATGAAATCATCCGCATGCAAGCAAAAGTGGAAAAGATTCTCGCGCAAATATATCAAAAACTAACGCCGTGGCAGAAAGTACAGGTCGCACGGCATCCCGAGCGCCCCAAGTTTACCGACTATTTGAATGGGATTTTCACCGACTTTGTTGAATTATCTGGAGATAGGCTTTTCGCCGAAGACAAAGCAATATATGGTGGTTTTGCGAAAATCGATGGACAAAAGTGTATGGTCATCGGTCAAGAAAAGGGGTACGATACTGAAACTCGTTTGAAGCATAACTTTGGAATGCCGAAGCCTGAGGGTTACCGCAAAGTGTGCCGGCTCTTCGATTTGGCTGAAAGATTTGCATTGCCGATTTTTTCATTTATCGATACCTCGGGAGCATTTCCAGGACTTGAGTCTGAAGAACGCGGTGTAGCGGAAGCCATCGCCCGCTGCATGGAAAAAAGTTTTCAAATTAGCGTGCCATTCATCGCTTCTGTCATCGGCGAAGGTGGCTCGGGCGGTGCGATTGCGATTGCTACAGCCGACTACATCTTGATGTTGGAGCACTCGGTATATTCGGTAATTTCGCCGGAAGGATGTGCTTCGATTTTATGGAAAGATGACACGAAAGCGAACGTAGCAGCGGAAGTGCAAAAACTTACCGCACCAGACCTGCTGTCCTTGGGCGTAATCGACGCGCTCGTGCCGGAACCTGTCGGTGGTGCACACCGAAACAAATCGGCAACTTTGGCAAATTTGAAAAAGGAAATGCTCAAATATCTTAACAAATCCCTGGCATCTTCCCCAGAAGACAGAAAAAACGCTCGACGAACGAAATTTATGAATATGGGGAAGCAGTTTTTAGCTAAGTAATTTTTACGGCTTTGTAATTAGATTATCTAGATTTTTATGGGACTTTTTAATTTTTGACATTTTGTTAGAGCGTGCCGTAACCTGAGGTTACGGGAGGGAAAAAAATTACAAAACTTTTGTAAAAGCACTTATGTAAAGCGTGAACTCCCTTCCGGGTATTTATAAATCTAAATTTTTTTTAAATGGGAGGAAAAAATGAATAATACAACTTTATCAAAAATCGTAGCTAGCGCATTGCCAGCAATCTGCTTAAGTACACAAATCACATCAGACTGCCATGCCGGCGAGCTTTTACGAAGTATACAATATGAACAAAGCAAATTACCACAAGTAACACAGAATCAAGTTATGCAAAATGTATTTAAAAACTACGATAATCTAAACGAAGAAGTAAAAGATACACTCGATACCTTGTGGCGCAATGACGCTGGCAACTTGTTATTGAGAAGATTATACGAAAGCATAAAAAACGATACGCAAAGATTGACTATACTTTGGAACGCACACCATAAATCTGGCAAAACCAATCTGTTTTGTTATGATAACTTATCAATATATTTAGATAAAAGTAAATTTTGCAAATACGTTGGGTATTGTAATGAAGAGTTAATAGAATTACCTGAAACGCTGGATGCAGTTTTGTTTCATGAACTTTGTCATGGCTTACATTATTTAACTGGAACGCAAAAGACTGAAGAAACAATCGGAATAAAAAAAATTTATAATATACATGCAATGGATTGCATAGACATCGATATTTTAGACGCCTGGGAAGATGATGAGGAGTTGTATACCATAACTGGATGGTATGTCGCACCTGACGGCAAAGTAATGTTCGACTGTTTGAATACTAATTCATACCTGATTTTTAAAGCGTTGCAAAATAGGGTACCAGCTGAAAAAGTGGTTCAAAGGGTTTATCACTGCGATTACGCCAGTTTGGAAGTCTATGAATATGCAAAAGATATGGGATTTCGGCGAACGCTTATCAGAGCTAAAAAATACATTGACACGTGAGTAAGAACGTGAAAGTCTGAAGCTGATGGTGGCTTGAAGCGAGGAAAAGTTGTGAATGTACTACGATGGCTTGGTTTACTACTGCTAGGACTGAGCAGCGCGCCGGCTATGGAGTGGATTGAGACAAGCGTTGCAAAAGATCCGTATTATTGTTGTTTCGACCGCTTTGAAAAGGTAATTCGCGATCCGAAAACGGGGGCTCGTACCCTGGTGCCGTACGCTCACACGCCTAAGTTGCCCGACGACTTCGTTGGCAGCCGAACGTTATATACGCTGCTCGGGCTTCCGTTTAAGCCGCGAGAATTTTGGACGCAATCGAAGGAGGAACAGCTTGTTTACCTGAAAGATGCAGTCAAGGAGTGCAAGTTGGTATCCGTAATAGCTGAACGCCGTGGCTCTTTCGCAAATTGCTTCAATACTTGTTTTTCGGCGGGCGAGCCGTTCCCCGATGAACTCGAAGAGAAATTCGAGAAAGCTGTGTGGCGGATATTGCACAAAAAATATGACATTTCTCTTGATGAGTTCAGGAAATCCTTGCGGTCAATGATTATCCCAGAGGAAAAACTGTACTCAGCTCCACTTATTGTTTATTTCGCGGATAAACTAGCTCCGCAGTATGAATTTCATTACTCCGGATTTAATCAAGATTTAAATGAAGTAATCAAACTACCATCGGAATTTGAATTACTAATCGGCAAACATGGCGAAGGTGAAGTCGTATACAACCGATTTAAGTAGAAAAGAAACAATACCACGAAAAGTCCCATAAAAACTCATGGAACTTTTTATTTTTTGACATTTCGATGAGCCACATCATACCCTGGAATTACGAGAGGAAAAAAATCCCGAAACTTTTATATATGGGCACGTTTATTGGGGAGCGAATGCCCTTTCCGGAAATGTACAACCGAAGCGAATTATGAAAGATAGATATCAATTCTTAGAAATGGAATTATTTCCGAACTGCATCTCATAAAGCCTTTTATACTTACCATTTTTAATAGCAATGAGCTCGTCGTGAGTACCATATTCAGCTAATTTACCAGCTTCAATTACTGCTATTTTTGTCGCATTTTGGATGGTAGATAAGCGGTGCGCTATAACCAAAACCGTTTTGTCTTTTGTCAGATTTTCTATTGCTTTTTGGACTATTGCCTCGGAGTTGTTATCAAGGGCTGATGTAGCTTCGTCTAAAATCAGTATCGGCGCACTTTTCAAAAAGGCACGAGCAATTGCAATACGTTGTTTTTGTCCACCGGAAAGAAGTACCCCGCGCTCACCGATTTGTGTATCCAAACCATTCTTTAATGCCATTACAAACTCTTCTAGGTATGCCATCTTTACAGCAGCTTTTAATTCATCTTCCGAAGCAGTTACCTTCCCTATTGCTATATTTTCTCTAATCGTTCCATTAAAGAGGAAATTATCCTGAAAAACGATAGCAATATTTGAACGTAGACTTTCTAGTGAATAGTCTCTGATATCAATACCATCGATTGCTATTGAGCCAGAACTAACATCGTAAAATCGTGGCAATAAATTCACAATTGTCGATTTCCCTCCGCCGGAATTGCCGACGAAAGCAACTACTTCTCCTTTGTTTATTGTTAAATTAAAAGATTTTATAATTAGCTTATCTTCGGTATATCCAAAATTTACATTTTTGAATTGTATATCTGACTTAAATCCGTTCATGATCATCGGATTTTTTTTGCTTTTTATTGTAGGTTCGATTTGTAACGCGTCAAGGACTTTTTCAACTGCAAATAATGATAATTGAAATTCTTTTACGTTGTTGCCAAAATTTTTTACCGGGTTATACAGCATAATAAGCGCAGTTAAAAACGATACAAAGTTACCACTCGTAATCTGCCCAGAAACGATAAGGTAACTTCCATACGCTATTGAAATACCAATGCCGACCGCTATGATCACGTGCATTATCGGAGATAACCACGCTGTCTTTTGTGACAATTTGATGCGCACCTTCGTTACTTTATTGATCACATTCCAAAATTTCGATTTCTGGTATTCGCAGAGATTATATGCAGATATCGTCTTGTGACCAACATAACTTTCGTTGTATTCCGTAACTAAATCACTACTTCCATCCATGACATTTTTCATCGTATTTTGGATCTTGCTTCGTATTTTAGCCATCGGAATAAATGCACAGCTCATAACTAGCAAAGCGATAACCGAGAGTTTCCAAGAGTTATATATTAGTACACCGATAAGTGAAACCGACGAAAAAATCCTCGAAATTAACAATTTGACTTTGGTTAATAATTGCGAACCAGCCATATCAACCTGCGTATTATATTTATATATAACATCTCCAGAATGCGCCTTATCGAAAAACGCCGTGTCATACGTCAATAATTTGTTGTATAGCTCAAGTTTCAAGTCTCGAGTCATTTTTTCTCCAACCCAAGCATTCAGGTACGTTGCGAAATAAATCAACACCCCTTGTATAACTGCAAACAGCAGTATTGCAAGCGGAATGTACCATATATTTTGTGCTGACTTCTCAACCATGATAAGGTCTGTATAAGGCTTCAAAGAAATCGCAATGACCGCGTCCAGCGCACCAATAGGGATGCACAACGTCACCGCCAAAATTGCCCTAAAAGCATACGGCTTCACATATGGCAACATGCCCAGGTAACACCGAACTATCTGTTTTTTCTGCATGTACATACCGGCACAACCACAGCCCTCAGGGTCATACTGCCATAGCAAAGACTGCATTGCCACCTCTTTCTGTTTGTTTCAATATTCAAAAGGGCTCGATCCGCTTACAGGCATTTCCTGAGCTCGTTTTCGAACTTCGTTCATCGACCTTGGCAGGCGGTGGGCTTATATAAAAACATCGGTTAAGGAATAGTCGAAAATATATTGAAAAATGAAGATATGCAATATTTTTGGTTTTATACAAACGAAGACTTGCTCTTGTCGGGTATTTTTTATGTTTGACATTGATTGCTTGCACATTATTCTGAGGAGCAGAAATAAAAGGCGCACGACGGCGGCTCAACATTTTTGGATTTTCCTTGCAACCATCGGAGTTTTTAAAACCTATAACTGCAGTTTTGACTGCGTGGCTAATTACTGAGCAGTATAACGACCGTAAATTTCCTGGCATAATGCTTTCTTTCGTAAGCCTTGCACTGCTTGGGGCCATTATTATTGCTCCAGCCGGATATTGGTATGACAGCTATAATTACCTTCACTGTGGCCGGACAGCTGTGCAGTCCGGATTTATCTATGCCTATGTTAATCACTGTCCATGCATTAACCACTTTCGTATTCTTCCGTCTTAATAGTCAAACTCTCTTGAATTAGGCAAGAAAACACATTCGTATCGCAAATACCAAACTCCACACAGCCGCGCACAAACGGCTTATTCGTGGGGGAGAAAGAGCCCCCCCCTTCTTGTCAAAAAGCACGCATAGTCCACTGAATTACTGTCTCATGCATGCCGTTAAGTCGGGAGCCCTGAGAACATTGTTCGGTTTACCCAATTGACATCGAACTCTCATTCCAACGGATAGACGAGATCTGACCGACTGCATCATTGGCTCTGCCCGGGACTC
>CACXNL010000001.1 GCA_902769055.1 uncultured Pseudomonadota bacterium | reverse complement strand
TGAAAATCATTCAGCCCTCTTTGCACTTGGAACATATCAACCTCTGGAATATGCGACCACAAAGTGGAGAGGATGAAGTCAGTGTTGCTGAAGGGAAGGCGCTCTATACCGATCCAAGTCAGGCGCAGGAGTTCATTGAAAGGACTGGTATTTCAAGCCTAGCAGTAGCAATCGGGACAAGTCATGGTGTAAATAAAGGCAAAACCGGAAACCCGAAGTTGTCGATTGAAACGCTGAAGAAAATCAAAGAGAAAGTCGGCGATTTTCCGCTAGTTTTACACGGCGCATCATCGGTTTATGCTGATGCGATCGAAGTGTGTAATAATTATGGCGCGAATATACAAAATGCTTATGGCATAACAGATGAGGACATTAAGGAAGTGATACAAAATGGTATTGCGAAGGTAAATGTTGATACAGATATTCGCATCGCATTCTTGGGCGCCGTGAGAAAATATTTGTCTGAAAATCCAGCAAATATTGATATGCGGAAATACCTCGATGCGGGGCGTGAAAGCGCTACAGAAATGGTAAAGAAGCGCTTAAAGACATTTCTATAGAATATGATTATAGTTAAAAATCTTGTTAAAAAATTTGGCGACCGTGTCATTATCCGCGATTTTTCATACCATTTTCCGAAAAATACAAATATTGGCATAGTCGGTGCAAATGGTGCTGGGAAAACGACGCTTCTGAATATTTTGACTGGATTGGAGGAATACGATGACGGCGAAATTGTAATTCCAAAAGATTGCGTTTTGGGTTATTTGCCGCAAAGCCCAAATGAAAATCCGAAAGATACAATATTGGATGAGTGCATTTCTGGACACTCGACGCTCTGCGAATTACAGCAGAAACTGCATCAAGCATTAAAAGAAGTCTCCGAAAATTATTCAGATGAAGTTTATGCAAATTATGAGAAAGTAGAGGCTGAGTTTTCGGACAAAGGCGGATACGCTCTGGAGGCTGATGCGAAAGGTGTTTTGACGGGCTTGAGTTTTGAAGCATCGCAATTCGAGCAATCACCCTTGATACTTTCTGGCGGCTGGCGTATGAGGTTAGAGTTGGCAAAATTGCTCATAAATGAGCCGAATTTCCTGATTTTGGATGAGCCAACAAACCACCTCGATTTACCGAGTTTGACGTGGCTGGAGGGATATCTTAGATCGTTTCGCGGCACGTTGCTTTTTGTTTCGCACGACCGAGAATTCTTGAATAACTTGTCCGACCAAATAATTCATATATCGAACGGCAATGTTAAAGTTTATAATGGCGATTTCGATGCCTTTGTTGAGCAACGGGAGGCGAATGCTGAGTTTGCCAAAAAGCAAAAGGAATCGCTGAAGAAAAAGCAAGACCATTTGCAGGAATTCGTCGATAGGTTCAGGTATAAGGCATCTAAAGCTAAGCAGGCGCAAAGTAAGCTGAAAATAATTGAGCGATTGAAGCAACTTGAGGAACGTATAGATACGGAAGAGACAGACCAGAAGCCGGTGTTTAAAATGGCAGTTGAAAAGCAAAGCGCAAAAGTTGTTTTGGAATTAAAAAACGTAACCATTGGATATGATGATATTCCGCTAAATAAAAACCTCGACCTTCGCGTGATACGTGGCAATAAAATTGCCGTAATCGGCTCAAATGGTATCGGAAAATCGACGTTATTAAAAACGATTATTGGTGAAATACCGCTGATTTCCGGTGAAATGCAATTGGGTAATAATGTTTCGATTGGATACTACGCGCAGAGCCAGTTGGATGTCCTAGACCCGAAACTCGACGCGCTTGAAAATGTTATGGCATTGACACAAGGTATAAATCAACAGCAAGCACGCGCTATTCTGGGTTGCCTGCTTATTTCAAAAAACGATGTAAAAAAACCGGTTAACGTGCTTTCTGGGGGCGAAAAGAGCAAGGTTGCCATTGCCGCTCTTCTGGCGCAAAAAAGCAACTTTTTGGTTTTGGATGAGCCGACAAATCACCTTGATATGTCGAGTGCCGAAGCTCTATCGAATGCGCTGAATGAGTACGACGGCACGGTACTGGTCGTCAGCCACAATCGCTCATTTATCAACTCATTCGCAACGCATATCTTCGCGATGGATAAAATAAAGAAAGCAGAGTTAATTGGGATTGACAGCGTATGAGAAAAGTATTGGTACCTATTGCGATTTTTGTGACTGCCTGTTCGAATGGCATAGATACGGAGCAAAAATGGGCGAACTCAATGTCACAAAAATATCCATCTAGCGTACGGCATATCGCCCTTACTACATTGCCTGAAGAAAACGAATATACTTTGGCGATTGATTTAAAGCCTCAAAATATTTCAGATTTCAAAGGCATAGCACTCGATATAGACGAATTTTTGCACAAACATCCGACGCGGAAATCAGTGTTGGTAATTGATACGTCTAGATTAAATAATTCACTTATCGCGTCAATATTTACAAATGCTCATGCGTTTAGGCAATCATTAAAATGGATACACTATAACTACGGTGCACAGGATGTAGAGCCCGGAGCCGGAATTAAAAATATTGATCCGACTTTGGCTCTTATAAATAAACGAAATTTCCCTAATTTGTATCACTTCGCAGCAGTGTTAGCAGGTGACCAAAAAACAAATGCGCAAAATTTACAGATGTTGAAAAGGGCTATAGATACAGATGTTTCAGATAAAATTGACGTAGATGTGGTGACGTTTGACTTATGAAAAAGCTAATTCTTGGAACAACTGAGCTGAAAAGTCGTGTGATACTTGCGCCGATGGCTGGCGTGACGGATTTGCCGTTTCGGAAAATCGTGCGTGAATTTGGCGATTTCCTGATGTTTAGCGAAATGGTAGCCAGTCAGGCAGTCATTCGCAATGTTACGAGAACTCACAAAATGATGGACAACGCGGATGACCCGTTGACCTCTGTCCAGATTGTCGGCGCCGAACCGGCTGTTATGACTGATGCGGCAAAGTTGAGTTACGATTTAGGGGCGAAGTTTCTTGATATAAATATGGGGTGCCCGGTCAAAAAAATCGTGAAATCGGATGCCGGGTCAGCGCTTATGAAAAACGAGAAACTTGCCGCAGAGATAATCGAGGCGGTTGTGAATGCAGTGCCAATTCCTGTTACATTAAAAATGCGTTTAGGTTGGGATTTCGAGCATAAAAATGCCCCGACTATCGCGCGCATTGCTGAAAATGCGGGCATCCAAATGATAACGGTGCACGGGCGTACTCGTTCGCAATTATATTCAGGAACAGCAAATTGGGCGGATATTCGAGCAGTGAAGGAGGCGGTAAATATACCAGTTATAGCGAATGGCGACATTATAGATGAAATAACAGCTGGACAAGCATTAGAAGAGAGCCAAGCCGACGGCGTTATGATAGGGCGTGGCGCACTTGGTAAACCTTGGATTTTGCGTGATGTTGATGAGTTCATCCGAAGCAGCAAGGTGTCAAGTGAACCTATGACGAGGCAACAGAAATACGAAATCGCTAAGCGTCATTTGGAGTATATGTTAGGTTTTTACAATGAACAGACAGCTATAAAACTCGCTCGGAAGGTCTTGTCGTACTACTGTTACGGAACGTTCAACGCTTCTAAATATCGCCAAGAAATCAACTCTATTACAACAATTTCAGCAATGTTTAGTATATTAACCAAAATTTTTCAATCAGATGGTAGTGATACGTAAAAAAAATATAAAGTTGTATAAATCTGCAAAATAGGTAGTTTATCCATAAAGCAAAAACAGATGCCTGATACTTTACTTGAACGTGGCATAAAAATTTTATGCAAATTTAATTATTTTTTAATAAATGGGAGTGACATATTATGTGCTACCATTAGCTGTGATCGCTCTTTTTATGGGAAATGGTGGATATGAGTAAGGTTTCGTTGACTAAATTTTCGGCGTTGGTTGTTGCCGGGGCTGTTTGTAACATAGCTTGCGATGCGAATGAGAAAGATGAGTACTCGAAAGAAAAATCGGTTAAGCAGGAAGATTCAGCAGAAAAGCCTCAAATAATAGTTTCAGGCGCTGCTACGGTTCATGCGAATTTCGGAAATCCGGATTACACGTATTATAAAGGCAATCCAGAGGGGTATGAGAAGGTCGACAAAGATACAAGTGCGACGAGGATTGGTGCTGATGATGCCAATATAGATGTAAAGGCGGTTGGAAAACTCAGCAATGGAACGAAGTATATGGCTGACATCGATATTGATGTGATAAAAGGCAGCTCAGGGGTTAGCAAGATGTATCTCTCCTTTTCAAGAGACGGATGGGGAACTTTGCAGATCGGTAACGTAAAGGGACCTGATGCAAAGTGTATGTATGGTGGACAGCAGCTACTAGGTGGATCAGCTGGACTTGACGGAAATATATCCGGTGACTTCGATCCTGCGACCGGCGTAATATCCCCTTTATACAATGTTGCATATACCAATAAAGCAACAAAAATCGTGTACTACTCTCCAACAGTAAGCGGTTTTCAAATTGCTGGGGCTATAACTCCAGACACTAAGCACCATGGAGACAGCGCTAGGGATAGACACGCTGGCGATTCCTCAAATGGCAATGATGGCGGAATATTCAACAAAGGGAAGGGTGATGAGAGACCTTCTGGAAGGAACAATATAGCGTTAGCTTTAGCGCACTCGTATGAATTTCAAAACGGTATTACTACGAAACTTTCGGGAGTATACATTTTTGAGGATACGAAGGCTGTAAAAGTGAAGAGCTTTAAGAAGAGATACGATACGGAAGGTGGAGGTAACGTAGAATGGGACGATCTTGGCGAAAAGAAGATAAAATTACACAACGCCCATGCGTACTACCTAAGCGCTACCGTTGGATATAAACAGTGGAAGATAGGCGTTGGTTTCTTAGACAATGGAAAGTCCAGAACTCCGAAGGAAGCAATAGATGAAAAGATAGTTGGTGAGGGAGATGGTTCTGCAACTCAAGGTGTAGTTGCAGGAAAAACTGAAGAACGCTACATTGGTAACTTCCTTGGGACGAAGAACTCAAACGCTGGAAAAGCATGGAATATTGGGGCTGAATATTGCTTAAATGACAACTGGACATTCTCCGGAGTATTCCATCACATGAAGCGCAAAGTAGATAGTGGTTCAAATACAAAAGGAAGCGCAGTAACTTTGGCAGCGGATTACAAGATATGCGATGGACTAAAGGTGTTCTGTGAATATGATCACGTATGGACGAAATCCTGTGACACGGCATGCGATAGGTATAACAGAATATACAAAGACGCTTCAGATAGAAACGCTATAATGAAGCAAACGAGCGACCTATTTATTGTGGGAGCTAAAGTAAGTTTCTAAATAGTTTAAAATAGGGCTTACACTGATGCTATAAAAACCGGCGACTAGGCAACGAAAACGCACTAGTCGCCGTAGTAGTTATGCTGCCGACTGACAATACTGTTTTTTAATAAATACCTGATATGTTGGGAAGGTGAATTGCTGTGACTTATCGCCATGGTAAGCAAAGTTAGAACAGTTGCATTCGTCGGGATGAAGCCGATAGAGGTAATCGTGGAGGCGCAAATCTCGCCCGGATTGAGCTCATTTTGCATCGTCGGTTTGCCCGATAAAGCCGTAGGCGAGGCGAAGGAGCGGGTACGTTCCGCGTTTTTTCAGCTTGGTATCGGCTTTCCCTCCGGCAAGGTCGTTGTAAATATGGCGCCCGCCGACATTCCTAAGGCTGGCTCGCATTACGATTTGCCAATAGCTTTGGCGATTTTCGGCGCTATGGACGTAATCGATGTTTTGATGCTGGAGAGTACGGTGTCAGTTGGCGAGCTCGGTCTTGACGGAACTCTGCCGTATATTTCAGGAACGATATGTGCAGCGATGTTGGCGAACGAGAAGAATTTATCGCTAATTTGCCCGAAAAAATGCGAAAACGAAGCGCTTTGGAGTGGCAACAATAACATCATTGCAGCACCTAGCCTAATTTCGCTGCTCAATCACATAAGAGGCGTTACGCAAATAAGTTCGCCTGAAATTTCAGCAAATGCAGTGAGATCGGACGAGCTGGACTTCGGTGTGGATATGGCAGACGTATGTGGACAGTTGTTCGTCAAACGAGCGTTGGAAGTTGCGGCGACAGGCGGGCATAACGTCCTGATGATCGGTTCTCCAGGATCTGGAAAATCAATGCTGGCATCAAGAATGAGGACGATTTTGCCCGCACTTTCAGCAGCCGAAGCCCTGGAGACTACCTGCATATACAGCCTTGCCGGGATGTTACCTAAGGAGGGACTGGTGTACTATCCGCCGTACCGGGAGCCACACAATTCGGCTTCTCTAATTTCGATGGTTGGCGGTGGTTCTGATGCGAAACCGGGCGAAATTTCGTTGGCACACAATGGCGTTTTGTTTTTAGATGAATTGCCGGAATTTCAGCGTTCCGTCATAGAAGCGCTGCGGCAACCGCTTGAGACTGGTGAAATTACTATTTCGCGTGCCAAGGAGCATATAACTTACCCAGCAAATATTCAGCTGATAGCCGCGATGAACCCTTGTAAATGTGGGTATTTCGGGGAGACTGAGAGGCAATGTGCCAAAGCGCCCAAATGCGCTGTCGACTATAGGAATAGAATTTCAGGACCAATCCTGGACAGGTTCGACATTGTTATACATGTAAATAGCGTAAAAGTATCTGAATTATTTCAAAACATGCCGAAAGAGAACTCCGCGACAATACGTGGTCGTGTCGAGGGGGCTAGGTTATTGCAAAAATGCCGTGCTAAAAAATTTGGTTTAAATTTGTCATACCTTAATGGGAAGACGCAAGGAAAATACCTCGATGAGATAACGAAACTTGATGCAGAAACGACGAATTTTTTCCGAAAAGCAGTTGAAAATTCGAGTATTTCAGCCCGAAGCTGCTACAAAATCTTGCGGGTAGCTCGTACGATTGCGGATATGAAAAATGAAGCATCCATCAAACCGTACCACATCTCCGAGGCACTCCAATACCGGGTGACCGGTGCTCCCAAGTAATATGAGGACAGAAATTGAAATATACGGGCTTTAATGAATTTTTATTTTCAGAACGGGAAAGGTTACCCCTATTTGTTCCGGTAATACTAGGTATAGGCATAATATTCGGTGTATTTTTTCCATTTGCCTCTTGGCGCACTTTATTATTCGCAATATCAATTGTTGCGTTAATTTCTATAATATTTTATAGAAAATCCAAAATCTTGTGCTATGCCTGTTTAGTATTTACACTCGGCTTTTATATAGTGCAAACTGGAGGAATTTTATGCACCAATTTACTTTCTCAGAAGCAATTTATTTCCGGAGGCTACGACAATATTAAGTTTGAGGCAATTGTAAAAAGTATGGATGAGACGCATCCTGTTATGAAAAATATGCAACGAATTACTTTCAAGGACATAAATATAAGCAATTTAAATTATATAAAAACAGCGAAGATGACTTGTTCGGTCAAAATGACTGAGCATATTTCGCCAGGAGATATCGTCAGGGTCAAAGGTAAGTTCATTCCATTTAACCCCCCTGCAATTCCAGGTGCTTTCGATCAAATTCAATACAATTCGTTGGTCGGAATTGACGCTAATGGAGTTGTGTATAGCATCGTAAAATTAGGGGAGAGTAACGGTTTTGATAACTGGATAAACAAAATGCGACGTAAATTAACTCAAAGTATATTAGAAAAAATGTCGTCTCCCGCCGGAGGCATAGCCAGCGCCTTGTTGACCGGAGACAAGTCTGCAATTCCACCAGAAGTGCGCGAAAAATTCATCGCATCCGGCACGGCACATATACTTGCCATTTCCGGATTACATATGTCTATTGTAGCTTCGATTATATTTTTAGTGTTCTCAAAACTTTTTCAATATTTGAATTGCATTTATAGCCGCGTACATCCCAAGAAGTGTGCGGCAACCGTTACCATCCCGGCAACATTCTTATACCTCGCTTTATCCGGATTTTCGCCCTCAGCAACACGGGCATTCATAATGACTACCGTGTTTTTAGTCAGCGTGATGTGTGGGCGCGGGAGTTTGTCGCTCAGGAGTGTTTCGGTCGCTGCATTTTTAATCCTGCTTTTCGACCCAGGCGCGCTGTTTCTCGTCAGTTTTCAGCTATCGTTTTGCGCAGTCGTAGCATTGGTTGCCTTTTACGAGGCTTTTCAGCCGGCACTGCATAATTTTATGCAAAATCATTCTGGCATTGTGCAAAAACTAGCATCCTATATTGTAACAACTCTCGCAAGCACTATCATCGCATCTATGGCTACTCTCCCGATTTCAATCGCGGTTTTCAACAGGCTGAGCATTTCAGGAGTAGTTGGAAATCTAGTCGCAATTCCTTTGGTTACGTTTGCTGTTATCCCGCTGGGAATTATTTGTCTTATTTTTCACGCAGATTTTTTAGTTAGCATGCTAAGTTTCATTTTAAATAAATTACACACAATTTTGAGTTATATATCCGAAATTCCTGGTTCAAATATAGTCGTAAAATCTCCAGAAATATCTGACCTATATATAATAATTATCGGAGGTATAGTATTGTGTTTACTAAAAACCAAAGTGAGACTTATTGGGACTATCCCAATTGCTGTAGGTATTTTGGGATGGATTTTTCGACCTCCACCGGACATCATATTTCCGCCAGGCGTTGAAATTGCATGCTTTATAGAAAACAACAATTTCTACACAACTTCTTTGAAAAAAGGACGTAGAGTGGCTCTTTCGGTGCAGAGAAATCTTGGATTTTCAGGGAAACTAAGCAAAAAAGGGTGTCAAGATGGGAAATGGAAAGTTTCAAATTACTCAAACGGGCTATATATTTGGACAAAGTCTGGGAAGACACAACAATTGGCGAAACGGAAACATCCATATTGCCCAGCATATTGGGATGATTATTGAATATTTCTATAACGTTAACGGAATATTAACAATTTTGTGAAAGAATAAATTCGTGAGTATGGAATTTTGATTGAGCGGGAATTATGAATATTTTTATAAAAACTTTAGCATTTGTTTCAGTTCTGGCATCATGCGATGCCACGACAATTACATTCAATGGATGCACGAACACAAACAATAATCCTAACAATTCATACTTCACATTTACTTCCGGGGGGAGGCGAATACTGTATAGCAACATGTATTCCCAAACAAAATAATGCTGAAGGCACCGTGAAACTCATCATTCCAGCGCTTGTAAATGGCAATCAGGTAAGCGTGCTCGGAAACGCTTTCAGATGGGAGGTCTTTAACACAGACGTATATTCTCCATTGAATGTTGAATTGGAGTTTAGACCAGTGCAAAATCCGGGCACAGGAAACACTGAATATGTTGGATTTCCAACATCATTAGGCGATATGTTCAGAGAGTGTGGGGATGGAAGTAAAGATGCAACAAATAAAATATCAAAAACAAAGATTGATTTAAGTGGGGCAAATCTTTCCAATGCAACAACACTGAGAGCTATGTTTTATAACTGTTTTAGGTTATCGTCTATAGATTTTGGCAATCCTGATACAAGTAATGTCACAGAAATGTCGTATATGTTTGGTTATTGCTCTGCATTACATTCAATAGATGTTAGTAAATTTAATACAAGTTCGGTTACGACTATGCGCTCTATGTTCTATGGATGCTCCAGTCTGAAAAACTTGGATATAAGCAACTTTGATACGACTAATGTAAAAAACATGGCGTATATGTTTTATAAATGTTCGAGCTTGCAAGAATTAGATCTAAGTAACTTTAATACAAGCAAGGTAACAGATATGTCCTATATGTTTAACGGCTGCTCCAGTCTGGGAATATTAGATGTCAGTAACTTTAACACAAGTAAAGTAACCAATATGGCGTATATGTTTTACAACTGTTCTACCTTGGAAAACTTAGATGTAAGCCGTTTTAATACCGGCAAGGTAACAGATATGCACCTTTTGTTTTATGGCTGCTCTAATCTTGAGGAGCTAGATGTAAGTAATTTTAATACAAGCAACGTAACTGATATGTCATATATGTTTAATGGATGTTCCAGTGTGAGCATCTTGGATGTAAGCAACTTTAATACAAGTAAAGTGACCAATATGGCGTATGTATTTTATGGATGCTCGGGAGTAAGTGTGCTGGATGTTAGCAATTTTGATACAAGCCTGGCGACAAAAATGCAAGCTATGTTCTATAGCTGTTCTAGTTTGGAGAATTTAGATTTAAGCAGCTTTGATACGAACAATGTGACGGATATGCATGCCATGTTTTACAATTGTTCAGCAATAAAAACACTGGACGTCAGCAACTTTGATACCAGCCAGGTAGAGAACGTGCAATGGCTATTAGATAACTGCACAAACTTGGAATTATTGCGGGTTTCTCCGGATTTTGTCATTCCTTCTGTGAATGGATATATGTTTGAAGATGCGAAATCTGATATGAGAGTTATCGGAAATGGAGGGCTCGAATTTGTTGAAACATCCGGAAATGTAAAAAGTGCTATAAATGATGAAGCCAACAAAGTTTATGTTGTGTTTGGAGATTTGGGGATTTCTGAGAGTTTACGAACAACGCTTGCAACGCAACTTCCCGACGCCAGGTTCGCTGAGGAGATAGATCCTACCGCGTTGTTTGGAGCAACGTTTAACGATGCTGCATATATCGGAATGAGTACTTCTGGGCAAACGATAGCAGTCGATGGATCGACACAAACTATCGCAACAAATCTGATAAATAAAACGATCTCGGGAATTGGGTATTACCCGGCAAATTTGCTATTGACTGGAAGTATAATTGTGTCAGGAGACAATACGGAATTTAACGAGAACTCATTGATAGTCGGAGACAGAGTTAAAACTACGACCATTGTATTTACCAATCCGAAAGCGCTCCCACGAACAGACACTATTGTCGAATCAAACGCACTCTGAGTTTCTCGGGCGCGGAAAATTACACATTGTCCAACAACCTCACACTAAAATCCGGTGGGCATTTAAACGCATCAAAGCGCATTACTATCGCCAATGGTGCAACGCTTAAATTTGAAGCATAGACACGATTTGTTGCGATGCAAAGAGCCTTTCCTAGACCAGTGAAGTTAGCTCCTGTGCTTGCAACATAACGTATCTTGAGCGGCTGCGGGGGTGCGATGTGGTAGTGTTGAGAGGATACCACATTGCGCCCCCACAAAAAAACACTATCCTTTGTTAAACTGCCCCATACCTCCGGCAGCAGCGCACATTATGGCGGCGGTTTCTGAGCGGAGTATGTTAGGAGAAAGGCGTAGGGGTGTTGTGGTGGTGTGCAACAATGTTTTTTCATCGTCGGAGAATCCGCCTTCGGGACCTACTATAAAACCGAAAGGTTTACAGTGTGTGTTAATAATCTCAAGTAGTGAGCAAGCATTGGTCTCTCGTTCTATTGCAGAGAACCACGTGTATTCGCTCGGTAAATCCGATACAAATTTATCCAACGGCACTTCCTCATATATCGTTGGTATATCCAGTCGCTCAGACTGCTCAGCTGCCGAAATCGCTATCCGGCGTAATTTCGCAATATCGCTATGATAATTTGTATATTCACTTGTCAAAAGATAAAAGTCAGTCGCGCCTAGCTCCGTGCATTTCTCTAATATCAGCCTCATATTTTCAGGTTTTATCTGGCATATTGCTAAAGCCAGCTTTCTCGAAGATTTACACTCGCGTATTTGTCGTATCATAACAGCCATTACGCAATCTCTACTGCTATCCTTTATCTCGCACTCCCATTCTCCCGCGTTAGCGTTAAATGCCAAAAACCTATCCCCCGGCGTCATCCGCAAAACCCGGAGCATATGTATAACCTGACATTCCGGAACTCGAAAAACACCGTTTTCCAGTTCTGGACAGTATATCCTAGGTATATGCCTTGCCAACCTATTCGTCCTTATTCTTTAAATCATTTATAAAAAACGTCGATATAATTGCCAAGAATAGCCCGAATATCACCGCCAGGAATGCACTGCGATACATCGTGAGATTGTAGATCGGCGCACCTGCCTCATCCACCAAGCCATTGCGCGCGAAATCCAGTATTTTTCCTAACAACGGCTGGAACAATATCCCGCTCGACATAACCAAAGCGTTCGTAAAACCGGTGGAAGTTCCGCCATAAGCAGGGGGTACGAGGCTATACGCCACCGGGAAAACCAAGTTGTTTGCTCCAGCGCAAATCGCGCCTATGAACAGCAACGACAGGCATACGTAAAATCCGATACTGTCGCTGTACATCGCGGTTCCAAACGCAACCGCTATTCCCAACGTAAACACGATTATCGTTTTCTTGTAGCTGTTGATTTTCTCAGCCACCCACGCCGCTACAACCGAACCCAGTGCGAACCCAATGAATATTATGATTGACGAACTCGCTGCTTTAGTAGTGCTTATGCCAAATCTATGCTCCATAAAAGGGACTACCCATAATTCTGCGAGAGCGCTCAACGGCAGATATGTCATCGCACCGTAGAAACCTAATACCCACGCTCGCGGCTGTTTGACTATCGTTCGTAATCCAGTCAATATGTGAGTTTCCTCGGATACTTGAATTTTCGGGCTCTTCTTCATAAACAGGATAATCAATACAGATAAAACAGCGCCGAATGTTGCTATCACGTACGTCGCTATGCGCCACCCGTATTGCGACACCAGGTACGCAGTAGGTGAGCTTCCGGCGATTCCTCCAAGGCACCCCATACACATAGCTACTCCCATAAACATCGCGTATTTGCGCCGGTCGAAGAATTCGGTGGCGACTTTTCCGCAACAGAGGAATGCGCACGAAGTCGAAAGACCAATCAAAAAACGTCCTACTTCCAGTTGCAATACCGAATTGGCTGAACCAAAAATAAAAGCGCCAAGAGAGCAAATAGAGCAGCCGATTGAGACTACGGTCTTCGTTCCCAATTTATCCGCGATGACGCCGCAAGGAATTTGCATAGCGACGTACGGCAAATAGGCGACCGAGCCTAGAAAACCAATGACCGATGATGTTATACCGAATTCGTCAATTAAACTTTTCGCGACAACGCTGGGCTCAACCCGAATGACATACGCAAACAAGTAAAACATCCAACACAAGGCGACGGACAAAAACGCCCCACTTTTTTGTTGAGAATCTGTCATTTGAACTCCCTCGAGAAATCCAACACACTGGGGGAAGTATACCAATTTCGATTAACGCAATCAAACGACATAAGCCGCATTTTTGAATGGCTTTCATGCCGCCAGCACTGATAGGTTGCACGTCTCCTTTTTCGCCTTTAATTCCAGTATTGCCCAGACCAGCGCATCGACCCTGTCCGGGGATTTTTCGATTTTCTCGTCGTACGCCAGGTTGCACATCTGCTCCTCCAATTCCAGGAATTCCCGCGTATGAAACACCCGGCTGTTGCTATACAAAAGCGAAATCGGCTCAGCCCGCGCAATCTTCCCGCGTATTGCTCGCACCTGCCGGTATGGCGCGTATGGATCAATCGTCTTTATCATCTCGTTAACCAAATCTCCACCATTGTTAGTCTCGGCAACTATACAGCTCGCGCCATAGTCGTGACAAGCGCGACACACCGTTTTCGCCCACTCCGGCGCGGTGTACTTCCCGCTCAGATCGTCCAAAACATATATCTTCTCATCGTACCCCAACCCGGCAACGATTATCCCAGTTTCATCTGAATTTTCAGTGCTACTTACCGCCGGGTCGACGCCAATTACCACCCGCTCCAGGCACTCTCTATCGACCTCCTGATACCGTATATCCGCCTTTTTCCAGACGCTATTCTCCTTCTCCGAAAGCAGCTCGCCCTCAAGCTCCTGCCGACCAATCCAAGTATTTCCGTAAGTCTCCTGTATAAATTTCAGGAATTTCTCGCTTAAATTCTCCTTGTTTTGAAATGTCGAGCCCTTAGTCAGGTACGTATACTTCGACTCGACCATTGTCTTCAGGATTTTCAGGGGTCGAGGTGTAGTCGTAATAATACACTTTGGGTCGTCTCCGAGCCTCATCGCAAACAAAATCTGCCGCCACGTCGCCTCGGGATAGCGGTATTTCGCGAACTCGTCCATCCAAACCAAATCGAACTGGTAGCCGCGGATGCGCTCGTAATTGTCGGCGCCAATCAGGTACGCCCGCGCGCCGTTCTCCCACACTATCAGGTTCCGCGACCTGTAATACGTGAATTTCAGGACGGATGCGTCCTCGATTTTTTCGTCCGAATTTCGGTACATCTTTTTCGCCACGGTCGTCGCGAGGAGCCCGGAAATGCCCTCGACCATAATGTCGCGCGCCTCCAAAATCGATTTGCCGACTATCGCGATACTTTTGTATTTCCCGCTGTTTACTAGCTCCATTACCGACTCGGCGCCGGTTCGAGTTTTCCCGAAGCCGCGCCCCGCCAAAATCAGCCACAGCCACGCATCCGCATCCTGCGGCAACCGCTGCTCAGCTCGGGCAATATCATGCCAATTAGGTATTTCATTATTATAATTGTTCATTATTATCCTCCAATAAATTATAGATTTTGTGATTACATAAAATATGTCAATTGTTTCAATTTTTTATCACAGAAACGTCTCCGTGATGACAGAGGTAATATAATTCCAAACTCATAAGACTACCCCCGTACATTTCCAGTGTGTACTTCCCCCGCTTTGTCTGTCAATAGGAAATGTCGAAAGAATGTTTTTTAGATCGCAAAATTGAGGGCGCACTCAAGAAGACTTTACCACATCTAACAAAATAAAAAAGAGCTCAGTCAACCCTATTAAGGTATCCGATTTTTTCATAAATTTTCTTGCAAAAGTTGTGATTTTTGCATACATTTTAAGCATGTTAGATTGTGATATTTTGTGGTTTTTGTATGTCTGAAAGAGTAATGAATGTTCAGGATGCTTTTCTGAATTATATGCGGAAAAACAAGAGACCAGTGACTGTTTTTCTGATGGGCGGGGTTAAATTATGTGGCATTATCGTTTGCTTCGACAAAACCTGCATCGTGATAAAACGAGGTGAATATACGCAGTTGGTATATAAACACGCTATATCAAATTTCTTCCCTCAAGGAACGATTAGTCTGTTTGATCGAAACAATTCTGACGGAGATACCTATTCTGGAAAAAATGAGCCGGATGAAGACTACGATGAAAGTGATGACGAGTATGAATATGACTACGAAGAGGATGAAGAGTAAATGGATTTTGACGTAATTGTAATAGGTGGGGGACCTGGCGGATACGTTTGTGCAATACGAGCTTCTCAGCTGGGACTAAAGGTCGCAGTTATAGACAAGTCGAAATCTGAATTAGGAGGAACTTGCCTGAACAGGGGATGTATACCAACAAAGGCTATACTTCAATCGGCGAACATAAAGCGGTTGGTGCGCCGCTCAGCGGAGTTTGGTATTAAGGGCAATGTAGCGAACACAAATCTTAATAAAATAATTGAAAGAGCGAAAGGGGTAATAGCTGGTCTGAACAGTGGGGTAGCCGGGTTGTTTGCTAAAAACAAGATAACCTTGATTGAAGGCACTGCAAGATTTAAAACACCAAATACACTGTCTGTTGAGTGTAACGGGAAGATATCTGAAGTTTCTGGGAAGAATATTGTAATAGCGACTGGCGCAAGACCGCGACTAATTCCTGGGATAGATGATTTGATGCGAAAAGGGTTAATTTGGACGTCAACTGAGGCAGTTTTCCCTAAATTCTTACCTAAGAAAATGTTGATAGTTGGCTCGGGTGCAATTGGTATTGAGTTGGCTTCGTTTTATAACGAGATGGGCTCCGATGTGACCGTTGTCGAAATGATGGAGCGGATTTTAATTCAAGAAGATAGAGAAATATCGGAAGCGGCAAAAAAATCATTTATAAAGCAAGGGATAAAGATAATAACCGGAGCAAAAGTTCAGAGTTTTGCTGAAGAAAACGGGAAAATATCTGTAAACATAATTGAGAACGACGCGGGAACTTCACACGATATATTTGATGTTGTAGTGCTAGCAATCGGCGTTGTTCCGAATACGCGGGAGCTAGGACTAGATAAAGTTGGCATAAAGCAAAAGCCAAATGGCTCGATTGAGACTGGCGAATATAATGAAACTTCAGTCGCAAGGATATACGCCATAGGCGATGTTGCTGAGGTTCCTTGGCTAGCTCACAAAGCGTCAAGAGAAGGCGTTAGGGTTGCGGAGAAAATAGCGGGATTACAACAGATAACGCCAATAAATCTGAAGGCGATTCCCGCTTGTACGTATTCACACCCGCAAATAGCATCTATTGGAATGACCGAAGAAAAGGCAATAGAAGCTGGAAAGGAAGTAAAGATCGGAAGGTCATACTTCAGAAGTAACGGCAAGGCACTGGCATCGGGTGAACCTGACGGATTTGTCAAAGTAATATTTGATGCTGCTAGTGGCGAACTTTTGGGAGCTCATATGATTGGTCACGAGGTCACCGAGATGCTTCCAATATTTTCATTAGCAATTGCGGGAGAATTAACAGAAAGTGAGCTAATGTCCGCGGTGTTCCCACACCCCACGATATCCGAATGCCTACAAGAAGCAGTTTTGTCAGCCTACGGCATCTCCATAAACGGATAAAGGGGCTCGCTTTCTAAAAGCGAACTCTTTGTGAGAGCTGGTTAACCAACGGGCAGCAGCGCCTAATTACTTGTATGGCATGCTAGGGTAAATGCCGCATTGAATAAAATTCAAAATCGGCAAGACTGTGAAGAATTAGCTTTGGCATTTCTCTTCCGTAAATCTGTGATTGGTGATATTCTGTGGGAGGTTTCTTTTTGTGGACGATGTTAATGTTTTTTGTTTCAGATGCTTTTGCCGACGCTGGAAGCGCACAATCTGGAGGAGTGCTTGCCTTTTTACCTTTAATCGGGTTTGTTGTCATTTTGTACTTTCTGATAATACGACCTCAGCAAAAACGACAGAAGCAGCATCAAGAACTGATCGCTTCGATTAAAAAGGGGGATAAGGTCGTCACGAATAGTGGGATTATTGCAACGGTCTCGAAGGTTGTGAGCGAACACGAAGTTGTTTTGGAAATAGCCAGTGGCGTGCATTGCAAATTTGTTAAGTCGGCTATTGCAAGCACTGTACCAAGTACCGACGGAGTAACAACTTCCGCCAAGGAAGAAAAACCTACGGAGAACGTAAGGAAAGAGGAAGAAAATCCGATAATTAGCGAGACAAAACAAAAAGGAAAAGCGGCACTAAAGAAAGTAACCACCAAGAATGAGAGCGAGAAAAAGCAATAGACGTAGGAGGTTGCCATGTTAGTTGTATCGAAGTTCAGAGTTATAGCGACGTTAACGGTTTGCGTATTAGGGTTGTTAATAACGATTCCATCAATGCTAAACCAAGAAACATATGACAAACTACCAACGCCTCTACAGAATGGGGTAAATTTGGGGCTTGAGCTACGTGGAGGATCGCATTTGCAACTTGAAGTAGATTTAAGCTCAGTCAAACGCGAGCGTTTAGAAAATATTCTTGATGAGGTGAGGAAGCAGTTAAGAAAAAAGGGCATAAGATACAACAAGCTGAGTGTATTTGAAAAGGATAAACGACAGACGATATCCATCTCAGTAAAAGAAGGAAACGACATAGAGGAGGTCAAAAAGATATTAAAAAAAGTAGAAAGTGAATTAGAGGTAGAGGCTGACGGCATAAGTGTAACGGCGAGGATTACTCAAAAAAGTTCCGATGAATTCTCGAAGCGGATCGTTGGCGAATCGATAGAAGTTATACGACACCGCATAGATGAGACCGGCACAAAGGAGCCGACAATCTTACGACAAGGAACAGATAGAATAGTGCTACAGCTTCCTGGAGTTGAAGATCCGTCAGAGGTAAAACGATTGCTTGGCAAAACAGCAATACTTACATTTCACGGCGTTGATGAAACGCTGGAGACGATACCGGCAAAGGTAGGACAAAAAATAAACTTACCAAAGAAGCCAGGTGTTATGTATTTACCGGAAGAAAAGGGCGATGGAGTAGTGTATTACGTGCCAATAAAGAAGCAGATATCGCTCACTGGCAAGTCGCTTGAGGATGCTCAGGTTTCGATAGACTCACGGACTGGATTGCCGGCGGTGTCTATAAAATTCGATAAAATTGATGGAACAAGAAAAATAGCAGAGCTTTCAGCGAAGTATTTGCACAAGCAATTTGCGATGGTGCTCGATGGAAAAGTTCTCAGTGCTCCGGTATTTCAAGCTGTATTAACAGATGGGAATGCACAGATTACTGGAAACTTTACGATGAAGGAAGCGACTGAACTAGCTCTGTTGTTAAGGGCTGGTTCGTTGCCGGCTCCTCTTAACGTTGTTGAGGAAAGAAATGTTGGTCCAAGCCTTGGAACTGATTCGATAAATGCCGGAAAGAATGCGACGATGTGTGCATTTCTGTTTGTGGCGACATTTATGATTGCGACATACGGCATCTTTGGTCTGTTCTCTGTTGTAGCAATATTTATGAATATAGTACTGCTATTTGCATGCTTGACATTACTTGGCGCAACGTTGACGCTTCCTGGAATAGCCGGTATTGCTTTAACGATTGGCACAGCCGTTGATGCGAATGTCCTGATATATGAGCGAATAAGGGAGGAAGTGCGTCTTGGCATAAGAACCGCTATGGCAATTTCTCAGGGATATAAGATGGCGCTTTCGACAATAGTAGATTCAAACTTGACTACACTTATTGGATCCATCGTGCTATATGAGTTCGGCTCAGGACCTATACGAGGATTTGCGGTAACGTTAGCTCTTGGAATAGTCATTTCGCTATTTACGACTTTTTCATTAACAAAATCGTTGATAGCGATGTACGTAAGGAAAAACAAGGATAAAGAGATTATCGTATAAAGGAGAGAATAGTATGTTTCGTTTACACTTAATTCCATACGGAAAAAAATTTAACATTGTATCTAAAAGTAAATACTTCTTTGCTTGTGGCATTCTGGCGGTAATAACAAGCATTGCCTTTATACTCTTTAAAGGTATGAACTATGGCATAGACTTTAAGGGAGGATATATATTTGAAGTTTCAATGTCCGAAACCCCCAATGTGCAAGAGCTACGTGACAAATTGGGAACACTAGGATTGGGTGAAGTAGCTATTCAACAATTCGGGACTGAGAAAGATTTGATGATAAGGCTGGAGAAGCCGGAAGAAGGAAGAGGTCAAGAGGCGGCGATACAAAAGGTAAAGCAAACATTAGGTGATGGAGTTGTATACAAGAAGATCGAGACCGTTGGACCCAAGGTTGGTGGTGAGCTTGTTTCGAACGCAATAAAGGCGGTGGCATTTGCATTGATAGCAATGTTGGTATACATAGCGATACGATTTGAGTGGCAGTTTGGTGTTTGCGCAGTGGTGGCGTTGGTACACGACTGTGCAATAGTTTTCGGGATGTTTTCAATGTTTCCAACGGAGTTTACCGAAACATCGATTACCGCAATTTTGCTGACTGCGAGTTATTCTATAAATGACACTGTGGTTATCTTTGATCGCATCAGAGAAAACTTGAAGCGCCACAAAAAGATGAACATAAAGGAACTGATAGATTTGAGCTTGAATGAAACTCTATCAAGGACAACCATGACCGCAACGACAACTATATTGTCCGTGCTCGCTCTTTACCTTTTTGGAGGCAAAATAATTGCTGCATTGGCTCTACCGATAATGGTGGGAATAATGGTCGGAACATTTTCTTCGATATTCATCGCATCTCCACTCCTGATGTACTTGAATATAAAGCGGGATGATGAGAACAAACCTCAGGTTGCAGCAAACCTACAGTGATTGGTGGAACTGACTGGTAAGATAAAACGGGTTGTAATGTAGGGTAGTAGGACTTGTGACAATGAAAAGGATAGGCACATTAACCACCGGGGGCGATTGTTCCGGTTTGAATTCGGTCATCAGAGGGGCATTTTTGAGAGCCAAGGCACTTGGGTACTCGCTGGTTGGCATAAGGCGCGGTTTTCGAGGATTGGCGTTAAACGAAACGAAACAGCCTGATTACGTCGAGTTGACTGATGCGATATGCGGTGAGAGTATGCTTATACAGTCCGGAAGCATATTACTATCCGATACAAAGTGGATGTCTTCTGAAGTAGAAAATGGTCGTACAGTTGAGGATGTTAAAAAATCAATCATCGATGGCTACAGATACCTCGGGCTTGATGGACTGATTTGCGTTGGTGGTGACGGTAGCCTGAAATTGTTGAATGAATTGACTGCAGATAACGATGAGTTGAAAGTGGTTTTCGTTCCTAAAACCATAGACAATGATGTGAATTACACCGATTATGCCGTTGGTTTTCAGACTTCGGTTAAGGTTGCGGTCGAGGCTATCGAGAATATTCGTTCGACCGCGAGGAGCCACGAGCGTACGATGGTTGTCGAGGTTATGGGGCGAGATGCTGGATTTATAGCTTTATACGCCGGTATTGCCTCGGGAGCAGATGTCATTTTAGTTCCAGAATTTAAGTATGACTTAAAGAGAGTGCAAAATAAAATCCGAGAAAATTTCCAAAATAACAAGAATTACTGCATAATCGTTGTCGCAGAATCAGTAGAAGCCGGTGATTTTAAGCACGCTGAACGCGAAGTCAACGGCGTCGTCAAGTATACCCATATTTCGTATAAAGGCATAGGACATTACTTGGCGGAGAAAATAAAAGAGGCAGGCTTCGATTGTCGTAGTGTGACTTTGGGGCATATACAACGTGGTGGTGAGACCTGCATTAGCGACCGGTTGCTCGGCACACTTTTTGGCGTCGAGGCTGTAAATTTAATTTCGAATGGGACTTTTGGAAAAATCCTTGCGTTTTCTGAAAATAGGATTAGAATCGTGAACATAAGGGAGGTCGTCGGAAGCGTGAACAAGGTCTTGCAGAAGGATGATAAGTACGTTCGACTTGCGAGAGATTTGGGAGTTTATGTAGGTGAAATTTGAAAAGCATAAAAGACTGAACGAAATCGCATTTCTGCTATTATTGACGCTGTCGTGTTCAGATGGACTGGATGCGCATATCAAAAGCTGCCGATGTAAACCTTATTACGCCTCGATAAAATCGAACCGAGTGAATTCACATAGAGGACCTGGAAAGGAATACAAAATAAGTTTTGAATATGTCCAAAAGGGTACTCCCGTTATGATAGTCGCTAAATACGACCATTGGCGCAAAGTGGTTGACCCCGATGGGGATGAAAGCTGGATACACAAGAGCATGCTTTCGCCTAAGCGGTTCGTCATAGTAATATGCGAAAATCCGACGAAAATGATGCAAAAGTCGAACGAGACATCAGACGTTGTTGCGTATGTGAGAAAAAATGTAGTCTTGGAGTTGGCGACGGTTCGCGGAAATTGGTGTAATGTCATTTTTCGCGGCAACACTGGAAAGTATTCGGGGTGGATAAAAAAATCGGATGTTTTCGGAGTATTCGAGAACGAAACAACTTAGTTTTTTAGAAAAGGAGAAAACAATGAATAAAAATGATAATTTGACAATAATCCCGATAGGTGGTCTTGAGCAGATTGGTGCAAACTGCACTATGATTGGCTCGGGACACGAGTGGATTATCGTTGATTTGGGAATAACTTTTTACGATAAGTTGGGTATAGAGGTGTTAACGCCAGATATGTCATACATAAAGGAGCATCAAAAGGATATAAAGGGTATCTTTGTGACACACGCGCACGAAGACCATATTGGTGCAATACACCATCTGTGGCAATCGATAAAATGCCCGGTGTATCTGACGGAGTTTCCAGCTGCAGTGCTAAAGCAGAAGTTGAGCGATAGACGGTGGAAGGATGACGTGCAGATCAACGTTGTCAATAGGAGGCAACGCATTAAGGTTGGCTCATTTGAGATTGAATTTGTTGCACTGGCGCACTCTGTTCTGGGTTCCTGTGGATTGTATATCAAGACGCCAACGGGGACTCTTTTCCACACCGGCGACTGGAAGATTGATGAGACGCCGCTGCTTGGCGATGTGATTGATGTTGAGCGATTGACCGAAATCGGCAAGGAAGGCGTGGACTGTTTGCTCTGCGACTCCACAAATATGCTGACGGAATCGCATATAGGCTCTGAGGCGACGGTGCGCGAGGCTCTGGAGCGCGTGATAGCGAAATACGAGCACAAACGCGTTACGGTGACTTGCTTCTCGTCAAACGTTGCGCGAATTGAGACGATATTTTATGTTGCAAGGAAGTTAAAACGTCGTGTAGCGATTATCGGGCGTTCGATGTATAAGATGTTGGATGCCGTTGCCGAGACGTCGTACTACACGCCGAAATTCAGAGAAAACGTCAATTCGATTTTGACCGATGAAGAGGCGATGAGTATGCCTGCGGACAAGGTTCTGCTGATTTGTACTGGCTCTCAGGGTGAGGCAAGGTCTGCATTGTATAAGTTGGCGAAAGGCGAAAATAAAGTCGTCAAGTTAAGTGACGAAGATGTCGTAATCTTCTCGTCGAAGGTAATTCCAGGCAATGAGATTGGTATACGTGATTTACAGAACATGCTATTGCGCCAAGGTGTCGAGATTGTCACGACTGATACTGAAGCCGACATCCACGTTTCCGGGCACCCGAACAAAGCCGCTGTTGCGAAGATGTATGGATGGCTGCAGCCGAAGACGTTGATGCCGGTACACGGCGATGCTAGAATGCTCTACGCACAGGAGGCATTCGCTAAGACACGAGGGATTTCAGAGGTTTTGGTTGCAGAATCCGGAGATGTTGTGACATACGCCGATGGTAAATTGCAGAAGGTAGCCCATAGAGATATGGTGTTCAACGCGGTTGATTGCGGCGAGGTTATACCTCTTAATTCGGAACCGATACGTGAGCGATTTTCTATGACATACGGTGGGCATGTTAGCGTTAGTTTTGTAATCTCTGGTGAGGAGTTGATTGATGATCCTGAGATCAGTGTGCATGGAATAAATGCGAATAAAAAAATGCTAAATAGGATAAATTCTGGCATATATCAAATTGTGAAAAACGAGGTTGCAAAAGGGCGCGATATAGAAGTAATGAAACGAGATGTTAGCTACTCAGTCAAAAAGCTGATTGCACAAATGTTAAATAAGAAACCTCTGACTGCCGTCCATATTCACCAGTGCGCCTAGCACTTGGTGAGCCCAAGTTTTTGCAAAAGCTCCAAGTCGTGGGTATAACGAGAGTTGTCAACGGTAAGAAGTTTCTTTCCGATGAAAATGGAGTTAACTCCCGCGAAGAAGCACAGTGTCTGCAATTCATCTGACATTGTTTCGCGTCCAGCGGATAGTTTTAGATAGGAATTTGGCATAAGTATTCTTGCAAGAGCCAAAAATCTGACAAGATCGAATGGCTCGACATCTGGTGCGTTTTCCAATGGAGTGCCAGGAATTTTGACGAGACGATTTATCGTAATTAAATCGGGATCTTTATCCAGATTTTTCAGAAGCAAAAGCATATTTATACGATCTTCGTTCAATTCCCCGATACCAAGAATGCCGCCGGTGCAAATTTTTATGCCGTGCTTTTGAAGCAACCGTAAGGTCTCCATCCGCTCGTCTATAGAGCGGGTAGTAATTATGTTTTTATAATGCTCTGGAGAAGTATCAACATTGTGATTGTAATAATCCAAGCCAAATTCCTTGAGTTTAACTACTTCTTCCTCATCTAAAGTCCCCATACAACAACAGGCTTTCAGCCCTAATTTCTTTATTTCGGGAAGCGCCCTGCAAACTATGCCCATGAGCTCATTGCTCGGTCTCCGTCCCGATGCGCCAAGACAAAAGCGCGAAGCTCCCATTTCTTTTGCTTCCTTCGCAGACTTAACTATCTCGTTAATGTCGGTTATCCTTTCCATAGGAGGGTGGTTTTTGTTTCGCTTTGATTGCGCACAATACGCACAATCTTCAGGACACCCACCAGTTTGTATACTGAGCAATGTGCAAAGCTGCATTTTTGTTGTATCAAAATTTTTTCGATGGATGCTTTGAGCCTGATACAAAAGATCCAAAAACGGCTGATTAAAAATCTCTAAAGCCTCTTCAAGAGTTGTCATAGCGGAATTCAAAACGCAGGAATAACTCAGTAAGCATTATACATTGCATTCCGCTTTTGGAACAAGTACGCCCTATAGGTTCTTGAAATTTACACATTTGGCAGAATCGCCTATACTTAAACTAACAGATACTAATGCAACAGAATTACTTGAAGCATCCTGGGTTAAGAATATTTATCTGCATTCTTTTCGATAGTTTTTTTGTAGCCAATGCAGAGATTATTTTGGATGCGGGCGTTGTTTCGTATGATCCGAAAAGCGGAATAATTGTCGCTGACGGGGATGTGCGTGTTGTGCAAAATTTGGAAAATCATAAAACGCGTGAACTTTATGCGGAAACGGTAAGATACAATCGCAAAACCGGGCAAATAAAGCTCATTGGTGAAGCGATAATGAAAGAGCCAAATGGAGATATTTTCTCAGCTCGTAACATGAGCCTTGAGAAAGGATTTAAGGATGCGATAGCCGAGGCATTAGTTGTTGTTTTGAAGGATTTTTCAAAAATAAAATCTGAGAAAGGTGAAAAAAAATCAAATCTCTATGTGTTTGAAAATGTTTCATATACGCCTTGCAAAGAAAATGCGTGTTCTGCCCCATTGTGGGATTTAGTTGCGGAAAAAACTACGTACGACAGGGCTGAAAAAAAATTTGTTCATAAGAACGTAAAACTGCGAATAAAAGGCAAGCCAATTTTGTTTTCTCCGTACTTTGAGCACCCATCATTTGATGTAAAACGAAAGACTGGTTTTTTGACGCCAATTTTCAGAAAATCGAGCGATATTGGATTTTTGTCTGGTTTTCCATTTTATATAGCAATTAGTCCTGATAAATCTCTAAAAATTACTCCTTTTATAAACTCTAGACGGCGTGCTTTTGCCTCAACTGAGTATAAGCAACTTTTCCCGAATGCGGATTTTTTGCTTTCAGCCAGTTTTCTTGAAAAAGGAAAGAACAAACTTCCTAAAAAATCTTCAGTTGAGGTGTCGAAGATGACGGAAGCGGAAAAGGCAAAAGAGGAAGCAAAGAGAAGAGATAAACGCACTAGATGGCATATTGATACGATTATCAAATCCCATGAACTTGATAATAAGCGCATAACGCTTCGCTTTAATCGATCGAGCGATATGACGTATAAGGCAAAATACCCAGTTGAGCATATACGCGGACACGAAGATTTTATGAAAAAGAAATATAACGATTCTGGCATAATTATGGATTTTTATGATAAGAATTATTTTCTTACAACGGATATGCACATGTATCAAACTGAAGACAAAGCGACTGCGCCTATGATATGTCCGCATATAAATTTCAATGCACGAAGGGAGGCATTTTATGGAGAAATATCGTTTGATAGCGATACATTATGTTTGGGGAGAAATGAAAAAAAGTCGGATATGCTTGCGGAAAGATTTTTCAGATCTTCGAATACGCTACGGTGGCAAAAATCTGCAAATTTTGCTCCGTTTTTGCTTGATGTTAATTCGGCTTTTAGAGCAGATACTTTTAATGCTAGTAAGACCGAAAGTGCAAAAAGTGTGCAGAAAACTTTTCCAGTTTTTGAAAATCAAGTGGCTCTTTCCCTTCCATACATGAGCAAAATACGACTAAACGGTAATACATCGATATGGGCTCCCAAAGTATCTTTCACTAGCGTACAAACCTCAACGAAACGGATAAAAATAAAGCAACGAGAAGATTCAGTTTTCGATAATTTCAGCGACTTAAATTTACATGCGATAAATAGGTTTGGAGGATACGATTCCATTGAGCGAGGAGAGCGAGTTTCAGCTGGATTTGAAAATTCGATATATAACAGTAAACGTCGCTGGCTGAATTTTTATGTTGGACGTTTTTTTGCAATTTCACAAGATACCGATGAGCGACTTAAGGGCAGAGACAAATTTGTGGGAAGATTTGTTGTAAAGCCAATCGAAACATTATCATTTAGAATGCGATTTGTTGGAATGCCAATTTTTGAAAATTCGCGACAATTTGAAATGGGAGTAAATGGCGGATATGGGAAAATTTCCGCTGGAGCAAGTTACCTTTATGATAGAAAAATAAATTATGTTGAGGAACGCGGTGTATCGCAATTGGGACTACATTGCGGATATAAAATAAATGAGTTTTGGAAAATCTCTGGTACGCAAATTTTGAATTTATTACCGCATGGCGGAAAACACACCTTGGCGCATTCGATATTCGCGAACTACACGGACGAATGCTTTGCTTTAGATATTGGATCGTATAGGAGAAATTTTAAATATAAGGATATTAAACCACACACCGGAATAATACTAACAATACACTTTAAAAACCTTGGGAACTTCATACATTCAGGCAAAAGGAATTTATATAATGAAGGAATAGGCACAGTGGAGTAAGGGCACCTATTGTTAATAGGTGGAAACAGCATTACAGAGAACAAGACTTTGTTAGTGCGAGCATATGTAGCGTCAATTTGACTTTTTTTTTTCTTTTGCCAAAATACAGGAGTGCGATTATTGATTTTTCGGGTACCTGTTTTGGTTTTGAAGAAGTTACTAAGTCTTCCCTATGTCGTTTTAACACTCTTTATCGTAGTGTTACTGTTTGGTAACAGTATAAGTTTAGATATAAAAACTCATGCATACGCGATTAGCTTGATGCTGAAGGATATGATCGTTTTCGTTCTGCCATTGATAATTTTTTCATTTGTGTCGAACGGGCTTATGAACCTAAAGAATGAATCGGTAAAGGTTATTTTATGTTTAGTACCACTAGTTTGCCTGTCTAATTTTACAGGTTTTTGGATGTCATACATTTGCACAACACCAATTTTGAAAACTGGAATTGTCGCGATTTCTAAGCTGGAACCTCAAAACACTTTGTCGCCAGCCTGGCACATAGACATCATGCCTCTTATAAAAAATGATATTGCTCTTGTTTTAGGTGTTTTCTTCGGAATTCTGGGCAACTTTGCAAAATCAAGTGCTCTTGAAAAGGCAAATATTTTTTTTAACACTGTAGCCAATTTTATCTTGAAAAGGCTTATTTGTCCGGCATTGCCACTTTTTATATTTGGATTTATAGTGAAGATGCAATATGAAGGTACATTGACACTTATAGTTCACGAATACGCAGCATTGCTTGGAATTGTCACAATACTGACTTACGGATATATGTTTACAATTACATTTTTCCTGTCGGGATACAGTTTCAGTGGCGCGATACAAAAATTTAAAAATTTATTACCCAGCATCTTAATTGGACTATTCGGCATGTCAAGCGCGGCGGCAATTCCAACAACTATAGAGGGTAGTCGCAAAAACCTGAAGTTACCAGATTTAGCTAACATCGTAGTGCCCGCAACAGCGAATATGCACTTGCTCGGGGACTGCTTCGCCGTTCCTATAATAGGCTTGGCACTTATGGCTTCGTTCGGTCTTGGATTACCAACAATTGGACAATATTTGACCTTTACACTATATGGTGTTATTGCTAAATTTGCTGCCGCGGGAATACCGGGGGGGAGCGCCATAATTTTCGCGCCGATATTCGAAAGTGTGTTTGGATTTTCTCCCGAAATGCTGACAGCACTCACCGCAATTTATGTGATATTTGACCCAATAGCTACGTCATCAAATGTTTTCGGACATGGTATGTTTGCAATGCTATTTGAGAAAGTATACACAAAGGTTTTTAAGCAGCCGGGAAAAGACCAATAAATCTTAGATAGCTCCTGTATGCGGCAAAATTACAGTAAAGCAAGCACCGGAATAATTCGAGGAATTTGTAGCTTTTATACTTCCTCCATGTGCATTTATAACATCTCGTGCAATGCTTAAACCCAAGCCAACGCCCTTATCTACACTATGTGTCCGTGCCTCGTTCTCTGTCTTGAATGGCAAAAACAAACTATCCGCATTGTCTTCATCAATCCCGCAACCGTTATCCTCAAATGTTATAACAACATCATCGCTTGAAACCTTTATACTTATATAAAGGTGATCAGCGTGTTTTTTCGCATTAGATATAATATTTCCGAATGCTCGCTTTAAAGATATATATTTAACTGCTGCGCCAGTATTTTTATCCCCGGATATCTCAATTGCGAAGTTATCCGCAGCATAATCCTGTGCAATTTCTTTTATTAACGAATAGATATTCTTAAAAACCGGAATTTCCTTATTCTGCTCGAACGCATGCAAAGTAAAACTTTCGGTCATACGTATCATCATATCAACGTCGCTCGAAAGCCACTCGGTTTCCTTCGTTTGCGGCATCAGCGACAATTGCAATTTCATCTTAGTCAAAGGCGTCCTGAGGTCATGCGATATACCAGCCAACACTTGCATTCGAGTATTCATAAGCTCATTTATTTTGCTTTTCATTTGGCAAAACGCCGTCCCGGCTTCCCTAATTTCCAGCGCCCCCTCAGGCTTGTATTCGGTATTTAAACCTTTCCCAAATTCAGTCATCGCCTCGGCTAATTTCCGTATTGGTCGGATTTGGTTTTTTAAAAATATAAAGGCTATAAGAAGAAATACGATGCTGGATACGATGCCACTTCCCAAAACTATCGCTATTATTTTGACATATAAAGTTTTTCGCAAGAAAGATATTTTATAAATCTCCGGATTTTTACAGGAAGGGATGTATATATTCATATTTTGATCTTCAGTATCTATATAATAATTTGTAAATCCTTTCTTTTGAGTAGCCCGCCTCAGTGCCCTATACGCTTGGTGATTTTTCGCAATACCCCGCTTTTTCAATTTTGCATCATTGAGAATTTCGACATTTACGTTCATACTTTGTTTCAATTCATCTATATATTCCTTTTCACAATTCATATCCAAAAGACGCGTTATCGCGCACGCCTCCCCCGCCATTCTAGTCGAAATGATGCCAAGAATAGTCTGAGTATATTTTTCAAAAAACATAATACCGATGATGGATTGAGAAAGAATAACTGGTGCTATTAAAATCAGTATGAAGCGCAAAAACAAACTTTTCGGCAACATTTTTTTTAAATAATTTTGCATAAAATCGATATTTCCCACGACGCACCTTATCTTGTATCATAAAAGCGGGAAAGGATGTATAAAAAGTTTTTCAGCGCATAGCGAAAATGAGGGATTTCCACAAGGCATTTTATTTGGCGTTTGTTTTGCCAGTACTTCTATCCTCGTGTAAAAAAGAGCAACGTGATTTGGAATTTTCGATAGATTTGCTGAATACAAGCGATTTGATAAAAGAGATAATCGAAGAAATACAACTGAACTACGCTGATAATATTGTGCGAGAAAAGCTGGAAATAGGTGCTATAAATGGAATGTTACAAGTTTTAGATGAGCATTCGCAGTATATCCCGAACGAGGAATTTAATGCGTACAACCAAACGGCGCATGGTATGTTTCTCGGGATAGGCATTGAAATAAAGCAAGCGTCTGATGGCATAGAAATATGTTCGGTTATTGACGAAAGTCCTGCGGCTACTGCAGGAATAAAACCGTTTGACTTGATTACGCAAATCGACGGCAAAAGTGTTTTGAAAATGTCTCCCAAACAAATTGCGTCGAAACTTGGTGCGGATTCAGGGCTTAAGGTCAAACTGACTTTGCTCCGCAATAAAAACGAAACTCTGGAGATTACCGTACAAAAGTCTGTAATCCAGCTTTGCAGCGTAAAGACCGAGTTTATAGATGATATAGCGGTCATAAAAATAAATTATTTTAACGACGGGACTTTGCTCGCGATGTCTCAGGCTATAAAGAAAATCAACGCGAAAAAAACAACTGGGGTTATAATCGATTTACGTAATAATCCTGGTGGTATTCTTGACCAGGCAATTGGCGTTGCTGATTTGTTTTTGTCAAATAAAAAAATTGTTGAATTAAAGTCGCGAAATGTCGAGGAGTCCAAGATTGTGGTATCCGATAAAGGAGATTTGTTAAATAATTTACCTATGGCTGTCCTTATCAACTCCAGCACTGCATCCGGTGCGGAATTGCTCGCGGCAGCGTTGGGCGAAAATAAACGCGCCGTGCTGATTGGTGAAAAAACGTATGGCAAAGGTTCAATGCAAACGGTTATACCAATTCCGGGGCGTGGCGCGATAAAATTGACGACGGCTTACTTTCTGTCACCCAACGGAAATGCCATAAATCATCGCGGCGTTACGCCGGATATTGAAATCACGCCGCCAAAACCGACGGAAAAACCAGAACAAAACGGTAAAGATCCGATGCTTCTCCGCGCAATGGACTTATTACATGGTCTTATGGCGATAGATAAGACAGGGAAATAGGTGTAGCCTGCACGACTACACCTCGTTTGGTTTTATATACTGTCTTTATCTGATTCATCCATTATGAAAAGTCTCACCACTGGTAAGATCCGGGCAATTGGTGCAATTTTTCATTGCATTTTCAACCTTTTCACTTGGTACTTCTGGATGGAATGATATAGTGTCCAAATTTTTGCAACCAGTAATGAAATCTGTCATTATCACTGTATTTGGTATGCGTACTTTACTTAAATCTAGGTCAAGGAGATTTGTGCAATTCTCGAACATACTCTGCATAGTGGCAAGATTTTGAGCATCAGAAACTGGAAATTCAATAGATGTCATATTTTCACATCCATCAAACATCTGTTTCATATTTTGAACTAACTCTATGTCGAAGTTTGTCAGGTTAACAGAAGGTAACGCCTTGCAGTTCAAAAACATCCCTTCCATGTTTTGTACTTTTGACGTATTGCATAACCTCATGTTTAAATCCTCTAATTTGTAACAGTTAGCAAACATCCCTTTCATTGTAGCTACCTTTGAAGTGTTTAAATGACTTAGATTTAATCTTTCTAGATTTTTGCAATCTTTAAACATGTAATCCATGCGTGTAACGTTGCGAGTATTGAGTTTACCCCATTTAACCGACGTTAAAGCTGTACACCCTTCAAACATACTTGTCATATAATTTTTTCTAGAGTTTTGTTTTTTGCCACCTTTGAGCCATCTTGCATTTTTTCGATCAACTCCTCTCATATCAACCGAGACTAATGAAGTCGAATCTTTAAATAAGCCTGATTTATCTCCGATAATTCCGACGTACTCACAGCATCTTTTTTGAGATTTTTTGTGAAATTTTTGTTTTTTTGATGTTCGTATTTTCGAAAGAATAAGGTGTACCTTTATATTGTCGTTGTTCCAACCTGCACCAAATTTTGAACTTAGTGTTACTTTATGACCACTTGAAGTTCGAGCCGGGATAACCAAATATGCAACTGATTTGGGCGGTATATTTTTCTTCAGGTATATATCAGCTATTCTACATTCATTTTGCAAATGCGGTTTGGCTTCCTTAAATCCAAAAAATGGATTTTCGCTGTTACTGAAACCGTTAAATCTCACCGTTACTGGGTGTATTTGTTCCATTGCTCCGACTTGCATTGACAGTGTTGCCATTAGAATTGCCACTTGGGTCTTTTTGTTCATAGGGGAATTCCTATAACGTTCATTCTTAAGTCAT
Organism: uncultured Pseudomonadota bacterium; assembly: GCA_902769055.1. Taxonomy (GTDB): domain Bacteria; phylum Pseudomonadota; class Alphaproteobacteria; order RUG11792; family RUG11792; genus RUG11420. Next base: position 24,899 of record CACXNL010000001.1, on the reverse strand, counting down.
ATGTTATCAAATACATAAAATTTTATGCAATTTTGTGACTTCTCATCATCACAAAATTGCTTATGTTTTTCATGCCTGCTGATTGCGCTTATATAACCACACTCACGATCTTATTCGGCACTACTATGATTTTTCTGCACATATCTTTTTTTATGCTCTTTTCAAGCACCTCCAATGCCTTCGCCTCAAGCGCTTCATTATTAGCATTTCTTTCTATTTCAAATGTGCCTCGTAGCCTCCCATTGACTTGAACAGCTATCGTAACGGTATCTACCAATGCTAATTCTTCATCAATTTCGACCCAATCTTCATCGCGTATAGCCTTCGCTTTTTTCATAACATCCCACATTTCGTGACATATATACGGAGTTATTGGCGAAAACGCTTTAACAAAGCTCTCAAAAGCAAATCTTAACGCTCCTGCTGAGGATGTATCCAAATGCCCTTCGATTTCATTAAACAACTCACGTGCCAATGCAACAGCCTTATTCAAGGCTATTGCTTCGTAGCTTTCAGTTATTTTCTTCAGATAAACATGCGTTGTCTTTATCAAATTATCAGAACCAGCCACATTCGCTTTAGACTTCTCCAAAACCTTATTGAAGACTTTCCAAATTCGGTTCAAGAAACGCCAACAGCCATCCAGTGCATCGGTATTCCAATCCAAATCCTTCTCAGGCGGAGTATCCGAAACAATAAACAGCCTCACCGCGTCTACACCGTGTGAATCGATGATCTTCTGGGGATCAATCACGTTTTTCTTGGATTTGCTCATCTTCTCAGCCGAAAACTCAGTGACTTCCTTTCCATCCTTGTCAAGCAGCCGACCATCCTCATTTTTCGTCACATCCTCCGGGTACACCCAATCGCCGTCCGAATTTTTATACGACTTATGGCAGACCATGCCCTGCGTTAATAGCCGCTTGAACGGTATTCCACAAGTCACATACCCCATATCGCGCAAAACCAACATAAAGAAACGTGCGTATAGCAAGTGTAATACCGCATGCTCTACGCCGCCAATGCAAATGTCTACAGGCATCACAACATCCGCGATTTCCCTATTCACTGGCGTTTTGCAATGCGGGTCGAGGTAGCGCAAATAATACCAGGATGACTCGAAGAAAGTATCTAAGGTATCGGTTTCCCTCAATGCCTCAGCGCCACAAACCGGACATTTTGTGTGTTTCCAAGTCGGATGCTTTTCCAGCGGATTTCCCTTGCCGTCAAACGTTACGTCATCCGGTAACAAAACTGGCAGTGGCGCCGGAACGTCGCCGCAATGCTCGCAATGAATTATCGGAATAGGGCATCCCCAATACCTCTGCCTCGAAACGAGCCAATCACGGATGCGGTACGTCACTTGTCCCTTGCCAATTCCCATTTCTTCGAGGCGCTTTATCATACACGACTTCGCCGCCGCTGTATCCATTCCGTTGAGATACTCGGAGTTTATATGCTTTCCATCGCCCGTATACGGCAAATCCTCGCTTGTCTCAATCACTGGAATTATTTGCAAACCATACTTTTTCGCAAAATCATAATCGCGCTCATCGTGCGCCGGACACGCGAATACTGCTCCCGTACCGTAGTCAATCAAAACGAAATTCGCGATGTAAATTGGCAATTTCTCGCCATTCTTGACCGGATGTTTGACGTAAATCCCGGTAAACATACCCTTTTTCTCGGCTTTTTCCAGCGCTTCCTCGGTCGTCGCCGTTTGCTTGCACTCAGCTATAAAATCAGCTATTTCGGCATTACTTTTAGCTAACTCTTGCGAAATCGGATGGTCTGGAGAAATAGCTATAAACGACGCACCAAATAGCGTATCAGGACGAGTTGTATAAACAGGTATTTTCTCACCATTGTCCAAGCGCTCGAAATTTATCAAAGCTCCCTTGGATTTTCCAATCCAGTTCTCCTGCATTTTCAGAACTTTGTCTGGCCAAAAACCTTCCAAGTCCTTCAAACCATCCAGCAATTCTTCGGCATACGCGGTAATCTTGACAAACCATTGCTCCAGCATTTTTTTCTCAACAACAGCTCCGGAGCGCCAACCACGACCGTTAATTACCTGCTCATTTGCCAAAACCGTCTGGTCAACCGGATCCCAATTAACGTACGATTTCTTGCGGTAAACGAGCCCTTTCTTATACAAATCCAAGAAAATCTGCTGCTCTTTCGAGTAATACTCCTCAGAGCAAGTGCTGACCTCACGTGCCCAGTCATACATCAGCCCGAGCGACTGCAACTGCGCCTTCATACTCGCAATATTCGCGTTCGTCCAAGTTTTCGGGTGCCCGCCGTCCTTCATCGCAGCATTCTCAGCAGGCATACCAAAACTGTCCCAGCCCATCGGCTGTATGACCGAAAAGCCTTGCATTTTCTTAAACCGCGCAACAATATCGCCTATCGTGTAATTTCTGACATGTCCCATATGCAATTTCCCTGACGGATACGGAAGCATCGAAAGGACGTAATAAAGTTTATCTTTATTTTTTCGCAACGCCTCATTAGACAGCGAATACTCCTGAAAAAATCGCTTCCACTTCTTTTCTACCGCACGAAAATTGTATATGCTATCCGACATACTCATATATTCTTTCACCAATTATCCTTGCGATTGTAACTCGATAACGCTTGCATTTCAATTGAAGACTAGAGGAACGAGAGGCTTCCATCGCCACAGGCAAGAACAAGCAAAACCCTAATCAAGATTAGAGGCTAACTCGCTATGTATCGCATCTATCTTCTGAACCCTATTGAGGTGTCTTGGATCAAATGGAATATTAAAGAACACTTCCAATGATTTCATTGCAGTTTCAGTACTTATAAACCCAGCACCGAAGCATATCACGTTCGCATCGTTGTGTTCGCGGGAAAGCCTTGCAATCTCGTCGGAATAGCACAAAACAGCACGCACTCCCGAAAAACGGTTCGCGGCAATACTCATTCCAACTCCCGAGTAGCAAACCAATACTCCGCATGAGTTAACATTGTCACGTACATACTCTGCGACGTTTTTTGCATAATCTGGGTAATCAACCGACGGGGTATCTGATGTTGTTCCGAAATCTGTAAAATCGTATCCGCACGCTTCAAAATGCTCCACCAACTGCGATCTTAGTTGGCATCCACGGTGATCCGAAGCAATGGCAATGGAATTAAAAATCATCTATTCCCCATCGTATAGTTCAAAATCAATTGCAGCGTTTCTGGCAAATTATGACGATGTACGACCATATCGATAAGCCCATGATCCCTCAAAAACTCTGCCTTTTGAAATCCTGCTGGCAATTTTTGCTTTATCGTTTTTTCAATGACCCGAGCGCCTGCAAAACCAATCAAAGCATTAGGCTCAGCAATATGTATATCACCAAGCGTTGCAAACGATGCAAAAACTCCACCAGTTGTTGGATGCGTAAAAACATTTATATATGGAAGCCCAACTTCTTTCAGTTGAGTTATTGCACATACCGTCGCCGGCATTTGCATAAGCGAGAGCATCCCTTCCTGCATCCGGGCACCTCCAGATGCGGTAAAACCAATCAGGGCAGAATTCGTTTCACGGGCAATTTGACTGGCTCTCGCTATCGATTTACCGACGGACAACCCCATAGAACCACCCATAAATGCGAAGTTCATAACGAAAACCACAGCATTTTTCCCGCCAATTTTACCTCGAGCTATAGAGATAGCTTCTTCTTCTCCGGTTTTTGCTCGCGCATCCTTTAGCCTATCGATATAGCGTTTCGTATCCTTATATTTTATTGGGTCATCCTTTACTCTTACTATCTTGAGTTTTTCATATTTTTTTTCATCAAAAACAAGTTCAAAACGTGCTTGGACTGGTAAATACAAATGGTGCGAACAGTACCCGCAAACCATTAAATTTTCCTCGAGCTCCTTTGAATATATCATTCGCTCACACGAAGGACATTTCGTCCAAAGGTTTTCCTCAATATTTGAATTAGTTCCTAAGAAAGATTTAATTTTCGGAGTAATAACTTCACTCAACCAACTCATAATTTCATCGAAAACGATTACACCGTACGTATTGTACCATATGCGTTAAATCTCAGATTTTTGAAAAATCCTGCAAGATGTTAAAGTAAATTTTATGCAATTTCTCGAGATCTTCTTTTGCTATAAACTCATTTACGATATGAGCATTTGCGATTGGTGTTCCTATTTCCACAACATTCGTTATTTTATGCAAAGATAAAGCATCTGAGTTGCCTCCTGCTGTACCTACTTTCGGTACAAAACCGAGTGTTTTTTCCAGGCTGTTTGAAAGAAAATCTATAAAGTTTTTGTCTGAGCCGATAAATGGAAATCCAAATCGTTCAAAATTTGCGGATATACCTTGAGGTAATTTCTCTTTTACAAAGTTTTCCAATTTATCGAAATTCCAACAGTCATTAAACCTGATATTAAATTTCGCACTAGCTGAACTTGGTATGATATTTCGAACTGTATTCCCTACATCCACAGACGTCATTTCTATATCAGATGGTGAAAAATTTTCATTCCCTTCATCCAATTTTATATTTGAAAATTGAGTCAAAAATTTAATAAATTTGTGCAAATGGTTACCAAATTTGCTCCCGCTTACAATGTGGCACTGCGTTCCAGTGGAATAAAAATTAACATTTAAACTCCCTCTGCAACCTATTTTTATATACTCGCCGGTTTTATCTGGTGAGCAACTTTCGCACAAAACGCAACCGGTTATTTTTTCCTCACGCTCTTGTAACCACTCCACGACTTTACTTGTCCCGTTATTGCCCATTATTTCTTCATCGCTCGTTAAAATAACAGAAATGGAAAAATTAGGAGTAGCGGTCTGTAAAAAATCCGAAATCGCTGATAAACAAGCCGACAAACCGCCTTTCATGTCATTTGTACCACGACCATAAAGCAAACCATTTCGTTCAGTCAAAACAAAAGGATCACTGTCCCAGCCATCAAGTGGCGGTACGACATCTACGTGTCCCGCGAAGCAAATGTTTTTCTCGCCATTGTCGTATTTTGCATATAAATTTGAAACACTCCCAAAATTCAGCTTCTTGCATTTAAATCCAATCTTCGCAAGAAAATCTGCGCAATAATCAATCGCTATTTCACCATCCGGGGTTACTGTCTTAAACGACACAAAATCAGATAGAACTTTTATTACATCCATCTTTATGTATATCAATTTAAAAATTTTCTCGCCTTTATACTAACATAAACGTTGCAAAACGACGCGGAAACAAACTCCGCGTCTTTCATTCATTATGCAGCAAGCATTGCAAGCAATAACAGAGCCACTATGTTGATTATCTTTATCATCGGGTTCACGGCTGGACCTGCGGTGTCTTTGTATGGATCGCCAACAGTATCTCCAGTTACCGCTGCCTTATGGGCATCTGATCCTTTTCCGCCAAAGTTGCCATCTTCTATATACTTTTTGGCATTATCCCAAGCTCCGCCACCCGAGGTCATCGAAATAGCAACGAAAAGCCCAGAAACTATGGTGCCAATCAACGTTGCGCCTAACGCTGAAAATGCGGCATCTTGCCCAGCTATTGCATTTATGGCGAAATAGACTGCAACCGGAGCAAACAGCGGCAAAATCGACGGCACGATCATTTCCTTAATTGCCGATTTAGTTAGCAAATCCACAGCTGCCTTGTAATCAGGCTTTGCTTCTCCTGTCATTATGCCCTTGATTTCTTTAAATTGCCGTCTCACCTCAAGCACTACTGCGCCTCCAGCTTTCCCGACAGCTTTCATTCCGAAAGAACCGAAGAGATACGGCAACATTGCTCCGAACAGCAACCCAACCAAAACGTATGGGCTTTGCAAGTTAAACTCCACATGCAAATTCGGGAAATAGTGCACTAAGTCCTCAACATACGTGGCAAACAGAACCAGTGCCGCAAGTCCCGCCGATCCTATTGCATATCCCTTTGTCACAGCCTTTGTCGTGTTTCCGACGGCATCCAAAGCATCTGTAATTTCTCGCACTTCACCTGGCAACTCCGACATTTCGGCAATTCCGCCGGCATTATCTGTTACAGGACCGTAGGCATCCAGAGCAACTATTATCCCTGCAAATGCAAGCATTGTTGTTGCAGCAATTGCAATACCGAACAATCCGGCGCAAATGTAAGCACAAATTATACCGCCACAAATCACAACTGTTGGCATCGCAGGTGCCTCCATAGAAACTGCAAGCCCTTGTATTATGTTCGTCGCATGTCCTGTTTGCGATGCGCTTGCAACGCTTTTGACAGGTCTGTATGAAACAGATGTATAGAACTCAGTCACTACAACTAGCAACCCGGTCACAGCTACTCCAACAAAGCAACACTGAAGCAAATTCATTGGAGTAAAGATTCCACCAGCAAACGAGATTTCAGTATTCAATGAATCAAACATCAAGCTCGTTACCGCATACACCAGAATTATTGAAGCAATACCTGAACCAATTAGCCCCTTGTATAGTGCTTTCATAATCTTTTTTGAAGCATCCAACTTGACGAAGAACGTACCAATTATTGAACCGATTATACATACAGCGCTTATTGCAAGAGGATAAAGCATCATTGTCGATTTAACGTCATCTGCAAAATGTATACTCGCCAAAACCATTGAAGCAACTATTGTCACAGCATACGTCTCAAACAAATCCGCCGCCATTCCGGCACAATCCCCAACGTTGTCTCCGACATTATCTGCTATAACTGCCGGATTTCTCGGATCATCTTCCGGAATATTTGACTCAACCTTTCCAACCAAATCAGCACCGACATCAGCGCCTTTCGTGAAAATTCCGCCACCAAGTCGCGCGAAAATCGAAATCAGTGAGGCTCCGAAACTCAGTGCCACCAACGATTCAGTGACTACCCTCAGCTCCAAATTCATCGATTGCAAAACGAAATAGTAGCAAGAGACGCCGATAAGTCCAGCGCCCACAACGAGCATGCCAGTTATCGAACCAGAATCGAACGCAACAGTAAGCGCTTTTTGGAGCGAAGTTCTCGCTGCTTCTGCCGTTCTAACGTTTGCACGAACAGATATATTCATGCCGATGTATCCCGCAATTCCAGAAAGCACAGCTCCCAACACGAAGCCAACAGCAACGTAAGGAGACAGGAAAAATCCAAGCAATATCGTCACGACAATGCCGACCATGGCAATCGTAGAGTACTGCCTGTTTAGGTAGGCTTTTGCCCCGATCTGTATCGCATTAGAAACCTCAACCATTCTGTCATTTCCGCAAGGCAGCTTGAAAACAGAACCAATTTTAGACATCGCGAACAAGACAGCTAGAACGCCACATGCCACGATCCCTATGTCGATGAAAGATAACATCAAAACCTCAATTTTTGACAAAAATTAAACTAGCGTCAGTTTAGCAAAAATCGTGACTTTATCACAGCGGAAACCTTTCCGAAAGATTTCGTTTCAAATATTCTGATTTTTCAGAACAGCTTTCATAATTCATTCAATAGAAACCGTACATTTACTTTTGGCTAATTGCCGATACGATCCAGGAGGAGAAGGCGAAATACAAGATATTGCATCAAATATATAAAATTTTATATAAAATATTTTTGTTTTGCCAGAAATAAATATTGTGTCTTTATGAAAAGCAATATATCATGGGGCATAGGTTATTTTTTGGAAAACTTTTATGAAAAGGATAAACAAAGTGATGGCACTCTCGTGCTTAAGCTCAGTTACGGTTTGTGCAACCACGATAACATTTAATGGGTCTGACACTCAAAATGGCTATTTTACATTTACTGGAGATTACAGTGTCGTAAAAAATAACACTGGCGAAGAAATTAACGATTTCTGTATAAAAAAAGTCTCTATGCAGGAAGACGCGGTTATACCTGACCAACCTCAAAAGATCAGACTAATTATTCCTGGAAGCTATAAAAATGGAACGAAAAAATATACAGTATCTATAGCTCCAAAAGCATTCGAGTATTTAGGTTTAGACACAGATACACGCAATTTACTTGTAGAATTAAGTTTTCAGGAAAATGATAGTCAATATGTAAATTTCCCACAAGATTTATCGGCAATGTTTCAGTGGGCTAGAGTTCTCCGAAAAATCGATCTTGGCGGCATAAGAGACAGGACAGACATCACAAATACAAATAGCATGTTTGCTTTTTGCAGTAATTTACACACTATAAATCTTGGAAATCTCAACACACAAAACGTAACGGATATGGAATCAATGTTCGCGTGTTGTAGTAATCTAAAGGTACTAAACCTCGAAAATCTTGGTACAGGTAAAGTAACTAATATGTCAAGCATGTTTTCATCATGCTATAGTCTCATTAACTTAGATTTGAGCAATTTTAATACAAGCAACGTATCCAATATGAGCCACATGTTCAACCTGTGTAGTAGTCTCATTAAGTTAGATTTAACGAAGTTTGACACAGGAAAGGTATCGCAAATGGAAGCTATGTTCTCAAGATGTAAAAGTCTCATTGACTTAAATTTAAGCACATTCAACACAAGTAACGTATCGACAATGCACAGTATGTTTGAAGGATGTAGTAGCCTCATTAGCTTGGATTTAAGTAGCTTTACCACTAGCAATGTGTCAGACATAAGCATGATGTTCAAGGGGTGTAGCTGTCTCACCAGATTAGATTTGACAAATTTTGATACACAAAAGGTAGCAAAAATGAAATATATACTTGAAGGCTGCAATTCTTTAATTGAACTAGAAATAAGCGATTTCAACAAGAACAGCATAAAATACCCTGGATATGATGGAACTATGCTGAGGGACTGCAACAGTTTAATACTGAAGAATTATATCAAGCTGGATGAAAGTGCTGGCACGCAGCTGACGTACTACCCAAACTGGGTATGGGATGCCGATCTGGGCACAATGCGGCTAATTGCCATTGATCGTTATGGAGATGTGCTATAGTAACGCTCACCCAAATATGCACATCTCCGGATGAGGTGTGCATTTCACATATATGAAATACCGCGAACAGTTAAGACGCCGATAGCTTAGGATTTAAGACGAACTGCGAGTAAAAGCGACGAACCGGGACTTGTGCGCAATCGAAGTAATATACCGACATGCCAACAGCTTTCTAATCTCATATCTACACAAAAAGTTCTGAATTTGCTACCATCAACTTATAAAAGGGGTGAGTTTTTGGGAGAAATTTATGACTATAAAGGTTTTTGGAAAAGGTGTAGATCTCGGTGAAAGTCTGAGGGAATATGCGGAAAGTCGAACCGAAAATTTGATTGAAAAGTATATTGCGGAAGAAATCGACACAAATGTAACCGTGCACAAAGATAGCAGGATATTTGAGACGGAAGTTTGTTTATATCTAAACAAAGGGTTTGTCATAAAAGCAAATGGAGCATCGGATGATCCATATCGAGCGGTTGATATAGCGCTCGAGCGCCTGGAGGAACGTATAAAAAAGCACAAGAACAGAATAAAAGACAAATCCCGGCGTTCTGAATGGGCAAGGGCAACTGAGGCAACCCGGTATATTATCGAAAGAAAACCGTCATCTAACGATGCCGATGAAGAGCATCTAGTTATTGCAGAGCAAGAAAGCCTGATTTTACCACTAAGCGTCAGCGAGGCTGTAATGAAACTGGATTTAACTGAAATGCCGGTTGTGATGTTTAAAAATTCAGATTCCGGAAGAATTAACGTTGTGTATAAACGTCCCGACAACCACATCGGTTGGATAGATTACAAAGGATAATGAGTTTATACGTCCTAAAGTTCGGTGGTTCATCGGTTGCGACGACGGCGCGTATTTCTCATGTTGCGGATATCATAGTTGAATTTGTTAAAAAGGGAGCTCGTGTTGTCGTGGTGACCTCCGCCATGCAAGGTGTAACGAATCGTCTTATAGAGCTGACAAAATCATTTACAGATACACCTTTTAACCGAGAGTACGATGCAGTTATTAGTTCTGGAGAACAAATTTCAGCGGGACTGTTGGCTTTAGCTCTGAATTCTAAAGGCATTTCGGCAAAATCAATGAATGCATGGCAAATCCCAATAACGGCATCAGGGAAACATTCAGAAGCCTGCATAACCCATATTTCTAGACAGAAAATCTTTGAGACGCTTTCACAGGAAGCGGTGCCGATTGTGACTGGCTTTCAGGGAATTTTGAAGAATGGAGATATTTGTACGATAGGGCGGGGCGGCTCTGATGCTACAGCATGCGCCGTGGCGAAAGCGATAAATGCAGACGAATGCTTTATATATACCGACGTTGATGGTGTTTATACTGCGGATCCAAGAGTGGTACTGAATGCGCATAGATTGAACGAAGTGTCATATGACGATATGATTGAACTAGCATCGTGGGGAGCTAAGGTTCTTCAAACAAAGTCAGTACAAATTGCTAAAGAATATAACGTAAATCTCAGAGTTTCATCTAGTTTCTCAGAGGGCGAGGGAACAAAAATAACAAATCAAACACTATCCACTTCAAATTATGGGGCTATTGGAATTGCTCATAATATTGATATGTTTGCAATTTACACAGATGTTGCCGAAGAACAAAATCTAAAGTTATTACTAGAACCTGTTAAATCCGTGGTAAAACTCTTCCCGGGCGTATGCCTTATTCCGAAGACAATCCAGTCGGAAATACAGGCAACCTTATCAAATGCAAACATTGTTGCAAAAGCAGATAACGACGTAGGCACCGTAACTGTCGTTGGAAACAATACTGCAAAAACAGTGTACGATGCTTTCAATGTAAAGAAAACCATTTCAGGGACGCGCTCACAAACATTTGTCGTGCCACTGCAACAAACACTTCCACTTGTTGCGACACTGCACAAGACGCTATTCGAAGAAACGTGAGCAAAATCGGATAGCCACATAAACCAATTCACTACCCCGAATTATTTTGCAAAATATTCAATATATGCGTTAATCCTTCTCAGAGCTTCCTCTTTGCCAAGTATCGCTATTATTTCAAATACGCTAGGTGAAACCAACTTGCCACAAAGGGCGCCACGAATAGCTTGTGCTATCTCTACCAACTTTGTGCCATTGGTCTTTGCTAGCTCTTTCACTTTATTGCACAGATCCGCTTCAACTAGCTCATCGGAATCAGCTATTATCTTCGCAACTTCTTTTAGCCATTTCAGATGATTTGGAGTCGCGTATTTAGAGCATTCTTCAGCATACGTCTCAGGAGCACATATGTATACTTTTGCAGCTTCAGCCAATTCTACAACCGTCTTTGCACGCTCTTTTAAGCTATCGAGACCCGCCAATATTCGCTCTTCTTGAACTTTGTCCAATTTTTGCTTAAAGAATGGCTTCGTATATTCCAGAAGCGATTGGTTACCCCGCTCCTTCATGTAATGCGCGTTTAGGTTTTGCAACTTCGCCATATCAAACCTGGAAGGCGACTTCCCCACGTTATCGAAATCAAACCACTCAATAGCCTGTTTTCGCGTTATTATCTCGTAATCGCCATGGCTCCAGCCAAGACGCAACAGGTAGTTTGAAATTGCCTCCGGGAGGTAACCCAAGCTCCGATAATCCTCAGCGCTCGCAGCCCCATGCCTTTTTGACAACTTTGCCCCATCTGGACCATATATAAGTGGAATATGACCAAATCTCGGAATATCCCATCCGCAAGCACGGTATATCTGTATTTGTCTAAAGGTATTTGTCAGATGGTCATCACCACGTATGACATGAGTTACTCCCATATCGTGGTCATCAACAACAACCGAAAGCATATATGTCGGAGTGCCATCAGAACGCAACAAAACCAAGTCATCCATTTGGGAATTTTCTATCGTCACGATCCCCTGCACCATATCATCAACTGTTGTCGTTCCCTCGGTATCCGCCTTCAATCGTATGACTGGATTTATTCCGGCAACCGGGTGCGTTATATTTCGGCATTTTCCGTTATATTTATAAGACTTCCCCGCCTTCAGTGCTTCTTCTTTCTTTTGTGCAAGTTCCTCAGGAGTGCAATAGCAATAATACGCCCGTCCTTTTTCAACCAACTCATGCGCCACTGCTTTGTGTCGCTCAATATTGCCCGATTGTATAACCGGCTCCTCGTCCCAATCTATCTCAAGCCATTTCAATATTTCGAATATAGATTTAGTATTCTCATCAGTCGATCTCAGCTTATCGGTGTCCTCAATACGCAACAAAAACTTCCCATTATTGTGCCTAGCAAAAAGCCAATTAAACAGCGCAGTCCTCACTGATCCTATATGCAAAACTCCGGTTGGACTAGGCGCAAACCTTACTCTTATAGGTGCCATTGCTTGCCTTCTCCGTCTTGAGATTCCTCTCCCTCATCCAATACCGTATCTAAATCCTCCAGCGCCTTCAGGTCTTCTTCATCAAGCTCGATCTGCCCATCCTCTTCTTCCGGCAAACCGGGACTATCCGGCTCCTGCATCAATTCCTCAACAGTCCTTGCTGCATCATCGTTATAACTTTCTTCCAAATCGGCATCTTCGTATGTCGACCGCTTAGCAAGTTCCCTTAATCCGCTCAACGATATAGTGTCTTCGGCTATTTCTCGAAGCGCTACGACCGTTGACTTGTCGTCCTCCTTCGGTATAGACGCTATCGCCCCTCTCTCAAGATCCTTAGCCCGCTTTGAAGCCATCATAACTAACTCAAACCTATTAGGAACCTTATCCAGACAATCCTCTACAGTAACTCTCGCCATACCTAATCTTTAGTCAAAGCTCACCCATTCTTAGATGTTATCACATTATTCGAATATCGGCACTAGCCGCAATTCATCAATCCACACCTTATTCTTTGAGGAAGTTTCAAAGGAGAACATAAAATCAAATAATGTATTGACGTAAGAAACAAGGGGTATTAGAATTACCCTGTAAATCTTTGAAAGAGGTTATGAAAATGAAGAACAGAACATTGATAACACATGGAGCAGTGCTGTTGACGGTGGCGGGCAGCATCAGTGTGGCAAGCGGCAGCGAAAAGTATCAACGGCAGCTTGCAAGGCAATATGCTAAGTACAACAACGAGATTGCCGCGATTGCCGAAAGAGGTGATTGGAATGGTTATCCGATAAATGAAGTGCACGAGATGGAAGATAACTTGAAACAAGAGCATTTTGGATACCCATTCACTGAAGAGAAATATAAAGCAGCTCGTGATGCGTATTTAGATCTGGAGAAAAAGAAAGAACAGCAAGAGAGAGAGAGAGAGAGAGAGAAATTCAATAGGCAAGGGAACTAAAAGCAAAAAGTCAGAGTTAGAAATTGAATTAAAAAAAGAAGCAGTAGGCGATGATACTAAAAAAGCGGAAAATCTTGCACAGGATATTAAAGATGAACTAAAGGAGCAGCCTCCGAAGAAAGAAGAAGAGCTTAACACAATAAAAAATGTATCTGATACAATCAATAAACCTGAGGAAAATAAGGATCGTTTAAACGACGAATTAGGTGAAGACCAAAAAGAAGAACCAAAACTAGATAAGTTAACAGAACAAGTCCAAAGTGAGAACAAAACAACAATTGAGGCGCCCGAGGATCAAAAAAGCACGGACAAAGAGACTGTCTCTGGAAAAACAGTAGTAATTGATAAGTCTGAACTAACATCCGAAAAAGAACAAACCATTAAAGAGCAAGATAAAGTAAACATTAAACAAGAGAATAATTCCGTTGAAATAAAAGAAAATAAGGCTACAAGTCAAAAGCAAAGTTGTGGTCATAACACAGGACAGCAAAAACCTACGCAACAATCGTTGCTATCGCGAGTCTGGAGCAAAGTGAAGAACTTCTTCTGGAGCGCATGGGGAAGCATTAAGCATAAGATCTGGAAATAATATTCGAGATAAAGGCAGGGTAGGGCGTCGGTTTCAGCAGCCGACGCCCTCTTTGTTAAGGTGTAGGGATGTGCTGGATGGTGTAAGTCCACATTTGGTGTATAGTTGTGGGCGAAGCCACACAAGAAAAAACAAGACGGATATAAAAAAAGGCGCCATAACGACGCCAATAATCAAAGGTACATTCAACAGCTATTTTCTATTTCCGACGAACCTCAGTAATGCCAAAAATATATTTATAAAGTCGAGATACAACGACAACGCGCCGAGGATTGCACATTTGCTTGCTGTTTCGCTATTGTCAGCCCTGACATAAAGGTCTCTTATCCTTTGTATGTCATAAGCTGTTAATCCACAGAACACAACTATCGTTATTGCTGACAATCCCATTTGCAAAAATGAATTTCTCAGGAAAATGTTTATTATTGTCGCTATGACTACCGAGAACAATCCGACGGTCATAAACGAACCTAGCCCAGTTAAATCCCTCTTCGTCACGTACCCATACAGGCTCATGCTTCCGAAAAATATCGATGTCGTGAAAAACGTTGTAGCAAGACTTTCTCCGGTGAAGACAGCGAATAAAGGCGAAAAAGAAAGTCCTATAAGCGTCGCGTAGATCCAGAAGAATGCACTTGCGCGCTCTACCGAAATTTTATGTATGCATGAGGACAGGTAAAACACTATTCCCAAAGTTACCAACATCAGCAAGGTCGAAACCCCACCCGACAGCACCTGAAGAACCCGCGCATTCGTGCTACACACATACGACACCCCACCGGTCAGGCACAGCGCCATGAACATCTTGCTAAATACGGACGACATATACCCGTTTAACCCCGTATCTATTTGTATAGGGCTTCGATTAAAATTGTAATTCATAATCCATACATCCTTTCTCTAACCATCGGTTTTACTCTAACACAACTATTTTTTCTTCGCATCACCTTTCAGAATATCCGCCGCAAAAATTGTCTCACGAAGCTGGTCGCTTATACTAGCAACTCCATTCGGAGAATGTGGAACGAATACTACATTAGATTTTGAATTTGAACCAATATCCTTCAGTGTATCAATATATTGAATTAAAAGAACCATGTCCATCACATGAGCCGGAGTTGTTCCCGTCTGCTTCACAAATTCATCAACGGATTGGCATAGCCCCTCAATTATTGCTTGCCGTTGACCAGCAACACCTTTCCCATGGAGTATGCAAGATTCCGCCTCAGCTTCAGCCTGCTTCACTTTGAGTATCTTCTCCGCTTCGCCTTTTTCTGTAGCAGCTACTCTCAACCTTTGCGCTGTATTTATTTCGTTCATCGCCGCTTTGACATTCGCATCCGGATCGATATCAGTCACAAGTGCTTTTATTATTTCATAGCCAAAATCGGACATCGGCTTTTCAAGCTCTGTTTTCACTGCATCTGCAATATCGTCCTTCCTTGCAAAAACATCATCCAAATCCATCGATGGCACCTGCGCTCTGACCAAATCGAAGACAAATGACTTAATCTGCCCGACCGGGTCATGCAGCATATAGAATGCCTCATAAATCTTGGATTGTAGCACCCTATATTGCACAGCTATTACTGCTTTAACGAAAACATTATCCTTCGTCTTTGTTTCAACGACCACTTCTAATTGATGTATTCGCATTGATAGACTAGCCCTTTTGGTTTCAATTAGAGGTATTTTGAAATTCAGTCCCGGATATGCCAGCCGCTCAAATTTCCCAAGCCGTTCGATTATTGCACACGTCTGCTGATCAACAATAAATACGGAAGCAAAAATCATAAACAGCAATAAAGCCAAAAGCAAATATATGAGCATGGAGCACTCCCGAAACTTACACTCATTGTCAGGCTAACACAAAGGTACTCATAATGTCAATATGAGGATAATATAAAGCAATAAAGCATTAAAAATTTATTTACAAATAATGTTTTATTCACGATGTATGCAAAGAACGTGCATAAAAAAACATATATTGCTGGACAATGCCTGCGAATGGTGCATACTTCTCTATGGGAAATTCACCGTTATAATGCGTATCGATGATACGTTTTATCCAGACATCTATTGGAAAAGCATCGATTTTATGCAATGAAAACAGGGCAATACAATTTGCAACTTTTGAACCTATTCCATTAAATTTCTGTAAATACTTCATTGTTTCTTGTGTTGATAATGTTTTGAGATAATCTAAATCAAGTTCGCCATTTAAAACCGCTTTCACAAGACTAACAATATACTTTGCTCTATACCCCAATCCGAGCATTTTGAAATCGTCTTCGGAATAGTCCTTGAGGAGAGTAGGGGAGGGAAACACATCATCAAAAGGACGACATAGCCGATCTATAATACCTCTTATCCTTGCGATATTATTTCGTTGCGAAATTATAAAACTAACTATAGTTTCCCAAAGATCTTGGCGAAGTATTCGAATGCCATAGCCAAAATCGATTGCTTTTATCAAATACGGATCCTGAGAACGCCTTATTACTTCTTTGCATGTGGAATAGTCGGCGCCTAAGTCGAAATAATTATACCAAAGTTTCTTGTATTCCTCTTCAGAACAATCGAATATATATTCACTTGCACTTATCGTCGTTATATGAAGCACTCGTCCAAACGCTTTAACCATCCATATTGCAGGAGATATTTTCGACATTCTGAAACATTGCCCGGAGTTGGCAATTTGTTCTATATCAAAATCATATAAAGTTTTACTGACCATTTTTTATGATATTTTTAACAAATCGCACTATATAAGCAACAAATGTTGCAATCACCATTAAGACACTCGTATATCCGACGTATAATCCAATGCGTTCCAGAAACCTATAGAAAGAACTAAAACTATATCCAAAATCCAGTCCAAATTGCTGCAATAATTCGTATAGAGAATAGGGAAGGGCAGAAGATCGAAAATTTGCCCCCATAAAAATTATCGAATAACCAATAAAAATAAAAACTAATGTAGTGCATATTTTGCTTATGTAAAGCGGCTTTAAATTTAACGCAACCCGTTTGAATAAAACGAAAATCGACCCTAAAAGCAAAATAACATCCCGGAAGGATAGGGCAGCAGCCAATATCAAATATGCGCACCAGTAGGGAAAACTCACTTGATGAAATAGCGCCATTCCCCAAAGCACGATATTCGCAAAAACCTTGTCTGCCAAGGGATCGAGCAATTCGCCAATCCTTGTTTCACACTTGCATTTTCGGGCGATGTAACCATCAAAAAAATCACTTACCCCGCCTAACACAACAGACGATACAGTGCCAACTCTATTTCCGAATATTAAAAAATACATAAAGAGAAATGCACAAAGAATCCTAAATAAGCACAATATATTTGGAATATATTTTATAAACATTGTCCAGGATTTCTTTTTAATTTATCCAACAATCTCGACATCGCTGAAGAAAAATTTTATCTCGTTTGCCGCTGTTTCGGGCGCATCTGAACCATGCACTGAATTTTGGTCAATCGACAAAGCAAATTTGTTCCTAATCGTGCCTTCTTCGGCGTTCGCCGGATTGGTAGCGCCCATAAGTTTCCTATAATCGGCAATGGCATTCTCTTTTTCCAGCACCTGTACTACGATCGGCTCCGAACTTAAAAACTTACACAAGTCATCATAAAACGGCTTTTCCGCATGTACGGCATAAAAGCGCTTTGCTTGCTCCAGCGTTATATGTACACGTTTTTGCGCAACTATCCTAAAGCCTGCCGACTCAATCATTCCGTTTATCTCGCCAGTCAAATTACGCCTCGTCGCATCCGGCTTAATTATCGAAAAAGTTCTCTCAATCATCAAAATTTCTCCTCTCTAACAATTCCTCATAATATATATTATGGAAACCAACATACAGTTCCCACAATGAGAACAACGCTCATAAGCTGATGTTATAAAATAACACCCCGTATTTCAATAGCACACAGACCACTGCGCCTTGAGTATATTTGAATAAATAGCTAATACCCCGAAAACCACTCAGCATCTATAAAGCACCTTGTAAAAACTTTTAGGCATATCGCAAAAATATGAGTATAGCCAGGCACAACGCAGCGCTTATTACTTCCCTTCTCCACAATTGCTGCCTGACATCTAAGCGGTAACAGCGGTTGTGGATTTATTTTTGATATTCGCTTAGAATTGCAACATGAGCGCGGATGGGTGGTCGAGTGGTTGAAGGCACCGGTCTTGAAAACCGGCAAGGGGGCAACTCCTTCGTGGGTTCGAATCCCACCCCATCCGCCATAATATTGGAGGAAAAAATGCTCAAAGAATGTTTGGTATTTTGCCTGTTTATCGTGGGAATGGGCTTTGCGTATTTAAATTTGCCTAAATTTGGAAAGATGCCAGATGAAATTAGCCTGGCAAAAATAAAAAATTCGCCGAATTACAAAAACGGACAATTTCAAAACCGATACCCTATTCCAGAACCGACAAAAAAACGTTCTGCCATAAAAGCTAGGCTGGATTTTGTGTTCAAGAAATATCCGAATACGGTTCCCACAAAGGCGATACCTACTGTAAAAACTGACATAAAATCAATTAACAAGAGTAAAAATGTAGTTATTTGGTTAGGGCATTCATCATATTATATACAGCTTGGTGGTTTAACATTTTTGGTTGACCCAGTTTTAAGTAATCATGCATCGCCATTTCCATTTATGATAAGGGCTTTTCCTGGAACTAATGTTTACCAAGCGGATGACTTTCCTGAAATAGACTTTTTGATTATCACTCACGACCACTGGGATCATCTCGATTATCCGACAGTGAAGGCTTTGAAATCCAAGATCAGACACGTAATAACACCCCTTGGTGTAGACTCTCATTTGAGATATTGGGGACTTGATAAAGAGAAGATCACAGAAATGGATTGGGATGACGAAATTGAAATTCCAAATGGAAAAATCACGTGCATCCCAGCGCGCCACTTTTCTGGACGATGGCTGACTAGAAACAAAACTTTGTGGGCATCATTTGTGATAAACATAAATGGATTTAAAATATACGTCGATGGAGATTCTGGATATGACGAACATTATAAAACATATGGCTATAAATTTCGGGGCATCGATTTAGCATTACTTGAAGCTGGGCAATACAATGAGGACTGGCAGTATATACACAAAAGTCCAGGGAAGACTGTGCAAGCGGCGAAAGACTTGAAGGCAAAACGGGTGATTGCAGGACATAACTCGAAATTTAATTTAGCAAAACATCCTTGGTTTGAGCCACTAGAGAAAATAAGTGAAATGGCTAGAAGTGCAAAATTTAAACTGATCACACCCAAAATCGGTGAAACAGTTTACTTAACACAGCCAGAACAAAATTTTTCTGAATGGTGGAAAGCGGTAGACGATGTTAAAGCAACTGATTCAACTCCTTCTCTATAAGACGAAGCAAGGTTTGCTCCGAGGTCTTTAAATCGTCGTTTATTATCACGTAATCGTATTTCACTGTTTTGTTGATCTTGAATGCTTCGTTTATTCTCATACTCAAACTCTCTGATGTTTCAGATTTACGCTCACATAAGCGTTGCTTTAATATTCTGAGGGACGGAGGTAAAACCAAAATACCGACACACCTGCTGCCAGCTATCCCCTCAGACAAAAGTCTGTATGCACCTTCATATTCCAAATCCAGCACGCAAATGTCTTTGTCTCGCAAGACTTCGATTATCGCCTGCTTAGATGTCCCATAAAAATTACCGTAACATTCAACATATTCAACAAAATCATCGTTTTCTACCATTCGGTTGAACTGTTCAAATGTAACAAAGTGATAATTAACCCCGTCCACTTCTTCGTTGCGAGGAGAACGCGTCGTATGCGAAACAGTTAAGCCTGCATAGTCAAACATTTTTAGTAAATAATCTATTAAAGTTGATTTTCCGACCCCAGAAGGACCAGAAAAAATAATTGTTAACTTCTTCTTCATATCTCATCCAATTTAAATTCTATTCGCCTATTCTTTGCTAAATCTTCTGAACTTCTCCCATTAGTAATCGGCTGATGTTCTCCAAATCCAGCGGCTACCAAATTTTTCGGGGATATCCCCTCCCCTTTCAAGAATTCCACGACCGAAATTGCGCGCGCAGCAGAAAGTGCCCAATTCGATTTGAATTTGCCACTGTTTATCGGTCGCGCATCGGTATGTCCGTCCACTCGCAAAATCCACTTTATGTTCTTGGGAATTTTCTTTCCAATTTCCTTAACGACTTTCGCTAATTCGGAAACTTGTTTCTTCCCATCGTCACTCAGTTCATCGGAGGCTGAATCAAAAAATAGTTCCGACTGAAATATAAAACGATCACCAGATATTTTTATTCCGCTCTTTCCTTTAACTATACTTTGTAATTTATCGAAAAACTCAGACCGATATGAACTCAATTTCTTCAATTCATTCAATTTTACATTTTCTTTTTTGATATACTCCAGTGCCGCCCTCTGTTCCTCGGTAGTTTTATGCTCTGCCGCCAGTGCTGCCATAACGTCCTTCAGATTTTTCGTCAATTCTTCGATTTTTTCTTCCAAAGTCAGCTTTGCTTCATGCTCTTTATTCTTTAGTGCAGCTTCTTTATCAAACATACTCTGTAAATTTGCTATTGTTTCATTTAATTCCAAGATTTGCTTTGCCAAATCGGCATTTTTATTTGACAATTCCGAATTTTTATCCTTCTCTAAATTCAGTAACCGACACACATCCGACAACCTCCCTTGCGCATCGGAGAGCGAAGAATTTTTATCAAAAATTATGCCAGATAGATACACCTGCGACGCTATGAAACCAACTAAAACAAATATAAAAACCAATAAAACTGTCGACAAAGCGTCAACAAAACCAGACCAAATATTGACTTCTTCTTGATTTCTCCTTCTTAAAAGCGCCACGTCTTCAATCGAAACTCATATCGGTATCTGCTCATTATAACATCTTTCGTCCTCACCAGCGTTCCTCTAAAGAAGAGAAACAGGCCTGCCAATATGAAAGATAAAAGGTATTACTACTACTCCTTAAGCTAATCTTTCTTAGAAAGAATGCACATCTCATCTAACCGCGTCATTGCTTGGTGCGACACAGGACATAGTGGTAAACGCAACTCGTTTGCTATAAAACCCATTCGGGATAAGATGTACTTTACTGGTATTGGGTTTGGTTCGATAAACATTGCTTCATTTATCAGTGCAAGTTTATTCGCGACTGCCTGCGCCGTTGCTATATCTCGGTTTTGATAGGAAGTAACCAGTTTTTTAACTAATGCCGGCTCAATGTTTGCGGTAACCGAAATACAACCATCTCCTCCATGGGCAAGATAACCTAACAAACTCGCGTCATCTCCAGAAAGGAGTTTTAATTCCGGAGTTTTTTGTTTTAAAAAATTCACCCTCGATAAATTCGTATTCGAATCCTTCAGCGCGACAATTCTGGGCAATTTTGCAACTTCGGCTATCGTGTCAACTGACATATCAACGGCACAACGTCCCGGATTGTTATACATTATGATCGATATATTCGTGCTGTCATGCACAGTAGTAAAATGTTGAATAATGCCATATTGCGTTGGTTTGACATAGTATGGGGCAATTAGCAAAACCCCATCAGCCCCCAGCTCTTCAGCCTGCCTTGTCAGCTTTATCGCATCTTCAGTCCAACATGAACTACACCCGACGATAATAGGAACGCGCTTATTCGCAACTTTGAGCGAATGTGTAATAATTTTTTCGCGCTCATTATCAGATAACAACAAACCTTCCCCAGTTGAACCACACACCAAAACTGCATCAGTACCAGATTTTATTTGAAAATCAATTAAATTTTCCAATGCAACATAATCCACAGCTCCATCGCGAAAAGGCGTAACAAGCGCCACCATTGAACCAGAAAACATACGCGACACACGTTTAAATCAGAACTCGAGTTTCATTGTACCGCACCTTTAGCTGTAAACTTCTGCAAAAGTTGATATTTAAGGCTCTAGCGTCGCAATTGAAGTGCTTTGGAAAAAATGCTTAGATGTTTGATGAACCTCTTAGGAAGTCCGCTGAACCGCATGAAAATTGACTTAAGAGCCATATCTTACATAAACGGGATCGTCATCTGTTGTCTAGCAGGAGCAATGCTTATTCCGTTGGTATATGACTTTTTTATAAATTTCGGTCGGTGCTTTAAGATTTTCGCGCCAGCTATATTGGCTAGCGTTTTTTTAGGTGGGCTCATAATTCTGTCATGTAGAACGAACGAAAAATTAAACATAAAGCGAACTGATTTATCCCTATTAGTTGTCTCAATTTGGATTAGCAGCGCAATTGTTTGCGCGTTTCCGTTTTATGTTTACCCTGGTGTTAACTTAAAATTCGCATCCGCTCTTTTTGAAGCTGTTTCAGGCATCACAACAACAGGTGCTACTGTTTATCAAAACGTCGAAATATTACCAAGAGCGCTAAATCTATGGCGTTTTATACTTCATTTTATTGGCGGGGTCGGAATAATAGCAATTGGAATCGTAATTCTGCCGATTATGAAAATCGGAGGGATGGAGCTATTTCAAACCGAAAATTCAGATAAATCTCAAAAATTTTTTCCCAAAGCCACCCAAACAATAGGTTTTTTTATATGGCTGTACGTCCTACTTATCGGAACTATCGCACTCTGCCTCAGGTTATCCGGCATGCCCCTGTTTGATTCAGTCTGTCATGGTATCTCAGCTATTTCTACTGGTGGATTTTCAACCAAAAATTCAGGAATAGAATTTTTCAACAGTAATCAAATCAAACTGATTATGTCGATTGGAATGTTCATTGGCGGCATAACGTTTCTTGAAATTATAAAATGCTTCAAAAACGGTATAAATTCCTTCTTAAGAAATACGCAAACAAACGGGTATTTAAAATTGGTGTTTTTTACAATATTTGTTCCAATTATAGTTGAGACAATAGTAAATAACGACATAACATTTGATGGAATAACATCACACATATTCCTTACAATTTCAGCTATCACGACAACTGGATTAGATTTCTCCGATGGATACATGCACTCCGATACAATTTTGGCTACATTAGCTGTAATCGGTAGTTGCTCAGGCTCAACAACAGCTGGAATAAAAATATTCCGCATACAGATACTATTCGCAATTCTAGCCGCACATATAAAGAAACTATCTCACCCGTACGACGCCAGCATGCCGAAATATCAGGGCAAAAGAATAGATGAAAACCTCACACATTCGGTAATTGCATACATACTTGCATTAACTCTCACCTTTGTAACCAGTTGTGTCCTGTTGGGACTTACAGAAAATGCGAGCTTTCCGGAAGCAGTTCGCCACGTCACATCCTGTCTTTTCAATCTAGGATACGGACAAAATTTCGCGGCATTACACATTGGTTCAAAAGCCATCCTGATCCTCGATATGATAGCCGGACGCCTTGAAATATTGCCAATGATTGCATCGCTATGCCTGCTACACAATAGGGCATAAGAAGAACAGCAAAATAATACAATTAGAGCAATAACAAGGCAAATTCTCATGTACAATGAAGGTCAGTTACGTTTGTTGCGGGGCGTTGCTGTATTGGATATAACATACATTGTCGATTTTCATTTTTGCAAAGTGATTACAAAAAAAGCATTAAATCAGATAACGCATTGACCTAAGAAACAAGATGTATTAGAATTGCCATGATGGTTTCGAGTTGTGGGTTATGGCTATGAAAAGCAGGAGTTTAGGCGTAGTTGGAGCAGTGCCACTGATAATAATGGGCAGCATCAGTGTGGCGCATGGCAGCCAATACGAAAAGGAATGTGCATTGCACTATCTTGAATATAAGCAAGAACTTAATGAAGCCCTCGCAGATGAAACCGATTTAAAGGAGATTGACAGAATAACACGAGAAATTGCAATACGTCATTATGGTCCTAGCTTCTGGGAGGAGAAGATACAGGAAGACAAAAATGCGTATTGGTCTATCAAAAATAAAATACAAGAAAAGAAGAAGAAGAGAAATTCAACAAGCGGAGGTAATAAAAGCAACAGACCAAAATTGGCACTTGAGCTGAAGAAAAAAGTAGTGAGCGTTGATAACGAAGAAAAGAAAAGTGAAATTCTAGATGAGGTGAATAACAGAACGATAAACGAGCAGCTTTCCACAGATGATATAAAGTTTAATAAAGCCAGTGGGTCTGAAGAAAATAAGAAAAAGCTAAAAGATGAAATAAGTTTGGCGACCAGCGTAAATAAATTACCTGAACAAGGCGGGCTAAAGGAGGAAACAAGCAAAAAAGATAAAATAGAAACGCTGCGCCAGGAAGTAGAAGATAAACAACTAACATTCGATAACTCGGTCAAAACGGCACGAGAAGGAGGCACAATCAAGTTTCAACTACAGAATGCTAAGTATACTTCAAATATCAAGCCGGCTTTAAATGATAAAAAAGAACTACACGAAAAAGAGAACGAAGTAAAAGACAAAGTTGTCTTGAAGGAAGCGAAAGATAATTCCCCGAACACGAGTATGCTAAGTAGGACGTGGGACAAAATAACGAATTTTTTTAAGAGAACTTTGTGGGGTTACATAAAGTCTTTATTTAAATTCTAGAGTTGCGACTTCATTTGAGCGACACAAGGTGCAAATCTTGCACCTTGTGTCTGTCGCTCTATAAGGTTAAACACGCCTGTTCCAGGCGTACTTCATGGGAGTTTTGTAGACCTAAAGATATAACGAAATAACAGCCAGAACGCTAGTCACAAGATTTCGATCCCCTGGGTAAAGTCCTTTAATGAAACATCCGAGCGCCATACTCGCCGAGCTACAGCCCCCTTACGGCATACTACAGCTCGGCGATACATTTCACTTTTCTCACTTACTTTACGTGCTCATCCAAGTATTTAACGGCATCAGCGACCGTGATCAATTTTTCGGCATCTTCCTCCGGGATTTCGATACCGAATTCCTTTTCGAACTCCATAATAAGTTCAGCTTGAGCGAGGCTATCCATGCCCAAATCATCC